>NZ_JBVAXU010000028.1:0-203 GCF_055419505.1 Mycobacterium sp. IDUB_9 | reverse complement strand
GTGCACACCCATGACACTCCGGGTGGGCAGTTGGCGACGTATCTGGCGGCCTGGCAGGCCGGCGCGTCGGCGGTCGATGGTGCGGCTGCGCCGTTGGCGGGGACGACGAGTCAGCCGGCGTTGTCTTCGATCGTGGCTGCCGCGGCGCACACGTCGTTCGACACCGGGTTGTCGCTGAGTGCGGTGTGTGATCTGGAGCCGTA
>NZ_JBVAXU010000027.1:0-231 GCF_055419505.1 Mycobacterium sp. IDUB_9 | reverse complement strand
GACAGTGTGATCGGGTTTCTGCGCGGCGAGCTTGGTGACCCGCCGGGCGGGTGGCCGGAACCGTTGCGCACCAAGGCACTTGAGGGCAGGGGACCGGCCAAGCCGATCCAGGAACTCTCGGTCGAGGATGAGGAGTTGTTGGCTGCGCCCGGGCCCAAACGCCAGGCGGCGTTGAACCGGTTGCTGTTCCCGGCGCCGACCAAGGAGTTCGAGACACACCGCGAGACCTAC
>NZ_JBVAXU010000026.1:0-275 GCF_055419505.1 Mycobacterium sp. IDUB_9 | reverse complement strand
TTGAATTATCTGGCCGATGTCACGGTGAACAAGCCCAATGGCGAGCGGCCGTCGACGGTGTACCCACAGGACAAGCTCCCGCGCCTGGACCTCACTGCCACACCCGCGCCGGGCTCACGACAAAGATTGTTCGAACTGGGCCCAGAGCGGTTCGCGTCGTGGCTGCGGGATACCCCATCGGTCGGGGTCACCGATACGACGTTCCGCGATGCCCATCAGTCGTTGTTGGCCACCCGGTTGCGGTCCACTGGGTTGCTCAAGGTGGCGCCGTATGT
>NZ_JBVAXU010000025.1:0-291 GCF_055419505.1 Mycobacterium sp. IDUB_9 | reverse complement strand
GGAGCAACAACACGCCTCCCACCCCACACAGGGGCCAGGGAAAAACGGGCCTGTTGTCTCAAAGCCCAATAGTGTGTTCAGCAGTTTCATCACCAGCGATTTCCCACGCCGGCTCAACGTTTGTCTATGCACCCACCAGAAACCCACTACAGATCCCTGACTGAAATATCCCAACCGCACTACTCCCACAGTCGCGGGGGCGGGGGAATCAAAATGGTGCTCCTTAGAAAGGAGGTGATCCAGCCGCACCTTCCGGTACGGCTACCTTGTTACGACTTCGTCCCAATCGCC
>NZ_JBVAXU010000024.1:0-303 GCF_055419505.1 Mycobacterium sp. IDUB_9 | reverse complement strand
GGCGATTGGGACGAAGTCGTAACAAGGTAGCCGTACCGGAAGGTGCGGCTGGATCACCTCCTTTCTAAGGAGCACCACGAGACCTGGGCCGGCCCCGTAAATCGCGGGATCAGCTGTGCTTTCAGGCGATTCGTTGGATGGCCCTCTTACCTGTAGTGGGTGGGGGTCTGGTGCACTCGACAAACTTAGCGTGGGATGCGGGAAAGCATCTGCGGAAAATCATCAGACACACTATTGGGCTTTGAGACAACAGGCCCGTTTTTCCCTGGCCCCTGTGTGGGGTGGGAGGCGTGTTGTTGCTCC
>NZ_JBVAXU010000023.1:0-367 GCF_055419505.1 Mycobacterium sp. IDUB_9 | reverse complement strand
ACACCGACGGTGACCACACCGGCGAACGGTGCCGCGACATGATCCGGGTTGTTGCGGTCGGCCTTCTCCGCGGCCGGGACCTCACTGGCGATGCTGCGATCTCGCACCGTGATCGGACGCAATTGCCCGTTGAGGATGCACATCACCGTGCGCATACCCCGCTCATCAGCATCGGAGATCGCCTCCAAACCGATCAGCAACTGCACACCGCGCTCGAGCTCGACCCGGTGTTCCTCGCCGTAGCGCAGCCCGTAGAAGAACTGATTGGCACTCAGACCGGAGGTATCGCCGTAGGTCTCGCGGTGTGTCTCGAACTCCTTGGTCGGCGCCGGGAACAGCAACCGGTTCAACGCCGCCTGGCGTTTGG
>NZ_JBVAXU010000022.1:0-370 GCF_055419505.1 Mycobacterium sp. IDUB_9 | reverse complement strand
AAAGGTCTTGTTGCAAACGCTCATTCGTGTTGACTCGACCCGGCAGATAGGAATGGGCCGAGATGAAGACCTTTCCGTTCACCCTTCCGGAGAGAAACGACTGCGTTCCCCCGAACCGGTTGAGCATCGCTTCCGTGAGCCCCAGATAGGGCAGAACCTTGATGGCGAAGTGGTCGGCGTCGGTGCCATCGGCCCGGCCGGCAGCAGGGTTGACCACACCGAGGTTGGATGAACCGACCTGATTGGGCGAACCAACACGGGACGTGGCCCCGAGGAACCGCTTGGGTAACAGCGGAATAATGGCATTCACCGCATGCTCCTCGTCGGGCACCTCCCCGTGGCGAATCAACGCTTGTTTGACCGCGGCCCG
>NZ_JBVAXU010000021.1:0-541 GCF_055419505.1 Mycobacterium sp. IDUB_9 | reverse complement strand
CGTCAGTGCCAGTCCCAGACCGACATGTCGTTGGGTGGGTAGTTCTGGCAGACGTCGGTGGTGTTGGCGGCGACGCCCTTGTTGTTGAAGAACAGCTTGGCCCAGTTCGGCCAGCGCCAGGCCATGTTCTCGAAGAAGGCGTTGGTGGCGGTGTTCTCGGAGTATTGGCGGCGGCCGGCGTAGTCCATGGAGAAGAACCAGTGGATGCGGTCCTGGGCGCCTTGCTGATCGGCGACGGGCTTGTTGTTGTAGTCGATCATGTAGCGCTCGTAGTAGACCGGTTCGACGTCGCGGGCGGCGGCCATGATCTGTTCGGCGGTGCAGGGGGTGCGCAGGATCCGGTTGGGGATCGGGTAGTCGTCGGTGGCGTCGGCTCCGGCGATGCCGGCTCCGGCCAGGCTGGCGGCGACGGCGCAGGTGGCTACGCCGGTGCGGAAGAGGTTTTTGACGCTCGTGCGGTTGGACATGTCGCTCCCAAAGTCGGTTAGTGCGCGGCCTGCTCGTAAACGCCGCGCTGATCGACGCAGTAGTAATTGATGGC
>NZ_JBVAXU010000020.1:0-680 GCF_055419505.1 Mycobacterium sp. IDUB_9 | reverse complement strand
ACGTTCCGCGATGCCCATCAGTCGTTGTTGGCCACCCGGTTGCGGTCCACTGGGTTGCTCAAGGTGGCGCCGTATGTGGCGCGGATGATGCCGCAGTTGTTGTCCATCGAGTGCTGGGGTGGGGCGACTTATGATGTGGCGCTGCGGTTTTTGAAAGAGGATCCGTGGGAGCGGTTGGCCGCTCTGCGTGAGGCCGTGCCCAATATTTGTCTGCAGATGTTGTTGCGGGGCCGGAACACGGTGGGGTACACGCCGTATCCGGAGTTGGTGACGTCGGCTTTTGTCGATGAGGCGACTCGCACCGGGATCGATATCTTCCGGATCTTCGATGCGCTCAACAATGTCGAGTCGATGCGTCCGGCGATCGATGCGGTGCGTGAGACGGGTACGGCCGTCGCGGAAGTGGCGATGTCCTACACCGGGGATCTGTCTGATCCGGGCGAGAATCTGTACACGCTGGATTATTACTTGAAGCTGGCCGAGCAGATCGTCGATGCGGGTGCGCATGTGTTGGCGATCAAGGACATGGCGGGGTTGTTGCGCCCGCATTCGGCGCATCTGTTGGTGAGTGCGTTGCGGTCGCGGTTTGATCTGCCGGTGCATGTGCACACCCATGACACTCCGGGTGGGCAGTTGGCGACGTATCTGGCGGCCTGGCAGGCCGGCGCGTCGGCGGTCGA
>NZ_JBVAXU010000019.1:0-741 GCF_055419505.1 Mycobacterium sp. IDUB_9 | reverse complement strand
GTGCACACCCATGACACTCCGGGTGGGCAGTTGGCGACGTATCTGGCGGCCTGGCAGGCCGGCGCGTCGGCGGTCGACGGTGCGGCTGCGCCGTTGGCGGGGACGACCAGTCAGCCGGCGTTGTCCTCGATCGTGGCTGCCGCGGCGCACACGTCGTTCGACACCGGGTTGTCGCTGAGTGCGGTGTGTGATCTGGAGCCGTACTGGGAGGCGCTGCGCAAGGTGTATGCGCCGTTCGAGTCCGGTCTTCCCGCGCCGACGGGTCGGGTGTACACCCATGAGATTCCCGGTGGGCAGTTGAGCAACTTGCGCCAGCAGGCCATCGCGTTGGGGCTGGGGGATCGGTTCGAGGAGATCGAGACCGCCTATGCCGCCGCGGATCGGGTGTTGGGCCGGTTGGTGAAGGTGACCCCGTCGAGCAAGGTGGTCGGGGATCTGGCGTTGGCGTTGGTTGGGGCTGGGGTCAGTGCGCAGGAGTTCGCCGCAGATCCGGCCAAATACGACATTCCCGACAGTGTGATCGGGTTTCTGCGCGGCGAGCTTGGTGACCCGCCGGGCGGGTGGCCGGAACCGTTGCGCACCAAGGCGCTTGAGGGCCGTGGGCCGGCCAAGCCGATCCAGGAACTCTCGGTCGAGGATGAGGAGTTGTTGGCTGCGCCCGGGTCCAAACGCCAGGCGGCGTTGAACCGGTTGCTGTTCCCGGCGCCGACCAAGGAGTTCGAGACACACCGCGAGACCTAC
>NZ_JBVAXU010000018.1:0-1030 GCF_055419505.1 Mycobacterium sp. IDUB_9 | reverse complement strand
GGCTGCGAATCGGTTGGCGCACTTGCTTGTCGAGCTGGGTGTCGGTCCGGGTCGGCGGGTGGCGGTGCTTTTTCCGCGTTCGGTGGAGGCGATCGTGGCGATCGTGGGTGTGCTGAAAACCGGTGCGGCTTATGTTCCGATCGATCCCTCGGTGCCCGATGCACGGCTGGAATTCGTGCTGGCCGATGCCCGTCCGGTCGTCGCCGTGACCACCGCCGAGCTGGTAGATCGGCTCGACGGACATGGGTTGACGGTGATCGATGTTCACGACCGTGCGGTGTACGGGCAGCCGAGCACTCCGCTGTCGGTGGTGCCGGCGCCCGACGACATTGCGTATCTGATCTACACCTCGGGCACCACGGGTGTGCCCAAGGGCGTGGCGATTCCGCATCGCAATGTGACGCGGTTGTTGGATGCGATCGATCGTGATGTGGCGTTGTCGCCGGGTCAGGCGTGGACGCAGTGCCATTCGTTGGCGTTCGACTTCTCGGTGTGGGAGATCTTCGGCGCGCTGCTCCATGGTGGGCGCCTTGTTGTGGTGTCTGAATCGGTGACCCGTTCGGCTGAAGAGTTCCACGCGTTACTCGTCGACCAACACGTCAGTGTGCTGAGTCAGACCCCGTCGGCGTTTTACGCGTTGGCCTCGGTGGACACCGCCCGGCCGGAGAATCGGTTGGCGCTTGAGGTGGTGGTGTTCGGCGGAGAGGCGCTGGAACCGTCCCGGTTGAGGCCATGGTTGGCCGAGCATCCGGGGTTGCCGCGGTTGATCAACATGTACGGGATCACCGAGACCACGGTGCATGCCTCGTTCCGTGAGATCGCTACGGCTGATGTCCAGAATGCGGTGTCCCCGATTGGCGGGCCGTTGGCTGATTTGGCGTTTTTCGTTTTGGATGGCTGGTTGCGTCCGGTGCCTGCTGGTGTGGTGGGCGAGTTGTATGTGGCCGGTGCGGGTGTGGGTTATGGCTATGTGGGTCGGGCGCCGTTGACCTCGACCCGATTTGTGGCGTGCCCCTTCGGTTCACCGGGG
>NZ_JBVAXU010000017.1:0-1363 GCF_055419505.1 Mycobacterium sp. IDUB_9 | reverse complement strand
TTGTATGACGTCGGGTGATGGCTGACATTTCAATGTCGGGTGATGGCTGACAGTGTTTCGGCTGATGCTTTACACCTGCTTCGGTTGATCCTTGACACTCCCTAGATGAGGGAGTTGAGCGTGGCTGAGCAGAGGTATCAGGCCGTGTTGGCGGTGATCAGTGACGGCTTGTCGATTTCGCAGGTGGCGGGCAAGGTCGGGGTGTCGCGGCAGACGCTGCATGCCTGGTTGGCCCGGTATGAGGCCGAGGGTTTGGACGGGCTGGCCGACCGATCGCATCGGCCGGTGTCGTGTCCGCATCAGATGCCGGCCGAGGTCGAGGCCCGGCTGTTGGAGTTGCGCCGGTCTCGCCCGTATTGGGGGCCGCGGCGGTTGGTGTTCGAACTGGCCAAACGGGGCGTAAAGCCGGTGCCCTCGGAGTCGGCGGCCTATCGGGCGTTGGTGCGGGCGCAGCTGATTGATCCGAATCTGCGGGATCGACGCGCACGCAAGTGGAAACGTTGGGAACGGGCCACGGCGATGGAGTTGTGGCAGATGGATGTGGTGGGCGGGTTCCCGCTGGCTGATGGCACGTCAGCGAAGGTATTGACCGGCATTGATGATCATTCCCGGATGTGCGTGTGTGCCACGGTGATGGCCCGTGAACGCACCCGCGCGGTCTGCGAGGGGCTGCGCGCCGCCCTGGCACGGTACGGCGCGCCGGGGCAGATTCTGACCGATAACGGCAAGGTGTTCACTGGCCGGTTCAACCATCCGCCTGTGGAGGTGCTCTTTGATGCGATCTGCCGCCAGCAGGGTATCGATCACATTCTGACGCAGCCACGTTCGCCGACCACGACGGGCAAGATCGAACGGTTTCACCGCAGTCTGCGTGCTGAGTTTCTGTGTAGCCGTGTACCTTTCACAAATCTCACGGCCGCGCAGGAAGCACTCGATGAGTGGGTGGTGTTCTACAACACCGACCGTCCGCATCAAGCCCTACAGATGGCCACCCCGGCGTCGCGGTTCACCGCTAGCCCGACCGAGGCGGTCACGATGGCGCCGGTGGAGGGCCTGCGCGCTGAGCGTGCAGGCTCGGACTGGGTGAGTCGGCGGGTCACCACCAATGGGGTGGTGTGTGTGTCGTGGCAGCAGGTGAGCCTGGGCCGGCACTACGCCGGTTCCCGTTGCGATGTCCACGTCGACGGCGAGCTCCTGCGGTTCTATATCGGCGACGTTCTGGTCAAGACCGCTGCACGAACCAGCACGGGCGGGGTAAGAAACAAACGGGCCTTCCGCGCCAGCGCACAGGCCTAAACCACAACACAAGAGTGTCAAGGATCAACCGACACAGATCCATCAAGCATCAGCCGAAGCCCGACAG
>NZ_JBVAXU010000016.1:0-1658 GCF_055419505.1 Mycobacterium sp. IDUB_9 | reverse complement strand
GTTTTGGGTGTGGTTGGGGGGTTGGTGTGGTGGTTAGTTTTGGTGGGTGAGTGGCGGGTCGGTTGGTGCGTATGTGGCGCAGGTCGATCGTGTGTTGTCTGCTGGGGTGGGGTTGTTTCCGGAGTTTGGTGGTCCGGGTCGGGTTGATGGTGGCGCTCCGGTGGTGCCGGGGGCGCCGTCGGGTGGTCGGTTGCAGACGGGTGTGGAGGGTGCTGCCGGGGGTTATCGGCAGGGCTGGTCTGGTGTGAGCGGGTTGGATGCGGATACCAACACGTCGGCGGCTGATGGTCGTTCTGCGGGTGAGCAGGGTCGTGGTGGTGCGTCGGGGGTGCGGGATTCTGCGCGGTCTCAGGCGGCGGCGATTGCGCCGGCGACCGGGACGCCGGCCGGCAGTCGGTTGATGGTGTCGACGATGGATGAGCGGCTGGGTGCGATGCAGCAGCAGATCGATGCGACCAAGGCTCAGAACAAGTTGTTTGCGGCGCGGTTGCGTCAGGTGGCTCAGGCCTATCGGTCGATGTCAGCGATGGGTGGTGGCCGCGGGATGATGGGCGGGATGGGGATGCCCAGTTTCGGCGGTGGTGGTGGCGGTATGCCCACCGGCGGTGGTGGTGGTGGTATCCCCGGACTGAGCGCACTGAGCTCCTTGTCCTCACTCGGCCGCAACGGTGGGTCTGCGCGAACGGTGTCGGCGATCGCGTCCGGCCGGACTCTGGCCGACGGTCCCTTGCCAGCGGGGAAAGCTTCTGAGGACCGGCTGCAGCGCAACACTATCCGTATCAATCGGGCTGTGTCGGCGGCGTTCCCGGAGATCAAGGAGATCGGTGGCTACCGCCCCGACTCGATGAAGTGGCATCCGCAAGGGCTGGCGCTGGACATCATGATTCCGAATCCGACGAGCCCGGCCGGTATTGCGTTGGGTAACAGGGTTGTTGAGTTCCTGCAGACAAACCGGGAATCCCTCGGTGTTGATCACACTATTTGGCGGCAGCAGATCGACAGCGGTGGCGGACCGAAGCTCATGGGGGACCGCGGTGGTATCACTGCCAATCACTTTGACCATGTGCATGTGGCGTCGACGGGAGGTGGTTACCCGTGACCGGGTCGGTTGGTGCGTATGTGGCGCAGGTCGATCGTGTGTTGTCTGCTGGGGTGGGGTTGTTTCCGGAGTTTGGTGGTCCGGGTCGGGTTGATGGTGGCGCTCCGGTGGTGCCGGGGGCGCCGTCGGGTGGTCGGTTGCAGACGGGTGTGGAGGGTGCTGCCGGGGGTTATCGGCAGGGCTGGTCTGGTGTGAGCGGGTTGGATGCGGATACCAACACGTCGGCGGCTGATGGTCGTTCTGCGGGTGAGCAGGGTCGTGGTGGTGCGTCGGGGGTGCGGGATTCTGCGCGGTCTCAGGCGGCGGCGATTGCGCCGGCGACCGGGACGCCGGCCGGCAGTCGGTTGATGGTGTCGACGATGGATGAGCGGCTGGGTGCGATGCAGCAGCAGATCGATGCGACCAAGGCTCAGAACAAGTTGTTTGCGGCGCGGTTGCGTCAGGTGGCTCAGGCCTATCGGTCGATGTCAGCGATGGGTGGTGGCCGCGGGATGATGGGCGGGATGGGGATGCCCAGTTTCGGCGGTGGTGGTGGCGGTATGCCCACCGGCGGTGGCGG
>NZ_JBVAXU010000015.1:0-3504 GCF_055419505.1 Mycobacterium sp. IDUB_9 | reverse complement strand
CCACATACGCACCAACCGACCCGCCACTCACCCACCAAAACTAACCACCACACCAACCCCCCAACCACACCCAAAACGGCTCAGTTGTGCGCCGCAACGGCTGTCAAAGGGTTTTGCTGCCGGGTCGAGCGAATGCACGAAATCTGCGCAGCGTCACGCCTGGAGATGCAGTTCAGCTGGTCGAGGAGATCCGGCAGCTACGATTTTGCTGCCGTGCTCAGCTATAGGTAGGTCGCCCGTAGCCGCTCGGCGCTGCGTTCGAAGTTCTCACGGGTGGTGCCGAGGACATCCTGTGCCGCTTCCAGCTTGGAGTCCATCGTCTCGACCAGCAGCTTCAGATCGTGCGGCTCCGCGGTCTCAAGATCCTCGGTCGGCATGATCGCTTGCCCCTGCGACTGGGCGGCATCCCGAATCGAGGCCATATTGATCGCTGCCTGTCGGGCTGTCTCGGCAGCAGACTCCGCGGCTTCACGGATCGCCGCCTGCACCGCTTCAGTTTCGGCAGTCATCCGCGCATAGGTATCGGTCGCCTGGTCGAGCGACTCGGCCAGCTGGCCGCCGCCGTCGGCCGGCGCGGCCGCGATCGTCGGCCGATCCAACCCGACCCACTCCATAGCGCGAGATGGGTCAGGAAAAACCGACACGGCCGAAGCCAGCACACGGTCTATCTGCGATACATAGCCGCCGGCACTCACCGCTTCAGAATATCCGCCGACCAGCGACGACCAACAGAGCCCAGTTATTCGTGCACTCGCGGGGTGAAAAGGCCGTAATCGTTGCGTTTGACCTTGATGCCGATCATCACGGACTTCACACGCAGGCCGGGATGGGACTCAGGTGTACGTCGGGCCAGCGACCGGGTCACCGTCGCCATCTCATTGCTGACGAAGTACGTCTCGGCGGCACCGTGAATCGAGGCTCGCATCGTCCCCCAGGGGTCGATGGCAATCCAGAACGGTGACTGGTCAGCGGGATCTTCCTTGACGCCTTGGACCCAGGTGCTTTCCGGATCTCCGCTCAGATAGAAACCCGGGATCCGCGGCGCGGTCCTGCGCCTACCGAGCAGCACTTGGAGGTTCTTGGTGAGATCACTTTCCTGGGCCGTATCGATGGTGCCGACATGCTCCCACTGGCCGCCGGGCGTGTTGTTCTCGAAAGTCACCTCGGATGTCGTTGTCGAAATCCATACCTCTGGCCTCATGCGGATATCCTGCCGGATCCGCAACGAACTTCGGCTCCACGGCGCCGAATAATCGGTGCGACGGTGCGGCAGTTGGCATCACGCCGGTGGGAGCGGCCGGTCAACCACGTCAGTCGCCGCTGCTGTCCTGCCCCTTGTCGTCGCGCCGCATGTAGGCGATGACCACACCACACACCGCGGTGATCGCGGCCCCTCCGATCCCGACCAGACCATCTGTGCTGCCAGTGGCAGCGATGCAGTACGCACACAGCGCCAAGTAGGCGAGAGCACTGGCCATGAGCAACAGGAGCACGAGATTCTTCACGACACTTCCTCCACAGTCGTGGGCCCGACGCGAAAGTCGCGAACCCTCCCCTGTTCTTGAGCCGGACTGCGATTCCTACAGAGGGCGGCGAGGACGCGCAGGTCACGGCGTCTGTTGGCACGTCGGTTGGGCATGGAATAGACCGTATGGCCGGATCGTCGCGTCCGGTGCGACACGCCGTATGGGTGCGACAGCGTGCACAACCGGAACCCGTAGCCGGACACGAATCCCCGGTGCTGTCTAACCCCTGCCGAACAAGTACGAGCTATCAGCGTCCTCGCAAGGCACCCGATCGCCAACCACCCCGCGACTCGCACACAGCACATCTGATGTGGCCCGTCCCGAGCCGACGGCATCGCACGAACGACGCGCTCAGCCAGTCTTGTTACCGAACAGTGAGACCACCGCGCAGAACACAGTCACGGCAGTCTCCCAATCCGTGAGGTAACCAGCGATCAGGGCGCAACCAGCCGCCAAGGCCAACGCCATAGTCGGATGCGGGGCAGGACTCGTGGGCTCGGGGTGTTGTCCGCTGGAATGCGGTTCTATGCTCATTTGGTTCCTAGTTCGCGAGACGACGGGACAATTTGGCTGCCCCGCGCCGGTGCAACGGAGCGGGGCAGCTTCTATTGAAGCCGAGCGCGCCGACGGTTCGCGTGCCATTGGCAACACTTAAAACCATGTCTGGCAACACTTAAAATGTAAAAGACAACACTTACTATTGGGTCCGTGTCCAAAGGCATCGGTGCGGTCCAAAGAAGAGTGCTCGATGCCCTGATCCAACGCCGCGACAATGACTGGTACAGCACGAAGACAATCGCCGCATTGGTTGGCCCAGTCGATGATGACTTCCCCAGGGTGAGAGCACGTTGGCGGTGGTACACCGCCGACCTACTCGACCTTGCCGAATTCGGCGCTCCGAGAAGCGACCGTGTCAGCATTCACCGTGCCGTGCGCACTCTCCACCGCCGAGGACGACTCGACATTTCAACTCGCATGCCATACGAGCAGCCCTACGGTGCCAAACTCAACGAATACGGAGAGTATGTGGGCGGAGTGGACCTCGCAGAGCTCGCAACCGTCGACCACCGATGGCCAACCGGACCGGGGCGACACCTCTGGTTCCGACTGAAAGCGCCCCGCGACCCCGAATTCTGGGATGACCAAATTTGCATCGTCGACGAGATCGCCATCGGCCACCCCGCCTACGGGCAGGCCGAGGATTTTGAGGAGTTCGCAGCGACTTTGGACCGCAATGCGGCGTGGAACTCGACCGTGGGCCAGTTCCTGCGATGGCTCTTCTGCGGTCCCCAACCGGGCGACCAGTACCGCCTTGGCGGCGGTGGCAGCAGCATCATCAGCAGCAGCATCATCACGCCGCCATGATGCTGTCGAAGACGTGCGCGGCTTCCGATTTCCTGGACATGATCTCGGAAAGGTAAGCGCTACGGCGTGTTTGGACACTGATCTGAGCCGACGAATCGGCGGGTGCCTGTTGTAACCAGAAAATGTTCTTCCAAATGTCGGGGCTCGCACCGCCGGAGGCGCGCTTCTTATCGAGTTGGTTGAAGAACCCCTCGATGTTCCTGTTCGGATCATCGCGGCCGGCATAGCTCGTGTCCTGCTGATAAATCCCGTGCCACGCCCCACCGCCACCACTGGCCTTCGGGCTGAGTCCGCTTTCCTGGATCGCCGTAGACAGTGCGGCAATCGTCTCTTCCCGAGAATAGTTGCGCCGGTGGGCCTCCCAGATGATCCGTGCCGCCACCTCCCTCGGACTCGAATTCGGCGTCAACGGTCCACCGAGGCCGGCCGGCAGCTGGCCGATCGCCGTGCTGGCCGACGCAAGCCCGGTCTGTGCGGACCCGGTCAACGAGCTCGGCAGGGACGACAACGAGTTCAGTGCGTTGAGGCCGGGGATCCCGCCACCGCCGGTGGGCATACCGCCACCACCACCGCCGAAACTGGGCATCCCCATCCCGCCCATCATCCCGCGGCC
>NZ_JBVAXU010000014.1:3679-5547 GCF_055419505.1 Mycobacterium sp. IDUB_9 | reverse complement strand
CTTAATTTGTGTTCGGCGGTGTCCTACTTTTCCACCCGACAGGGTAGTATCATCGGCGCTGGCAGGCTTAGCTTCCGGGTTCGGGATGGGACCGGGCGTTTCCCTGCCGCTATGGACCGCCGTAACTCTATTCTCTTGTGGTTTCCCAAAGAGCAAATTCTTTGTGTTTTGGTGGTGGGGCGTGGTTTTGCACGTCCGCACACAAAGTGAGTGTGGGTGTGTTTTGTGGTGTGGTTGCGAGACAGATGTGTGTCTTACTGAAACTCATCAAACATTGGTTGTTTGTTGGTTGTTGTAAGTTTTCGGCCGGTTAGTGCCAGTTCCCTGCACCCATTACTGGGCTTCCAGGTCTGGTCTATCAATCCCGTGGTCTGCGGGGGGCCTTATCCCTCTAAAAGGGTGAGAAGCCTGGTCTTGGAGGGGGTTTCCCGCTTAGATGCTTTCAGCGGTTATCCTGTCCGAACGTGGCTATCCAGCGGTGCTCCTGGTGGAACAACTGGTATACCAGAGGTTCGTCCGTCCCGGTCCTCTCGTACTAGGGACAGATTTCCTCAAGCTTCTGACGCGCGCGGCGGATAGAGACCGAACTGTCTCACGACGTTCTAAACCCAGCTCGCGTGCCGCTTTAATGGGCGAACAGCCCAACCCTTGGGACCTGCTCCAGCCCCAGGATGCGACGAGCCGACATCGAGGTGCCAAACCATCCCGTCGATATGGACTCTTGGGGAAGATCAGCCTGTTATCCCCGGGGTACCTTTTATCCGTTGAGCGACACCCCTTCCACTCAGAGGTGCCGGATCACTAGTCCCGACTTTCGTCCCTGCTCGACATGTATGTCTCGCAGTCAAGCTCCCTTGTGCACTTACACTCAACACCTGATTGCCGTCCAGGTTGAGGGAACCTTTGGGCGCCTCCGTTACATTTTAGGAGGCAACCGCCCCAGTTAAACTACCCACCAGGCACTGTCCCTGAACCGGATATACGGTCCGAGGTTAGAGGCCCAATACGATCAGAGTGGTATTTCAACAATGACTCCACCCACACTGGCGTGTGAGCTTCACAGTCTCCCACCTATCCTACACAAACCGTATCGAGCACCAATACCAAGTTGTAGTGAAGGTCCCGGGGTCTTTTCGTCCTGCCGCGCGTAACGAGCATCTTTACTCGTAGTGCAATTTCGCCGAGTCTATGGTTGAGACAGTTGAGAAGTCGTTACGCCATTCGTGCAGGTCGGAACTTACCCGACAAGGAATTTCGCTACCTTAGGATGGTTATAGTTACCACCGCCGTTTACTGGGGCTTAAATTCTCCGCTTCACCCCGAAGGGTTAACGGGTCCTCTTAACCTTCCAGCACCGGGCAGGCGTCAGTCCGTATACATCGTCTTGCGACTTCGCACGGACCTGTGTTTTTAGTAAACAGTCGCTTCTCACTGGTTTGTGCCACCCCCTCCCGCTGCCGGCCGCAAAAGCCTTGACGATATGGGGGTCCCCCTTCTCCCGAAGTTACGGGGGCATTTTGCCGAGTTCCTTAACCATAGTTCACTCGTACGCCTTAGTATTCTCTACCTGACCACCTGTGTTGGTTTGGGGTACGGGCCGTGTATGTCCTCGCTAGAGGCTTTTCTTGGCAGCATAGGATCACCGAATTCGCCTCAAACGGCTATGCATCACCTCTCAGGATTAATGTCAGACGGATTTGCCTATCTGACTCCCTACCGGCTTACCCCAGTACAACCACTGACTGGTACGGCTACCTTCCTGCGTCACCCCATCGCTTGACTACTACCCACCGGGGTCCCACGCAGCCCCGTCAACGCCTCACCCCGAAGGGATCGGTCACGACGGTTTTGGATGGTTAGCACAATGG
>NZ_JBVAXU010000014.1:1805-3581 GCF_055419505.1 Mycobacterium sp. IDUB_9 | reverse complement strand
GATTCATCATGGACGCACATACACGGGTACGGGAATATCAACCCGTTGTCCATCGACTACGCCTGTCGGCCTCGCCTTAGGTCCCGACTCACCCTGGGAGGACTGGCCTGGCCCAGGAACCCTTGGTCTTTCGGCGGGCAAGGTTCTCACTTGCCTATTCGCTACTCATGCCTGCATTCTCACTCCCACACCCTCCACAGCTAGATCACTCTGCTGCTTCACCGGATGCAGGACGCTCCCCTACCCAACGAGAACAAGTCTCGTTGCCGCGGCTTCGGCGGTGTACTTGAGCCCCGCTACATTATCGGCGCACAATCACTTGACCAGTGAGCTATTACGCACTCTTTCAAGGGTGGCTGCTTCTAAGCCAACCTCCTGGTTGTCTTCGCGACTGCACATCCTTTTCCACTTAGTACACGCTTAGGGGCCTTAGCCGGCGATCTGGGCTGTTTCCCTCTCGACGCACGGAGCTTATCCCCCGCCGTCTCACTGCCACACTCTTGGACTTGTCGGCATTCGGAGTTTGGCTGACGTCAGTAACCCTGTGGGGCCCATCGGCCATCCAGTAGCTCTACCTCCAACAAGAAACATGTGACGCTGCACCTAAATGCATTTCGGGGAGAACCAGCTATCACGGAGTTTGATTGGCCTTTCACCCCTACCCACAGCTCATCCCCTCAGTCTTCAACCTAAGTGGGTTCGGGCCTCCACGCGGTCTTACCCGCGCTTCACCCTGGCCATGGGTAGATCACTCCGCTTCGGGTCCAGAACACACCACTACACCAACCCCTACGGATTGGATACGCCCTATTCAGACTCGCTTTCGCTGCGGCTACCCCACACGGGTTAACCTCGCGACATGTCCCTGACTCGCAGGCTCATTCTTCAAAAGGCACGCCATCACCCCACCACGAAGGAGGGCTCTGACGGATTGTAAGCGCACGGTTTCAGGTACTATTTCACTCCCCTCCCGGGGTACTTTTCACCATTCCCTCACGGTACTAATCCGCTATCGGTCACTGGGAAGTATTCAGGCTTACCGGGTGGTCCCGGCAGATTCACAGCAGATTTCACGGGCCCGCTGCTACTCGGGAACACTGTTCAAGGCAGATGTCAGGTTTTCACGTACCGGGCTCTCACCGTCTACGGCAGGTCATCCCAAACCACTTCCGTTAACCACGACATTTTCTCACTACCCTCCAGTCAGGTAGAACTGGAAAAACAGGTCCCACAACCCCGCACACACAACCCCTACCCGGTATCACATGCATACGGTTTAGCCATCCTCCGCTTTCGCTCGCCACTACTCACGGAATCACTTTTGTTTTCTCTTCCTACGGGTACTGAGATGTTTCACTTCCCCGCGTTCCCTCCTGCACCCTATGTATTCAGATACAGGTAACACGACATCACTCGTGCTGGGTTTCCCCATTCGGACATCCTCGGATCAACGCTCGGTTGGCAGCTCCCCGAGGCATATCGCAGCCTCCAACGTCCTTCATCGGCTCCCAGTGCCAAGGCATCCACCATGCGCCCTTAAACACTTACAACACAAACACCAAAAATGAGTTTCAAAAGAAATTGCACATCAATGACACACAAAAACAGCACCCACCCGAAGGCCGGCGCCACATTTTGCGTGCTAGATGCTCGCAACCACTATCCACAAATCAAACACCACACCCCACCACCAAAGATGGAGCAACAACACGCCTCCCACCCCACACAGGGGCCAGGGAAAAACGGGCCTGTTGTCTCAAAGCCCAATAGTGTGTC
>NZ_JBVAXU010000014.1:0-1707 GCF_055419505.1 Mycobacterium sp. IDUB_9 | reverse complement strand
GTGGTGCTCCTTAGAAAGGAGGTGATCCAGCCGCACCTTCCGGTACGGCTACCTTGTTACGACTTCGTCCCAATCGCCGATCCCACCTTCGACGGCTCCCTCCCACAAGGGGTTAGGCCACCGGCTTCGGGTGTTACCGACTTTCATGACGTGACGGGCGGTGTGTACAAGGCCCGGGAACGTATTCACCGCAGCGTTGCTGATCTGCGATTACTAGCGACTCCGACTTCACGGGGTCGAGTTGCAGACCCCGATCCGAACTGAGACCGGCTTTGAAAGGATTCGCTCCACCTCACGGCATCGCAGCCCTTTGTACCGGCCATTGTAGCATGTGTGAAGCCCTGGACATAAGGGGCATGATGACTTGACGTCATCCCCACCTTCCTCCGAGTTGACCCCGGCAGTCTCTCACGAGTCCCCACCATTACGTGCTGGCAACATGAGACAAGGGTTGCGCTCGTTGCGGGACTTAACCCAACATCTCACGACACGAGCTGACGACAGCCATGCACCACCTGCACACAGGCCACAAGGGAACCAATATCTCTACTGGCGTCCTGTGCATGTCAAACCCAGGTAAGGTTCTTCGCGTTGCATCGAATTAATCCACATGCTCCGCCGCTTGTGCGGGCCCCCGTCAATTTCTTTGAGTTTTAGCCTTGCGGCCGTACTCCCCAGGCGGGGTACTTAATGCGTTAGCTACGGCACGGATCCCAAGGAAGGAAACCCACACCTAGTACCCACCGTTTACGGCGTGGACTACCAGGGTATCTAATCCTGTTCGCTCCCCACGCTTTCGCTCCTCAGCGTCAGTTACTGCCCAGAGACCCGCCTTCGCCACCGGTGTTCCTCCTGATATCTGCGCATTCCACCGCTACACCAGGAATTCCAGTCTCCCCTGCAGTACTCTAGTCTGCCCGTATCGCCCGCACGCCCACAGTTAAGCTGTGAGTTTTCACGAACAACGCGACAAACCACCTACGAGCTCTTTACGCCCAGTAATTCCGGACAACGCTCGGACCCTACGTATTACCGCGGCTGCTGGCACGTAGTTGGCCGGTCCTTCTTCTATAGGTACCGTCACTTGCGCTTCGTCCCTATTGAAAGAGGTTTACAACCCGAAGGCCGTCATCCCTCACGCGGCGTCGCTGCATCAGGCTTGCGCCCATTGTGCAATATTCCCCACTGCTGCCTCCCGTAGGAGTCTGGGCCGTATCTCAGTCCCAGTGTGGCCGGTCACCCTCTCAGGCCGGCTACCCGTCGTCGCCTTGGTAGGCCATTACCCCACCAACAAGCTGATAGGCCGCGGGCCCATCCCACACCGCAAAAGCTTTCCACCACACACCAGGAAGTGCGCGGTCATATTCGGTATTAGACCCAGTTTCCCAGGCTTATCCCAAAGTGCAGGGCAGATCACCCACGTGTTACTCACCCGTTCGCCACTCGAGTACCCCGAAGGGCCTTTCCGTTCGACTTGCATGTGTTAAGCACGCCGCCAGCGTTCGTCCTGAGCCAGAATCAAACTCTCCAAACAAAAACTTCCCATCCAAAGACAGGCAGAATTCGAATCAGAAAAATCCGATCAAAACAAAAGACACCAACAAACTGGCATCAAAAAACAACAACCACACCCTAAACGGGAAAAAGAATGTGGCCAAAAACAACAAACAAAAACCACCAAACACACTATTGAGTTCTCAAACAACA
>NZ_JBVAXU010000013.1:0-15385 GCF_055419505.1 Mycobacterium sp. IDUB_9 | reverse complement strand
GGAATAATGGCATTCACCGCATGCTCCTCGTCGGGCACCTCCCCGTGGCGAATCAACGCTTGTTTGACCGCGGCCCGGATCTCACGCAAGTCCTTCGGCGCACGTTCAGGGTCGACGGTGACGGCAGCATTGCCGATTGCGTTGGCGCGAGTGTCACCGTCAGCGCGCACATTGACCGGCATTCCCACGACGACCGAACCGTCGGGGCCGACCCGTCCCCCTCGTTTGGCGAGTCGGGCGGCCAATCCCACCAGCAGCGAGTTGCTGGTCCCCCCAAGTGCTTGTGCTCGGGCGTCCCACTCATCGGCATCGACGAAGATCGTTGCCATCGGAACTGTGGTGGGCTCGTCGGCGCCGGGCGGCGTCGGTGGCGTGATGGTCGGTCCGGCAGCAGCGGCACCGGCGCGGCTGCGTCGGGCCAACCGGATAGCGGCGGCGACAGCACGGGCCACGGCAGGGATGTCGCGCACCGTCTGCCAGACGTCCTCGAGCACGGCCCAGAACCGCCCCCGCGATTCGGCAGCCGGCCAGCTGATCGGATCGTCATGGCCGAGTGCCGCATCCGCCAGCACCCCGCACAGCCCGACGCCGTCTGTGAGGCAATGCGAGACGACCAAACTCACGCCTGCGCCGCCCTCGGTGAACGGGAGCACCGCCAGGTGCCACCCGGGACCGTGCTCGCAATCCAGCGGCGTGTTGACCTGTTCACCGAGCCAGTCGTCGAATTCTTCACGCGGGCGCGCCGCCTCGACGATCTCGAGGTCGGATGAGCCATCGGATGCAATCCAGCGGTGGCGGCCGAACGGCAAGGGTGACTGCTCGATGCGGCGAGCCAACCGTCCTCGCCGAAGATGTTCATGGAACCGCCGCAGACCATCGATGTCGATCGGACGGCTATAGACCCAGACACTCTGCAGCCGGCTGGTGACTCCTATCGCCCGCCCGAGATCAAACGCACGCTGGTCGAGTACATCGAGTACGTTGCTCATCTTTGAACGGCACTTTCCAAAACGGACTTGAGCTGTTCCACGTATCCACCGAGCGATCCGGGGGTGAACATCTCGAAGTGTGTGCAGCCCACCGGTACCACCGTGATCTTGCCGGAAACATAAGGGCGCCAATTGTGCAGAAGCGATCGGGCAGCCCTGCGGTTACGCAACCGCGCCAACCGCGACCTGATCCCTTCCCCGCCGGTGTCCTCGCATCGCGGACGGGCAGCCGAAAACAACACGACATCGCCGGCGAACACATCGGGCGCATGGTCGAGGAGTAGCAATTGGCCCGAGCTGACGCTTCGCGCCATGAATTCCGTCAGCCGTTTGGAGGGAGGACTGGCCCCGTGTCGCGCGACAATGCCGGCCACCCTTGAATACGTCAACGGTCTCCAATGCATCGGAACACCAATGCCATTGGTCCGCAGCACATAGTCCAGAACCCAGCCTTCGACAACCGCTCGGTTTGTTGCGATAACCCTGGTCAGACGATTCCAGTATCTGTTCGGGTTCAACAAGGCGTCCAGTAACACCAGGCGCTGCACTTCACATCCACGTCGCTGAAGCTCAACCGCGAGCGCATGGGCCGCTACGCCGCCGAACGACCATCCGAGAATCCGATACGGCCCAGCCGGATGAAGATCCTGAATCCTGTCGGCATAGCTCGCCGCCATACTCTGTATCGAGATTGCTTCGGACTCACCATCCGGAGGAACATGATTGATCCCGATGATCGGGCCGTCCACATACTGTCCCAACGCCCGATACGACCAACTCAGGCCGAAGCCATCATGAACACAGCACAGCGGCACACCGTTGCCAGGCTTGAGCACCTCGACCGGAACCACTTCCTGTGAGCTCTCGGCCCGGCCCACAAGCTGGGCCAGACTGCGCACCGTCGGCGCATCGAACATCACCCGCACCGCCAACTCGGTTTCCAAACTGGCGTTGGCCGAAGCGATCACTCGCATTGCCGACAGCGAATCCCCGCCCAGGTCGAAGAACGAGTCGTCGACTCCGACCCGCTCCAGACCCAGAACCTGCGCATAGATGCCCGCCAAGATCTCCTCGGTAAGCGTTGCCGGGGGACGGTATTCGTGACCGTCGGTGTAGTCCGGCGCCGGCAGCGCCCGCCGATCCAACTTGCCGTTCACCGTCAACGGCAAGCTGTCAAGCACCACCACAGCTGCCGGCACCATATAGCTCGGCAACCGCTGCGCCAAGGCGATGCGGACTTCGGCCGGGTCTGCGCCACCCGTCACGTAACCGACAAGACGTTTGTCACCCGGGCGGTCCTCACGCGCGACAACCGCCGCCTGATCCACGCCCGCCAGATCCGCCAGGACAGTTTGGATCTCGCCCAATTCGATACGATATCCGCGGATCTTCACCTGCTCGTCAGCCCGACCCAGATAAAGCAACTGCCCGTCAGGCGCCCAGGACACCAGATCCCCGGTGCGATACATCCGCTGCCCCGCAGCGAACGGGCACGCCACAAAACGCGACGCGGTCAACCCGCCCCGGCGCAAATACCCGCTGGCAAGGCCGGCTCCGGCCACGTACAACTCACCGACCACCCCAGCCGGCACCGGCCGCAACCATGGATCCAGCACGAAGAACGCCGCACCCGGTACCGGCGTACCGATCGGGACAACCCTCGGACCAGCTGCCTCAGACTTCTTCAAAGGCGCACTGAACGACGCATACCACGTCTCCGTCGGGCCGTAGGCGTTGAGCATCAACCGACCCGGCGCCCACCGATCGACCAACTCAGTCGGGCAGGCCTCACCGCCCACCACCAAAGCCGTCGACTCCAAGCCGTCCGAGGAGAGCACCGCCGCAGCAGACGGAGTCTGATTCAACACCGTCACGCCCTCGGCAATCAGCAACGCGTGCAGCTCATCCGGTGAACCCGCCACCGCCTCGGGCACCACGACCAACCGCCCGCCGCTCAGTAGCGGACCGAAGATCTCCCAGACCGACACGTCGAACGCATACGAATGCCACTGCGACCACACCCCTGCTGCCGGCAACCCCATATCCAACGACGTGAGCAAACTGGTGACATTGCTGTGCGGGACGGCCACTCCCTTCGGAACGCCGGTAGTACCCGAGGTGTGGATCACGTACGCGATGTCGTCGGGAGCCACCGCCGGCAATGCGGTGCTCGGCTGGCTGCCGATCCGCGGATCGGCCACATCGACTACCTCTACCCCGCACGCGCGCAGCCGCTCAGCCAGACCGCCGGTGCTCAGCGCCGCGACCGGCTTGGCAGCAGCGACAACGACCGCAATCCGGGCGTCGGGATGGGCCGGGTCGATCGGCAGGTACGCCGCCCCGGCCTTGAGTACCGCGAGGATCGCGACGATCGCCTCAACCGACCGGTTGAGCAACAACGCGACGCACTCACCCGGAGCCGCACCATAGCCGACAAGTAGATGCGCCAGCCGATTCGAGGTCTGGTCGAGTTCTCGGTACGACATGGACCTGCCGTCGAAGGTCACCGCCGCCGCATCGGGCACACGGGCCACCTGCTCGCCGAACAGCATCGGTATCGACATTTGAGGAGACGCAGGACGGATCAACGCGGCACGGTTGCCGATCTCGTCGAGACGAACATGTTCGACAGCGTCCAACACATCGATCGACGACAAGCGCAGTGTGGGATCGGCGGTCATCGCCGCGAGAACCCGCCCCAGCCGCCCGACCATCGCCTCGACGGTCTCGGTATCGAACACGTCCGTCCGGAACTCCACCGAACCACCGATCCCGGCCGAAACACCCTCCGCGTCGAACCTCTCCCCGAGGGAGAACACCAGATCCATCCGTGCGGTGTGAGTTTCGGCCAGCTGTGGCGCGGCGTGAACATCGCCTGTAGCCGACCCGGCAGCGGAGGAAACAGTGGAGTTCTGCCAGGCCAACATCACCTGGATCAGCGGATGATGGCTGAGGTTACGGGTCGGGTTGAGCCGTTCCACCAACATCTCGAACGGCACGTCCTGGTGCTCGTAGGCGGCCAGGCTGCGCTGACGTACCTGTCCGACGAGCTCGGCGACGGTGGGATCGGCGGCCAGATCCACCCGTAGCACCAGAGTGTTGACGAAGAACCCGACCAGCTCATCCAGGGCGGGATCACTACGACCGGCAATCGGGAAACCCACTGCCACATCGGAACTGGTGCTCAGGTTGGACAACAGAGCTGACAACGCGGCTTGGACCACCATGAAACTGGTCGCGTGGTGCTCACGCGCCACCAGCGCCACCCGCTGCTGCAACTCCGCCGGCCATTCCACCTCGACGACGGCACCGTGGTGATCGGCGACGGTCGGATACGGCCGGTCGGTCGGCAACTCGAGGTGATCGGGCAGTCCCGCCAAGGCGTCCTGCCAGTAAGCCAGTTGACCGGCGATGCGGCTTGCCGGGTCAGACAGCTCGCCGAGCTGTTCGCGCTGCCACAGTGTGTAATCCGCGTACTGCACCGGCAGTGCAGACCACTCCGGCGCCTGCCCAGAACACCGGGCTGCGTAGGCGGCGGCCACATCACGGGCGAGTGGAGCGAAGGACCATCCGTCTCCGGCGATGTGGTGGACCACTGCCACCAGCACATGCTCGTTCTCAGAAACACGGAAAAGCCTTGCCCAGATCGGAATCTCGGTACTCAGATCGAAGGGATGCCTTACCGCCGTGTCGATGGCACCGGCCAGCTGGTCTGCCGGCCAGTCTGAAGCATCCACCTCCTCCCAGCCGATATCTGCCTGCTCGGCAGGGATCACCAGCTGCCGGGGAACACCGTCGACTGCCGGGAAGACCGTGCGCAGACTCTCGTGCCGGGCCGCCACATCGGCCAATGCCCGGCGCAGCGCATCGACGTCCAAGCAGCTGACCCGATAGATCATCGGCATGTTGTAGATCGGTGAAGGACCGTGCAATTGGTCCAGGAACCACAACCGCTGCTGGGCAAAGGACAGCGGTATGACATCCGGTCGCACCTGTGCCACCAACGGCTCACGGCCACCCGAACTTTCAGCGACACGTGCCGTAAGTTGCGCCACAGTGGGTGCCTCGAACACCGCACGAACCGCAAGGTCCGCGTCCAGGGTGGTGTTGACCGCGTTGATCAACCGGGTCGCCGACAATGAATCCCCACCCAGATCGAAGAACGAGTCGTCGACCCCAACCCGCTGCAGATCCAGCACCTGGGCGTAGATCCCGGCCAGGATCTCCTCGGCCGGAGTAGCCGGGGCACGGTAACGATCGGCGTCGGAGTATTCGGGTGCCGGCAGGGCACGCTTGTCGAGCTTGCCGTTGACCGTCAACGGCAAGCTGTCCAGCACCACCACCGCAGTCGGCACCATGTACCCAGGCAACCGGTCGGCCAATCGCGCGCGGACCTCTACCGGATCGAGGGTGCCGGTGATATAGCCGACCAACCGCTTGTCACCTGGACGTTCCTCCCGCGCAATCACGGCGGCCTGACTGACCCCATTCAAATCTGCTAGAGCGGACTCTATTTCGCCCAGTTCGATACGGTAGCCACGGATCTTGACCTGCTCATCGACACGTCCCAGATACCGCAACTGCCCATCCGCACCCCACGACGCATGGTCCCCGGTCCGATACATCCGCGAGCCGTTCCCACCGAACGGACAGGCCACAAATCGCAGTGCGGTCAACCCGCCCCGACCCAAATACCCGTCCGCCAACCCGGCCCCTACGACATACAGCTCACCCACCACGCCAACCGGCGCCGGCCGCAACCAGCGATCCAGAACGAAAAATCCCAGGTGCCCCAAAGGCACACCGATTGGGCTGACGCTTCCCTCGACATCGCCGGCAGCGATCTCCCGGAACGAGGCATGCACCGTCGTCTCGGTGATCCCGTACATGTTGATCAACCGCGGCGAACCCGGATGACCTTCAAACCACGCTCGAAGACGCTGCGGCTCAAGCGCCTCCCCGCCAAAGACCACGGTCTCCAATTTCAACTGACGGCCCAGTTCAGGTTGCAGCGCATCAGCCGACTGCAACGCATAGAACGCCGACGGCGTCTGACTCAACACCGTCACCTGCTCGGCCACCAACAAACCGAGCAACTCTTCCGGCGCCCGTGTCACTGCCTCGGGCACCACCACCAACCGGCCACCGAACAGCAACGCACCCCAGATCTCCCACACCGAATAGTCAAAAGCCAACGAATGACACTGCGTCCACACCTGCCCCGCCAGACCCAACTCCGCATCCAACGTCCCCAACAACCGCGCCACATTCCGGTGAGTGACCGCCACTCCCTTCGGCACGCCAGTCGTGCCCGAGGTGTAGATCAGGTACGCAGTGTCGTCAGCGCTGGACGCGGGTAATGAAATGCCGGATTGCGCACCGATACCCGGATCGTCGACATCGATGACTGGCAAGTCCCTCCCCGCCAGCCGCGTCCGCAACTCGGAGGTGGTGACTGCCGCGACCGGCATGGCATCGGCCAGCATGAACTCGATCCGCGCATCGGGATGCATCGCATCGATCGGCAGGTACGCAGCGCCCGACTTGAGCACAGCCAAAATCGCGACCACAGGATCCGCCGACCGCGTCAGCAGCACCGCCACACATGTACCCGGCCGCGCACCATGCTCAACTAGCTTGTATGCCAAGAGATTCGACGCGCAATCGAGCTCCCCATACGTCATCGAACGACCATCGAAACTCACGGCTACCGCAGCCGGGTCCCGCGCCACCTGCTCGGCGAACACTGCCGGAATCGTCGCTGACACAACCACGGGCTCGGACAGCACCGACTGGTTGCCCCATCCGTCGAGGCGGGCGTGGTCACCGGCTTCCAGCAGATCTATCGACGACAACGTCTCCGACGGATCGGCGGTCAGCGCTTCGACCACCCGCGTCAGTCGCTCGATGAAGATCTGGATGGTGGCGGCGTCGAAAACATCGGTGCGGAATTCCACCGCCCCGGTGATGCCGGCCGGCTCACCCGCGCTCCAGCGCTCTGCCAACGAGATCATCAGATCCATCCGTGCCGACTGAGTGTCTGCTTCCAGCGGTGTGGCCTGCATACCACCCAAACTCGGTGAGGCAGCCTGGCCCTCGTCCTGACCGGTCAGGTTCTGCCACGCCATCATCACCTGAACCAGCGGGTGGTGGGTCAAACTGCGGGCCGGGTTGAGCCGATCGACCACCATCTCGAACGGCACATCCTGATGCTCGTAGGCGGCCAGGCTGCGGCGTCGCACCTGTGCCATCAGTTCGGCAACGGACCGATCACCGTCGAGTTCGATCCGCAGCACCAGGGTGTTGATGAAGACCCCGACCAACTCATCCAACGCCGGGTCGCTGCGCCCGGCGATCGGGAAGCCCACCGCCACATCCGAATTCCCGCTCAAACTCGACAACAACACCGCCAACGCCGCCTGCACCACCATGAAACTGGTCGCGTTGTGCTCAGTCGCCGCTCGCGCGATCTGCCGCTGCAATTCGACCGGCCACTCCATCGCGATGCTGGCCCCGTGGTAGTCGGCGACCGATGGATAGGGGCGGTCCGTCGGCAGCCCCAGACGCTCCGGAAGTCCCGCCAACGCCTGCTCCCAGTACGCCAACTGGCCGGCGATCCGGCTCTCCGGATCACCTGGATCACCCAGATACGAGCGCTGCCACAAGGTGTAATCCGCGTACTGCACCGGCAACGGTGACCAGCCCGGGACCTGTCCCGCGCACCGGCTCGCGTAGGCCACCCCGATATCACGCACCAACGGACCGATCGACCAGCCATCCCCGGCGATGTGATGGACCACCGCCACCAGGACATGCTCACCCTCAGCCACCCGGAAAAGGGCAGCCCGCAAAGGAATCTCGGCTGACAGATCGAACTCGTATCCGACTGTCGAGCGAATCGCGTCGTGTAGCCGGTCCGGGGACCAGTCGACGGCGTCGACCACCTGCCACCCGAGATCGACCTGTCCCGCCGGCAGCACCACCTGTCGAGGCACACCATCGACCGCCGGGAATACCGTGCGCAAAGACTCGTGGCGTTCCACGACATCGGCCAGCGCTTGGCCGAGCGCGTCGATATCCAACCCACCGGTGATCCGATACACCGTCGGCATGTTGTAGATCGGCGACGGCCCCTCAAGCTGGTCCAGGAACCACAACCGCTGCTGGGCATACGACAACGGCAGAACATCCGGCCGTTGTCGGGCCACCAGAGGTTCACGCATCCCCGAACTCTCACCCGCACGCGCGGCCAGTTGCGCCACAGTCGGCGCCTCGAACACCGCCCGAACCGCAAGATCGGTATCAAGACCGGCGTTGACCTCATTGATCAACCGCATCGCCGAAAGGGAATCACCGCCAAGGTCGAAGAAGGAATCATCCACCCCGACCCGCTCCAACCCGAGCACCTGGGAGTAGATCCCGGCCAGGATCTCTTCGGTGGGAGTCGCGGGAGCACGGTAATGATCGACGTCGGCGTATTCCGGCGCCGGCAGAGCCCGTCTGTCGAGTTTCCCGTTGACCGTCAACGGCAACGCATCGAGCGTCACTACCGCCGCGGGCACCATGTAACCGGGCAAGCGGTCGGATAATGCGGCACGAACGGCGGCCGGGTCCGCGCTGCCAGTGATGTAACCGACCAGGCGCTTGTCACCCGGACGGTCCTCACGGGCAATCACTGCCGCCTGATCAACCCCAGGAAGCTCAGCGAGAGCTGTCTGAATCTCTCCCAATTCGATGCGGTAGCCACGAATCTTGACCTGCTCATCGGCACGCCCCAGGTACCGCAACTCCCCGTCAGCTCCCCACGACGCCAGATCGCCGGTCCGATACATCCGCATTGGGGGTGCACCCGCACCGCCGAACGGACACGCCACAAACCGCGACGCGGTCAATCCACCACGACGCCAGTATCCGTATCCCAAACCAGCGCCTACCACGTACAGCTCACCCGCCACGCCAATTGGCGCTGGCTGCAATGACGAATCGAGCACGAAGAAGCCGAGGTGATTCAAAGGCACACCGACGGGGCTGAGACTGCCCTCAACGTCACCGGCCACGATCTCCCGGAACGAGGCATGCACCGTCGTCTCGGTGATCCCGTACATGTTGATCAACCGCGGCGAACCCGGATGACCTTCAAACCACGCTCGAAGACGCTGCGGCTCAAGCGCCTCCCCGCCAAAGACCACGGTCTCCAATTTCAACTGACGGCCCAGTTCAGGTTGCAGCGCATCAGCCGACTGCAACGCATAGAACGCCGACGGCGTCTGACTCAACACCGTCACCTGCTCGGCCACCAACAAACCGAGCAACTCTTCCGGCGCCCGCGTCACCGACTCCGATACCACCACCAACCGGCCACCGAACAGCAACGCACCCCAGATCTCCCACACCGAATAGTCAAAAGCCAACGAATGACACTGCGTCCACACCTGCCCCGCCAGACCCAACTCCGCATCCAACGTCCCCAACAACCGCGCCACATTCCGGTGGCTGATCGCCACGCCCTTCGGCTGACCTGTGGTCCCCGAGGTGTAGATCAAATAAGCGACATCGTCGGCAACCGGCCCTCGCAACGCCGTACTGGGCTGCGTCTCGATGGCGGTGTCGTCAACGTCGACAACGGTCAGGCCGCTCCCGTCGAGTCGCGGCCGCAACTCCCCGGTCGTCACCGCGACAACCGGTGCCGCATCGCCGAGCATGAACCGAATCCGCGCCCTGGGATGCATCAGGTCAATCGGTAGATAAGCCGCCCCCGACTTCAACACCCCCAGGATCGCAACGACAGCCTCGGCCGACCGAGGCACCAGCACCGCCACGCACACGCCCGGGCGGGCACCGTAGCCAACCAGCCAGTGCGCCAATCGGTTCGACGCCTCGTCGAGCTGCTGATACGTCATCGAGCGGCCATCGAAACTCACCGCAACCGCCTCAGGCGCACAATCCACCTGCACGGCGAACAACCCCGGAATGGACTCCACGGGAACGGCGGGCTCGGTCAACACCGCACGATTGCCGACATCGTCGAGTTGTGCGTGTTCGACAACATCCAGCACATCGATCGACGAGAACCGCCGCGCCGGATCCGCGGTCAGCGCCTCTACGACCCGTTCCAACCGCTCAACGACGGTTTCGATGCCGGCCGCGTCGAACACGTCGGTCCGGAACTCCACAGTTCCGCCGATCCCGGCAGGCTCACCGGCCTGATTCCACCGTTCAGCCAACGAGAACGTCAGATCCATCCGCGCGACCTGTGTGTCGACCGTCAGCGGGCTAACCTGCGCGTCGCCCAACGTCGACTCACTCTCCGCGTCGATGGAGAAGTTTTGCCAGGCCAACGCCACCTGCACCAGCGGATGACGGGCCAGCGATCGGGTCGGCTTGAGCCGGTCCACCAACACCTCGAAGGGCACATCCTGGTGCTCGAGAGTGGCCAGGCTGCGCTGCCGCACCTGCTCCAGTACTGCGCTGACAGTCGGATCACCGGCCAGATCCACCCGCAACACCAACGTGTTGACGAAGAACCCCACCACCCGATCCAGCGCGGCATCGCCACGACCGGCAATCGGAACGCCCACCGCCACATCCGAACTCGCACTCAGCTTCGACAACAGCATCGTCAATGCCGCCTGCACCACCATGTACGTGGTCACGTTGTGATCCCGCGCGACCTCGCGGATCCGCTTGTGCAGTGCAGCCGGCAACGACACCGCCACACTGGCACCGCGGTGATCGGCTACCGGCGGATAAGGGCGGTCGGTGGGCAACTCCAGGCACTCGGGCACTCCCGCCAACGCCTGCTCCCAGTACGCCACCTGCCCAGCGATCCGACTGTCGGGATCGCCCAGATCCCCCAGATATGTGCGCTGCCACAACGTGTAATCCGCGTATTGCACCGGCAACGGCGCCCACTCCGGTGTTCGCCCCGCCGACCGACCGGCATACGCCAACTGCAGATCCGCGATCAACGGAGCAACGGACCAGCCGTCGGCAGCGATGTGGTGCACCACAGCGGCCAGGACATGCTCATCCCGGGCCACCCGGAAAAGGGTTGCGCGCAAAGGGATCTCGTTGTTCAGATCGAAGACATAGTTGGCCATCGCTCCGATCGCTTCTCGCAATTCAGCTGCTGACCAGCCGTCGGCGTCGATCACTCGCCACCCGCAGTCGGCTTCCTCGGCAGGCACCACCACCTGCTCAGGAACTCCTTTCACCGACCGGAAAACCGTGCGCAAGGACTCGTGGCGCTCCACCACATCGGCCAGCGCGCCGCCGAGCGCGTCGGCATCCAGATGCCCGGTGACCCGCAACGCCACCGCCATGTTGTAAATCGGTGACGGCCCCTCCAACTGATCCAGGAACCACAATCGCTGCTGGGCATACGACAAGGGAATGACATCCGGCCGCACCTGCGCCACCAACGGCTCACGCCGCCCCGAACTCTCACCGACACGGGCCGCCAGTTGCGCCACAGTCGGCGTCTCGAACACCGCCCGGACGGCCAGATCAGCACCCAGACTGGCATTGACGGCGTTGATCAGCCGGGTCGCCGACAGCGAATCCCCGCCAAGATCGAAGAACGAATCATCGACCCCGACCCGCTCCAACCCCAACACCTGGGCGTAAATGCCGGCCAACACGTCCTCAGCCGGAGTGCCCGGAGCACGATATTCCTGGCCGTTGACGTAGTCCGGTGCGGGCAGGGCGCGCTTGTCGAGTTTGCCGTTGACCGTCAGAGGCAACGCATCGAGCAGCACTACCGCCGCAGGCACCATATAACTCGGCAACCGCTGCGACAATGCGGAACGAACAGTGGCCGGGTCCGCGGTGCCGGTGATGTAACCGACCAGGCGTTTGTCCCCAGGTCGATCTTCCCGGGCGATGACCTCGGCTTGCCTCACTCCGTCCAGATCTGCCAGGGCAGACTGGATTTCACCCAACTCGATGCGATACCCGCGGATCTTGACCTGCTCATCAGCACGTCCCAGGTACCGCAACTGCCCATCGCTGTCCCATGACGCGAGGTCGCCGGTGCGGTACATCCTTTCCCCGGCACCACCGAATGGGCAGGCCACAAACCGCGAAGCACTCAATCCGCCGCGGCGCCAGTACCCACATCCCAAACCAGCGCCCACCACATACAGCTCACCCAACACGCCAACCGGCACCGGCTGCAACGACGAATCCAGCACGAAAAACCCGAGATGGGCCAAGGGCACCCCGATCGGACTGACGCTGCCCTCAGCATCGCCCGCCACGATCTCCCGAAACGAGGCGTGCACCGTCGTCTCGGTGATCCCATACATGTTGATCAAGCGCGGCGAGCCAGGGTGACGATCCAGCCAGGTCCGAAGGCGCTGCGGCTCAAGCGCTTCCCCGCCAAAGACCACCGTCTCCAACTTCAACTGACCCGGCCCGGGCTGCAGCGCTTCCACAGCTTGCAGCGCGTAGAACGCCGACGGCGTCTGGCTGAACATGGTGACCTGCTCGGTAGCCAGCAAGGCATAGAGTTCCTCCGGAGCCCGCGTCACCGCCTCGGACACCACCACCAACCGGCCGCCATACAGCAGTGCCCCCCAGATCTCCCACACCGAATAGTCGAACGCCAACGAATGACACTGCGTCCAAACCTGACCCGACAGCCCCAACTCGGCATCCAACGTGTCCAACAGCTGGACCACGTTGCGTTGGGTGATCGCCACGCCCTTCGGCACACCTGTGGTCCCCGAGGTGTAGATCAGATACGCGACCTCGTCAGCCGACGGCGCCGGCAACTCCAGCTGCCTGCACCCGGGGTGATGACCCACCTCGCTGAAATCGACGATCTCCAGCTCGCGGCCAGACAACCGGGACGCCAACTCCGAACTCGTGACCGCCACGACCGGTTCAGCATCACCAAGGATGAACTGAACCCGCGAATCAGGATGCATCACATCGATCGGCAGGTACGCCGCCCCCGACTTCAACACCCCCAAGACGGCCGCAATCGAGTCAGCCGACCGCGGCAGAAACACCGCGACACACCGGCCAGGGCCCGCACCTTTCGCAATCAGCAAGCAGGCCAAACGATTCGACAACTCATCGAGCTCCGCATACGACATCGACCGGCCATCGCAAGCCACCGCCACCGCATCCGGAGCGCGGGACACCTGCGCTGCAAACAACACCGGGATAGAAGCCAAACCGCTGGCCGGCGCAGCCAGTGCCGCCCGATTACCCCACTCGAACAACTCGGTGTGCTCGTCCTCATCCAAGAAATCGATCGCGGACAACCGTCGAGTCAAATCGGCAGTCACGACAACGCCTCACCCTGGTCCGCCTCAACGGCCCCCGAGGGGACCATGCGGGGGCGGCTCCTCACCGAGAAGCACTTGTCGACCTGCGCAGGTTCTACCGGCAGCGACTGTTCATCGATCTTCATTGGAATCTCCCACCGCGTGGTGTACTGCGGACTCCCCGGGCGTTCTATCCGCAGGGGCACTGACCCTGTGGGCTCCTTCGCCGGACATCACTGCCCGGCCTGCAGGACCCTCGGCGGAGGCCGCCGACAGGCTGGATTGCTCGTCAACGTTCACCTGCCCCTCGTCAAATCGATCAGTGACGATCGTTCAAGGATCCAGAAGTAGGGCCATTCCGCCCCCGTACCCTGCCTTCTGGACTCTGTTTCCTGTGGCGTGCTACAGCTATGCTTTCGCTGGTTGCAAGCTGTCAGCATATCGACTTCCCTCCGGACAGGCGTGAGAATCGCATATCCGAGAAAAACAACCTTGCAGCGCCCGACGGCCTGAAGTCAAGGTTGACGAACTCGCCAATTTAGGCAAATAAGATCAGCATCCTTCGAATGGACGAGAACTGGCCGGCTCGGTCGACCAAGCGCCTCCTCTCCGGCTGACTGAACCGCTGCGTGTTGGCGCTGCCACCACGGATCACAGCCTCGGCACGCGCCCATGGCCGGGGGGAGCTGGTTGGATCATATTACCTGCCCTGAACTGCAATCAAAGATGACTCTCGCCCCAGTGGGATCGGTATGACGCCCATGTAGTTCAATCCAGCGAAGTCGACCGTGTCGATACGCGGGCCGTACGACTGCGCCGCACCACCAGGAGGCCAGCCCTGGCAACGGAAAATTCCGGTTCTTTGCAACTGCAGCAAATAACATACGCACATCACTTTGCACTGCGACCCAGGCGCAGGGTGGCGAAGAATGGCTTGGCGGCATACGCCTCGAATGCCCTCTAATGCCGCCCGAAAGACGGCCCACATTAGTTTGCGATTGCAATCATTAGCGAACTTTCAAGATCTTGCTTGATCACCGGAATCGGGCAGACCACCGGCACAATTGCGCGGCGGTCACCAGGGTGCGAGATATTGAAACAGAGATACACATCCCGTCAACGATCACGGGATCTGTAGTTCGGCAAGGCTGAGGACTACCGCACCGTCAGGACACAGTTCGGTGCGGTAGTCCTCAAAACAGGGCCTGATGTCGGACATGGACAGCTGGAGCTATGAGGTGAGTCTGCTGACGGACCCCGGTCTACGAAAATGCTGCTGTCGGACGATCCACTTCCGCCGTCACCAGACGAGGGGCACGAGCCGGTAGTGCACCTTCTGCGTGTACTCCCCATATCCGGCGAGCTGCTGCCGAAGCAGCTTCTCCTCGTCGTGGATGCGGAAGGCGTACAGGGTCAGGACGGGAACGAGAACCGCCAGCCCCCACCATGAACCAAGCGCGAGCGGCATTCCCGCCACCATGAGCAGCGCCCCCATGTACATCGGGTGCCGAACAAGCCCGTAGAGGCCCGTGGAGACCAGCGTCTGCTCCGACTCCACGGTGATGTTGGCTGACGCGTAGCGGTTCTGGACGATCGTGAATATCGTGATCACGAGGCCGATGGCGAACATCGCGTTGCCGATCCACGACACGGCGGTGGGCACGGGGGACCAACCGAAGCGATGGTCGAGGCCACAGAACACCGGAAGTGCAATGGACAGATTCACGATGACGAGGACGACCACCTTCTGCACTGGTCTCGACTCCGCCTTCTGCCCTACTCGCATGCGCCGCTCTACGACCGCCTTGTCCTTCCTCAACAGGTAGACGGTCGAGAAGCTCGCCATGACCGCGTACAGAGCCAGGAAAACCCAAGCCTGCCAGTAGTCGAATGTCCCTGCCGGCACGAACAACAGTGCACCCAACGCCACCAGGCCCAGAACAGACTGGACAGCCACCCGAAGATTCATGCTCATGTCATCCTCCATATGTGAACCGCGCTCAAAGAAGCGTGCCGGACAGCGTGAAGTCGTTCAAAGCGTTTGAAAGGTCTTGTTGCAAACGCTCATTCGTGTTGACTCGACCCGGCAGATAGGAATGGGCCGAGATGAAGACCTTTCCG
>NZ_JBVAXU010000012.1:0-22021 GCF_055419505.1 Mycobacterium sp. IDUB_9 | reverse complement strand
GCGGAAAAAGCACCGCCACCCGCCGACCCGGACCGACACCCAGCTCGACAAGCAAGTGCGCCAACCGATTCGCAGCCTGATCAAGCTCGCCGTAGGTGAGGTGGCTGCCGTCGAAGGAAGCGGCCACCGCGCCGGGATCGCGAACCACCTGCGCGGCGAACAACGCCGGAATTGAGTGTGACGTCCCAACCGGTGCAGCTAGTGCCGCCCGGTTACCCCACTCGTCCAGCTCCTCGAGCTCATCGTCGTCGTCCAGATCCATCGACAACAATCGCCGGTTGGCGTCGGCAGTCACGATTGTTGTGCCTCTCCGGTCATGGCCTCCAGCACCCGCTGGAAACGCCCGACGACTTTGTTCACGCGTTTGGCGGTGAACACGTCCGTGTCGAATTCGACACGGAGAACCAGTTCCGTCCCAGGCATGGCTTGCAGGGTCAGCGGATAGTGGTTGTATTCGCGGCCATTGACCTCCGTGATGGCGAGGCCATCGGCCATCGATGCCGCGACGGTCTCCACCGGATAGTTCTGGTAGACGAACAGGGTGTCGAACAACTGCTCGTGACCGACGGCGCGGTGGATCTCGCTGAGCGCCAGATGCTGATGGTCGAGGGTGTCACCGTGGCGGCGTTGCAGTTCGTCGAGCAGGCCGGCGATGGTGGTGTCCGCCGTGATGGTGGCCCGAACCGGCACGGTGTTGATGAGCAGACCGACCATCGAATCCGCACCTGCCACTTCTGCCGATCGGCCCGAGACCGCCACGCCGAACGCGACGTCCTGCTGGCCGGTGAGCCACATCAGCACCTGCGCCCAGGCTGCTTGCAGCACAGTGTTGGCGGTGGTGTGTTGCGCGCGAGCGAGCTCATTGACGGCCTGGGTGGTGTCGGCGGGCAACCGGAACGTCTCGGTGGCCCGTCGCCCCGGGCTGGTCCGGTTCGGGGCAACCAGTGTCGGCGTGGCGAAACCCGCCAGCACGTCACGCCACGCGGCGTGGGCAGCCTCGACGTCCCGCTCGGCCATCCACGTCACGAATCTGCGATAGGAGGCGGGCGCCGGCAGGCGCTGTCCGTAGTAGCCGGCAAATATCTCTTGCAGCAGGATCGGCAGTGACCATCCGTCGAGCACGATGTGGTGATAGGTCATGACGAATCGGTGCTCGCTGTCGGCGGTACGGATCAGTGCCGCACGGAACGCCGATTGGTGCGCCAGATCGCAGACTGCGGCGCGTTCATCCGCACACAACCGCTGCACGTCTGTGTCCGTGGCCATTTCGAGGTACTGCCAGGGCACGTTGGGATCGGCCGGGATGACCTGCACCGGTTCGCCGAAGCGTTTGTCGAACCGAGCCGCCAGGTTCGGGTGGCGACCGACCACCGCGCGTACCGCCTCACCGAGCCGGTGCGGATCCAGCGGGCCGGTGACCGTGATGTCGAGCTGCATGGCGTAGACATCGTCGCCATTGCCGTGGGTTGCGTTGGCCTGGAACAGGAGTCCCTGCTGCAGCGGTGTCAAGGGCAGCACGTCGGCAAGCTGGTGGTCCTGGCTGAGCTCGTCGATCTGCGGCTGAGTGAGATCGGCCGGGACGATGTCAGACGGAGTCAGACCGCCACCGCCACCGCGGACGTGTGCGCAGATACCGGCGAGAGCTTCGAACCACAGCTGGTTCAGTCGGCCGACCTGCGTCTCGTCCAGAGCCGAGGGAGCCCAGGTCCACGACGCGTAAAGACTTGGACCGGATTCAGTTTCAGCTGTACTGGCGTTGACCTCCACGGTGTGTCCGAGTGGCATCGGAATGGCCGCCGCGGTCGCGCCGACCGCTGCCCCGTCGACGCTGACTTGCCACAGGCCGGTCATGTCCGCCTGCTGCGCCGCGCCGGATGCGCCCAGCCTGCCGAGGTAGTTGAATCCGATGGTCGGGTCGGGTCCCGACAGATCGACGTCGGGATTGAGATATCGCAACAGTCCGTAGGTCATTCCGTCGGGCAGGGCACGCAGTTGTTCCTTGGCGTCTTTGATCACGCGGCCGAGTACCGGACCGCCGGCCATCACTTCAGACCAACTCAGCCCGGCCTGACGACGTCCGACTTCGCCTGCGACGTTCAGCACCACCGGGTACTTGGTGGTGAACCAGCCCACGGTGCGGGACAGGTCGATGTTTCGGTCGACGCTGCCAGCCAGTTCTGCCAATTCCTCTTGACGGCCGTGGCCCTCGACATCGACGGCCACCGGCAGGGTGACTCCAAGGAACTGTGTCAACGCCAGCCCGTAGGCGATGAGCAAAATGTCTTGCACCCCAGCGTGGAACGCTGCCGGGACCTCGCCGAGCAATGCCCGGGTGGTCTCGACATCCAGTGACGCGGTGAGGTGGCCGGCGGTGGCATACGTGTCCAGGTCGGGCTGCACGGCCGGCAGGACGGATGGAGTCGCCAACGCTCGTTGCCAACCGTCGGCCTGATCCTCCACCGCGGCGGAGCGTGCGTGCTCACCGAGCAGTGCGGCCCACTGTCCGAAGGAGGTCCCCGTCGTCGGCAACGCCACCGGCTGCCCCTGACAATGCTGGGCCCAGGCGATGTTGAGGTCTTCCAGCAGAATCCGCCATGACACCGCGTCGACGGCCAGGTGATGAATGGTCAACACCAGCTGTCGGGTAGATGCCACCCACAGTGCACTCACCATGTCCCCGACCGCCGGGTTCAGCTGAGACCGGGCTGCCGCCAACGCCTCATCCGACAGCACGTCGACCGAATTCAGATGTGCTCGTGCCACACCCTTCTCGGGTACCAGGAGTGACCAGTTGCCGGCGTCGTCGTCCTCTGCACGCAGGCGCAGCATGGCGTGCCGGTCCAGCAGGGCGCTCAAGACCAACTCGGCGTCGGAATCGGTGGCTCCCGGCGGGGCTTGGATCACCACTGTCTGGTTGAACTGGTCGGTCGCGCCGCAAGCGCGGTTCACCTGTTCCAGCCAGCGCATGATCGGGGTCGCCGCCACCGGACCGACACCCTCGTCAACCGGGCCGTCGTCACCGCTGGTCACCCCGACCACTTGCGCCAGCCGGGCCACAGTCTGTTCGACGAAAATGTCACGCGGACGGCACATCACGCCGCACGCCCGGGCCTGGGCCACCACCTGCATGGACAGGATGCTGTCGCCGCCGAGGTCGAAGAACGAGTCGTCGACCCCGACCCGCTCCAGTCCGAGAACCTGGGCGTAGATACCGGCCAGGATCTCCTCGACAGGGGTCGCGGGTGCGCGGTACTGATCGGTGTCCTGGTATTCCGGCGCCGGCAAGGCACGGGTGTCGAGTTTGCCGTTGACCGTCAACGGCAACGCCTCCAGCACCACGAGTGCGGCCGGGACCATGTACGGAGGCAATCGGTCGGCCAACGCATTTCGCGCCACGGCCGGATCCACCGACCCGGGTGTCACTTCGGTGACATAGCCGACCAGTCGCTTGACACCCGGATGGTCCTCGCGGGCGATCACCACGGCCTGCCCCACGCCGTCCAGCCCACCCAGTGCAGCCTGAACTTCGCCGAGTTCGATGCGGTAGCCGCGGATCTTGACCTGGTCATCGGCCCGACCGAGGTACTGCAGCTGTCCATCGGCACGCCAGCTCACGAGATCCCCGGTGCGATACATGCGGGTCGCGGGCTCCCCCGGCTCGCCGAATGGGCAGGCCACGAAACGGGCTGCGGTCAAACCTGACCGGCCGAGATAACCGCACGCCACTCCGTCACCGGCCACATAGAGTTCACCGACCACTCCGGGCGGCACCGGGCGTAGCCACTCGTCCAGGACGAACAGCGCCGACGTGGCGACCGGCGCTCCGATGGGAGCGGCGCCCGATCCGGCTTTCAGAGGCGCGCTCATCGACGCGTACACGGTGATCTCGGTGGGTCCGTAGGCGTTGATGACCACCCGCCCGGGTGCCCAGCGATCAACCACCTCTCCGGGGCAGGCCTCACCTCCGAGCAGCAACGCGACCGACTCGAGCCCCTGCGGAGACAACGCCCCGGCGGCTGACGGCGTCTGGGTGAGCACGTTGACCTGCTCGCGGAGCAGGAGGGCATGGAAATCGTCGGGCGAGCTCACGACCGACTCGGGTACCACCACCAGGCGCGCCCCACCCAGCAACGCGGCCCAGATTTCCCATACTGAGAAGTCGAAGGCATACGAATGACACTGCGTCCAAACCTGGTTCGCCGGAAGTTCCTCCGGCGTGGATCGGGCCAGATGCGTCAGGTTGTCATGGGTGACGGCCACGCCCTTGGGCAGACCGGTGGTGCCCGAGGTGTAGATCAGGTACGCGATGTCGTCGGGCGCCGGATTGGGAAGCGGCGTGGCCGGCTGGTCGGCCACCGCAGGATCGTGAAGGTCGATGACCTGCAGGCGATGACCAGCGAGCCGGTCAGCCAGACCGTCGATGGTGACCGCGACGACCGGTGCGGCATCGGCCAGCATGAACTCGACCCGGGCTGCGGGCAGCGCAGGATCGATCGCCAGATACGCCGCTCCGGTCTTCAGCGCCGCCAGCATCGCGACAATCGAGTCCGCCGAGCGGTCCAGTAGCAGGGCCACGCAGGTCCCGGGACCCGCACCGTACCCGATCATCAGGTGGGCCAACCGGTTTGCGGCCTCATCGAGCCCGCGGTACGTCAGTGGCCGGCCGTCCGAGGTCACCGCGACGGCCTCCGGAGCCCGGGCGACCTGGGTGGCGAACAAGGCAGGTACCGACACCGGTGTGCGTGCTGCCCCGGCCAACGCGGCCCGGTTGCCGATCACGTCGAGCCGGGCATGTTCGGCGGCATCGAGCAGGTCGATCGAGGACAGGCTCCGATTGGGATCGGTGGTCATCGCGACCAACACCTGCTCGAACCGGTCGATCAGCGTTTCGATGGTCGACGCGTCGAACACATCGGTGCGGAACTCGACCGTCCCGCCGATACCGGCGGGCCCGCCGGCCGGAGTTCGACGTTCAGCCAGCGAGAAGCTCACATCCATCCGCGCGGTGTGGGTGTCCGCCGGCATCTGGCTGACCTCCAGATCACCCAGCGCAAGCCCGGAACCGGACGCGTTGCCAACCTGCCCGGGCACGTTCTGCCACCCCAGTGCCACCTGAACCAACGGGTGATGGGTCAGGGAGCGCGTCGGATTGAGCCGGTCGACGAGCACTTCGAACGGCACGTCCTGATGCTCGTAGGCGGCCAGGCTGCGGGCCCGAACCTGGGCGAGCAACTCCGCCACCGTGGGGTCGCCGGCCAGATCGACTCGCAGCACCAGGGTGTTCACGAAGAAGCCGATCAGCTCATCCAGCGCGGGGTCTCGGCGTCCGGCGATCGGGAAACCCACTGCCACGTCGGAACTTCCGCTGAGTTTAGAAAGCAGAGCTCCGAGCGCGGCCTGCAGCACCATGAAGCTGGTGGCATTGTGCTCGCGAGCCACTCGGGCGATCTGCTGTTGCAGTTCGGCCGACCAGTACAGGGCGATCGTGGCGCCGCGCTGGTCGGCTGCCGGCGGGTAGGGCCGATCGGTGGGCAACGCCACGCGTTCGGGCATCCCGGCCAGCGCAACCTGCCAATAGGCCAGTTGCGAGGCGATCCGGCTCTGGCTGTCGTCGAAGGCGCCGAACTGTGCGCGTTGCCACAGCGTGTAATCGACGTATTGGACGGCCAGACTTTCCCAGGCCGGGGCTTGGCCGGCGCTTCGGCCGGCGTAGGCCACCCCGAGATCGGCCACCAGCGGAGTGACCGACCAGCCGTCGGCAGCGATGTGGTGCACCACTGCCGCCAGCACGTGTTCGTCGTCGGCAAGGCGGAACAGCCTGGCCCGCAACGGAATTTCGGTCGAGAGGTCGAACGTGTGTCGGGCCGCTTCGCCGATTGCCGCCTGCAACCGCTCCGCTGTCCAACCGGTCGCATCGATCACGTCCCAACCGAACTGCGCGTCCTCGACCGCTATCACCGACTGCCGCGGAATTCCCTCGACCGCCGGGAAGACGGTACGCAGGCTTTCGTGGCGGGCCACCACGTCGGCCAGTGCCACGCCCAACGCGTCGACATCCAGCACTCCACTGATACGCAGCGCAGTGGCCATGTTGTAAACCGGTGACGGGCCCTGTAATTGGTCCAGGAACCACAGCCGGGACTGCGCGAAGGACAACGGAATCACCGCGGGCCGCTCGCCGGCCGTCAGCGGATCCAGTCGAGTCGATTCTCCGCCGATGCGGGGCGCCAGTTGTGCCACTGTGGGTGCTTCGAACAGCACCCGCACCGCAAGACCGGTGTCCAGGGCGGCGTTGATCGCGGCGACCAGACGCATCGCGGACAACGAGTCTCCGCCGAGATCGAAGAACGAGTCGTCGACCCCGACCCGCTCCACGCCGAGCACGCGGGCGTAGATCTCGGCCAGGATCTCCTCGGTGGGGGTCGCCGGGGCGCGGTAGTGGTCGATGTCCTGATACTCCGGTGCCGGGAGAGCACGGGTGTTCAGCTTTCCGTTGGGGGTCAACGGCAACGCCGCCAATTGCACGACGGCAGCCGGAACCATGTAGGCCGGCAACTGCTCGGCCAGCTGGGCGCGCAGCTTGGCCGGCTCCGCTGTTCCGGTCACGTAGCCCACCAGCCGCAAGGAGTCTGGCCGGTCCGTCCGAGCGATCACCGCCGCCTGCTCGACACCATCCAGCCCGGCCAGCACGGCCTGAACCTCGCCGAGCTCGATGCGATACCCGCGGATCTTGACTTGCTGATCGGCGCGTCCCACGTAGCGCAACTGACCTTCGGCGTCCCAGAACACCAGGTCGCCGGTGCGATACATGCGTGCTCCGGAACCACCGAACGGACAGGCGACAAAACGCGAGCCGGTCAGGTCCGCCCGGCCCACATATCCCAGACCCACGCCGCGGCCGGCCACGTACAGCTCGCCGACCACGCCGGGGGGCACCCGCCGCAGCGAGCCGTCCAGCACGAACAGTGCCGCACCCGCTACCGGCGCACCGATCGACGGCGCCCCCGACCCAGCTGTCAAAGGTGCTGTCCTGGAGGCACATATCGTGGTCTCGGTCGGGCCGTAGGCGTTGACCATCACCCGACCGGGTGCCCAACGGTCCACCACGTCGGCCGGGCATGCCTCGCCGGCCGCCAACAACGCCACCCCGCCCAGGCGCTCGGGTGACAGCATCGCCACCGCCGATGGAGTCTGGCTCAACACGTCGACCTTCTCGGCAACGAGCAGGACCTGCAGGTCCTCGGGTGACCGAGCCACCGATTCGGGCACCACCACCAACCGCCCGCCGTGCAGCAGCGCGCCCCAGATCTCCTCCACCGAAGCGTCGAAAGCATAAGAATGCCACTGCGTCCACGTCTGTCCGGCGAGGAATGTGCCCGGCGTCCCCAGCAATTCGGTCACATTGCGGTGCGTGATCGCCACGCCCTTGGGAACACCGGTGGTGCCGGAGGTGTAGATGAGGTACGCGACATCGTCCGGTCCCGGCTCCGCACGGCGCGTGTCCGCGACCCGGTCGACGTCCGGACGCGCGGCATCGGTGTCATTGACATCGATCACCGGCAGGTCGCACCCGGCCAGCCGGTCGGCCAGACCGGCGGTGATGATCACGGCGGCCGGCGCGGCGTCGGCGAGCATGAATTCGATCCGCGCATCGGGCAGTACCGGGTCGATCGGCAGATATGCCGCCCCGGTCTTGAGCACTGCGAGCATGGCCGCAACCGCTTCGGATGAGCGCTCCGCCAGCAACGCGACGCACGCCCCCGGGCCGACACCGTGGGCGGTCAGCTTGTGGGCCAACCGGTTTGCGGCCTCATCGAGTTCCAGATAGGTCATGCTGCGGCCGTCGACGGTGATCGCCACCGCCTCGGGCGCGCGGACAAGCTGTCGGGCGAACAGCGCGGGGACAGACACGGCTGCCCGGTCCGGCTCTGGCGTGGTCAACACCGCCCGGTTGCCCCAGCCGTCGAGCCGGGTGTGCTCGGTCGCATCGAGCAGGTCGAGCGACGAGAGCCGCTGGGTCGGGTCGGCGGTCATCGCCGCCAGCACGCGCTGCCACCGGGCGACGAGTGCCTCGATGCTGGCCGCGTCGAACACATCGGTGCGGAATTCCACCGCCCCGCCGATCCCCGCGGGCTCACCGTCGGAGGTCCAGCGTTCTCCGAGGGAGAATGTCAGGTCCATGCGCGAGGTCTGGGTGTCCACCGGAAGCGGCGTCACCTGCAGATCGCCCAGGCTCAGCCCATCCGCGGGACCGGTGTCCTGCCAGGGAAGGTTCTGCCAGGCCAGCGCCACCTGCACCACGGGATGGTGGGTCAGGTTCCGGGTCGGATTGAGCCGCTCCACCAGAACTTCGAACGGCACGTCCTGGTTCTCGAAGGCGGCCAGGGTGCGTGTCCGCACCTGGGCCAGCAACTCCGCCACCGTGGGATCCCCGTCCAGATCCACCCGTAGCACCAGGTTGTTGACGAAGAAGCCCACCAGCTCATCAAGAGCTGCGTTGCCGCGTCCGGCGATCGGGAAGCCTACGGCGACATCGGAACTCGCGCCCAGCTTGGACAACAATACGGCGAGGGCGGCCTGCATCACCATGAAGTTGGTCGCGCTGTGCTCGCCGGCCACCTCGTTCACTCGCTGCTGCAACTCGACAGGCCAGTCCACCGCCAGCGTGGATCCGCGCTGGTCGGCAACCGGCGGGTACGGACGGTCGGTCGGAAGCGTCAGGTGTTCGGGGAGGCCCGCCAGCGCCTCTTCCCAGTAGGCCAATTGTGCGGCGATCGGACTGGCGGTGTCCTCGAGATCACCGAGCTGCGCGCGCTGCCACAACGTGTAGTCGACGTACTGCACCGCCAGGGGCTCCCAATCGGGTGCCTGTCCTGCGCTCCGGCAGGCGTATGCCACGCTCAGATCGCGCACCAGCGGGGTGAGCGACCAGCCGTCTGCGGCGATGTGGTGCACCACCGCCACGAATACGTGCTGGTCCTCGGCGACGCGGAACAGCTTTGCCCGCAAGGGGATTTCGGTAGCGAGGTCGAAGCTGTACCGGACCGTGGCGCCGATGGCCTCTTCCAAGGCGCCGACCGGCCAGTCGCCCGCATCGACGACGTCCCAACCGAAGTCGACGGTGTCGGCGGAAGTCACAACCTGCTGAGGTGATCCATCCGGTGCATCGAACACCGTGCGCAGGCTCTCGTGACGAGCTACCACATCGCCGAGCGCCGCACCCAACGCGTCGGCGTCCAGGCGCCCGTGCAGTTGCAGACCGACCGGCATGTTGTACACCGGGGACGGCCCCTGCAACTGGTCCACGAACCACAACCGGTTCTGGGCGAACGACAGTGGGATCACCGCCGGGCGGTCACCGGCCACCAGCGGCTGCAGCCCCCCTGCTCGTTCACTGACGCACGCCGCCAGTTCGGCGACCGTGGGCGCTTCGAACACCGTTCGGACCGAAAGCTCGGTGCCCAGGCCGGCATTGATCGCCGAGACCAGGCGCATCGTCGAGACGGAATCGCCACCCAGGTCGAAGAACGAGTCGTCGGCGCCCACCCGCTCCACACCGAGTACGCGGGCGAAGATTCCGGCCAGGATCTCCTCATCGGGGCCGGCCGGCGCGCGGTAATGACCGGTGTCCTGAAAGTCCGGTGCCGGCAGCGCCCGGGTGTCGAGTTTGCCGTTCACCGTCACCGGGAGCGCCGCCAAAGCGACCACCGAGGCGGGAACCATGTAGCCCGGCAGCCGTTCGGCCAGCGCGGCGCGCGCTTCGAGCGGATCGGCGGTCCCGGTGATGTAGCCCACCAGTCGCTTGTCGCCGGGCGTGTCCTCGCGGGCGATCACCGCCGCCTGGTCCACTCCCCCGAGTGCGGCCAGCGCAGACTGGATTTCGCCGAGTTCGATGCGGTACCCGCGGATCTTGACCTGTTCGTCGGCGCGGCCGAGGTAGTCCAACTGTCCGTCGGCGCGCCAGCGCACCAGATCGCCGGTGCGGTACATGCGCGACCCGGGCTCTCCGAACGGACACGCCATGAACCGCGACGCGGTCAATCCCGTGCGACGCCAATACCCCACGCCGACACCGGCACCCGATAGGTACAACTCGCCGACCACACCTGCCGGCACCGGGCGCAGCCACTCGTCCAGTACGAAGAACGCCGCCCACGCCGTGGGCGAGCCGATCGGCGGTGCCCCCGAACCGGCCGCCAAAGGCGTACTGGCACACAACCACATCGTGGTCTCGGTCGGACCGTAGACGTTGACCATCACGCGTCCCGGTGCCCAGCGATCCACCAATGCCGGCGGACAGGGTTCGGCCCCGATCACCAACGCTGTGCGTTCCAGGCCTTGTACCGGCAGCACACTAACCGCCGACGGGGTCTGCGTCAGCACCGTGACCTGTTCACGCATCAGCAGGGCGTGGAAGTCCTCCGGTGAGCGGGTCACCGAATCGGGCACGACCACCAGTCGCCCGCCGTGCAGCAGGGCACCCCAGATCTCCCACACCGAGAAGTCGAACGCATACGAGTGGAACTGCGTCCACACCTGTCCCGGCTCCAGCGGCACGCCGATCTGCAGCGAGTCGAACAACTGCGCCACGTTGCGCTGGGTGACCGCGACTCCCTTGGGCTGCCCGGTGGTGCCCGAGGTGTAGATGATGTGGGCCATGTCGTCCGGAGCCGGCGGCGTCAAAGCCGTGCTGGGCTGGGCCGTTACGGCGGAGTCGCCGATATTGCTGCCGTCGAAGACCATCAGTCCGTCGAACCGGTGGATCAGTGCCGTGGTGGTGACCGCGGCGATAGGAGCGGCGTCGGTCAGCATGAACTCGACCCGGGCCGCCGGCAACGCCGGATCAATCGGCAGATAGGCGGCGCCGGCCTTGAGCACAGCCAAGATCGACACGATCGCCTCGGCCGACCGGGGGAACATCAACGCCACCCGTTCGCCGGGGCCCACCCCCTGGCTGACGAGCAGGTGTGCCAACCGATTCGCGGCCTCGTCGAGTTCGCGGTAGGTCATGGATTGGTCCCCGCAGACCAGCGCCACCGTCTCCGGCGCACGTGCGACCTGCGCTGCGAACAACTCGGGTATCGAGGCAGGCTGCGCCAGGTTGGACAGCACTGCCCGATTGCCCCACCGTGCCAGGCACGCCCCCTCGACCTCGTCGAGCAGGTCCAGCGCCGACAATTGGCGTCCTGGAGCAGCGGTCATCGCCTCCAGGACCGCTTCTATCCGCTTGGTGAGAGTTTCGATGTCGGCCGGGTCGAAAACATCGGTGTCGTACTCGAGACGCAGCCGGAGTTCGTCGCCGGGTATGGCCTGCATCGTCAGCGGGTAGTCGGTGGATTCGTGACTGGTGAATTCGGTGATCTCCAGCCCGTCGTCCACGCCGGACAGGGCGCTGGTGTCCACCGGGTAGTTCTCGAACACGAACAGCGTGTCGAACAATCGATCGTGGTCGGTGATGCGATGGATCTCGCTGAGCGAGAGATATTGGTGCTCAAGCGTTCTGGTCTGCGCTGTTTGCAGATGGTCGAGAAGGTCGGTGGTGGTGGTCGCCGCGGTGATGTCCGCCCGTACCGGCACCGTGTTGATCAGCAGGCCAACCATCGATTCCGCGCCGGCCACCTCGGCCGGTCGCCCCGAGACAACCGTGCCGAAGGCGATGTCACGCTGACCGGTCAGGGAGTTCAACAGCAACGCCCACGCGCCCTGCAGCACGATGTTGACGGTGGTGTGGTGTGAGCGTGCCAGGTCAGTGAGCGCCCGCGTGGTCTGTTCGGACAGCCGATGCGCCCGCACGCCACGGCGTCCCAGCCCGGACTTCTGCGACGGGCCGACCAAGGTGGGGGTGTCGAAGCCGGCCAGCACCTCGCGCCAAGCCGCGTGCGCGGCGGCGACATCGCGATCGGCCAGCCACTCGATGAAACTGCGGAACGGCGTGGCGGCCGGCAGCCGAAGTCCCTGGTAGCCGGCGAAGATCTCCTGCAACAGGATTGGCAGCGACCACCCGTCGAGCACGATGTGGTGATTGGTCAGCACGACCCGGTGGCGGTTGAGTCCGGTGCGGATCACCGCCACCCGGAAGGCCGGCGGGTGGGCAAGGTCGCAGACCGCGGCACGTTCCTCGGCGCAGACCTGTTGAATCTGCTCCTCGGTTGCCGCCGCGCCCAATTCGACATACCGCCAACCCGCACTGGGATCGGCCGGAATGATCTGCACCGGCTCGTCGAACTGCTCGCAGAACCGGGCCGCAAGGTGTGGATGGCGGTTGGCCACTGCCTGTACCGCATCGCGCAGCCGGTGCTCATTGAGCGCGCCGGCGACGGTGATGTCCAGTTGTACGACATACAGATCGTCGTCGGGTCCCTCTGCGGTGCTGCTGTGAAAGACAAGCCCCTGCTGCAGCGCGGTCAGCGGCAAGATGTCCGCGATCCGGTACTGCCGGGCCAACTCGTCGATCTCGCGCTGGCCGAGCCGGGCAGGTGCGATGTCCGATGGCGTCAAACCGCCTCCGCCATTTCGCACGTGCTCGCAGATGCCGGTCAGCGCGTCCAGCCACAGTTGGCTGAGGCGGCCGACTTGGGCTTCGTCGAGGGCCGAGAGCGCCCAGGTCCAGTTGGCTTGCAGATGCGGGCCGGTATCGGTGTCGACGGTGCCGGCGTTGAGGGCCACGGCGTGGGTCAACGGCATCGGTATCGCCGCAGTCACACCGGTCGCCGACAGGCCTTCGGCCGATATCTTCCACAGCCCATCGGTCGCCTCGGCGGATCCCCCACCGAGGCGACCCAGATAGTTGAATCCGGCTGTCGGGTCAGCCGTCTCGAGATCGACGTCGGGATTCAGGTAGCGCAGAAGTCCGTAGGTCAGTGGATCCGGCAGAGCCCGAAGCTGCTCCTTGGCGTTCTTGACCGCAACGCCCAACGCCGTGTCTCCGGAGACCACCTGGGCCCACGACAGACCACCGGCGAAGTTCAGGGCCACCGGGTATTTCGTGGTGAACCACCCGACCGTGCGGGACAGGTCGATGTCAGCGGCGATGTCCTCGTGCCGCCCGTGACCCTCGACGTCGATGGCAATCGGACCGCCACCGGCGCCGGCGAATTCAGCCAGCGCAAGCCCGAACGCAATCAACAGAATGTCGTGTACCCCGGCGTGGAACGCCGTCGGTACCGCGCCGAGCAACATGCGGGTGGTCTCGCCGTCCAGCGACACCGGCAACTGGCCGGCGGTTTCGTAGGTGTCCACTTCGGCGCGCATCGCGGGCAACGCCGCGGGTGCTGCCGCGATGCGCCGCCACTGCTGCGCCTGGGCCACAACGTCCGGGTGGCTCGCGTAAGAGTTCAGCAGTTCGGCCCACCGTGCGAATGACGTGCCGGCGGGCGGCAGCACGACCGCCTGTCCGTTGCGATGCTGTGCCCAGGCGAAGTTGAGGTCTTCCAGGATGATTCGCCACGACACCCCGTCGACCACCAGGTGGTGAGCCACCAGTACCAGCTGGGTCGTCGAGGACACCCACAGCGCGCTCAGCATCACCCCGGCGGTCGGGTTCAAGCGCGCCCGTGCCGCCACGAGTGCGTCGTCGGTCAGTGTCTCCACCGTTTGCACGCACTCACCTGCGACGACCGAACCCGGTTCGGCTGCTGTGAACGACCACTCGTCGGCACCCTCTTCTGCGGCGCGCAGCCGCAACATGGCGTGCCGATCCAGCAAGGCCTGCAACAGGGTTACGACGTCGGCTTCGGCCACACCACCGGGAGCCTGCACCAGCAACGTCTGGTTGAACTGGTCGACCGGGCCTTCGACATCCTGCAGCCACCGAACGATCGGGGTGGCCAGTACCGGTCCGACGCCTTCGTCGAGCGGGCCGTGTGATCCGGCGGCCGCTCTGGTTACCTGAGCCAGCCTGGCCACCGTCTGCTCGACGAAGACATCACGCGGGCGGCACACCAGGCCGGCGGCGCGGGCCCGGGCGACCACCTGCATCGACAGGATGCTGTCGCCGCCGAGGTCGAAGAACGAGTCGTCGACTCCGACCCGCTCCAGACCGAGAACCTGGGCGTAGATGCCGGCCAGAACCTCTTCGACCATGTCTGCCGGGGCCCGGTAACGCTCCCCATCCCTGGAGCTTTGGCGGTAATCGGGTGCGGGAAGTGCTCGGGTGTCGAGTTTTCCGTTCACCGTCAACGGCAGTGCATCCAGCGCCACCACCGCGGCGGGCACCATGTAGGCCGGAAGTCGCTCGGCCATCTGGGCCCGGATCCCGGCGGGATCCGCGGTGCCGGTGAGGTAGCCGACCAGCCTCTTGTCGCCGGGACGGTCCTCACGGGCGATCACGACCGCCTGCTCGACACCGTCGAGCCCGGCCAAAGCGGCCTGAACCTCACCGAGTTCGATGCGGTAGCCACGGATCTTGACCTGCTCGTCAGCGCGGCCCAGGTATTCCAGCTGACCATCGGGCCGCCAGCACACCAGGTCTCCGGTGCGGTACATGCGGGCTCCGGAACCGCCGAACGGACAGGCGACAAACCGCGAGGCGGTCAACCCGGTGCGGCCGACATAGCCGTATCCAAGGCCCGCGCCTGCCACGTACAGCTCACCGACGACACCGGCCGGCACCGGACGCAACGACTGGTCGAGGACGAACAGCGCGGCTCCGGGAACCGGCGAGCCGATCGGCACTCCGCGGCCAGGTTCGAGAGGCTCACTGATCGCCACGCACATTGTCGTCTCAGTGGGACCGTAGGCGTTGATCATCACCCGCCCGGGAGCCCACTGCTGCACCACCTCGGGTGGGCAGGCTTCACCGACCACGACCAGCGCCGCCGACTCCAAGCCCTCGGTCGGCAACACCCGTACCGCCGAGGGTGTCTGGGTGAGCACGTCGACGTGTTCGCGGACGAGCAAGGCGTGGAAGTCTTCCGGCGAGACCGTGATCTCCTCGGGTACCACCAGCACCCGCCCACCCCGAAGCAGGGCGCCGAAGATCTCCCATACCGAGACGTCGAAGGCCAGCGAATGGCACTGCGGCCATACGCCGGGGTGTGGCAGCCCGGCATCGAGTGTCTCGAGTAGTTGCGTCACGTTGTGGTGAGTGACGGCAACACCCTTGGGCACCCCGGTGGTGCCTGAGGTGTAGATCAAGTAGGCGATGTCGTCTGCGTCCGGCGTCGGCAGTGCACTGCTCGACTGATGGCCCGTCGCGGGTTCGTCGGTCGCGCCGGCGTCGATGACGGCGATGCCGCGCCCCTGCAGCCGGTCGATCAGATCGGCAGTGGTGACGGCGGCCACCGGCCTGGCGTCGTCCAGCACGAAATCCAGCCGCGTATCGGGCACCGACGGATCGATCGGCAGATACGCCGCACCGGTTTTGAGGATTGCGAGGATCGACACGATCGCCTCGGCCGATCGGTTGAACAGCAGCGCGACACACTGGCCGGGCGCGGCACCCTGACCGATCAGCGAGTGCGCCAACAGGTTCGCGGACTCATCGAGTTCCCGGTAGGTCCACGAACGCTCACCACAGGTGACCGCCACGGCCGCGGGCATACGCGTCACGTGTTCGGCGAACAACGCCGGAACCGACACGGCCCTGGGTGCCTGACGGTTCAGCGTGGCCTGATTGCCGATCGCCGCCAGGTGCGCATGGTCATCGGTAGCGAGCAGGTCCACCGACGACAGCCGCGCCGCCGGGTCGGCAGTCATCGCGGTGAGGACCCGCTGCAGGCGGGCGACCAGTGTTGCGATGGTGTCGGTGTCGAACACGTCGGTGCGGAATTCCACCGTCCCGCCGATGCCGGCCGGTTCGCCGGCCTCGGTCCGGCGGTCAGCGAGCGAGAAATTCAAATCCATTCGTGCGGTGTGGGTGTCCACCGGCAGCTGGGCAACCTGTAGATCGCCCAACCCCATCCCGGCGGCGGAATCGTTGATGTCGTGCCCGGCGATGTTCTGCCACGCGAGCGCCACCTGGATCAACGGGTGGTGGGCCAGGGACCGAGTCGGGTTGAGCCGTTCCACGAGCACCTCGAACGGCACATCCTGGTGGTCGAACGCGGCCAGACTGCGCGCGCGCACCTGAGCCAGGACTTCGCCGACGGTCGGATCACCCGCGAGGTCGACCCGCAGGACCAAGGTGTTGACGAAGAAGCCGACCAGTTCGTCCAACGCCGGATCACGGCGCCCGGCGATCGGGAAGCCCACCGCCACATCCGAACTCGCGCTCAGCTTCGACAGCAGCGTCAACAGCGCCGCTTGGACCACCATGAAACTGGTCGCATTGTGCTCGCGCGCGAACCGGGCCACCTGCTGCTGCAACTCGACCGGCCAGTCCACCGCCATCGTCGAGCCCCGCTGATCGGACATCAACGGGTAGGGCCGATCGGTGGGTAGCGCGACACGCTCGGGCATCCCGGCCAGAACACTCTGCCAGTAGGCCAACTGCCCCGCGATCCGGCTGTGCCCGTCCTGAAGGTCACCGAACTGGGCACGCTGCCACAACGTGAAATCGGCGTACTGCACCGCCAGGTCGGCCCACCCGGGTGCCTGCCCAACGCACCGACTCGTGTAGGCCGCCCCCAGATCGGCCACCAGAGGGGTGACCGACCAACCGTCGGCGGCGATGTGGTGCACCACCGCGGCCAGCACGTGCTCGTCCTCGGACAGGCGGAACAGCTGGGCCCGCAAAGGGATCTCGGTGGACAGGTCGAACGCGTGCCGCGATGCGGATTCGATCGCCGCCTGTACACGCGCCGCCGTCCAATCGGTGGCATCGACCACATCCCAGCCGAATTCGGCCTGTCCGGGGGCCACCACCACCTGGCGGGGAATGCCGTCGGGCGCGGCGAACAACGTCCGCAAGCTCTCGTGGCGGTCCACCACGTCGGCAAGTGCGGCGCGCAACGCCTCGACATCCAGTGCGCCGCTGAGCCGGAAGGCGGCCGTCATGTTGTAAACCGCTGACGGACCCTGCAATTGATCCAGGAACCACAACCGCGACTGGGCGAACGACAACGGAACCACCGCGGGCCGCTCACCGGCCACCAACGGCTCCAACTGGGCCTCGTCCCCGCCGATGTGGGAGGCCAGTTGGGCAACCGTGGGCGCATCGAACAACGAGCGCACCGCGATGCCGGCCTTCAGCGTTCTGTTGATCGCGGCGACCAGGCGCATCGCAGACAGTGAGTCTCCGCCCAGATCGAAGAACGAATCGTCGACACCTACCCGATCCAAGCCCAGCACACGGGCATAGACGTCGGCCAGGATCTCCTCGATGGGGTTGGACGGTGCCCGATAGCGATCGGTGCCGGTGTAGTCCGGTACCGGAAGGGCGCGTCTGTCGAGCTTGCCGTTGACTGTCAGCGGCACCGCATCGATCGCCACCACCGCGGCCGGCACCATGTAGCTCGGGAGCCGCTCGGCGACCTGGATTCGGATCTGGCCCGGGTCGGCGGGGCCGGTGATGTAGCCGACCAGGCGCACGGGGCCGGCGTCGTCCTCGCGGGCGATCACCACCGCCTGTGCCACTCCGTCGAGAGCGGCCAGAGCGGCCTGCACTTCCCCGAGTTCGATGCGGTACCCACGAATCTTGACCTGCTCGTCGGCGCGCCCGAGGTACTGCAGTTGACCGTCGTCGCCCCACCGCACCAGATCGCCGGTGCGATACATCGTTTGGCCCGGGGCGGTCCCCGCGCTCCCGAACGGGCAGGCCACAAACCGCGACGACGTCAAACCCGCGCGACGCCAATAACCAACGCCCACACCGCGTCCGGCGATGTACAGCTCGCCGACCACCCCGGGCGGCACCGGACGCAGCCAGGCGTCCAAGATGAGCAACGCTCCCCCGGCCACGGGCTTGCCGATGGGAACCACCGGCCCCGGCGTCAGCGGTGCGCTGATCGACGCGTACACCGTCGCCTCGGTGGGACCGTAGGCGTTGAGCATCACTCGCCCTGGGGCCCAGCGCTCTACCAGTTCAGGCGGACAGGCCTCACCGGCCACCACCAACGCCGCTGCATCCAGACCCTGCGGCGAGATCATGCCCGCCGCCGAAGGAGTTTGGCTCAACACGGTGACGCGCTCGGCGACCAGCAGCTCATGGAACGCATCGGGTGATTCGGCGACCTGTTCGGGCACCACCAGCAGACGCGAACCATGTAGCAGTGCACCGAAGATCTCCCACACCGACACGTCGAAGCTGTACGAGTGCCACTGCGTCCACACTTGACCCGGCCCCGACGACACGTTGGTGTCGAACAAGCCGAACAGTCCGGGCACGTTCCGGTGCGGGATGGCAACGCCTTTCGGGACGCCGGTCGTGCCCGAGGTGTAGATGATGTAGGCGATGTCATCGGGTGCCGGGCCCGAGGGTGGGGTGCAGGGTCGGCCGGCCACCGCCGGGTCGTTGACGTCGACGACGGGAACGCCGCACCCGTCCAGGCGGGACCGCCGGTCGGATGTGGTGACCGCGATAATCGGCGCGGCGTCGGCCACCATGAACACGATGCGTGCGAGCGGCAGGGACGGGTCCACCGGGACGTAGGCTGCCCCGGTTTTCAGGACTGCCAGGATCGCCACGATGGCGTCGGCCGATCTGGAAAACAGCAGCGCCACAACCTCGCCCGGGCCTGCGCCGCGATCGGACAACAGGTGCGCAAGCCGGTTGGCAGCGTCATCGAGTTCCCGGTAGGTCATCGACCGGCCGTCGAAGGTGACCGCCACCGCGTCGGGTGTACGCCCAACCTGCGCGGCGAACAGAGACGGAATCGACTGCGCAGTGGCCGGTTCAGCCAACGCCGACAGGTTGCTCCACTCGTCCAGGCAGGACCGCGCAGCCTCGTCGAGCAAGTCGACCGACGACAAAGCCCGGCGCGGATCGGCCGTCATCGACGCCAAAACCGTCGTCAGCCGCTCGACGAACGCCTCGACCGTGCCGAGGTCGAAGACATCGGTGTCGTATTCGACGCGCAGGCTCATCTCGCGGCCGGGCAGCACCTGCACCGCCAGCGGGTAGTGGTTCGACTCGCGGAAATCGAACTGGGCGACGGTCAATCCGTCGACGCCCAGCGGCGCGGTGGTGTCGATCGGATAGTTCTCGAAGACCAGGAGGGTGTCGAACAGCTTGTCCTGGCCGCTGATGCGGTGAATGTCGCTGAGCGCCACGTGTTGGTGCTCGAGCGTGTCGTTGTGGGCGCCTTGCAGCTGAGCCAACAGGTCCGCGGTGGTGGTTGCCGGCGTGAAGGTGGCCCGCACCGGCACCGTGTTGATCAGCAGGCCCACCATCGAATCCGCGCCGAGGACCTCGGCCGGACGCCCCGAGACCGTCGTGCCGAATGCGACATCATGCTGGCCGGTCAGCGAGCTGAGCAGCAGCGCCCAGGCGCCCTGCAACACCACGTTGGCGGTGGTTTGATGCGACCGCGCCAGGTCGCCGAGTGCCCGGGTGATCTCTTCGGACAGCCGGAATGACTCAATGCCTCGTTCTCCCAGACGCTCTCGGACGGCTGGGCCGACCAGCGTGGGAGTGTCGAAGCCGCTCAGCCTTTCCCGCCACGCCGCGTGGGCGCCGTCGCGATCCCGTTCGCCGAGCCAGGTGACGAAGTTGCGGTACGACGGGGCCGCAGGCAGCCGTTGCGCAGCGAGGCTTGCGAAGATCTCCCGCAACAAGATCGGCATCGACCAGCCGTCGAGCACGATGTGATGCGCGGTCAGGATGAATCGGTGCTCGTCGTCTCCGACACGGATGAGCGCGCCACGGAAAGCCGGCTCGTTCCGGAGGTCACAGACCGCGGCGCGTTCGGCGGCACAGATCTCCTGAATCTGGTTCCGAATCTCAATGTGGTTGGCGTCCAATTCTACAGATCGCCACGGCACCACCGGATCAACGGGAACGACCTGCACCGGTTGCTCGAACTCTTCGCAGAACCGGGCCGCCAGATGCGGATGGCGCGCGGCGACCATCTGGACCGCATCCCGCAGCCGATTCTGATCGAGTGGCCCACGCAACGCGATGTCGAGCTGCATCGCGTAGACGTCGTCTGAGCCTTGTGCGCTGCTCGCGTGGTAGAGCAGTCCTTGCTGCAACGGAGTCAGCGGCAACACGTCCGCGACGCGGTACTGCCGGCTCAGCTCGTCGATCTGCCGCTGGCTCAGCTCGGCGGGCGCAAGGTCGGACGGAGTCAGTCCGCCACCACCGCGCCGGACGTGCTCGCAGATGCCGGCCAGGGCCTCGAACCACATCTGGCCCAATCGGCTGACCAGCTCGTCGTCGAGCGCCGAAAGCGCCCACGTCCAATCGGCATTCAGTTGCGCGCCGGTGTCGGTGTCGATGGTGGCCGCGTTGAGCTCCACGGTGTGCCCGAGGGAGGTGGGCACCGCGCCGGCAATGCTCGTCAACGTGAAGCCGTCGGCGCAGAGCTGCCAGACATCGGCGGACGCATCGTCCGCGGTCGCACCCAGGCGGCCCAGATAGTTGAACGCGACGGCCGGGTCAGGTCCCGCCAGATCCACTTCGGGGTTCAGGTAACGCAGCAGGCCGTAGGTGAGGCCGTCTGGCAGGGCCCGAAGCTGCTCTTTGGCCTCTTTGAGCGCGGCGCCGAGCGCGGCGTCACCGGCGAGCACCTGGTCCCAGGACAGACCAGCAGCGAAGCTCAGGGCCACCGGGTATTTCGTGGTGAACCACCCGACCGTGCGGGACAGGTCGATGTCAGTGGCGATGTCCTCGTGGCGGCCGTGCCCCTCGACATCGATGGCGATCGGGGCGGCGCCGGCGCGCGAGAATTCAGCCACCGCCAAACCGAATGCAATCAACAGGATGTCGTGTACCCCAGCGTGAAACGCGGCAGGCACTTCGCCGAGCAGCATCCGAGTGGTCTCGGCGTCCAGCAGCATCGACAGCTGCCCGGCGGTCGCATAGGTATCGACCTCCGGTTGGGGTGCGGGCAACGTTGCCGGGGTCTCGGCAATCTGCCGCCACAGCTGCGCCTGTTCCCTGACGCCCGAGTATCCCGCAACGTGAGTCAGCAGATCGGCCCATCGGCCGAATGACGTGCCGGTATCCGGCAGCGACAGCGGTTGCCCGCCGAGCTGTTGGGTCCAGGCGATGTTGAGGTCCTCCAACACAATTCGCCACGACACGCCGTCCACGGCCAGGTGGTGAACGATCAACGCCAGCTGATGCGTCGAAGTCACCCACAGTGCGCTCAGCATCACCCCGGTGGCCGGGTTCAACCGTGCCCGTGCCGCCACCAGTGCTTCATCGGACAGCACATCCACGGTGTGCAGGCATCCGGCCGCGTCGACCGCGCCCGCCTCGGGCACCGTCAATGACCATCCGCCGGCACCGTCGTCCTCGGCACGCAACCGGAGCATCCCGTGTCGATCGAGCAATACCTGCAACAGGTTTACGACATCAACTTCGGTGGCAGTCGTGGGCGCCTGCAGCAGCACCGTCTGGTTGAACTGGTCGATCGGCCCGTCGGAGCGCTCCAGACCCTTCAGCCAGTGCATGATCGGGGTCGCTGCCACCGGCCCCAGACCCTCATCGGCCGGCCCGGCCGCCGCACCGGTCGTCTCGACCACCTGAGCCAGGCGGGCCACGGTCTGCTGGACGAAAATGTCCCGGGGGCGGCACACCAGGCCTGCCGCGCGGGCGCGTGAGGCCACCTGCATCGACAGGATGCTGTCTCCGCCCAACTCGAAGAACGACGCGTCGACACCGACGCAGTCCAATCCGAGGATCTGGGCGTAGATGCCGGCCAGGGTCTCTTCAACGGGTGTCGACGGAGCCCGGTAGTCATCGACATCGTGATACTCGGGTGCGGGCAGTGCTTTCTTGTCGAGCTTGCCGTTGACGGTCAACGGGAACCCATCCAATGCGACGACCGCCGTGGGCACCATGTAAGACGGCAACCGCTCGGCCAGCATCGCACGTGCCGCAGTCGGAACGGCGGCCCCGATGATGTAGCCGACCAGGCGCTTGTCACCGGGACGGTCCTCCCGGGCAATCACCACCGCCTGCTCGACACCCGCCAAA
>NZ_JBVAXU010000011.1:0-111678 GCF_055419505.1 Mycobacterium sp. IDUB_9 | reverse complement strand
GGCCGCGGGATGATGGGCGGGATGGGGATGCCCAGTTTCGGCGGTGGTGGTGGCGGTATGCCCACCGGCGGTGGCGGTGGCGGGATCCCCGGCCTCAACGCCTTGGCCGGCCTAACCTCACTCGGCCGCGGCCAGAATGGTCACCGCGGCGCATCCGGTGCCGAACAGCAGGTCAATGCACTGTTCGGCCAGGGTCGCGCGCCCAACGGGACCATCGAGCGAGCCATTGCGTTCGCCAAAGCTCAGCTGGGTGAGCCGTATCGTCTGGGCGCGAATGGTCCTGATGTCTGGGACTGCTCGTCGTTGGTCCAAAAGGCCTATGCGAGTGCGGGGGTTTCGTTGCCGCGCACGACATATGAGCAGATTGGTGTTGGTATGCCGGTGTCGCGCAGCGATATACGAGCCGGGGACATCATCCTGCAAAATTTCTCGGCGCCCGGCGTTCCTGAGCATGTGGCGCTGGCCGTATCGCCGACGATGCAGATTGAAGCGCCGAATTCGCGCGAGGTAGTGAAGTACTCGCCGATACCCTCGGGCCCCATCGTGGTCAAGCGGGTCGCCTGACACCGATCAGCCTCGGTCACTGGGCGCAGTGATCGGGCGGGATTCGATGGATTTTGGTGTGGTTGAGGGTGCTGGCCACCGTTAGTTTGGGGATACGCGAATGCGTTCGCCTGGGCGGACGGGGAGGTAGACGGGGTGGCTGAGCAGCAAGAACCGGATCAGAACGCGACTTCAGGTGGGTCGCGGTGGCGGGGCCGCGGGCTGGGCTATGCAACTCGTGTGCAGGTGACCGCGCACCAGTTCAATGCGCGGCGTGCCGTCACAGCATTGACCCGCTGGTATGTCGGTATGGAGTCCGATCAGCATCGCAGGCAGTCGATGGCTCATCTGGCCGGTGCGACCGTCGTGGTGGTGATCTGCCTGGGTGCCTTGTTTTGGTCGTTTCTGCGGCCAGCGGGATCGGCGGGGCAGTCCAAGATCATTGCCGACCAGAACACGAACGCGCTGTATGTGCGGGTCGGCGACACCTTGCGTCCTGTTCTGAATCTGGCGTCGGCGCGGTTGATCGCGGGATCTGCGGACAATCCTGTGCGGGTCCGCAACAGTGAGATCGAGTCGCGGCCGCGGGGAACACTGGTGGGTATCCCCGGCGCCCCGGACCAGCTGGCTGTGACCTCGCCGCCCAAATCGTCGTGGCTGGTGTGCGATGCGGTCACGAAGGCGTTCGGCGCCGGCGCCCCAGAGCCTGTGACTGTGACCGTGATTGACGGTCAGCCTGACCTATCTGACCGCCGGCGGGTGCTCGACCCGCAGGATGCGGTGCTGCTGCGCTATGACGACGGTGTGTGGCTGATCCGCGACGGCCGCCGCTCCAAGGTTGACCCTGCCCAGCGCCCGGTCCTGCTGGCGCTGGGGGTGAGCGCCGACAACATCTCCTCGGCGCGGCCGATGAGCAAGGCGTTGTTCGATGCGATCCCGGTCGGATCGGCTCTGTCGGTGCCGATGATTCCCAAACTCGGTGAGCCAGCGGGCTTTCCGAAGGCCCCGGGCCCGGTGGGAACGGTGGTGTCGACTCCGCAGGTCGGCGGTGACCTCACGTACTCGGTGGTGCTGGCCAACGGAATGCAGACCGTCTCGCCGGTGGTGGCGCAGATCTTGCAGAACGCGAACGGAACGGGCGCGGGGATGCCGGTCCTGGCCGGCCCCGCGCTCGCTGACCTTCCTGTCACCGACAGCTTGGATGTCTCGGCCTATCCGGATCAACGGTTGCGGCTGGTGGACACCGAGGCGAACCCGGCTACGTGTTGGTGGTGGCAGAAGACGATCGGGGAGGGCCGTGCGCAGACGTCGCTGGTGTCGGGCCCGACGGTGCCGATCGCGGCCGACAAAGTGGACAGGGTCGTGGCCAGAGCCAAGCCTGATCCGTCCGGCGCATTGGCCGACAAGGTGTACTTCGGGCCGGATGCGGCGAACTACGTGGCCTCCACGGGCAACGATCCCGCCGCGGCAACCGTGGAAACGCAGTGGTTCATCTCGGAGTGGGGTGCCCGTTTCGGGGTGCCCCGCGATCAGGAGACAGAGCGCGCGCTGGGATTTGGCACAGCGACCATCCCGGCTCCGTGGGTGGTTCTCAAGTTGTTGACGCTGGGCCCGGTGTTGTCGAAAGCGGATGCGGCGGTAACCCATGACATTTTGCCGACAGATCAGCAGCCAGGGGAATTGAGGCAGCCGAAGTGAAAAAGAGTTTTGGTCGCGAAACGGTTCTTGAGGCCCCGCGCAAAATCACGCCCAGGCAGATCAATCTGCTCGCTCCGTTGAAAGTACCTGTGCCCGAGGGCAAGCCGTGGTGGCTGGTCGTGGTGGCCATCGGCGTCATCGGCTTGGTCGGTGGCATCGTGGTGGTCTCGTTCGCTAGCGGTGCAAGAACCTTCAACGGGGTAGGTGCGCTGTTTCCGATCATGATGGTCGGCGGCATCATCGCGATGCTGTTCGGTAGCCGGTTCGGCGGGGGCAACCAGATGTCGCGAGGCAAGATGGATGCCCTACGCGCCCAGTTCATGGTGAAACTTGATGACCTGCGGCGCGACTCGGACCGGGCCGCAGATGATCTGGATGAGAACTTCCGCTGGTATCACCCGCCGACGTCGACGTTGGAAGCCGCACTCGGTGGACGCAGGATGTGGGAACGCAGCCCGGCCGGACGCGATACCTGGTTCGGCGTCATTCGGGTGGGTGTGGGTATGACGTCGTTGAAGCAGGCGCAAGCGGTGTCCTTCGCCGAGCCGGCCGACATGCCCACCGATATCGAGATGGAGCCCGCGACCGGGGTTGCGCTGCAGGAGTTCGTTCGCGCCCAGCAGGTCACCTATGGAACACCGGCGTTGATTTCACTGCTCGTCGAGCCGGGTTGGCGGCTGGATGGCGATCGTGAGCGCGCGCTGGCGTTGATGCGGGCCATTGTGTGCCAGATGGTGTTCTCTCATGGGCCCGATCACCTGCAGCTGATCGCTGTCACCGATGACGTCGAGGAGTGGGATTGGCTCAAGTGGCTTCCCCATGTCGCCGACAACCGCGTCCAGGACGCCGCCGGCGGGTTGCGGATGGTCTACCCGTCGGTGCGGGACTTCTACGATGCGCAATACGGTGCTGTTCTGCAGGGCCGCGACCGGTTCAATCCGCGCCACGGCGCGGCCAAAGATCAGATCCAGCCGCTTCCGCACACAGTCATCATCAGCGACGTGTCCGATGGGTCCACGTGGAGCTCGTTGATCAACCCTGATGGTGTCGCGGGTGTCACGGTATTCGACCTACGCGGCGTGGTGCCCACGAGCGCAAATCCGCAGCGGCTGCTGCGGGTGAGTCCGACCGGCGATGTCGACGCGGTCCCGCGCGATCTCAACACCTTCGCCCCCGAACTCGACAACGAGCCGACATTCTTCGCCCGCGCCGACCAGATGAACCGGGAAGAGGCAGAGAATTTCGCGCTTGGCATGGCGCGGCAGCGGCTCTCTCAGGCGTACGAAATGATCGATGTCGCTGAGGATCCGAGCAACGGGCCGGCTCGCGACATCCTCAGCTACTACGACATTGATGACCCCGCGAACATCAACTTCAACGCGTTGTGGGGTTCGCGCAGAGACATCTTGTCCGAGGACCGGATGATCGCCCCGTATGGCACGCGAGCAGACACCGGGGAGCTGCTCACACTCGACATCAAGGAGACTGCCGCTGGCCCACACGGAATCATGGTCGGCACAACAGGGTCCGGCAAGACCGAGGGCCTGAAAACGTTCCTGCTCAGTTTGATTCTGGGTCACTCGCCGGAGATTTTGCAGCTGGTTCTGGCTGACTTCAAGGGCGGGGCGGGTGTGAAGCCGTTTTTCGGTGCACCTCACGTGTCATGTGTGATGACCGACCTTGAAGATGACCAAACGCAGCTGGGCCGGTTCGTCGACGCCCTGTTCGGCGAGATCGCCCGACGCAAGAAGATGTGCGATGACATCAATGCCGGAGATGCGGAGGACTACAACCGCCGTCGAGCCGACGCGGCCCGCAACCCTAACGGTCCTCAGCTGGATCCGATGCCTCGATTGTTCGTTGTGGTCGACGAGTTCACCGAGGGCTTCAAGATGGACCCGAACTTGCCGGTCATCTTCGACCAGATCGTGCGCCAGGGCCGCTCGCTGTGGGTCCATCTTCTGCTGGCCAGCCAGGAAGTGGACTCCCGAGCTGACAAGCTGACGACCAACATTCGGTATCGGCTGGCTCTGCGAACCGACTCAACGGCCAGTGCAGCTGCGTCCGGAGTGCCGGCGTCGGCGAACCTGCCGAACAAGAAGGGACTGGGCTATCTGCGTGTCGGGCTGACGGACGATCTGACCAAGATTCAGTTCGAGTACATGTGGCGCGACTACCGCAAACCCGGCGCGGTCAAGGATGACGACGGCGATACCGATCTGTCGACGAGCTCGCTGGAATACTTTGAGCCGCAGCTGTTCACGGTGGCACCGATCATTGTCGACGAGCCCGCCGTGGACGAGGGTACGGCGCAGCTCGTCGAGACCGACATCCCGCCGTCGTCCTCTTCCGACGACGACAGCGCTATTCGTAAGCCCAAGGTCGGTGAAGTCATCATCGACCAGCTCCGCGCGATTCCGTTCGAACCCCATCGGTTGTTCGGTCCGCCGTTGGACAAGCCGAGCACGATCGACGAGGTCGTCGAGATGTATCTGGGCCGACCGTGGGACGAGCGCTACGCTGCCCAGCCCGACCTGGTGTTTCCGATCGGCGTCATCGACAGACCGTTCAAGCAGGACCAGCAACCCCTATTGGCAGATGGCACAGGCAATTTGATGGTGCTGGGTGGACAGAGCTCAGGTAAGACCACCACGCTGGTGGACCTCATCTGCGCCGCGGCGATGACGCATACGCCAGAACAGGTGCAGTTCTACGTTCTGGCCTTGTCGGGCACCTCCCTGGCGGCGAGCGTGCGCGACTTCCCGCACGTGGGCCGGGTCGCGACCATGCTGGAAGAAGACGCCATTCGACGGACTGTGGCAGAACTTCTGGAGCTGCTTACCGTGCGTCGTCGCGGATTCCTCGAGTGGGGTGTGACCTCGATGGAGGAGTTCCGCAACCGCAAAGCCGCTGTGCGCCGGCAAGCGGGGGAGCAGGCCTCCGACGATCCGGTGGCCCAGGACCGGTTCGGCGATGTCTATTTGGTCATCGACAACTTCGCAGCCCTGACCGATCAGGCGTCGACATTCCGCGGCAAAGAGGTTCTCGTCGACGAGATCAACAAGTTGATCCGCGAAGGTGGCAGCTTCGGCATCCACGTGGTGGTGGCGGTGAGCAAGCCCCAGGAGTTGTCGCCCCAGATGCGTGACTTGTTCAACGAGGGTCGTATCGAGTTGAAGGCTGACGAGACGAACGTGCGGCTGGTGAAGTCCTCGGAAGCCAAGAAGGTTCCCAGTAACCGCCCGGGCCGCGGCATGGTTCAGCAGAACTATCTGCGAGAGGGGTGGGATGTGGTCGGCCTGCACACCATGATGGCGCGCCCAGCGTTGCGCGGAACTGGAGAGCGGGTGTTCGAAGCACAGAGCGTGGTGGCGAGGGTGTCCCAGCTGGCCGAGGGTTACCGGCCTGCCCCGCGTGTGCGCCAGCTTCCCAATCGCGTCGAGCTCGCGCAGCTGCGCAAGTCCGCCGCATCTCATAACCATGCTGGTGCGGTGTGGGCGGTCAACGAGTTCTCGCTGCCAGTGGGGTTGGATAACGCTCGCTCGCCGTTCCTGGTGGTCACGGGCAGCCGGCAATGTGGTCGCACGACGACATGTGCGGCGATCATGTCCGAGATCGGCCGGGTTTATGCGCCCGGTTCATCGAAAGCGGTGCGGGCTGCTGACGACACCCGGCCGTCGGCGCAGGTCTGGTTGATCAGTCCGAGTCGTGAGCTGCTGCGGGTGCTCGATGACAGCTATGTGGAGGTCTTCTCCTACCGCACCGACACCACTGGACAGCTGGCCGAACGTCTCAGCACGGTTTTGGCTGACCGGCTCCCGCAGGCTGACCTGGCGATGGATGCCACGTTCGAGAAGTCTTGGACGGGCCCGGAGATCTTCCTGGTGATCGACGATGCCGAGCGCCTGCCGGCGGGTTACAACCACGTGTTCACGCCGTTGATGGAGGCGGCGAACGCCGCCGAAGATGTCGGACTTCACATCATCTACAGCCGTCAATTCGGTGGCTGGATGAGCGTGGCGGGACGCGATCCCCTGCTAGCAACAATGATGCAAGCAAACGCAGATTTGCTGGTGATGGATTCCGATTCGGACGAAGGGTTCGTCCGCGGAAGGTGGAAAGGTCATCCGATGCCTCAAGGGCGCGGATTCTTGATGGGTACCGGCGGATCGGGATCATACGTGCAGGTGGGATGGGTTCCGGTGGGTACTGAGAATGGTTGATTTTGGCTACGGCGCAACCTGCAGACCGCCGTTATGCTGAGTCTCACATCGTGACGTCGGGAGGAAATTCATGTTTGTCAACACCAGTCCGGCAGCAATGCTGGCAACCGCCGGAGAACTGCAGGGACTCGGCTCGACCATGACGGCAGCCAATGGCGCCGTCGCCGCTCCGACCACCGGTGTTCTCCCGCCGGCGGCCGATCCCACCTCGGCGCTGCTTGCGCTGTCGTTCGCCACTCATGGCGGGGTGTACCAGGCGGCAGGTGGGGTGGCGACGGCGGTCAATGAGATGTTCGTGACCACGATGGGTGTGGGGGCCGGCAGCTATGAAGCCACCGAGGCCCTCAACGTTCTTGCGTCGATGTAGCAGCGGCGAACCTTCGATCTGACTAGCAGATGACTGATTACGGTGGTCTTCCTCCGGAGATCAACTCCGGCCGGATGTATGCCGGACCTGGTTCGGGCGCGATGGTCGCGGCCGCGACGGCCTGGCACACTCTGGCCGCGGAGCTGGGCAGTGTCGGCGCGGCTTATCAGGCTGTCGTCGATGCCCTGCTGACCACCTCCTGGCAGGGACCGTCGTCACTGTCGATGGCGACCGCGGCCGCACCGTACGTGACGTGGATCTTGGCCACCGCGGCACAGTCAGAGGCGGCAGGTCTGGCCGCAACTCAGGCCGCCGCGGTGTTCGAAACCGCCCGGGCAGGAGTGGTTCCACCAGCGGCGATCGAAGCCAACCGCAATGCCCTGCAGACCCTCATCGCCACCAACTTCATGGGCGTGAATAGCGGCGCGATCGCGGCCACCATCGCGGCTTACGACGAGATGTGGGTGCAGGACGCCACGGTCCTCTACGGATATTCCGCGGACGCCGCGGGGGTGTCTAGTGGTCTGGCGGCGACGCCGTTCATCCCACCGCCTCCGAACACCAACCCGGCGGGCCTGGCCGCGCAGGGCTTGGCGGTCACAGAGGCGGGCGGGAAGGCGGCCGGCAACGCCAGCGAGAAAGTCGCCAACGCGAGCCTGCAAACCACCTCGATGCCAGGCAACATGGATGCCCAGTCCATGCTGTCCATGGGCCCACAGTTCATGAGCATGATTCCGCAAGCGCTGCAAGGGCTTTCCCAACCTGCGACCGCACCGCTGCAGAGCATGGGCCAGTTTCAATCGCTGCTGAGCCCGCTCATGGGGGCGATGAACAACCCCGGCTTGACCAGCGCCGTCAACGCCTCAGGCATCACCGCCGCGCCTACGGGCGCCCTTTCGGCGCTCAGCGGCGGGGGTGGGGGCCTGGTCAGCGGGGGCGCGGGTCCGGTGTCAGCGGCCCTTGGGCGCGGCGGCAGCATCGGTGGGCTGTCGGTGCCGGCGACGTGGGCGGCCGGCACCCAGAACGGTGCGACGACGAACACCACGGTGGTACCAGCGTCGGCGACCACACCGACCGGCGCGGTGCCAGCATCCGGGAGTACCGGCATGGCCGGCGCCCCGGTGGGTGCGATGGGAGGCCGTGACGGCCAGGGGGACGGCGGGCAGCCCCGCTACGGGTCGGTGGTACGGGTTCTGCCGGATCCGCGATGACGAGCAGGCAAACTCGATCCTATGTGATTGACACAAAGAGGGGGTCAAAGATTTTTCCAACCAATTTCTTTTGACCGTTGCAGTGGCATATCCCGCCACTAGACTTCGAATTGCGGACAGCAAACACGAATTTGAACTGCCATTTCCGACAAGGAGATACACATGAGCACGGTGGCAAACTTCCTCAGCGATCCCGCGGCGATGCGCGACTACGCCGGCCGGTTCCACGGAAACTCCCAGACGATCGACGCCGAGTCGAAGAAGGCCTGGGCTTCGGCGACCGGGATCACCGGCGCAGGCTGGACGGGCAACGCCAATACGACGTCGACGGGGACGCTCGAAGAAATGATGCGGGCATTCCGCAACATCGTCGACATGACGCAGGGCGTCAGCGACAAGCTCAATCGCAGCGCCGACGAGTACGAACAGCGCGAGCACGAGTCGACGCAGATTCTGTCGAGCTAACGACAACCCGGCATCCCTGAGGAGAAATCAACCATGTCACAACCGATGAAGTACGGATTCGAAGATGTCGACCATCACGGCATGACCCTGGCCGCCCAGGCCGGGCAGTTGGAGGCGGTGCATCAGGCCATCCTGCGTGACGTCGAAGCGTCCGCGGAATTCTGGGGCGGCGCGGGCAGCAACGCTTACCAACAGTTCGTCACCGAGTTGGGCCGCAACTTCCAGACCATCTACCAGTCGCTGAGCGAGCACGGAAACAAGGTGCGCACAGCCGGCAACAACATGGCGCACACCGACAGCGCCGTCGGCGGTTCGTGGATCTAGGCCCACGCCCAACGACTCATCGCGGCGAGAAGCGGCGGCACCCTGCGACATGGGTGCCGCCGCTTTGCCGTATTAACGACATCGAGAAACGAGAGCAACAATGAGCGCGACACGCGAGTCTGCGGCCGACGTGACCGTCAACATGCCAGCCCTGTGGGTGCTGCAAGCGATGCTCGGAATCCCACGTCTGGCACCGGAATTGGAGGCGTGGCCCTACGGCGCCGCCCGCAGCGACGAGTGGCTCAACGGCCATCCCGCGGTCGAAGGCCTACGCGAGCAAGGCATGGTCGGCCCTGACGGACGTGTCATCGAATCACTGGCCCGGCGGCTTCGCGTTCTGGCGGTTCCCGACGTCGAGGTGGCAGTTCAGGTGGGCCCGGGCGCGCGGCAACAGTCCATTCCCGATCTCGACGATCCGAGCACATGGCGATCGATCCCGGACGGGGAGTTGAGGGTGGTGATCGCTCGACAGGACGGACACTGGGTGTCGGCCGTTCGCGCTGGCGACGACGTGACGATCGACGACGTCGACGGCGGCGGCGATGCTCGATGGCTGGCCGGCCTGGTCGTCGGCCTGCTCGACACTGTGCATCCTTGTGGCCCGTCACGGATGACCGCGATCAATGTGCCGTTGGAGGAGATCCTGACGGCCGCCGCCGAACGAGCCGGGCTTGAAGCGGATTCGCCGCAGCGTGACACCGCGTTGCGCACCATGGGCGTGCGGGCGGCCGACCTCGCCGAGCTCGGCGAGCTCATGGATGCGCCGGTGGCCGAGGCGGTGCTGTATGCGCGCGCCTACGACGAAGCGGCAGTACACACCAGTTCCTCCACGCTGGACGTCCGCGACAGCGATGCTGGCAGGGTTGTGCTCTATCAGTTGCCCTCGGTCCGCGGGGCTGCGGAGGAATGGATGACGATCGCCCCGGGCAGCGCAGCCCAGATCGAGCAGGGGGTTAAGACGGTGCTGACAGGGGTGGGGGTTCGGTCATGGGAGACGCATCGCCGCGCATGACATGCGAGCGGATAACAGCTGGTCATGGTGGACAAAGCACGATCGGGCAAATGGATCACGGAAAGTCACGGTTGACCGTCGCTAAGCGGTATTTGCGGGCCATAGGATTGGTGCAGAGCCCGTCACAGTGAGCAATTGGGGTGGATTAAGAAATGGACAACCAGGATTTCGCAACGCGCTATTTCAGCGATCAAGCCGGTAGCAGCGACAGCGCGGACGAGGCGGCCGAGGGGAAGAAGGATCCGTTGACCGAACCCGCCCTGCCTCCCGAGCCCGAGGTCAGCGAGCCCAGTCGGCCCGTTGTCGACGACCCGACGATCGTCGGCCCGATGCCGGCCGAGGTCGCTGAGGTGATCGCGCGGCACGCGGCTCAACCAGACGCGGCCCGACGAGCCGACCAACGGCAGAACGATGCTCCAGCGAGCCGGCATCTACCAGCGCCATCTGCCAATGCCGAGGCTGCCCCGTGGCAGTACCAGCAGCCACCGGTGCAATATCAGCACCCGGGCCAGCACCAGCCCGTCAACGGGCAGCAGCCACAGGCGAATCAGAGCTCCCAGACCGGGCAACAGTGGCACGCACGACAGCCGTACCCCGATGCCCACGGTGTTGCGGTCGCACGGCCCGGATCCGACAGTGAATCCTCAGCGCCGCTGCAGATCGCGAGTTGGGCGGCGGCCAGTGAAGGATCACTGACGCCGGCCTGGGCCACCGAGGCAACCCGTCATCTTCGTCACGACGATCTGGTCAAGACCCGCCGGATACCACCTGAGGAGGGCTGGCGGCACGCGGTGTACGTCGGCAGCGGGCACGTAGTGAATCTCGGAGCGGGGCCGGCCGAGCGACTGCAGCTGGAGCGCCAAGCCCAGATCGCGGGCAACATTCCGGGCAACTACCAAGTTGCGGTGCTCTCGATCAAGGGCGGTGTCGGCAAGACACGCACGACGGCGGGGATCGGCACGGTGTTCGCGACGTACCGCAATGAGCCGGTAATCGCCATCGATGCCAATCCGACCTACGGGGCGCTCGGCCGCGTGGTCGATCCCCGTGCCACCTCGACCATCCGCGAGTACTTCGCCGACGGCGAGGAGATCGCGAAGCGCAATTACACCGACACCTATCCGCAGTCGCGCGCACGCACAGGCCAGAACCCGCAGGGTCTGGAAGTTCTTGCCGGAAACCAGAATGTAGCCAACCCGTTGGGGTTGACCTCGGACATGTTCAACACGACGCTCGCTCGTACGCGCCGGTTCTATCAGCTGGCGTTGATCGACTGCGGCGCCAATGTCGAGCACCAGGTGATGCCAGCGGTGTTGCGTGCGGCCAACGCATTGGTGATCGTCGGAACGGCGAACTTCGACGGTGCCGCGGCCGCCGAACAGACCATCGACTGGCTCACCGCCAGGGGTAAGCATGACCTGCTCCGCCGGTCGGTGGTGGTGCTCAACGACCTATACGACTGCGCTGAAAAGAAATTCGTCACCGCCGTCACTCACTCGCTGGAACAGCGGGTCGGTGCGGTGAAGTTCGTTCCGTTCGACGAGCACCTTCGTGACGGGGCGGTCCTGGACTTCGATGCCCTGCGTAAGCCAACTCGGTTGGCCTACACCGAAATTGCCGCATGGGTGGCGGAAGGCTTTCCCACTCCCGGTGGGGTGAGCCCGCGATGACGGCTGTGCAGCCACACGTGAGCGGGGTGGCGGCCGACCCATCGCCTTCGGCCAACCGGGTCCAGGTGGCGTTGATGGTCGCCGACGTTCAGTTCGGGGTCGTGCTCGATGCGGTGGCCCCGGTGTCGCGACACATGTCGGCCCTAGTTGATCTGTCCAACCAGCGACTCGACCAGATCGGACGTCCCAAGCTGCAACCGGCCGGCGCGACCGACGGCAAAGGAAAGGTCGTGCGGGGCCGGTGGGCGCTGTGCTGGGTTGACGGCACCATGCTGCGGCCGTCGCGTTCACTGGCCGAGCAAGGCGTGGTCGACGGCACCAAACTGTGGCTGCAGTTCGTCGACGACACCGAATCCCGCACCCCGGTTATCGAGAATGTGACCACGGCCGCGGCGACCGAGCTGCGCCGCAACCGGCAGAAGATCACCCCGGGCCTGGCCGCCCGCATCGGTGTTGGGTTGCTGTCGGCGAGCGTGTTCGTGGTGCTGGCCGTGCTGGCGCGCTGGCGCTACGGCCACGACGGGTTTGTGCCGGCGGCGGCTGCGGCCGTGGTTGCGCTGGCGCTCCTGGTGGCTGCAACCGTGCTGGCGATGCGGGCTGGGGTGACGCGGCGGGTGCTCGTCGAAGACGACTCGTCGGATCGGCACGCGTGGTCGGAATGGCAGACCGAGGTCGCCGTGGCCGACACGTTACGGCTCACTGGCTGTGCTGCTGCAGCTGTCGCGGCTGCTCTGGTGGTGCCCGGTCCGCTTGGGGCTCCTCACGGTGCGCTGGGGGCCACGGTGGCGTTGGCCGCCGCCGGACTTACGTTGCGGTACACGGGCCGTCACGTCTCGTTGTGCACGGCGGTGATCGTTCTTGGGCTGGTGGCGTTGGTGACCGGGGCGGTGCGGATGCTGTTGGTGACATCGGCTCCGGTGCTGCTGGCCAGTGTGCTTCTGGTGGCCATGGTCGGGATGAAAGTCACCCCGGGCCTGGCCCGTATTGCTGGCAAGATCCGGTTGCCGGTCATGCCGCCTCCAGGGCGGCCGTGGGTGTTTGAGACTCGGCCGTATCTGCCTAGTGAGGTCGTGGTGGTCGTGGGGGGCCGCCCGGTGCTGGAAGGCCCGGAGTCGGTACAGCAGGTGGCGCGCAACACCGAACGGTCCCGGGTCTACATCACGGGCATGTTGATGGCCTTCAGCATTCTTCTGGTGATCGCTTGCCTGGGGCTGTGCGATCCACAGGCTCCCCGGCGGTGGCTGATGGTGGCGCTGGCCGGTGTGGTGGCCGCTGCGGTGCTGCTGCACGGCCGGTCGTACACCGATCGGTGGCAGTCGTCGATCCTCGCAGTGACCGCCGTGACGATCATCGTGGTGGTGGCGCTGCGCTCCGTCTTGCAGCTGTGGTCGCTTCCCGCACTGCTCGTCGGATGCGGGCTGATCGTGGCGCTTCCGACCGTCGGCCTGATCGCCGCCGTGATTGTCCCGCGCAGCACCTACACGCCGGTGTTCGAGCAGTTCGTGGAATGGATTGAGTACCTCCTGCTGGCGGCGGTGTGGCCGCTGGCGTTCTGGGCGATGGAAGTGTTCTCTGCGATCAGGTACCGCTCATGAACCGCCGCAGTCGGCTTCTGGCACCGATGGTTTCGGCCGTCGCCGCGATGAGTTTGGTGGCCACCTCCACGCTGTGGGGTGCGCCGACCGCCTGGGCGATCGAACCGCCCAGCGTCGACCCGGGCGCGTTGCCGCCTGACGGTCCGCCCGGGCCGCCAGAACCGATGCGCCAGGGCGCCTACTGCACCCGCGTGGCCACGCTTCCCGACACCGACTACAGGGTGCAGCCGCGTTACATGGACATGCTCAATCTGCCCGAGGCGTGGCGGTGGGGGCGCGGCGCCGGCGTCAAGGTCGCCGTGATCGACACCGGGGTCAGCCCACATCCTCGCCTGCCCAACCTCATCGGCGGGGGCGATTATGTGATGGAGGGCGGTGACGGTCTGTCGGACTGCGATGCGCACGGCACGTGGGTGGCATCGCTGATCGCCGCGGCACCGATGGACGGCAAGACCCCCTTGCCGCCGCCGCGCCAGCCCCGCCGGCCGGACACGGTTCCGACGAGCGAAGCGCCGCCGCCGCCACCGCCGCCGCAAACGGTGATCGTGCAAGTCCCATCACCACCACCGCCGCCGCCGCCGGCGCCTGCTGGCCCGCCCCCGCCAGGGGAACCGGGTATCGCGCCGTCGGCCTGGCAGCCGACAGGCACGACCGTGCGGGTGCAAGCGGTGAGCAACCGATTCAACATCCCGCAAGAACCGGTCGACGATGTCGAGGTGCCGGCCGAGCCAGCCCCGCCGCCGCCACCACCACTGCCGCCGGCCGACGGATTCTCCGGTGTGGCACCGGATGTGGAGCTCATCTCGATCCGGCAGTCCTCAAAAGCGTTCAGCCCCAAGGATGCATTCAGCGGCGATCAGGATCCGGCCACGCGGAAGAAGGCCGGCGACATCCAGACGATGGCTCGCGCGGTCCGTCACGCCGCGGACATGGGCGCCCAGGTGATCAACATCAGTGCGGTGTCGTGCATGAACGCGTTGAATGTGATCGACCAGGGTGCGCTGGGTGCCGCCCTGCGCTACGCCGCGGTGGAGAAGAACGCGGTGATTGTGGCCGCTGCCGGCAATACCGGGTCGGGTGGCAACACTGACTGCGAGCAGAATCCGCAGTACAACCCGATGACACCGGATGATCCGCGCAACTGGGGCCAGGTCAAGACCGTGGTGACGCCGGCGTGGTTCGACCAGTACGTCCTGACGGTCGGGGCGGTGGACTCCGCGGGCAATCCGTTGACCGATCTGAGCGTCGCGGGCCCGTGGGTGGGTCTCGCCGCTCCCGGCACCGACGTTGTCAGCCTCTCGCCCCGCGACGACGGGCTGATCAACGCCACGGAAGGCCGCGACAACGCCATGGTGGCGCCGGCCGGCACGTCGTTCTCCGCGGCGATCGTGTCCGGTGTCGCGGCGCTGGTGCGAGCCAAATTCCCGGAGCTCACAGCTCATCAGGTGATCAATCGGCTCATCAGTACGGCTCGGCCGCCGGCCCGCGGCGTCGACAACCAGGTCGGTCACGGCATCGTCGATCCGGTCGCCGCACTGACGTGGGACTTGAAGGATCCGGGCGCTCGCGTTGGGCCGGAACGTCTTTCGTCGCCACTGTTCATCCCGCCTGCTCCGCCACCGCGGAACATGACACCGGTGTGGGTCGCTCTCGGCGGGATCGGTGGCGTGCTCGCACTGTGCGTGATCACTGTGGGGTTGACCGCGATGCGATCGAGGAGGGTCCGATGAAGCCGATGTTCGCACTCGGTGTGCGGGCGAGCTGGGCGCGGCTGGCCGTGGCGTTCCTCGCCGCTGTAGTGGTTCTGGCAGGGGTCTCCTCGACCCTGGCCGGTCCGGCCGCGGTGTGGGTGTCGATCGGGGTCGCCGTGGTGGTGGTCGCCGCTGTCCTGCTGACGTGGCGTCACGAGCATGTGTTGACCCTGGTCGGTCGTCTCCTGCGGCGACGGCCGGCGACGGGGTTGCTGGCGGTGACTGAGGCCGCTGATCACACGACGCAGTGGCCTCCGACGTCGGCGGCGGTGCGTGCCCACGGCGCAGAGCTGATCGCGGTGGTTGCGGTGGACGGGCGCTCACACACTCCGTCGGTGCTTGACCACAACCGCGTGCAATCACCGGCCAGTCTGCCGATCGCGGTTGTCGCCGAGGCCCTGCGGCAGTTCGATGTGACGCTGTCGGGGATTGACGTGCTCAGCGTCGGTCGGCGCCGGGCACCCAACCAGCACCACCCCTATGCGGCGACCTACTCGAGGAAGGTGGGCGATCACGGTGCGATGGGCAGTCGCCGCACCGTCTGCGTGCTGCGGATGAACAGCCATGACAACGTCGACGCGGTCCGGTGCCGAGAATCTGTGGCCGCCACGTTGACTGCATGTGCGCAGCGGTTAGCGGCCGAGCTGACCGCTCAGCACTGCCCTGCCCGGGTGGTCGATGCCGCCGAGCTCGCCGACATCGACACCGTATTGGGCGCCGGCATTGGCGAACCGTCGCGCCCGGGCTGGACGGGCCTGCATCATGATGGCGGCTCCGTCACTGCGTATTGGGTGTCCCCGCAGGACATTTCGAGCGAGACACTCGACCGGGTCTGGGTTTCCGACTGCGACTACACCGCCACCGCCCTGCAGCTGCGGCCCGGGCCGGAACAGTCCACCGAGGTCGGGCTGTTGGTGCGCTACGCCACCGGAGGTCCGCTACGCGAACCACCCATCCTTGGCCTCAACCCTCTGTCGGGGAGGCATGACCTGGGTGTGCGGGCAAGCGTGGCCGACGCGCCCACACCGCGTCTGAGAGTTCCCCATCGGCTCCTGCGCGCCGGCGAGGATCTGCGGGCACCTATCGGCTCGACGGGCGTCATCATCGGTTCCACCATGAGCGGGCACCTGCTGCTGGTCAGCCTCGCCAACGCGGTGCCCGCATCAACGGCCAGCGTCACCGTGGCCAGTGAAGTCGCCCAGATGCTGCAACTGGCGATGAGCCACGCGGCGATCGGCTACCAGGTATTGGTGCGTTCGTCGCGGCCGGACATGTGGCGCGATGCCACCGGCGCAGGTTTGCATGTCGTTCCCGGCCTGCCACCGAAACTGCCGAACAACGGCGACGGGGTGATGGTGATCTACGACGATCCGCGCTCCTCGGCAGGATCCAGCGCGGCCCGCGCTGCCGCCGGCCCGCGCGCTGCCATCACGGTACGGTTGGTGCCGGCGCGGACCGCCAGCGTCGCTGACGTTCACCTGGAACAGGACTCGGAAAATACGTGCGTCCTGCGCACCGCTGAGTTCACTCACCGGTTGAACTCCGACCTGAGCACCGAGCGGAATCTGATCCGGACACAGAAGCGGGGGCGGGTGGCCTGATGACCGTGGCGAACATGCAGAGCGCAGAGGCGGCCCGTCAGGCGCTCACCCGAGGGCTGTTGGCCTCGGGCGTGAGTGTGAACAACATGATGCCCAGTAACAATCCCGAGGTGGCGGCCAAGTCTTTCCGGATCGCCACCGACACCGACCCGTCGATGTGTGACGCCTGGCTGGCGCGCATCCACGCCGGCGACGACTCGGCCAAGACATTGGCGGGAGCCTGCGAGGCACGGTCAACGTTCGGGTGGGAATTTCAGCGTCTCGGTATCTTGCAGTCCTCTTTCTGCCCAATGGTTTTCGATGGACTGTTCGTGAGTCTGGAGATCACCTCCCGCGATTCCTTGCTGACCGGCTATGCGACGGCGCTGGCCCGCGAAGGCCGCTACGCCGATGCCAGCGAGGTGCTCGACGAGTTGTCGCCGACCGATCCGTTCGACGCCGACCTGCACGCCTACGCACAAGGGGTGCTGCATTTCCAGGCCAAACGATGGCCCGACGTCCTGCGGTTCTTCACCGTCGACAAGGTCTGGCGCAAACCGGTCTACGGCGCCGCGGCCGCAGCGATGGCCAGCACGGCGCTGGCCTCATTGGGGGTGTTCGAGGACGCCTATCGCCGAGCTCAAACGGCGATCGACAACGAACTGGTGCCGCACGCGGCCACGATCGCGCTCTACACCCAGGCCATGTGTCTGCGCCATCTGGGCAAGCACGACGACGCTGCGCAGCTCTTGCGGCGCGTGTACGCACGCGACCCGAAGTTCGCACCCGCACGCCAGGCGCAAGACGACAAGGACCGCCGGCTCACGATCACCAACCCTGAAACGATCGAAGCTCGTACCGACCCGTGGGATCCGAACACCGAACCCACCCCAGAGACCGAGCAGGCCGACCAGCAAGCCGAGTTGCTTGCCGAGGCTGAGGCCGAACTGGACAGGCAGATCGGCCTGGTCGAGGTCAAGCGGCAGGTGCACAAGCTGCGGGCATCTGCGAAGGTCAACAAGGTTCGGGAGGAGCGTGGTCTGCCGCTGATCGTCCGCAGTCACCACATGGCGTTCACCGGGCCACCCGGGACCGGTAAGACCACCATCGCCCGTGTGGTGGCCAACATCTATTGCGGCCTGGGGATTCTGCCCACGCCGAAAGTCGTTGAGGCCAAACGCGCTGACTTCGTCGCCGGCTATCTCGGGCAGACCGCCGAGAAAACCGACAAGAAGATCGACGAGGCCTTGGGTGGGGTGTTGTTCATCGACGAGGCCTACACGCTGATCCAGGAAGGCCTGTCGGGCGGGGACGCCTTCGGCAAGGAGGCTGTCGACACACTCCTTGCCCGCATGGAGAACGATCGGCATCGGCTCATGGTGATTATCGCCGGCTATGACGACGAGATCGACCGCTTCCTGGCGTCCAACGAAGGTCTGGGAAGCCGGGTACCGCGGCGGATCCGGTTCGCGTCCTACATCCCGACCGAGCTGGGTGCGATCGCGGCTTCCATAGCGGCCCAGAAAGAGTCGACCATCGACCCGGTGGCCAGCGAGCTTCTGGAGCGGGTGTGCGCCAAGCTGGCCGAGCACCAGGTGGAGACAATCGACTCCGACGGGCAACCCGGTAAACCGCGGCGTGTTCTCGACGTCGCCGGCAACGGCCGCTTCATTCGCAACGTGATCGAGGAGAGCTTCGACGAGCAGATGCTGCGTATCGCCGAAGAACTCGACACCGGCGAGGTCGATGACACGACCATGACCACTATCACCGAGCGCGATATCGCCGCGGCTTTGCGAACAGTTCTGGCCACCGCTGTCCCGGGGGCCGTCGATCTCGACTCGGTCATTCCGACCACAGCCTGACCCATTCCGAGCCGCAGACACCGCCCGCTCATGTCGCCAGCGCCACACCTGTTGGCAGGGCTGTTTCACAGCGATGTGCGACTCAGGGTGCTTCAGCACAGGATTGAGGGTAACGATGTTTGCGAGGCAACCTACGCAAGTAGGTTGACGACGTGCATATCGATCGTGTGGACGTCGAGCGGTTCCTGGGGTTTGAGCGGCTGAGTATCGAAGTCGACCCCCAGCTGCAGCTCATCGCGGGTCCGAACAACGCCGGTAAGTCCTCACTGCTCCGTATGCTTGAGACATTCTTCGCGGACCCGTCAAGCATGGACCTGCAGCGGCTGAAACCGCTACACGACTATTACGTTCACGGCGGACCGCGCATGATGTCGAGCATTCAGGTGCAGTTTGCTGGCCTAACCGAGGAAGAAGCAGCTGACTTCTCCGATGCGGTGGTAAGGAGAAACGGAACTTTCTGGGTCAAGATCTCTTGCACCCGGGGCGGGACGATCAGCTACCACACGAGCCGCAATTCGCCACGCGCCCGCGACATCTACCAACGGGTGCTGGAATCCTTCAGCTTCGTCAAGATCCCATCTGTCCGTGTGAGCGAGACAGGCAAAGGGGAGAACGACCAGTCGCTGCTTCGTCTGCATGAGACCCTCGAAGGCGTTCTGGTGCGCTCAGGCGGTTCGCGCAAGACCCAGTTGCAGAAGGAGTTCGAAGACGCGATCGCTCCGGTCGAGGAACTCGTACACAGAGTGCTAAGCGACTCGATCGAGGCAGTCGCTTCCGAATTGCCGTTCCGGGAGCGCGATCTCGGTATAAAGCTGCCAGACTCCCGGCACGCGCTGCGTGGCATGCTCAGCGAAGCCGTCATCACGAGCAGAGACGAGATCGAGGTTTCCATCGCCGAGCGCGGTACGGGTTTCCAGTCTGCAATGGTGCTCGGCATCCTCCGGTATGTCGCATCGCGGAGCAACCAGACAGCGGGCAAAGTTGTGTTCGTCATCGAGGAGCCTGAGGCGTTCCTCCATCCACAAACTCAGCGTGCGATGGCGAAAATCCTCCGGGATATATCCAGCGACGCACAGCTTCTCGTGACGACCCACAGCCCGGTCCTCGTGGACTCCTTCTCCGTCCGCCGCATCGTCCGACTGCCGCTGAGTCCGTCCGGGACCAACTACGAGGCGAAACGGCAAGAGCTGTCGGAGGCCGAAGAGGGGCGGCTGTCGCGAGACTGCGACGCGACCAACAGCGAGTTGATATTCGCGAGCGCAGTGATTCTTGTCGAGGGGCACGGCGACAAACTGCTCGTTGACTACCTACTGGAGAGAATCACAGGCGGGGCCGGCGGGCACTATGCCATCGGCATCACCGTGATCGAAGCGTCGAGCATCGACAACATTCCCCGTCTGCTCCGCCTCGCGCAGCTCTTCGGGGTGCAGGCCTACTGCATCACCGACAAGGACGGGATGCACAAGGCTGGCGACGGCAAGCGCAAGGTGCTGGGGATCCTGAAGGCGAAGGATTCTCCACCGTCGCAAAGCGAGGTCTCACAGCTGTGTGTCCTGGCCGACAGGCATGTGTCCAAACTGACGGCAGCGTTAGAGCAGCAGGAGGAGCTGAACGCCAAGCTCAATGCGTGGGATGTGTTCGTGCTTGCATCTGACCTAGAGGGCCTTCTGCTTGACACCGTGGGGCAGAAGCGCCTTGCGGAGAAGCTCGGTCCAGACGGTGTGAATCAGGTCGACAGAGCAACCGCGACACGGTTCGCCGAAGGGGGCCAGGGCAAGGAGGAACTGGCTTCTTGGCTTGGTTCCAAGGGCTGGAACTCCACCAGCAGAAAATCCGGCAAGGCGAAACCCCATCTGCCGTCGGCGCTGCTGAGGGAACACTTAAGCGAGCGGACATCAACCCGCGCTATCCGTCCACTGGAAGAATGGCTCCGGGGCATTGTCTCGGAGCATGAGCGATCACCACTCTGAACCCCGCCTTCCGTCCGGGTCCGCGGCCGATTCCGAGGTTCATGCCGACGCGGGCCCCGGCAATTGAACAGGTGGTTGGTGCCTTGGCTGTTGGGGTGTTCGTCCTGCTGCACGCCGGCAGTGATCCGGTGGTGCTGCGCGCCGGCTGCTTGAGCATGAACGGTTCGACGTCTATCGAGGCAATGTGGCCCAGATGGTGGCCGATCTGGGGTGGCCATCACCTGGGCCTGCCAGGGAAGAGACCGACACTGGGGCCACGAACCCGACAAACTGACCACAAAAGGTCAGCGCTGCTGGCCTCTGCCGGGTGCTGGTGGCTCATTCCAGTAGTCGTTGGTGTCGGTGTCGAATATGGGCTGCTGCTGCGGCGGCGGTGGAGGTGGCAGCGTTCGTTGTTGACTATTCGCCGGCTGATTGGTGCGGCCGTCGGCCGGAGCCTGGGAGCCGTAATCTCCTGGCACCCAGGAATGTTGGGGACCGTTGGCATCGATGACCGGGGGAGCGTCAGGCGAAGGCCTCCCGTTGCCGTTGCCACGGGGCGCGGAGTGTTGTTTGCGGCCACCTTGCACCTTCTCGGCTACCGCGAGACCCGCTACAACTTCTGGAGCGACCACAGCTGCTGCACCGCCGGCCGCCGAACCGCCCGCACCGGCCGCTGCACCACCTGCGGCACCCTCGCCCGCCGCCGGCAGGGCACCGCCACCTCCACCGCTAGGTACAGGTAGCGATTCAGTCAACCCACCAGCACCGCCGCCTCCAGCGCTTGTCGATGAGGGCTTGTTGACGCTGGAACGTCCTTGGACGGGCTGCCCAGTGAGTGGTTGATCGTCCGCGTCGTCGCTCCCACCGCCGCCGGCTGCTCCTTTGTCCATCAGCCAGTCTCTGCCGCGTTGGGTGGCGGACATGCCTTTGTCGACGGCTGCCTGGCCCTTGTCGTATCCCGCACGGGCAGTGTCGATGACTTGGTGCACCGCGTGCACGAGGTCTTGGCGGGTGTGGTCGTTGAGTTCCTTCTTCATCCACCAGAACAGACCGATGGCCACCGCCGACATGATCGCGATCATCACGAGCTGCGCAACGGGGTGGGTCATGCCGACCTGTGACGCATATCCGCCCGGCGCAACGGTTTTCAGGATGATGACTGCGGTGAATGAGATGTACACGACGTAGGCGAAGACGAGGAACGCGTGCTTGAAGAATTCCTTGATGCGGCGCTTTCCACGCTCGCGCGGCTTGCCATCGATCATTGCGGGCCCCGCGCCGAAGAGCGCAAGTATGCAATTGAGAAACGCTGCGCCGCAGACCATCACGTAGCTGTACGTCACATAGCAGATGAAGAATGTGAAGAGCAGACCGAGGATGCAGAACCCGACGCCGACAGCGAAGCTGCCGAAGTCGAGTTGTTGGGCGTGTGCGAGCGCCTGGGGTGCTCCGCATTTGGCCATCGCGTGGGCGGGGCCGGAATGGTCTCCACCGCCCAGGAACGGCAGGACGTCGGTCGCGGCCGACGCCGGCGATCCGGGCATTCCGACTGGTGTCGGCAGCGTTCGCCTATCCCCAGCCATCAGTGCATTGGAGTAGGCGCTGGCGCAGGTGCCCACGTCGTCGACGACCATGCCGAAGTTCTGAATCTGCAGCGGATGGCGCAGGACGGCCGTCGCGGTCACGCCGGTCAGTTGGTCCAAGTTGGCCGCATTGTCTCCGCCAGGCACGAGGGAGCCGTTGTTGACGGCTCCCTGGGCGGCTGTGAAAGCCAGTGTGCGGGCTTGAAACAGCAGTCCGTGATCCCCGGACAGCTCGCCGAGGGGATCGCCTTGGAACACGAGGATCATGGCGATCACGCCGATCGCCAGGCTACTGAGCATGATGCTCCATCCGAGGCCGCGTCGGCCGTGCCACACCATCTGATAGGCGCCGTAGCCGAGGGCCAGGAGGAGGCAAATCGGGAATACCCACAGGTCGATCAGCAGAGTGCGCAGCATCTCGAACAGGGGTCGGAACCAGGTGGCCAGCCAGTACAGCCAGGTTGATGACATGGCGAACCGCAGCAGCCACAACGCGACGGTGATCATGAAGACGTAAATCGACACTTGTGCTTGCAGCCAGCTGACGACGGTGTCATGGCTGACACCGGTGATGATCGCGTTGCCGAGCCACCGCGCCCAGCTGGCCGGGTTGATGGACAGATCGGGGCCGGCTTCTGTGATCGCTTCTCCGGCCGAGACCACTGACAGGTAGTAGCTGCCGAGGGGAACGCCGTAGCTGTCCTTGATACCAGTCCAGTTCAAAACGCCGGCCATGGTTGAGGCGAACGCCGGTGGTGCGGCGACGACCGACCAGAGTGCGAGAACGTGGCCGACTGACCAGAAGACGCTGACGCGCCGGATTCTCGGGTGCGTGGCCATGAAGTACCCGAACCGCTCGGCAGGATGGACCTTTTCCGTTTTGGTGAGCGTGCTCATGCTGCCTCCTGACCTGGCGTGGTGTCGTAGGCGGCGTGGATGCGCGCGTCGGGTTCGTGGGCCACGACGATGGGGGCCGGTCGGCGGAATTCGTCGATGAAGAAGGCCTTGCCGATCCGAGAGCCGCGATTGGGTCGACCGGTGCCCTCGTCTTCGTCGTCGTCGAAGTCGGTCGGTTCACGCATGTCTTCGGGATCCGGGTCGGCGAGGAAGTACTCTTCAAGGTCGTCGTAGTCGGCAGCGCGCAGTCCGGCTTTACGCGCGACTTCTTTTGCCAGTTCCTCGTTTTCGAACGGGACGATGAGTTGTTGGGTGATGAACTTGTCGCCCATCAGGGTGAGGTCGGCTACCGGATCCTGGGTGATGATCAGCAACCCGGTGTAGTGCTTGCGAGCGCGGCGGCTGATGAGGTGTGCGTCGGCGGCGCCGGCGCGGGAGTTGAGCAGGCCTCCGGCTTCTTCGAGGATGATGAGGCCGAATCGGGACTTGTTGGCGAAGAAGGTGGTTCGGGCGAGCCGGACGAGCATGCCGTAGATGGCGACGGAGGCCTTCTTGCGGTCGCTGAGGTCGTTGTACAGGTGGGGTGTGCTCATTTCCTCGGCGTCGGGCAGGTCGAGGCTTTCGGTGAGCCAGATCGTCAGGTCGAGGTTGGCCAGGTCGGGGATGGGCAGGGTGTCGTCGAAGATGGCGCGGGTGAAGTCGTATGTTGACCAGGACTGCAGGGCAACCAGGATCGGGTAGAGATCCTCGGCAAGCCTGGTGACCTGCTCGGACCGTGTGTCGGGTTGGTCGATCGGTGCTTGGATGCTGGCGATGTAGGCCATGAGCGCCGCCGTGCTGGGGATCTTGAGTTGTCGGCGGGCGCGCGCGGTGAGGATGGTGCGCAGTCGTTGCACGGCGACGCTGCGTGAGTCCAGGCCCATCATCGGGATCATGTAGTCGAGCCAGTAGCCGCCGGCGACGCGTTCGGGGAAGATCCGTAGCGGGTCGCAGCCGAAGTTGTTGCCGGCCATATCGATCACGGCCTTGCGGTCGGTGGGGACGTCGGCGAATGCCTTGGCCCATTCGATGCCGGGGTCGACGATGAACAGTTGGGCGCCGCGCTGGTATTCGCCGCGGGCGATGCGTTTGGAGGCATAGGACTTGCCGTATCCGGGTGCGCCGCTGCAGACGAGGCAGGGGTTGTGGTTACGCCGTGCGGTGCCGGGCAGGTCGATCAGGACGGCGCTGTTGAGTGCGTTGGACGTGTTGAAGCCCAACAGTGTTCCGTTGGTGTTGCCGACCTGCGATGAGGTGATTGGAACGAACCGGGACCACTTTAGTGCCGTCGTGCGGTAGCTGAACTGCTCGACGGAACTCTTGTGGGTGGGGACACCGGAGTTGAATGCGGCCCAGAGTTTGGCCTGGGCGCCGCGGTGGTGGCGTACGGAGACCTGACCGGAGGATGCGAGCTGTTCTTTGAGGCGTTTCACGCTGTGGTCGAGGGTTGCGGGGTCTTTGGCCCCGACCGCGATGACGAAGGCGGTCTCCATCGGACGTTCGTCACTGTTGGAGGCGAGTAGGCGGTTGTATTCGGCGAGCTGGCGGCCGGTGTCGCGTAGTTCTCGGTCCCCGTCGCGGGCGTCGTGCCGTTGCTTGAACTGGTCGTCGAGGTTTTCCTTGGCGCGGTCGTTGCGCACGAATTCCAGTTCCCGGTTGTGGGCGACGAGGTTGATGGCGAAGTCGAATTCGGCGCCGGTGTTGAGGTCGTCGAGTGCGTCGAGGAACTCCGACCCTGGAAATCGGATACCGGCCTTGGGCATATCGGTGACCGGCAGGATGGCTTGATAGCTGTCGGGGTAGAGGCCGTCGGGGCAGCTGATGCGCAGCACTTTTTTCCAGGACGGCACCCGCCGCACACCGGCGCACCACAGGGCGAGGAGGCCGGCTGTGGTGAGGCCGAACAGTATTGCGGGGGCGACGATGACAAACACTGCGGTGAGGATGGCCAGGGCGGCCATCACGCCGGCTGCGGGCAGCATGGGCAGTTTGCGGCCGGAGTTGTGTAGTTGGTCGCCGTCGTCGAACTCGGCCACGGGGAAGTTGCGGGGTGCTTGTCGAGCGGTCCCTTGGCGGCGTCGGGGGAGCGGGTTGGTGAAGGTGCCGCGCCAGGCGGTGCGCCGCCAAAACCAGTCGACCATGTCCTCGGTCACCGGCACCGGTGAGAAGTCTTCCGGCAGCGAGGTGACGATGTCGTGGGCGAGGGTGCGGTAGGCGGCAAGGGACTCGTCGGAGTCCTTGTCGCGTCCGGCCAGCCAGTCTTTGAGTTTGGTGGCCTGGCCCAGGGGCGTATGGCCTTCTCGGCCGGCGTCGACGGGAAATCGCAGCCAGTACAGGCGGGTCCGGGGGTTCTTCTGCGCGAGCTGGCCGACGAGTCCTTGGCAGGTGGCGATCCATTCGGGCTTGTCGCGGTGACCGTGCAGCATCGCGCGCAGCAGTTGGCGCTGGCTTTGCGGTACCGACATGCTGTAGATCCATGCGCCGGCGGGGACTTCGCGGGCCAGGTTGCGGTGCCGTTCGGCGGCGCCGAGGCGGTGTTTGGTCGGCTGCAGGTAGTAGCGCAGCCCGGACACGAGGTAGTTGGCGTACACGCCGTGCTTGGTGAACTCCAGGTGGCCGATGACGTCGTCGGGCGGGGCCAGGATCATGCTGTCTCGGCTGGATTCGTTCTTCGGTCGTATCGCTCGCCAGATGCTGCGGATCCGGAATCCGAGGCTGGGTTTCCCGTACGGGATCATGGCGCCGATCCCGGCGGTGATGAGCGTCAGAAACAGGGGAACGAAGAACAGGGTTTGTGCGTGTCCGGAATCGAGGAACAGCAACGGCAGTGCGATGGTGACGGTCCCGCCGAGTGCGAGCGGAACCGCCACCCCGATGCGCAGTGACTTGTTGAACAGCAGATCGGTGTAGGTGGGGGTGTCGTGCACCCCTTTGAACACCTGTGCGGATTCGACGGCCATTTAGCCGAACTGTCCTGTGGTGATGCCGCTTTGGTCGACGGTCTTCTTCGTGGATACGTAGATCGCGTAACCGGATCCCACGATGACTGCGACGATGACCGACAGCAGTGCCCACAAGATTGTTTCGCCTTTGCGGCCGCCGAAGAATGCCGCCGTGGCACGGGCGCCGCCGCCGATCAAGATGAGGATGACGAAGACTCCGATGAGGATGGTGTAGAGCGATCGCGATCCCGACGTCAGATCGGTCGCTGCGAGAATGGTTGTGGTGGTGCCCGGTTCGGAGAGGGCGTTTGCGGTGAGGGCCGTGAGATGGCCGGTAGTGGGGAGCATTGGTTTTCCTTTCGGGGGTTAACTGGTGCGGGTTGATCGATCGGATGCGTTTGGCATCACGGCTTTCCAGTTGTCGGCGCGGGGACGACGGGTGTGAGTTCGGCGTCGGTGGCCAGTTGCGGGGCATAGTCGATGCCGGCGACCATCCAGCGACCGTTAATGACGGTGAGGCTGAGGGCGTAGTCCTCGCGCCGCGGCGAGTACTGCCGGGTGACGGAGTCGACTGTGGCGAACGCATGGATGGTGGTGCCTTCGGCCGGCATGGCATCGTCGGGGACCGCACGGGTTGATTGCAGTTTCTTGACGCGAGGACCGCGGCCTTTGGCATCGCTCTCGGACAGATAGTCGGGGACGGCGACGAGCCCTGACTTGTCGGTGATGTAGCGGTCCAGGCCACCAGCGTTGGTCAGGTAGCTCTCAAAAAAGCCTGTCAGCGTTTGGAATACCGGTGACTTGGGTGACAACGTGGTGGAGTACCCCAGGGGCAGGGTCGCTCCGGCGCCGGCGCAGTCGGCTTTGCCTGGTCGGCTGGTGGCCTGCAGGCCGTAGCTGCTGTAGAGGACGGGGATGCGGTAGCACTGTTCGGTGGCCGGCGCGGCAACGTAGGGCCGCTCGGACACCGAGACGATGACGCTCCATTGTTGGGCGTAGCCGAGATCGTCCTCGAGGGTGACCGCGGCGACTCCGGTCGAGCTGATCACGGCGCCTGGGTTTTTCGGCAGGGGCTGCTGCTGATCCTGGTTGGCCCAGCACGTTTGAAGCGATGCGCGCTGATCGGCGGTGACGGTCAGGGCCTTCTCGACGCATTGCAGTGCGAAATTGCCGACCAGTTCGGTGCGGTTGATTTGCTTGCGCGCCGGGCCGTCCACGTCGGTGGGCTCGTTGAAGATCCATCCCCAGATCGTGGAGATCGCAACGATGGAGCAGGACGCGACCGCCACGACGAGGAACGCGAGGCCGATCCAGCCGCCGGTGGTGTCGATGCGACGTTGCCAGGTCTTGGTGGGCATTGGTTGTGCCGCCTTCCTTGATGGTTAGGAGGGGATGGGTTGGTGGCCTTCGACTGTGATCGAGGACACGGCGAATGTGTTGTCGACTGGGTCGGTTTCGGTCGGGCTTCCCGGCATTCCAGGGAAGCCGGGAAGCGGGGCGGTGGAGGACTCTGGCGGCGTGCCGAGCGGAGCCCCGAGAACGTCGTCGAGCAGTCCACCCGGGCCGGGCGCTGCGGGGCCCTGGTCGGGTGGTGGAGCGTCGGTCGGGGGCCGTGAGGTTTCCTGGACGATCATGGTGATCGTGGAGGCCAACACGCCTTGTCCGGGCATCGGCTGAGGTGCTTCGCCGTGGACGTTTCCGGTGTGCTGAGGAACGATTGTCGGTTTGTTGCCGTGGTCGGTCAGGATCCATGACACGCGGGTCACCACGCGGTGTTGGAGCCACTGGTCGGCTCCGGATGCGTCGGGGCCCACCCAGCCGGGGGTGATGCGGATGGCGGTGACTGCCATGGTTCGGCCGAGTTCGATGGTGAGAACCTGGCCGTCGACACCGCCGCGCACGCAGACCCAGGCTTGGGTGGGGTCACCGCTGGCGACCGCTTGGGCTGCGGTGGATCCGGGTAGGCATCCCGGTGCGCTCGCGGTGAACGGGATGCCTGCGGGGCCTCCGGTGGCACCTGGCGGGGGCGGCGGCGGTTCTGCCGGTGCGGCAGTGATTCTCGTGACCGCCTCGGACTGCTCGCCCTCGGTCTCGGGGCCGTTTTTCATGCCGAGCAGGACACTGGTCACGGCGATCGTGGTCACGGCCACGAACGCGACGAATCCGATGGCCAGCGGTTTGTTGAAGCGAGGCGCTGGCGCTGGGGCGTCTGCGGTTTCGGCAGTGTCAGCCGCGACGTCGTCGTTCCCCGTGTCGTAGATGTCCGCGTCGTCGACGATCGCCACGACTTCGTCATCGCTGTCATTCTCGGCGCTGGCGGGTGGGGCGAGCTCGTAGTCGTCGATGTCGTCGGGTGCCGCCGCGGAGCTGTCGTCGTCGGGATCGTCATAGTCCGGCTCGTCGCTGGGTTCGTAATCCTCTGGGTTGTAGTCAGATTCGTTGCCGTACCCCGTGTCATCGGGATCTCGGTCGAGATCGGCAAGCCACTCCTGGGTTGCCGACCATGTCGGTCCGTCGTGCGTGGCGTTGTCGGGGTGGGTCATCAGACGACCTTTCGCGTGTGAGCCGTTGGTGCGCGGTGAGCGCCGGCCGGGCGGCCGACCGTGACGGCAGCGGGCCCGTGGCGGCGCGGGGCCGGCGACAACGCGGGCAACGGCGACCGAGCGGCGGCGCGCCGGCGCCGGCGATCGAGCAGCCGGTTGGCAAGCGTTGCTGTGATCACGAGGGCGGTTGCCACGCCGATAGCAAATCTGTGTTCGAGGATGTAGGCGACGGCGGTGGCGAGCAGCGTCAACCAGAACGCGATGGTGCCGATCGCGACGCCGAGAATCGTTCGCATGGGTTCTCCTAGTGAGTTCACGCTGAGGCTAAGGGGTGGCAATACAGTTTTGCGATAGCTGTCGCTAAACGTGATGAGCAATTGCTACGTTCTGCGTTGTGAGACCAATACCGCAGGACGGACCGGCCCGGCTGATGTTTTTTATCCAGCGCAGACTGGTGCAGTTGGGCTGGACTCGTGAGGATCTCTTCGCCCACGGTGGCCCGTCACCGTCGACCCTGTACAAGGCGTCCCGGCTCAACCGTGAAATGGATGAGCGGGTCATGCATCGCCTGGAGCTTGCCGTGGGGTGGGAGGAAGAGTCCTGCAGGATCACCCTTGACGGGGGTGAGCCGACCATTCGACTGTCAGACCAGGTCGATACGGTGAAAACCCGTGTTGACGCCGCAGTGGCGCTGTCTGAGAGGGTCGCCGTCGGACGTACCGCAGCAGAGTTGCGTGACTTTCTGATGGGTGTCGCTGAACAGCTGCGCGAGTTCTATTCTGATGATCAAGCACCCCGCCAGGAGGCCGCTGATGTCGGCGCCCACTGATCGGTTCGACGAGGTCCGACGAAAGTGGATTGCACGGCATCAACACACGTTCATATTTCAGAAAAGACGACAAGAAATTCTTGCTCGTCAAATTCGCGACCGCGCACAGGAAAATACCGGTGCGCGGGTTGACCCTGCCGACGATGACATTATTCATCCGATATGGGCACGGTCCCCGGAAACCATTTATGCGGCGGTGGACTGGGTGATTGTTCTGACCGCGGCAGTGTTCGCACCGATCGGCTGGGCCGTCGGCCGCGGCGTCTACTCGTTTACCGTCCAGCTAATCCCAGAGAACCTGAGGTCGTATCCGATCGCGGCGTTCATGTGGAGTGCGGTGGCGGTAGGTGCGCCACTGCCAGTCATCTACTGGCTGGCGTATTCCGGCAGCGGCACGTTCGCCTCGACGGTCGTTGTGCCATGGATTGTCGCCCAAGTGCCGGCCGCGCTGCTGGCAGCCGGGATATACGGAATCTTGGAGGGCTGGCTGGCTGTTGACGGTTCGCGCGACTGGTGGCCGATGCGGCCGCCCCAGGACCACGACGAGGTCGACTTCGGTTTCCACACGGAGATCGAGATGCTGCCGAGCGTGTTTCGCACCCGTTCGCGCCAGCCAGTAGGGGAGCGCACCCCGATCAAGCGAGATCGCGATGGCCTATAAACCGCCCCCGACGCCGTACTGCGGGTTCGTGCTTGACGAGGAAACCAACCGTCGCACGGTCGCGGAATCTGCTGCCCACGTGCTGGTCTCAGCGCCGACCGAGACCGGTAAAACGCGTCGTATCTTGGCTCCGGCCGCCGTGCTGTGGACAGGGCCTGCGGTTGTAGTGAGTCCGAAAGACGATCTGATGCAGCTGGTCATGCAGCGGCGCTACGGCCCGAGCGCGCTGATCGACTTTCGTCCCGACTACGACGCCGACTATCCCGACGACATTTCCCTGCTGTCGTTCGATCCGACCAAGCTCATCGGCACGCCAGATCAGGCTGTGACGATCGCGAACACGATGATGCAGATGTCGGCGGTGGGCATGGGTTCGGGCGCAGACCAGGTCAGCGACGCCGGAATCTGGGAGTCGAACACTGAGACTCCGCTGGCGGCGATGCTGTACGCAGCCTCACCGCGCGGAAATAAGGCAGGGATCGGGTGGGTTCTGCTGGCTGTCAACAACACCCGCTTGACTAAGCAGGGCCAGCAGAAGTCGACAGATCCTGGTTGGGAGCACGCTGCTGACATCGTGGCCGACATTCCGCTGTTCAGAGATGCGTTGATGGCGACGTTGGCGATGGATCCCAAGCAGCGCGACAGCATCGCGTTGACGATGCGAAAGTCGGTGACGCCGTGGATGCGTCTGCAACTGCGCGGGAATCTCCCTCCGGCGTTTGATGAGTCGATCCTGGAGGATCCGACGTCCACGCTGTATGTCCTCACCCCGGCTGAAGGCTCCATCGCCGGCGCCGCGGTAACCCTGATTGACCACCTCGTACGCGTCTGCCGAGCTAAGACGGCACGCAAGGAGATGCGGCACCGCCTGCTGATCGTGATCGACGAGGCTGCCAACACCGCCCCGATGCCGGCACTTCGCCGCTACATCAGTGAGGGCCGAGGGCTCGGCGCGAATCTCGTGCTGGCTGTGCAGGCCAGCTCCCAGTTGGAAACTGTGTACGGGACCGCCTACATGAAGGAGCTCCGCGACACCTTCCCGTCGGCGTTGATCATGTTCGGCGCACCGGAGATGGAGATCTTGCAGCGGGCTGAGGAATGGGAAGGGCAGACCACTCGGCGCCAGGAGACATTCGATCAGGTGTCCAGCCACAAAACGCTGTCCTCGCACCTGGGCAGCACGCTGGAGTACCGGCGGCTGCTCCCGCCGAACCGTGATCATGCCCGGCTGGTACGCCTCGGGACCGCCGGCGTGTTGACCGAGATCCCGGACTGGTCGAAGTTTCTCGCGATCTATGACCGGGCGATCAAGAACGTCCTGGACGAACCGGCGGCGCGGCGGCGCGACAGTTTTTGGACTCGGCTTGCTGAACTTCATCAAAGTGCCATGGCACGAAGCGAAGCATGATGAGCGGCCAGGCGCTGAATGCTCGCCAGGCGGCGATTCTCGACGTCCTGCGATCCACGAGAGGGTTCCTGAGCACGACCGAGATCCGCGAGCAGGTCAACACGATGGCCGGCGTGGTGCTGGTGGCCGAGCAGGTTTACCGCGCCCTGCTGATTCTGGAACGGCGCGGGCTGGTCGAGCGAGTCCGGGTTGATGGATCAGTCAAAGCGCATTGGGGGCGGGCGGGCCGGCACATCGACGTCGGGCCCCGAGAATCCAGCAGCAAACCAAGGGAGACTGCATGATGGCGACAAAGAAGGCCCGAAAAGGGCCGTGGCTCAGTGGCTTATTGATTGCACTGCTCGGCGCGGTGTGGATGATCGGTCAGGTCACCGCCGGAATCGTCGGACTGATCGCGAACCTTTTGTCAGCACCGGTCATCTGACGACCAACTCTCACCGCGAACAGGAGTTCTGGCCATGACAGCGCAATCCATGTTCCAGGTTGCCGGCAACCGGATTGACGATGTACACACACCGGCGGCCCAGGAGGCCCTTAGTCGAGCCAAAGCTGCCCAGTTGCGCCCGCTGTGCTTGTGCCAGTCACCAGGGGTAGAGATGTACATCGCGGCCGCCGGACGCGATCTCATCGTCAAGCGGATGCCCGGAACCGCAGTCGCACACGACCATCGGTGTCGATCCTGGCTGCCCCCGGGCGAACTTTCGGGCTACGGGGCAGTCGCCGAGCACTCAATCTTCGACAATCCGGCCGATGGCACAACCGCTTTGCGGTTGGGATTTTCACTGTCGAAGTCCGCAAACCGGGCTGCTCCTGAACCGTCCGGTTCCCCGTCAGACACTGTCCAGACCCACGGAAACAAGTTGTCGCTTCTGGCTGTGCTGCACTACTTGTGGGACGAGGCTGAGCTGACGAGTTGGCATGCGCGTTTCGCCGGGCACCGCTCCTGGGCGGTTGTCTACCGACGTCTGCGGGCGGCCGTGGACGGAAAGCTGGTTCGCAACAATCCACTCACCGCGTCTCTCTTTGTGCCCGAACCGTTCTCAGCCGACCACAAGACCGGCATCGAGCAGCGCCGGATCAAAGCATGGGCTCCAGCTCGACATCAGCCAGGAAAGGCAACGAAATTACTGATCGGGGTGGGCGAGATCAAGGCGATCGAACCGGCCGGCCATGGCTTCAAAATGCAGGTGCGGCACCAGCCCGGCCACCCCTGGTTTCTCAATGAAGACCTATACCGCAAGCTCGCGAAACGGTTCGCCATGGAACTGGAACTGTGGCAGATGGCCGAAGCTGGAGATGTTCGGCTGTTGGCTATCTGCACCTTCTCGGTTTCTCGGGCGGGATACGCGAACGTCGATCAACTGTCGCTGATGACAACGGATCGCAATTGGCTGCCTTTCACGGGCGACGCTGATCGGACTCTGCTCAGCACCGCGATTAGCGAGGAGCGCTCGTTCCGCAAAATGTTGTCGTATAACGGCGGCGCGGCCCCGATGGCGTCCTTGATTTTCACAGACACCGCTCCGGCGATAGCCGCGTTCATCGACCGTCCTGCCGGTGATGTGGACGGGGACGATGCCTCGCTGATCGCCGGACTGCCGGTATGGAACTGGCGTACGGACGAGGATATGCCGGATCTGCCGTCGCCAATGTCCTAACGAAACCGCGGCCCAGCGCGGACGGCAGCTGTCCAGTTGTCCGGGTGACGAAGAACGGCGGTCCGACCGCTACCGTGGGCCACCGTGACCGGCGCGCCAGCTCTCAGCCCTGATTGCTTGGGGTGGGCACGGACGGCCGGCTTCGTTCATCGGACTGACGACGAGGCCGGCATTGTCGAGCTCAGGTCGGAGGTCGGCGCGCCGACTCGATACGTGATCCGGCGGCCGGCTGTGGGTCGTGTGGAGCTCGTCGAAGTCGATGAACTGGGCGATGAGCGCTTGGTGCTGTTCGTGGCTGAGATGAAGGTTCTCGAGCGCTACTTGTTCGGAGTGTTTGGTGACGATATCCGCGCTGAGGTCGACCTTCCGTTTGTGGAACTCCGTTGGGACAGAGACTCATTAGCCGCGGGGTATGAGATCGACGATGCGAGCCCGGGATACCAGATCCTCACGGCTATCGGTCGTGGTCCGGTTGCGGCGGTTCCCCGTTCGGAGGTCGGTCTGCTGGCGTTGGTGCCGCTGTCGCATTTCCTCGGCTGGAGTTTGGCGGCGTTGAAGCGGTCGTTTCTCGATGAGCGTTTCAGGCCGCTGTTGTCGGCGGACGGTAGCTATGCGAAACCGGATCTACGCGAATCCACATAGTTCTGGGCCAGGTAGCGCGCTGCGAGCTGCTTAGCATTGGTCATGCCGAAGTGCACAGCACCAGTGAGAGGTCACAAGAGTGCCGCTGCCAGAGCAGCTTGCCCTGTACATGGCACACAGGCGTGGCGAGTGAACGCGCCGACACCGCCAACAGTCACTTCTCGCGCACGGGGGGACACGGGTCGATCGAGGGGCGGTGCCAACGGCCTCGTGACGGCGGCCGAACGAAGCGCCCGCCAGACAGGAGCTGCGGCCGGGGCGGACTTCATTGCCTGGATCGTCTTGGCAGAGATGGTCCGAGACCACCTCTGGCTTCTGGTCCTCGGAGCGATCGCCATCGGTGTGCCGGTGGCACTGGCGGCGCGGTGGACCTATCAATGTTCGGCGTGGATCAACGACGGCACTGCCCGCTGCCGCCGGCCGCGCGCCGGCTTCTTGGAGCGCTGCCACAGTCACAGTCAGATCGTGATGACGCAGTACGATGCCGCCGCAGCGGCCGCCGTGATCGTCGCGGTGATCAACGCTGTCATCCTCATCGCCGCTCTACAGCGCTAAGGCCCCTAGATACGACAAACCCCCGGGGGGAGCCCGGGGGCGTCGCCACCTCTTGTCGCATGGCCGACTGTCGTACCTTGTCCCGACGCCCGAACCTGGGGCGGCGGCGACTGCCGGCGAGCGTGTCCACCTCGCGGAAGCTAGTGATCAGCAAATCCATTTGGCGAACCAGCGTGTCTTGAACACTACCTCACAATGAGCGCCACAACCTATGACCCTCCGACCATTGATGTCGTTTGCACCCGGTATACCTCTACGTTAGCGACCGGTACTATGTAATTACCTCATTAGTGATGCAATCGCGCATCTCAAAAAAGCGCAGGTGAAAGCAATGACTGGACAGCTCGGCCAATCACGGGCCAACCTGCGCGTGGCGCAAACATTCGCGGGCAACACAGCGCACCACGGCGCTCCCGTGCGCCGGGCGTTCGTCAGGCGGTCGGGCGTCAACCCGAGTCCGCTCGAAGGCCTCATGCGGGCAGCCCGTGGGGGTGCCGGCGGTGGACGCGGCGGCCGCACGCGACTGGCACTGCTACTGAGCCTGTGGTGGGTCAACTCCACACCGCCCTACTCGTCACAGAGGCCGGCGAGTTGGTGGGCCGAACTGATTGGCATGGACGATCCAGTGAAGGGCCCTCGCACCGTCGCGGCCAATCTCCAGGAGCTGGCTCGGCGCGGCTTCATCGACATCACAGCGGGCGAACCGGGGATGGCCAATATCGTGACCTTGCTCGATGAGCTCGACGAGTTTGGCCCCGCCTATGTGCGGCCCGACGGCCAAAGCGGCGGATCGTTCTTCCGTGTGCCGGAACAACTTTGGACTACTGGCGCGATCGGGCGATTGAGCGGCCCAGGACTGGTGATGTACTTGATGGTGCTCTACTATCACCACCGCCCGGACGGCGTTGAGTTCGTCCCGGGCGTCGGTCTACGTCTGCCGGCCGCACCGCCAGTGTGGTTCTCACCCAAAGCGTTCAGCGAGCGGCATGGCTTCTCTGAGGACACCCGGTTGGCGGGAATACAGAACCTCCGTGACGCGGGCATGGTTCAGGTCGAAACCGAACTCGTCGATATCCAGAACCCGTCGGGCTCCGGCCATCGCCGCTTTCGTCGACAGCTGTTGACCCTGGACGCTCCGTATGTGCCACCGCCTCCGGGCAATGCTCCCGCTAACGACGCCTAAGCCGGCCGCGTTTGTGAGTTTGTGAGGGGGGAACCGAGCCGCGCCCGGCGACGTCTAAACGGTCATGGACTTCGAGGAACGGCTCGCTCTGATCAATGATGGTGTGGATCCCGATGACCCTGCGGTGACGACTGCGCTCGACATGGTCCGCTGGGAGCTGCAGCTGCTCAGCACTGACTAGAGGCCCAAGCCGACGTCGGTGCCGCGGCTGCGATCGCGATCGGCGTCGACGGCGCGGGCCCTGTAGTGGGTGATGTCGTGGTAGGTGCGACCCAGCTCGTCGCGGCGAGTGAGCAGGTCGGAGGCCTCCTGCGCCGCTTCACCGGCGGCCGTGGTGCTGGCGAGGTGGTGCTCGACACGGTCGATCGCGGTACGCGCGGGCCGCTCGGCGGGGTCGGCGAGCCGGTGCGACCATGGCAGTTGGTTGTTGAGCATGTCGGTGAGACTTGTTTCGCGCTGGTTGTCGGCGCTGGTGACCAGGAGCAGCTTGGCGTTGGCGTCGCCGGCAGCCTTCGTGAGGGCCCGCAGCTGGCGGGGGTTGAGTTGGTCGGCGTCGTCGACGACGAGCAGGGTGCCGGTGGGCAGTTTCCATTGCCCGTTGTTGAGCCGCTCGATCGCTTGTTCGGGGTTGGCGGTGGTGTCGGCGTAGCGGTGTTGTCCGGCATAGGTTTCGGCATTCTCGCTGGCCGGGATGGCCAGGATGCGGTGCTGGTTGCGTAGTGCGGTCGTGGCCAGGGCGCCGAGGACCGCGTCCTTGTCGGCGTTGGCTCCCAGGTGGAGAGGTTGGACGGTTTGTGCGCTGCCGGCGATGTCGGTGACCGCGGCGGCTGCGGGTTGGTCGAGCAGGTCGAGGTCGGCGTCGCGCGTGGCGTACATGGCGGCGGGGCTGCGGACGCCGGCCTCGGCGAGCATGTCGACTTCGCGGCGCAGTGCGGGAAGGTCAGCGACAAGGTCGTAGTCCACGCCGGGCCGGGTGCCGAATACGCGGGCGGCGGCGAGCTCGGCGCGCATGAGTTGGTTGTCGAGGTCGGTGGCCTCGATGCGAGCTTGCCGCAGCTGTTCGGCGTCGGCCCGCATGGCGGCGCTGCGGCGCTGCTGAATGTCGTGCTCGGTGACCACGCCTGAGGGTCCGCCGGCGATGTTCATCAAGGCCTCCTGAGTGGTGTCGCGCTGGTGGGCGGCGTCGGCGACCGCGGCAGCGACCGCCGGTGTGTGTCGGGCAAGTTCGGCGCGGTGTTCGGTGAGGACCGCGGCGAGGTCGGTTTTGTTGTCGCGTTGGGCGGCGGTGATCTGTTCGTCGATGGTGGCGAGCAGGCGGTGGTGGGTTTCGCTGGTGTGCTCGGAGCGGACCCAGTCGGCGTGAGCGTGGGTGTAGGCGTGGGCATAGGGCCGCTGTTCGTCGCGGCGCCGGACCAGTTCGGCGAGCTCGGCGGCGAGGGCTTGTTCGGCGGGCCCGCCGCCGGTGTGCAGGATGGCGTGCTGCAGCTCGTTGACCCGGTCGCGTGCGCGATCGCGCGCGATGCGCAGCGCAAGGATGTCGGCGGGCCGGGTGGGAGCGGGCCGGTAGGGCAGCAGATCCTCGAAATCCCAGTCGCCTAGGTCGTCTTCGACGTATCCGTAGGCATAGTCGGCGGGATCGGGGGGAGCGTCCTGGTCGGCGTAGGCGGCCTCTTCGGGGGACGGCTCGGCGAGCAGATCGAGCTGGCTGCCGGCAGCGGAGGTTGCCCATTCGGCGGGATGCGGAATGTCGGTGTCGACCGTCGCGGCGTGCATGAGCAGTTCGATGCGGGTGGTGAGCAGACGGGCGTATTCGTCGGGGCGGAGGCCGCCTTCGGTTTCGGCGATCTCGCGCAGATGTTCACTGGCGGCTGCCAGTAGGTCGGCCGGCGGCCAATCGGATGCGGTGACGGCGGCGATGAGCCCAGGCCACGCCGGGTCTGCGATGACGGTTTCGGCGAGCTCGGAGCCGAGCAGATGGTGCAGTTCTGGGGTCCAGTCAGGACGCAGGCGGGGGTTCGAGCGTTCCAGTGTCGGCGGGGCCAGGGTGCCTGACAGTCGCCACCACAGGGCCGCTGCGGGCAGTTCGTCGGGTAGCGGACCGTGGGCGGCCATCGCGGAGGCGAGCATTCCCGCGACGTCGGCACCGGCCCGGGCCGCGTCGTCGATGTGGGCGGCCAGCCGCGGCCAGTAGGGGTCGTTGGGAATGTGCGGGTTGAGCATCGCGGCCATGGTGCGCCAGCGCGAGACGCTGTCTTGGCTGTGCAGGATCGCGGCGTCGACGCGGCTGTGCAGAAGTTTCTGGAAGGCTGCGGAGCGGTTCGCGTGTTGCTCGCGGCCGGTGATTCGCGTGTCGGCGGGATCGACATCGTGGGCGGCGCGGAACACGGCGATTTCGGCCATTAACTGGGGTTGTCCGTTGAGCAGTGACCGCGCCCAGGCCGGCGTGGTGGCCGGGGTCCACTCGCGTACGGTATCGCGGATTTGGTCGGCCAGTTCGGTCACGAGTCGCGCTCGGCCGCCGAGGTATTCGGCCCATTGCGGGTTGTGTTGGACGGCAGTCGGGATGGCCGGCAGCCAGCGCAGCGGTCCGACATTGGCGGCTGCGGAGCCTTCGGGGGTGGGCAGGCGCCAGTCGAGCACCGCGGCGACGTCGGCGGTGTCACCTAGCGGCTTGGCCGCTGCGCGCTGCAGTGCGGCGACGGGGTCGTGTCCGTCGAGGGCGAGCAGGGCTAGGTTGCGCCGCAGGACGGGCCAGGCTTCAGCGTCGGTGATGTCACCGACGATGGCGGTGGCGGCCTGGTCGATGCGGGCCATGGTGGCCGGCCCGGCGAGAACTTCGGCGGCCGCGGTGAGGGCGTCGGCATACATGCTTGCCGCGCCGTGGAGCCGACCGAACGGGTCGAGTTCGGCTTGCGCTGCGGTGGTGGCCGAGACCTGGCGGCCGTCGCGGCGAAGGATCGTCGAGAGGATGTCGACGGCGGTCGGGGGGTGGGTGGCTTTGGGCGCGAGGATGCGGTGCGGGTCAGCTTCGGATGTCGAGAAATAGAAGTGGTTTTCGTCGCGGGCTCGGGTGCCGGCGACGTAGAGCTGCTGGCGGGTCAGGTGATCGGTGGCGACGATATGGCAGGTGCCTTTGATCTTCTGGGTGCCTGCGGTGAGGCCCTGGGCGGCGTTGATGGTGGATGCGTAGCCGAGGGTGGTGTTGGCCGTGACGTAGTCGGCGGGGAGCCGTATCGTCTTGGCCCGCCGGTCGGCGCCCAGGCGCGCGACGGTGATCGATCCGTCGCGGTGCACAGAGCGGATTTCGTAGCGGTGTCCGTTCTTGATCCAGGCGCCGTTGGGCAGTCGCAGCCAGCGGGCGTTCTTGCGGGTGATGATCCAGTCCCCGGCCGATGCGGTCAGCCCGTCGGCCAGCGTGACGGTCCGTGAGGTCTTGGCGTTGGCATTGCGCAACCGGTCGAGTCGGGCGCGTTCGTTGAGTTCGGCGACCAGGTCGTTGGTGGGCGCCAATAGGACACTGCGGTGTCCGGCTTTGATGTCGTCGGCCCACGCTTGGTAGGCCATGTCGGCGGCTGTTTGGTCGGCTCCGACGTGAACGCGGCCGTGGTCGATGTAGTAGGCGATGCCGGCGGGATCGCCGTCGCGGATGGCCAAGCTGGCCGCGCTCTGGGCGGGGTCGCGGAAGCGGACCACCGTGGAGAGCGTGAGGGTTTCGGGGCGGGTGGACAGGTCGGTGATGACGCCGCCGGCTGAGATCGACGCCAGCTGTTGATCGTCGCCGACGAGGCGCACGCTGGCACCTCGTGCGAGCGCGTGGGTGATCATTTCGTCGAGGTCGAAGGTGGAGGCCATACCCGCTTCGTCGACGATCAACAGGGTGTCGGGACCGATGGTGCTGAACCACTTGAGTGCCGGGTCGTTGGCTGCTACGGGGTGATCGGTGGGGGCGGACAGTTGAACGAATTTGGCCATGGTGTCGGTGGTGATGTGGGCGTCTTCGGCCAAGACTTCGGCAGCCGCCGCGGTTGGCGCCAGGCCGATGACGTTGCCGCCGCTGTTGATCCACGCGGCAGCGAGAACGGACATGGCGGTGGTTTTTCCGGTGCCGGCCGGGGCAAGTGCCAGTTGCAGCCGGGCCCCGGACGTGGCCATGCCGCGCACCAATGCTTGCTGGGCTTCGTTGAGCTGCAAGCCGCTTTGGGCGTGCTGTTCGAGCATCGCCAAACCGATGCTGGTGTCGTCTGCGACACGGCCGCCACACTGTTCGGCCGCGGCCAGGATGCGGCGTTCGGCGGCCCGGATGGCCTCGCTGGTGTAGCGGGTCGAATCGTGGCGGGTGTAGACCGAGACGCCATCGCGGCGGCGCAGCACCGCGGGTTCGTTCATCTCGGTGTCGGCGTGGGTGGTGATGGTGATGCTGCAGGCGCCAAGAGCATGGTTGACGATCCGGTTGAGGATCTCGGGATCGCCGTGGCGGTCGGTGCCCCGCAGTACCCGCTGAGCCTCGGCCCGGACATGGTTGATGCCCCATTCGGCCCGGTCGTGTGAGACCCGGTCGATGACTGCTTCGGCTTGTTCGGCAACCCATTCGGAGGTGATGGCGGGCTGGCGGCGGGGCCTTGCGCGGTGAGTGACGTCGGTGATCAGCCGAGCCAGTTTGCGGTGGCTGCCGATGAGTTCGATGGCCTCGGTTCGCCACGTCTGCCGCTGCTCGCCAAGGCTGCGCGGCTCATGTTTGGCCTGCCGAGTGTCGAGGGTGGCCTGCTGCGACAACGCGAGCATCTCCACGGCGCTGGGCTCACGGCCGTGCTCGACCTGGAAGGCCTTCGCCAGGTCTGCGACACGGTGCTCGATCGCGGCGCGGCGGGCTGACCAGCGCTCGATGAGTTCGACCGGGATTCCGTCGATTTCGCGCACCGGCCGTTTGTCGTTCTTGGCGCGGGTTTCGGCGAACTGCACACCGAGTGCGGCCATGAGGTGGGCCTCGAGTCGGGTGTTGTAGAGCTCGGAAGCGGCGACGGCGGCCTTGTGCAGAGGGTCACCGTCGAGGGCCAGCCAGCGGGGAATTCCGTCGGCCCCGATGACCCGCACCTTGTTGCTGATCGCGACGTGGGTGTGCAGGTTGGGATCTCCGGCACGGGAGTCTCGGTGATCGAACGCGGCGGCGATGAATCCGGTGGTGTCGACCTGGGCGATTCCGTTGGCCCCCATGCGGGAAAACGCTGCATGTTCTTCCAGGAACGCGAGGGCGTCGGCGACGGCTTGGTGATGCGCGGCGAGGATGGTTTCCGAGATTTCCCGAGGCGCCACAGCCCACAGCACCGACACCGACTTGACCGGGGTGAACGTGAGGTCGTAACCGGCGACGGCTTGAGTTTGGGCGCGGGATTTGCGGGCGATGAAGCCGGTCAGTTCTCGCTCGTCCGCCGGTGGGCGACCGTACTGCTCGGCGAACATTTCACGGGCGACCGCTGTTTTGATGCGGGCACGTTCGTCGGGTTCGAGGGAGGCTTGACGGTCTCGGCCGAGGGCGGCGTTGAAGTCGGCATAGCCCTCCCGAAGGCGGCGCATCCATTCGTTGTCGGTCTTGTTGACGCGGAACGGCCGGCCCAGTCGAGCGGCGGCGATGGCACCGTTGTGCCCGAGTCCGAATCCGGTGAGCCGCTCGGTGATTCGGTCGGCGTTGGGGTGCATGCCTTCACCGAAGAGGGCCTTCATCTGGTCCTCGATGACCTCGGATCCTTCGGGGACCGACCACAGCTCGGCGACCATCGGATCGGTGGCGTCACGGCCTGCGGGCTCACCGAGGCCAGGCAGGCCGCTGCCCATCCAGCGACCGGGGGTCTCGCCTTTTTCGCTGTAGTAGTCGGCCAGGCTCGATTTGCCGCGGTGGGTGTCGTCGGACGCAGCGACCTGGCGAATCAGGTACATATACCCGTCGCCCGCGCTCAATTTGTGCAAGCCCATCACCGCGTCATCACCCGGGTCTGAGCCAAAGGCCGGCCGGGGAGTTATACGACAGCCGTTACCAATTTGTGACCTGAATGCAAGAGGTGTGATGTGCGGTAGTGGGGTGGAGGTTATTGGGAAGGGCGGCAGGGCTGGTGTGGCTGGGGACGGGACTGAGGCGATAGGAGCGATGGAGGGCGAAGGAAGGAAGTTGAGTTTGGGTGCGGCATAAGGCGTAAGCGGGGGGCATGGTGGGCGGCATGGCGAACAGTCGAGTTTCGAAGGCGGCACGTAAGGCGGCTCGCGAGGCTGCAGCTGCGGCGCAGGAAGAGCAGGCGCGGCGACAGAAAGCGAACGTCGAGGATCTGGCGAGATTCTTTACGGCCAAGCAACGCGTCGACGACGTCGACGACTGGCTGGCCGAAAGGGTCGAGGAGCTGAAGGCGCGTGCGACGCAGCGCCGCGACGAGGAGCGCACCGCGTGCGGTGTCGCGCTGAAGGCGATGCAGGACCGCGGCGAAAGTGTCCGCGAGATCGCCCGCATGGCCGGCGTCGGCGAAAAAATGGTCCGCGAGCTGATCAAGCTGGCGGTCGAGCCGACCGCGGAGCCGACCCCGCCGGCGCAGCAGGACGGCAAGACCGAAGCGGAGCCGGTTGTGGACGCGAGGCCGCAGGCCGACGCGGACGAGACGAGCGGCTTTGAGGTCCGCGCGGCCGGCTGACCGCACATGTCGGTGGTGACCTTCACAATGGTGGGCGCAGATGTCGATGTCGCGAGGCGGGACGCGGTTCGGTACGAACCGGAGTTCGGCCGGCGCGTTAGGGTGACAGGAGACCTTGACCGCCGTGGGGGTTTCGCAACCACTACGCCTGGTGGTGAATCCGAAGATTCACGCCGACGAATTGGAGCGGTTCGAAGCCGAGATCGTGCGCGGCCCGGGCCCGGAAGACTGCGCGATCTGGACGGGCGCGATCGGTGGCGATGGCTACCCGAGATTCTGGGTGCGACGTGACGGCGGCGACCGGATCATGCTGCGAGGCAACCGCTACGCCTTGGCCGCAGCGCGGCCAGGCGTGCCACTGGAACCATGGGAACGAGCGCTGCACGGCTGCGACAACCCGGTCTGCGTGCGCGTGAGCACGCACGGTGAGGTCGGTCTACTGCATCTGGTGACCGGTTCGCAGCGAGACAACATGGAGATGATGGGCCGGTCGGGGCGAGGCGGGGGCAGAACGACAGTTCGCCGCGGCGAGCACGGCGTGGCCGACCGGCGAGCGCGCGCGGTAGCGCTGCGCGAAGCGGTACGGCACGGCTGGGACGCAGAAGCGGTCGCGGCCGCGCTGCTGGGATCACCCGAACCGACGCTGTGGTGAGACCGCGGGCGCGCGGCGCAGGCGACACGCCGGCCGAAGGCCTGGCGGAGCCGCGGCGAGTCGCCCGCCACCGGCCGACCATCGAACGATGGGCCACGGCCGTCCGCCGAGTGTGAGGGTCGCGTGGGCGCGGCGCGTGATGGTTCCGGGCCCGACCCGAGTTGCGAGCCGGGCCCGGAACGTTGAGCGGAATCGTCAAGCAACACTTGCCGCCTGGGTCTCGACGGTGACGGCGTGCCGTGTGGCGGCGTCGATGTCGACGTTGGCGAGTAGGACGTGCAGCCCGCGTGCGGGCGTCCAGGAGCTCAGCGACCAGTGCGCGTTGTGAGGGTCGCGGCCGGCGACCCAGTCGTGGTTGAGGAAGTACTCGGCGGTCCCCGCGGCGGTGAACCCGATGCGGTTGCGCGGCACCGTCTCGGGCTGGGCAGGGTTGGCAGTGCTGCGCTGCCACCAGTGCGCGGGTGGCGTGATGGCCCGTTTCCAGAGCAGTCCGGCGCTGCGGAACTGCGCGATGTGGGAGTCGATGACGCCGCCGTCGATCGGGGTGGAGGCGACGGCGGATGCGAGCACGTGAGTGGCGTCGTCTCGGGCGACGACGAGGACGTCGTGCTGGCCGTCGCGCAGGCGATGGCGGGCGGTGGTGATGAGGCCGGCCTGGGGGCTGGCGATGCGGTGGGTTCCGAAGACTCGGAGTTCGACGTTGTCGATGGCGAGTGCTTGGAGTTGGGCGGCGAGCCGGTAGGTGTGCGACATGGTTTTTCTCCGTTCGTGTCGGGAGTGGTTGCGCCCGTTGGCGTGTGGATCAGGGGGACCGGCAGGGTGGCGCGGTCAATCCCCGAAGAGCGCGCGATGGTGGGAGCCGGGGTTTCGGCCCGCGAGCGGCAGCGAGCTTTGATAGGGCCGAAACGGTCACTCGGCCGGCGGACACCAGTGCGCGTGTGGGTTGACCGTGACGGGTCCCGGCCGGTCAGACTGAGCCACGCTGACAGGCAAATAAAGGTGAGCGGGCACCCAACCCCGATGGCCACCGCAGGTGGCCACAGCGGCCGCACCTAGTGCGCCGCCACCACCACACCGGAAGACGAAAATGGCCGGGCCGACCCCGGTTCTGGTGGGGTCGGCCGTGGTTGAGGGCAGGGCGAGCTGCCCCGCCGGCTGTGGGAGCTGGCGGGGCCTGCTCACGAGCGGCTAGTCGATCGTGTAGCCGGCGCCCTCAAGTGCCGCGGTGGCGGTGAGGATGCCGCGTCCTCCGCCGACGTCGTCGGCGTCGTAGAGCAGGCCTTCGCCTTCCAGTCCGAAGATGAGGGTTTCGGGACCGAAGTCGGTTTGTTGTCCGCTGCGGTCGGTGCTGGATACGACCACGGTGGTGTATCCGCGTAGCGCGGGGGTGAGCAGGTACAGGTCGGCCTGGCCGAAAAAGTCGACGACCGTGCCGTCTGACTTGCGGTGCACGAGGTTGCGGGCAGCGCCCAGGTGGCGGGCACGGCCGGTGGCGGCGTTGATGGACATGGTCTCCCCTTTCGGTTGTGCGCTGCTGGTCAGCGCTGGGGGTGCGGTCAATCGGTCGGGTGGCGATGTCAACCCCGAAGAGCCCGGGGTGGTGGGAGCCGGGGTTTCGGCCCGCGAGCGGCAGCGAGCTTGATAGGGCCGAAACGGTCACTTGGCCGGCGGACACCAGTCCGGGCGTGGGTTGACCTCGACGGGCCCCGCCCGATTACGCTTGGCACCCCTGCTGACGGCTAAAAAGGTGAGTGGGCTGCCAACCCGAAAGCCCGCCGTAGGTGGGCTATCTGGCGGTCGCACCTCGTGCGCCGCCACCACCCCAACCGCCGGATCAAAAAGAAAGCCCGACCAAGCCCCACGGGGGAGAACCTGGCCGGGCTCGATGACTAGATATTTTCGCGGATGGGGTGTGCGATCGCGTAGGCGGCGCGGACGTTGCGCAGGCTGTCGTTGATGAAGCTGGCGACGTCGGCACCTTGAGGTCCTTCGAGGTAGGCGCTGTCGTTGATGGTCTTGTGGGTGAGCACTGTGATGGATCGAGCGGCTCGGTAGAGCGCGGTGAGCGCGGTGTCGAGGGCTTCGTCGAGGGCCATCTGGTGTGTCGTGATGGCGAGCTGGCGTTCGGTGGGGGACATGGGTTTTCTCCGTTCGGTGTGGTGGGCCCGCGCCGGGCTGGGGTCGGCGCGGGCCCTGGGTTGTTGGCTAGTCGAGGCCGGCGGTGTGGATGCGCTGGCGGATGAGGTCGAGGTCGATGGTGTTGTTGCTGCGCCGTGCCCAGTGCTGCCAGCCGTCGAGGGCTGCCGCGATGTCGTCATAGGAGACGTCGGCGCGGCTGATGGGCAGGGTGTCGCCGTGGTCGGCCCGGGCGGCGGCGGCGATGACGGCGATGAGTTGACCGGTGATGGCACCGGAGGCCAGGGGCTGGTTCTCGTGGCGGAACCGCAGCTGGCGCGGGCGGTCGTAGTCGCGGGGGTCGGTGAAGTTCCATGCGAGGGCGAAGTCGATGTCCATTGGTGTTGCCTTTCTTGAGGTTTGTGTTGGGCGAGTTGGGGTGTTCAGAGCGGGTGGACGGTGAAGATGACGCCGTGCCCGGGGATGGGTGCGCTGCTGGCGGTGATGCGGTACCAGCCGCCGAAGTGCGGGTGATGCTGGGGAATGAGTGCGGCGAGGTCGGTGTGGTCGACGCAGAACCGTTCGTGCTCGGCGGTGTCGGCGATGATGTCGGCGTCGTGGTGGCAGTGCAGGACACCGCAGGTGTGGCCGCCGGTGACGTGCCAGGTCTGGGTGTCGGTTTCGACGATGGTTTTGGACATGGTTTTTCTCCGTTCGTGTCGGGAGTGGTTGCGCCGGTTGGCGTGTGGATCAGGGGGACCGGCAGGGTGGCGCGGTCAATCCCCGAAGAGCGCGCGATGGTGGGAGCCGGGGTTTCGGCCCGCGAGCGGCAGCGAGCTTTGATAGGGCCGAAACGGTCACTCGGCCGGCGGACACCAGTGCGCGTGTGGGTTGACCGTGACGGGTCCCGGCCGGTCAGACTGAGCCACGCTGACAGGCAAATAAAGGTGAGCGGGCACCCAACCCCGACGGCCACCGCAGGTGGCCACAGCGGCCGCACCTAGTGCGCCGCCACCACCCACACACCGGAAGACAAAGAAAGCCCGGCTAACCCCGAGCGGGGCCGGCCAGGCCAGGTGAACTGTTAGGGCTGGGGCGTGAGCTTGTTCATCTCGGCTCGGATGTCGTCTTCGGTGAGGTTGACCCAGACCAGTTCCCCGCGCTCGTCGAAGGCGTACTTCGGGGGGAGCTCCTCAACAATTTCGCGGGTCACAAGGAGTTCACCGATCGAAGTGAGGCAGCGGCCACATCCGGCGGTATTCGGCGCCAGTGAGTCCGTCGAGTTGCGGGTTCAGGTGGGTCTCGGTGCGGGTGACGGTGCGAGTGATGTAGCGGAGCATGGGTTTTCCTCCCGATGGCGTTGTGTTGGAGTGGGCCGGGCCACCGTGTGTGCGGCGGCCCGGCCCCTTGTGGGTTATGCGGCGTGGAGCAGCTCGGTGAGGGCCTCGTCGATGTCGTGGTGTGCGGTGGGCTGGGCGATGTCGGCGGTGAGGGTCCAGGTGTCGGTTCCGGGCTGGGCGGTGAGGGTGTAGGTGTGGCCTTCGACGGTGGCGCGGAAGCTCCAGGTGTCCACGGCGTGGAAGGTGTATTCGCCGGCCCGGACGTGGACGATCCGGGTTACCGGGGCGGTGTCGAGGTCGGGGGCGGTGGCCTCGATGGCGACCATTTGGCCGTAGTCGTCGGCGGCGAGTAGGACGAGGTGGTGTCCGGTTTCGCGGGTGTAGTTGTGGACGGTGGTGAGCAGGATTGGTCCGTAGTCGTGGAAGAGGATGTGGGTGATTCCGTACTGCTGGTGGCCGATTCGTTCGGCGGCCTCTTCGAGAAGTGCGAATGCGAGGTCGAATTCGTGGTCCATGGTGTTGTCCGTTCTGTGTGGTGATTGGCTGCGCCGGTCAGCGCTGGGGGTGCGGTCAATCGGGTGAGGGTGGGCTGTCAACCCCGAAGAGTCCGCGGGTGGTGCCGGCGGATTTGTGGCCCGCGAGCGGCAGCGAGCACGGTTGGGCCGCAAATGTCCTCCGCCGCCGGCGCCGGCCACGGGCGTGGGTTGACAGGTCGGGCCCCCGGCCGATTAGGCTGCGCGCCCTGCTGACGGCAAGTAGGTGAGTGGGCACCCAACCCGAAAGCCCGCCGTAGGTGGGCTATCTGGCGGTCGCACCTCGTGCGCCGCCACCACCCCAACCGCCGGATCAAAAAGAAAGCCCGACCGGGCAGCTCGGGGTGAGGGTCCGGTCGGGCTCGTGGGAGTTCTGGTGGTTACGGGGTCAGGTGGCGATGGTGGGTACCGGGCACGCTGGCGCCGGGGTACTTGGCGGTGACGGCGTCTTTCTGCTCGTTGCTCAGGAAGAGGTACCAGTCACCGCTGATCGGGTCGTAGTAGCGGTGATCGTGACGGTCGACGATGGCCCATCCGCGGCCGATGTTGTCGGATCCGTTGGAGACGATCCGAAAGCCCTGGGATGCGACTGCGTCTGCGAGTTTCTGTTCGGTCATCTCGCCGGTGACGGTCACTGGTGCGTAGATGAATCGGTTGGGGTCGTGGTCGTCCCAGTGGGTGACGACCTGGTGGCGATCGCCGTCTTTGCAAATGGTGGTGGTGTAGTAGCCCATGATGGCCTCCTTGATGGTTGTTTGACTGTGCTGGTGTGGATTTGGTGGTGCGCCCGGGGCCGCGGATTACTCGGCGCGGCCCCGGGGCCCCGGGCACCGTGGGTTCAGGGGTTGGCGATGATGGCTTCGGCGGCGGCGAGGTAGTGCTCGGCGTGGCGGAGCTCGTCGGGATTGGCGTCGCCGGCCAAGAGCACGGTGACGGCGTTGTCTCGTGCGGAGAGTGCGTACTGGTTGCGCCGGTGGGGATCGTCGATCGCGGCGTTGGCGGCGTGGATGTCGGAGCGAGCCTCTTCAAGGGTGGCGGCGGCGTTGGTGGCGATACTGATGGGGTCGTGGTCGGTGGTGGCCCAGGGGTCGGTGATCTGTGCGGGCATGGTCAGTCCTTCCGTTTGGTGTGGTGACTGGTTGCGCTGGTCAGCGCTGGGGGTGCGGTCAATCGGCTGGGTGGCGATGTCAACCCCGAAGAGCTCGGGGTGGTGGGAGCCGGGGTTTCGGCCCGCGAGCGGCAGCGAGCTTGATAGGGCCGAAACGGTCACTTGGCCGGCGGACACCAGTCCGGGCGTGGGTTGACCTCGACGGGCCCCGCCCGATTACGCTTGGCACCCCTGCTGACGGCTAAAAAGGTGAGTAGCTACCGTCTTTCGGGCCACCGCAGGTGGCCATCTGCCGGCCGCACCTAGTGCGCCGGCACCACCCCAACCGAGCGACGAAAAGAAAGCCCGACCAAGCTCCCACATTGGGTAGAACCTGGCCGGGCGGCCAGGCTCGGGGCGCGCAGCGCCTTGGGGATTCTCACGACCGTTGGGCCGAAAGGGTCACTCGGCCTGCGCAGCCCGGCCCGGGTGTGGGTTGACCCACGGTCGGCCCCGACGATTACACTGCGGCACCTGCTGACAGGCATAAAGGTGAGTGGGATGCCAAATGCCAACTTGTAAGCCCGCCGTCAGGTGGGCTATTCGTCGGTCGCATCTGGTGCGCCGACGCCACAGAGCCGCTGGGTCAGAGAGATATCTCGGCCACGGCCGCTAAGGATTTTGTGTGGTGAGTCGTTCAGGCGACGAAGGGGTTTCGCGGGTGCGCCAACTGGTCGAGTATGTGCGTAGCGCCGACGTGATCGGGTAGGCCGGCCTCGTTGACTCCGGTTTGGATGATCGCGACGAGATGGCCTGCCTGGCGCAGTTCGTAGCGCGGCAGGCCGGCAGCGGTCCCGGCCGCGGCGGCACGGATTCGGCATCGTGCGGCGCCGGCGAGGTCGCCGCGAGCTCGAACGGGATTCTCGCTGGATCCGATGATGACGTGTTCGCTGTTGTCGCGTTGCGTGGTGATTGTCCAGGTGACCATGTGGGTATGGTCGCGGCTGTTTGCTGAAAGGTCGAGGGGCCGCAGCTCTCCCTGTGGATAACTGGGCCCCTCGGCTCGTAGCTGTGGATTACTCGGTCGATTGGTGTTGTGCGGCGTCCCAGTCGCGGTAGGCGCGGCCGCGTTCGCGTCGTGTGGTCGGCGGTTTCACCGCGAACTGGTAGTCGTCTCGGGTGGGGTCGGCGCGATGCTTGCCGCCGTCGAGGCAGACTGTGACCGCGGTCTGGTGGGCGAGTTTGAGGATGTCCATGGTGGAGTGGTAAGCCGCCCTGTCGAGGATCTGCAGAGTGACGGTGCCCAGGTAGACGTCAGTCCAGCGAAGTGTTCGGCGGTTATCGGGTGTGAGGGTTGAGCGTTCCATCACTCCGTAGGAGGGGCGGCGGGTCCAGTCGATGGCGATGGTGGGCCGGTCGTAGGGGTCTTCGTCGCTGGGCTGGGGTGCTCCGAGGTCGACGGGGAGGTGGACCAGGGTGGCTTTGGCGGCGGCGAGTGCTTCGCGGACACCTTGCGCGGCTTCGGCGTTGCGGAAGGTCATCAGCATGCCACCCCAGTTCAGGCTCACGCGGACTTCCTCGGTGCGGGCGTGGAAGACGGTCAGGTCGGCATGCTGGGTGCTGCGCAGCCGGATGAAGGTGTTGGAGATGATTGCGCTCGGCAGTGCGCGTTCGGCGGGGGTGATGATGGTTTTGGACATGGTTTTTCTCCGTTCGTGTCGGGAGTGGTTGCGCCCGTTGGCGTGTGGATCAGGGGGACCGGCAGGGTGGCGCGGTCAATCCCCGAAGAGCGCGCGATGGTGGGAGCCGGGGTTTCGGCCCGCGAGCGGCAGCGAGCTTTGATAGGGCCGAAACGGTCACTCGGCCGGCGGACACCAGTGCGCGTGTGGGTTGACCGTGACGGGTCCCGGCCGGTCAGACTGAGCCACGCTGACAGGCAAATAAAGGTGAGCGGGCACCCAACCCCGATGGCCACCGCAGGTGGCCACAGCGGCCGCACCTAGTGCGCCGCCACCACCCACTTATCTGGGGTCACATTCTGATGTTCACTGTTGTTACCGCTGAGGCGAGCTGGCTGGCTTGGACTGATCGGTAACAGGCTGGGCCGCCGGTGTTTCCGGTTAGGGGTTGGTTGGTGCGGTCTGGCTGGCGCGATGGTTCGGGAGCCCATCGCTTCGTCGCCGCCCATCATGGCGGGGGTGCCGTCGGTGACGAGTGCGGTGACTTGTTCGGCGTGGGCGCGGGTGTTGGTTCTTAATGACGGGTGGCTAGTTGTGGTGGTGTGGAGTGGGTGGTGGCTGTCGGGCTGCGGGTGGCTCGTTGGGGCCACCAGCTGGCTTCGCGTAGGAGTGTGGCGATGGCGGGGACGGTGAGGGTGCGCACGAGGAAGGTGTCGAGTAGGAGTCCGCAGCCGATGATGAGGCCGGCTTGGATCATGATGGCGATCGAGCCGACCATGAGGCCGAACATGCTGGCGGCGAAGATGAGTCCGGCTGAGGTGATGACGGAGCCGGTGTTGGCGACGGTGCGCAGTACGCCGACGCGGATGTTGTGTCCTGATTCTTCGCGTAGTCGTGAGACGAGCAGCATGTTGTAGTCGGCGCCGACTGCGACCAGGATGATGAACGCGAGTAGTGGTACTGGCCAGGCGATTTCGTGTCCGAGTCCCCATTGGAAGATGAGGACGCCGATGCCCAGTGAGGCCAGGTAGTTGAGCACGACGGTGCCGAGCAGGTAGAGCGGGGCGAGCAGGGCGCGCAGTAGTAGTACGAGGATGAGTCCGACGATGAGCAGTGTGGCGAGGGCGAGTTGGGCGAAGTCGGCTCGCAGCAGTCGTTGGATGTCGGAGTTGACGGCGGGGAACCCGGCAACGGAGACGGTGGCTTGGTGCAGTGAGGTGTTGGGGCGTGCGGCGTTGGCGACGTCGGTGATTTCGTGTGCGAGGCGGGTTGCTTCGGCGCTGTAGGGGTCGTGGCTGGTTTCGATGGCAAAGCGTGCTGTTTTTCCGTCTGGGGAGAGGAATTGTTTTGCCATATCGGTGAATTGGCGGTTTTGGAAGGTGTTGGCGGGCAGGTAGAAGCCGCTGGAGGAGTCCGAGTTGGTGGTGGCGCGGGCGGCGTTTTGGAGTTGGGTGGCGATCTGGCTCATCCCCGACAGCATTTCGATGTTGGAGTCGGCCAGTGCGTGGACGCCGGTGGCCAGGGCTTGGGCGCCGGAGGCGAGTTGGCTGATGCCGTCTTGGAGGCGTCGGATGTTGCCGGCCAGGTCGGCGGGGTCTCCGAGGGTTGCGAAGGCTTTGTCGAGGGTGGTGACCGCGGTTTGGACGGTGGCCAGGGTGCCGGCGACGGTGGCGTTGGTGTCGGGGTTGTAGCGATCGCCGAGTTCGGCGATCTGGGTGAACAATCCGCTGTCGCGCAAGCTCACCAGTGTCTGGACTTGGTCGCGGATCTGGGCGCATTGGGGTGTGGTGGCACACCACGGTGAGGTGTTGAGGGCGCCGGTGAGGGGGTCGAGGACGGCGATGGCGTGTTGGGCTTGTTCGGCCAGGGGTCGCAGTCCGGGACCGGATTGGATGGCGCGGTCGACGCCGGGGGCGGTGGCCGAAAGTTGTTGCAGCAGGGGCCGGAACTGCTGAATCTGGGTGCCGGCGGTCTGGGCTTGGGTGAGTGTCGCGGTCAGTGGGGTCAGGGCGGTGCGTACGGTGGTGTCGAGTTGGGCCAGGCCGCCGGCGAGTTGGTCGGCGCCGCTGGTGAGCTTGGTGAGGTCGTCTTTTCTGGCGTTGCCGTCGGCGACGGCGCCGGCCATCTTGTCGCCGATCTGGCCGTTCTGCCAGGAGAGTTGGGCTTGTTCGAGGCGGGCTCCGGTGGGGCGTGTGACGCCGGACACTGTGGTGACTCCGGGGATCTGGGAGACGCGGGAGGCCATTTCGTCGAGGTCGGCCAGCCCTTTTGCGGTGCGCATGTCGGTGGGGTTTTCCACGACGAGGAATTCGGTGATGACGATGTCTTTGGGGAAGTGGCGGTCGAGGAGTTGGTAGCCCTGGTTGCTGGCGGTGGTGGCGGGCTGGCCTTTGCGGTCGTCGTAGCTGATCTTCATCGTTGTGGTGGCCGCGGCCAGGGTCAGCAGGATGACCAGGCTGGCGATCAGCAGGGGCACGGGTCGGCGGACCACCGCGACCGCGACGCGGTTCCAGTAGCGGCGGGTGCGGTCGGGTTTGGGGTCGCCGATGCCGCGTCTGGCGGCCAGCGCCAGCACCGGTGGCAGCAGCGTCACGGTGGCCAGGAATCCGAACAAGACGGCAACCGCGCAGGCTGGCCCGAGGGCGGCGAACACGCTCAGTTGAGCGAACACCATGGCCAGGAATGCGCAGGCGACGGTGGCCGCCGAGGCCAGGATGACCCGGCCGATGCTGGCGGTGGCGTGCACGATGGCCTGATCGGGCGGCACCTGTGCGCGGCGCTGCTCGTGGTAACGGCTGATCAGAAACACCGTGTAGTCGGTGCCGGCTCCCAGCAGGATCGCGGTCATGAACGCCACGGTGAATTGCGAGACCGGCATTCCCAGCTGGCCCAGGGCCGAGAGCACACCGCGCCCGACGACCAGGCTCACCGCGATCACCAGCAGCGGCAGCAGCGCGGTGAACACCGAGCGGTACACGATGAGCAGGATCGCCGCGATCAGGCCGGCGGTGGCGATCGAAATCAGCACCAGGTCGTGTTCGGCGGCCGCGATCTGGTCGCTGAACGTGGCGGGCGGGCCGGTCACGTACGCGGTGATCGTCGAGCCGGCGAACACCTCGGCGGCGATGTCGCGCACCGCTTGCACGGATTCAGCGGCGGCGGGATCGCCCAGGGTGCCGGCCACCCCGACCGGCAGAAACCAGGCCTTGCGGTCCGCGCTGACCGCCTGCGTCGCGGTGATCGGGTCGGCCAGCAGATCCTGAACCAGCAAGACGTGTGCGGTGTCGCCGCGTAGCCGCGCCACCAGGTCGTCGTAGCGCTCCCGCGTCGACGGCGTCAGCCCGGCGGGGTCTTCCATCGCGACGAACACCATTGTCTTGGAACCTTGTTCGCCGAACGCCGCGCTCATCCGGTCCACTGTCTGAAACGACGGCACATCATGTGGGAGCAGCTCCGCCGATTGCTGCCGCACCACGGTTTCCAATTGGGGAAACAGCAGTGCCAGCACCACCGCGACGCCGAGCCAGGCTCCGATCACCAGCGCCTTGTGCCTCACCGTGAACCTCGCCAGCGCCGCCAACCGCGCGCTGTACTCGCTGGAATCCGCCGGTTCGGCCGAACGGCGGTATCGCCGCCGAACATTCATCGCGGTGCCCGAACCATCCGGATCGCTGTCGGTCACTACCCCTCCACCCGAGAAAAGGAACTATCGGTATCGCTACGCTACTAGCAGTACCACAGTGGTTGGCGCGGCGCGTCCGAGGGTGCCGCGCGGGCGCGTCTTGGGGGCCGCTAGCGACCCGCACCGACGCCGGCGTCGGTGTCGTCGTCGTCGGGGATGTCGTGGCGGACCACCCGGACCCGGCCACGCGGCAGGCAGGCCATGTATCCGTGCCGTTTGCCGTAGAGCTCCCAGGCTGTGGCGTGCGCGTCGGCCTCGACATCGATGCGGTGTCCGCGGGAAAAGCCCAGGTGCAACGCGCCGTCATCGCCGTATCGGGCGTGCGTGCACACCGCGCCGGCCAGGTCGAGCAGCGGGCGTTCGTGCACCGCGACCCGGTCGGGGTCGATGAGCACTTCCTCGGCCGGAAAGTCCCCGATGGGCGGCAGTGTCAGCCGCAGGGGGCGCGAAATCACCAGCTCGCTGTAGCCATCGAGGTCCAACACCAACCCGTCGCGCAGCGACACGCGTTGCACGACGCAGTCTTCGATCCATTGGGTGAACATGGCGCCTCCTTCGACACGTCTTTGGGTCGCATCTGAAGGGTACGGTAAGTATCGCTGCGATACTATTAGTATCGTTAACTGTCGGGGGTGAGGGTGGCCAGGCGATCCACGATGCGCCGGCTGGCCCGATCGATGCGGTCACGGGTCTGGGCCGCCGAGGCCCGCCGGCCGATGAAGGCGGTCAGGTTCGCCAGCCAGATGTCGGCGAGGAGTTCGGCGACCGGCTGATCGAGCGGCCCGGGCGTGTCGCCGCCCAGGGTGTGGGCGAGCAGGCGTTGGATGACCGCGGCGGCCTCGTCGAGGGCGGCGGCGGTGGTGCTGTCGGCGGCGACGAATGCCCGTGTCATGGCGTCGGTGAGATGAATGTCGCGCTGCCAGTGTTCGTGCAGATAACCGGTCAGCCGATCCAGTCGCTGCTGAGGTGTCGTGCCGGTGGCGGCCCAGTCCTGGGCGGCCTGCAGCCGCCCGAATTCTCGGGCCAGCGCTGAGACCAGCAGGTGGGTCTTGGACGGGAAGTAGCGGTAGAGCGTGCCGACCGCGATACCGGCCCGATCGGCTACCGTGCGCATCCGCACGGCCTCATACCCGCCCGCGGCGGCCACCGTCAGTGCCGCATCCAGAATCGCCTCTCGGTGTCGCGTCGGCGTGCGCGGACGCGGCGGCGCGCTCGGGTGTGGCGCCACCGGCGGCGAATCCGACTGGGATTGTTGCCTTGTGGGGTGGGCTTCGGTGTCGGTCGCGGTCACGGTGCCGGGTCGTGCGGGTCGGCGTGGGCCCGCTTGCTGCGGGTGAACTGTTCCAGGAGGCCATCGAACGCCGCCAGATCACCGTGGGCGGCGAAGTGGTCGGTGCTCACCACGACGAACACCGCGCTCGCGGTGAACCGGGTGACGCCGTCGGTGTCGGTGCCTGTCGCGCGGATATGCAGGGCGCGGCCGTTGCGCTCGGTGATGTGCGCGGTGATCCGGTGCGGTTGGTGCAGTGGCACCGGCAGCAAATACTCGACGGTCAGACGGCGCGTCACCGCCGGTGTGCCGGCGATCCACAGCGTGAAGCCCAGTACGTCATCGCAGGCGGCCGCCACCGCGCCGCCGTGCGCCAATCCCGGCGCCCCGATGTGGCGTTCGTCGAAGGTCGCATCGGCATACACCTGCTCGCCGCAGCGGTACACCACCAGCTGCAGGCCGTGAGGGTTGTCCGGGCCGCAGCCCATACAGTTCGGGGTGTGGGCGGGCAACGGTTCCGCGGGCGGCCCAACCTCACGGTCACCGTCGGGTACCGCATCCCGACACGGCACGTGCTCGGACACCCGATACCTCCAGTACGATCAGTTTCGCTACGCTACTGTTGGTACCATAAGTGTCGGGCGGGCGGAACCGTTGGCCATAAAGGGGGAAGCGGCGAGGAGAGTGAGTGTGAGCAGCAGCCAGCCGGATCGAGTCCACGACGAAGACGACGATATCGACCCCCGCCGCACCCGGTCCCGCAATCGCTTACTGGACGCCGCGGCCGCGCTGCTCAGTACCGGTGGTGTCGAGGCCGTCACCGTCGAGGCGGTCACCAAGGCCTCCAAGGTGGCCCGAACCACCCTCTACCGCCACTTCGGCAGTTCGTCGCACCTGCTGGCGGCCACCTTCGAACGGCTGCTACCCCAAGTCACCCCGCCGGCACCGGCCAGCGGGACGGTGCGCGAACGCCTCATCGAACTGCTCACCCGTCAGGCGGCGCTGTTCGCCGACGCCCCGCTACACGTCACCATGCTGGCCTGGCTGTCCCTCGGTCCCACCGCAACAGCCGACCACACCGGCGGTGAACACGCGGCCGGCACGCTGCGGGCACGAGTCGTCGACCAATATCGACAACCCTTCGACGCCATTCTGCAAAGCGCCGAAGCCCGCGTCGAACTCGACGACTTCGACCTGACCCTGGCGTTGTGCCAACTGATCGGGCCGCTCGCCTTCGCCCGCATGACCGGACTGCACACCATGACCCCCCACGACACCACACGCATCGTCGACGACTTCCTCGCCACGCATCAACGCAAAACCACCCCCACCGCACCCACACCGCCCGGCGACAATGCCGTGGCGGTCACCGCCGACTAAAGCCGGTCCGCCGCCGACGGTTCAGCGACTGGCCGATCGGCAGACACCGACACGCCCTGGATAGATCTCCCCACCACAGCCCGACGGGCCAAATCCCGTCGATGACCTGGCAATCGGGCCGACGGGCACCTCACGAGCTGGCCCAGGAGGCCAGGAAGGTCTCACTCATGGCCCGGCACCGGCCGTCACCGTGACCGCTCGCGAACGCCTCCGTAGCACTGGGCTCAGGGGGTCTGTTCCTGCAGGGTGTCGAGTTGGCCGTAGAGCAGCTCGATGGTTGATTGTTGTTCTGCGACGGTGGCTTTGAGTGCGGCGATCTCTTTGTCCTTGGCGGCGAGTGTGTGGCGCAGCGCGGCGTGGATGCTGGTTTCGCGGCCAGTCGATGCCGGTTCTCGGTCGGTATGCCGGCCGCGGTATTGCTCGATGACGGTCACCAGGTCGTCGTGTTTGTAGATGGTTTTGCGGGACACCTTGGCGCGGCGGGACACGGTGGAGAAGTTGATGTCGGCGTTGGTCTTGCGCAGGTAGGCGATCGCCTTCTCGATGTCGCGGCGCTTCTCATCGCTGCGGGCCCGGCGGTATTGGTCCAGCGCATCGAGTGCCTTCTGGGTGGGCGGTGGCGGCTTGGGGCGGCTCATCGCGGCGTGTCCGGATCGGCCTTGCGCAGCACGGATTCGTGACTTCCCCGGGTCGCGGTGCGCAGGGTGGGTGCCCGGTTGGCGGTACCGGCACCCGCGACGCTGTTCGCGCCGTCATCGGTCACGTCGTCGCGGTGGAGCCGGTCGAGGATGGCATCCAGCGAGGCGATTTCGCGGCGACGCTCGTGGATCCACACGTTGTCGTCGGTGAGCTCGCGCCCGGTGCGTGCACGGTACTGCTCGCGGCGGACGTCGATCAACGTCAAGGTCTTGACGCGTTGGTCGACCAGTTCGTCGAGGTGGGTGGCGTCGGTGGCGAAATGCCCACACGACAAGCAGGCGTTGCCCTTGTCGCAGGTGGCCACCGGCGGCAGCAGGCACACGCCGTTGGGCAGCACCCGGTCGGTACGCGCCGAGAGCTGGGTCATGTCATAGACATCAGACGGGCTGATGGCGATGTCGGCGCCATGAGCGCCGATCTTTTTGTGCCGCAGGAACTCCGCTTCGGCCGTCGCTTGCAGGGTGGCGGCATAGCGCAGGGTCATCGCCGGCGAGGCGTGCCCGAGGTAGCGCTGCACCACATGGATGGGCACCCCGTCGTTGAGCAGCTCGGTGGCCCGGGTGTGGCGCAACCGGTGGGTCTGGGAGAACCGCAGCGGGTGGCCGGCGGTGTCGGTGAGGCCGTGGATCGTGTCGAGCCGATTGAGGATCCGGCTGTAGGAGTCATAGCTGCGTGGTCGCTGGCCCTGGTGCTGGTAGCGCACCCCGAGGAACAGGTACTTCGGCTCCAGCTGTGGGTAGCGCGCCCGGATCCAGTCTTGCTGCTCGCTGATCACGTTGACCACGGCCTGCTCGACCAGGATGGTGGGCACCACACCGTCGACTTTGGTCTGCTGGTAGCGCAGTTTGGCCACGAACCCATCGGGATCGTCGGCGGCTCCCACGGGGCGGTCATGACCCGGGATCGGCTGCAGCGGGTCGAAATCGAGCATCAGAATCTCTGAGGCCCGCCGCCCGGTCAACGCTTGCAGCAACCAGATACGGGCCGCTTGCGGATCGCCGAGACCGGACACGACCGAGATCGTGGAATCGAGATGGGTGATGACCACCGGTTTGCCCACATCGGCGGCCAGCACGTCGAGATAGCACAACATCCGCTGCAGCTCGGCGGTCGAAAACCAGGTCAGCTCCCGGCCGCCGCTGCGGCGTCGGCTGCGAAACGCCGCACCCCACAACCGGGTATGGGTGTCGGTCAACCGGCTCCAGCGAGGATCCCCGGTCGCGGCCGCGGCTTCCTCGGCATGATCGACCATGAACGTGTAGAACATCTGAACCTTGGACTGGACGACCGAGATCGCCGCCGCCGACAGCGGACGCTCCGGTTTGGCCCGCGCGGCAGGTGATTTCAGGTACTCGGTGAACTCGGTGAACAACAGCCGCAGCGCCGCCCGGTCGGTGCTGATCACCGGATCATCGATCCCGCGTTCAGCCAGGAACGGGCCCAAGTGGCGGGTGAAGCCGCGGGCGCGCGCGATCACCGACGACCAGCGCAGCAGTTCAGCCGTCAAGCAGGTGCGCAGCCAGAACCGCACCCCTTCCCGCAGCCAGGCCGGTTCGATCCCGCCGAGTCGGGCAACCTGGTCGTGGCAGGGTTCGTGCTCACGCTGCGGGATTCTGGGATCAGCGTCAAGATCCCAGATGTCATGAGCCCACCATGGCCGGTCGGTGCAGCGCACCGACACATACAGGTGCAGGTGCTCGATGAAACTGGCCACGTTGCGCCGAAACCCGGCCGAGGGCAGCCGACCGGTGCGGCGCTCGAACTCGCGCACACCGTGCCGCACGATGGCCTCGGCGTTCAGATCAGCGATACTGACCGGGTGACGCCGGTGCCGCTGGTGGTAGTCGGCGGCGGCGATACTCAGTGCACCGCTGGTCCATTTCAGCAGCGACGGCTCGATCTTGCGACGTTGTTCGTGCCCGCACAGCCACACCCACCACGCGATCTCCTCGCAAAACCGTTGCGGCACACCGTGTGGGGTGAAGTCGTGACCGTCCGGGGTGGGCCGGTAGCGCGGGTTGCGCTGAAAGACCGTGTCGGCGGGGGCGGTATCCAGGTAATAGACCAGCCTGCGCCACTGCGCGGGTACCTGCTGCCACTGCTGTGCCCACCTACCCCCGGCGGCACCGCAGGTCGGTGCGGTGTGCGCCGGTGCAGGACTGTCATTGCCCGTCACGGTTCACCTTCCACCCGGCGACATAGTTCTTCCATTCGGCCAGCGTGCGCATCTGCGCGTCGGCGGTCACCCAGCCGTAGGTCGACAACGTGGTCTGCACGTCGGCGTGCCCGAGACGGCGCATCACCACATGCGCATCCACCCCGGCCAGCAGCAGCGCGGTGGCGTGGGTGTGGCGCAGCCAGTGCGGCGTCCACTGCTCGGGCAACGCATCGGCGCGGCGGGCGGTGATCAGATCGACCTTGTCGTAGACGGTTTCCGGTCGCAGCGGGGCGTAGCGCACGCCGCGCACCAGGTTGACGAACACGAAACACGACGCCAGGTCGCCGACCGTGACATCCGCGCCGGCGGCCACCAACTGCCACACATACTCGCTGTAGAGGGCGACCAGATCGTCGCCGATGTAGATCCGGCGCGGACCCGATTTCGCGCGCACCCCGTGCGGATGATCATCACGGCCCGCCACCAGTATCGACGGGGTGCCGCCACCGGCGATATGAAAATCGCTGTGGCGCAGCGATAGTGCTTCACCGATGCGCATGCCGGTTTCGGCCAGCACGGCGAAGAACAAGCGGTCACGCAGCCCCGCCCCGCCGCCCGACCACTCACCGGAGACTGTCTGGACACTGCAGGCATCCAAGATGGCGTTGACCTGCATGGGCAGCAGCACCGGTGTTTCGGCGCGTTGCAGGCTGCGGATCCGGTGGATCGGCCCGTCCTGTTCGCGTTTCGGGCCGACCCCGGCCAGAAACGGTGCATAGCGGCCCCGCCGGGATGTCCGTGCGTGGCTGGCGTACAACCGCCGGTAGGGGCGTACCAGGTCATGGGCATCGGCGAAATACCGGTACATCGACAACACCGCCGCACTGCGCGGCAACAGCGACGACTCGACCAATCTCTGCTCAGGTTCACCGATACGGGCCACCCCGGGCAGATCCCCGGTGCGCAGATAGGCCAGGAACTGACCGAACAGACTGGTGGGGAAGTCATCCCACGCCGTACCGGTACCTTCCAGCACCGTCCACCACGCCGCCAGCCCATAGGCATAGGCGCGCAGCGTGTTCGGTGAGCCCCCTTGGTCGCGCAGAAACGTCAGGTACTCGCGCGTCGGCGCCACGGGCAACTTGTCGGCGCCGACCACCGTGTAGGTGGGTGGTCGGTCCTCAAAGCGCACCCGCTGCACCTGTGCCACCGTCAGCCGCACCCCACCACATTCACGACGGCCTGCCCTTCCGGAAATCGTCCAACCGGATCACCTGGGAGCCGCCGTCGGCCGGTGGGGCCGCGGTGCGGCCATGGCCGACACTGGCCGCGACCGGGTTATGCTCGGTCGCCGGTGCCGGTCGCTGCGTGGCCAAAAACCAGTCCAGCACATCAGCGGGATAGATCATCGCTTCCCGGGCGCTCAGCATCCGCACCGACGCGCCGCCGTAGCAGCGCTCCACCCACTTACGCAGCAGTCGCGGCCGCTCCGGGACGCGGTCGGCCCACCCAGGTTCCGTCATACCCCACGTGTGCCCTGTGTCCGGGTTGATCCGCGAATGCAGCTGAGTGGTCAACATTTTCGCCCGGTCCGGCGCGATCAGCCCCGAATCCCGCAGATGCATGATCAACGACCCCAACGACAGGCCCCACTTGGCTTTGAGCGGACGCAGATTCAATAGCGACATCACCCGCGGCAACTCACCTGCGATGACCCCTGCCGGGGCCAGCAACTCGGTCGCGAACCGGTTAGCCTCCAACTCGTCGGCGGCACTGACCGAGCAATAGGCGTGGCTGTGCAACACCAAATGACCGAGCTCGTGGGCGACCGTGAACCGGGTCCGCTCCCACGAGTCGCTATCCCTCAACACCAACAGCGGCCGGTCCCGCAACCGGCCCACCCAACTCGAATACCCTAAATGCCGCTCATCACGCGAGCGCCCACCGGTAGCGGCGAATTCGCTTTCCCATTCACCGGCGACCCGGCGCCGGACAATCACCGGGGCGCCCAGACGCTCGGCCTCATACATCAAATCGTCAAGCGGCTCATCGGGTTCCAGCCCCATCGCCTCACGCAGACGCGCCGCGGCTACCGTGATCGAACTGTGTGCCAGCTCATCAGGACTGACCGTCGGAACCTTCACCGGTGGCAGCTTCGATCGGCCGTCGAGCTCACCGAGGAAATCGCCTGCCAACGACGCAAACGTCGCCAAAAACTCCTGCTCACCCACCGTCATCGACTTCGGCGCCCGAAACAGCAGCTCGTTCGCGGTGATCCGCGTCTGCGGAGCCGAGCTGAAAAACGCTGCAGGAAACCGGAACAACCCCGCCAACACCGCAACATCGCCGTCGTCGAGCCGCACCGTCAGCGACTTCTCAATCTGGGACTGCCGCGACGTACTCCAGCCTGTGGCTTCCACCACCGACCGTGCCGTCATCCGCCTCAACAACCGGGCCTGCCGGACCCGAGCACCAAAAACCTCAATCATCGTGCGCTCAATTCAACGTCACCGGGTTGGGAAACCCACATGCACCCAACACTGTGCACGACGGCTACGACGATTTCGGCGGACCGCCCTCCTCGTCCTGCTCGCTCGCAGCGTCCTCGTCGACGTCGACGAAGTCGTCGTCGCGGCGCCGAGTCCCCAACGACCCATCCCGACCGACCTCGCCGAGACCAACATTGAACGAGCGGTCCTCCATGATCGGCGGCGGCAACGGCGTCCGGCCGTACAAAACCTCCACATTGTCGAGCAGCAGACCCGCCGCCAGCACCGCACCACCGAAAAACCCGCGACCGTCCGGCCACCACAACAGATACTCCCGATACGCCTGAGGCTCGGCGATACCCTCCTGCCCGCCGATCGGGTGACCCAGCACCTCCTCGATGCTGTACTGCTCCCCACCCGGCACAAACGGCACAGTGTCGATCAGCTGACCAGTCCGCCGGTTTCGCGGATGCTTTCGTACATAAATCCGTGAGCCCTTCTCGTCGACAAGAAGAACCCCCATCCCGTTGCCCGCCTTGACTTTTAGAGTCGAGTTGGGAGTCTGCCGCCGCAACCGCGACATCAGAAACGTTTCCAAAACCGAGCACGACACCGTGATCGGTCGGACATGGCTGCCCTGATCGATAAAGCGATCCGGGACTTCCGGATGTCGCGCGGCCAGATCGCCGTGCGCCTCGCCCAAAACCTGGGCGTGCTGGCGAACGAGTTCCTCCACGAGCCGCTGCGGATCGTCGTGTAGTTCCATGGGGTAAACATTTACCCCGGCATCCCACAATCCACGTCGCGCCACGCCGCTGACTTTCGCCGAAAATCTGGCCGCCCATGACCTAACAGGTTACATGTGAGTGCAGGTAAAAACGCAGTTCAACACACCTCTATGACGCTATTTGAGAATTTAACCCCTGATAAGAGCAGACACCGGCGCGTACTTCGGTGCTGCCCGCTCGCTGGCGGTCTCGGCTCCGCAGGGATTGATCACGGTTTCCTATGTTCGTGCGACCCTGGGCTCATGGGATCAAAGGGATTACTAGACACGAAGGTTCAGTCGGGGGCGCCGGCTCTTTTCGAGGTGCTACAGGGAATCAACGTCGATGAGTTGAGTAACGCTGAGCGCATCGCGTATGCGCAGGCGCAGGCGCTATCTGTGCTGGCCGCGACAGTGAATGGCGGGTCGATGTTGCCGTAGCAGGTCTCACGAATCGCGTCGTCGCATCGTCGGTTTGCGGAGCGTCATCGATGTGCACGCGATGCTGACTACCGGGCTTCCATGCGAAAACGGGTCGTGACGCAGCAAGTGAGAGCAGCGTTCACGCGGTGTTGATTGGTGGTGTTCCGAGGTCGGTGAGGGCGTCGCCGAGTGCGGCGAATCGGCCGAAGTTTCCGCCGGCGATGGTGGTGCGTCCGCCGAGCCAGATGCCGATGATGTGGACAGTTCCGTCGCCGGCGTCGGTGGTCCATACGGGGCCACCGGAGTCGCCTCCGATGGTGGGGGTCATTCCGACGGTGAGGTATTGGTGGTCGCCGAAGCTGCGGGTGACTTCTCCGCATACGGTGCCGGTGGTGATGCCGGCCCGGCATACTTTCTGTCCGGGCCTGGGCTCGGGGTGGCTGTTGGCGGTGACGGGTTGGTCGTCGACGAACGGCACGGGCAGGGTGCGTAGCCCGAAGTCGATGAGTCCGTAGTCGGCTCCGCCGATGCCGGGTGGGTCGACCAGGGTGTGAATGAATGTTCCTGTGGCGCCGCTATATTGGTCGCGGATGGTTTCGCCGGGGCGGGTGGCGCAGTGCCCGGCTGTGATGGCGTAGGTGTGTTTGTCGGCGCCGATGTAGACCCAGCCGAGGGTGCATGCGTTGCTGGCGGTTTCGAGGCGGTCGCCGGGCTCGACCAGCTGCAGCGCGGCTGCGGCGGGAGCTGCCGGAACGGTGGCCAGGGCCGCGGCCGCGGTGGCGATCGCCGCGATGAGGCCGGGGAGGAGTTTCATGCGGTCCTCCGGCGGCGGCGTAGGTGACGTTCGGCGTGCCGTTGGGCGCGGACACTGAACGTTTCGATCCAGGTGCCGGCGGTCGAGGCGGCCGCGCGGTGGCGGTGGTTGACGGCGACGGCGGCCGCGGTGTTGCGCAGGATCGCAGCGTCGGGCAGCGGGGCGGTCATGGGGTGTCCCATCCGGGTTTGGCGGCGGCTTCGGCGCGGCGCCGCAGGTCGACAAGGTCGTTGCGGGTGTCGATGAACAGCTGGGTGAGCAGCTCGCGTTCGACGTCGCATTCGGCGAGCTCTTGCATCCGGATCGCATGGTCGCGGAAGGCGTTTCGGTAGGCCGCATCCAGAACGTCGCGAGCGTATTGGCCGGCGTTTTCCCGTGGCGCGATGGCGTCCTGGTAGGCGTCGAACAGGTAGATGGCCAGGCCTTTGAGTTGATGCGCGGTCGGCGGCCGATCGGGGCACAGTGCGAATGTGCTGGGCTGGGTTCGTGCCAGGTCGAGCACGGCGACCGGGTCGGGATCGTGGCCGGCATCGATGAGTGCGTGGATGAGCTGGTATGCCCAGCGGGCGCGGGGCCGCCAGATCGCGGTGTCGGGGACCAACTCGAGGATGGCGCGGGCGCGGGTTACGGGCAGCCAGAGCAGTGCGCCGATCAGCTGGTGTTGGGGTTCGGTCTGGTGGACGAAGGCTTCGGCCCGCCAGTCGTCGGTGGGGCGTTCCTCGAGGTTGGTGTCGCTGGGGCACAGCCAGGAGTCATCGCCAGACACTGCGGTCCTCGGTTCGAGGGTCTGCACGGCGCTCGGGCTCATCGCGGGATCTCCTTGTCGATGATGGTGTGCACCACGGCGTAGGCGGCACGGCCGATCCGGATGCCGTCGTCGAGGAACTGCGCGACGTCACGGCCGTCACGGCCTTCGACGAAGTCAGGGTCTTCGACGGGGCCGCGCAGCTGGGCCAGCTGTTGGCAGGCGAGCTGAAACGAAGAGATGCCGGCAGCGATCTCGGTGAGCAGTTTGGCGCGGGTGCGGCCGACCAGTTCGGCGTGCTCGTCGTAGTCGGCCAGGGTGGTCAGTGGGTGAATTGTCATGTCGTTACGGTCCTTTCGCGGGATTGGCCATGTGGAGGCGGGCCGTCAGGCCACTGCCATGGCGAGGGCCTTGATGCGGTCGGGTCGAAATCCGGCCCAGTGCTGGTCGCCGGCGACGACCACGGGGGCCTGGAGGTAACCCAGCGCCATGACGTAGTCGCGGGCTTCGCTGTCGAGGGTGATGTCAACCGTCTCGTAGGCGATGCCCTGCTTGTCGAGGGCTTTGTAGGTCGCGTTGCATTGGACGCACGCGGGCTTGGTGTAGACGGTAATTTGAGACATTTCGGGCCTCCGTTAAATTGGTCGGACGGGGTTTATATTCACTTATTCTACTGGTCAATATAGGGTTATGCCACACCTATGCAAAACAACTTTATTGCTTTTTTCTATCGTTTATCAGCCTCCATTCTGACTTACATGACGTTCGGTCGCCCACTGTCGCCCCGGGTGTCTGCTGCCGTTCTTTTTCCGTTTCTGACAGGCTCTTTATCGCTGGTTGCGGCGTGTAGTGCAAGGTTTCGGGCGGAAAGTTTTCAGTGAGCGCAGCGAGCGTCTTAGGAAAAGTTTTCGCGCCGGAGGCCGCAGCGGATGCGGAGCCGATGGCCTTGCATAGAGTCGCCGAAACCAGCGCATAATCCGGACTGCAGAAAAGGGAAGCTGTTGTTTGTGGAGGTGCGCCGCCGAATTAGTGTTGTTTCGCACGAATCGGTGTGAACTCGTGGTGTAAAGGTCGGTAGCGCCGAAGGCGTTTCCGCCCGGTAGTCAGTCGAGAGTGGCGGGCCCGCCGGCTGCCTGCTCGGCGGGCCCGGCTCTCTTCTGGTCAGAGGGTTTGCAGCATCGCGAAGGCGTTGGACTTGAGCGTTTGGGCGCTGCTACCGATTGTCACCGCACGCAGGGCCCGGACCGCTTCGGGATTGCCGCGGCCGCGAACTTTGGCGTGGTGGTCGACGTACTCGGTAACCGCGTTGTAGGCGCCCCAGCGGGTTCCGGCGACCGGTGCGACAGTGGGGGAGGACACCCACAGTTTGACGATGCCATTGGCCTGGTCACGGCGAGCGTTCTTGGCTGCCAGGCTGGTTGCGCCGTCGACGTCGACCAGGCGGTTGGCGAAGGCGCGGACCTCGTCGGTGTCCATCGGTGCCGCGTACAGTGTGGCGGCCTCGGCCTGGAACACGTCGAGGTAGCGCCAAGCCAGCCTCAGCGCCTCGCGGGCTTGCTGAATCGCGATGCGGGCGCTGCCGGTGTGGCGAATCGCGAAACTGGCCTTGGCTTCTCGAATCGCTGCGGTCTGGGTGTTGGCGCACACCACGCGGATTGGGGTGACGATGCCTCGGAACGCCGCGCTGCCGTCATGTGAATTCAGCGCCGCGATATACAGGTCGGTGCGGTCCTTGGAGCCGTCATTGCCGTCGAACACCATGGTTTCGGGCAGTTTCAGGGTCACGAACGTCTGACGGCCACCATTGAGGGAACCAGCGGTTTCGAACACTGCGCCGCTCTCGTCAATGAGCGCGGTCAGGAAGTCGCACGAGGCCTCGTTCTGCAGGGGCTGGTACTTGCTGCCGACGACACCAAGCACGTCGATCTGCCCGGGGATGATGGGGTTATCGCGCACAGTGGCGTAGTGATCGGGCACAACGAGCGGGTCCGGGGTGATGACACTGCCATCTGCGGTCTCGATGGGATCCTGGGCAACCTGCAGCGGCACCTTACGCACGTTCCATCGCGCAAGGTGCGCGGCCTCCAAAACCTCCTGAGAGGTCATGAGGTGGCCGACCTGCTGGCCGAGCTGGTGCCACGCGTCAGTCTGCGAGTCGGCGAAGCTGACGCGGCCACGGGTGGAATCGAGTTGGTGAGCCATGGTGAGAACCGTTCGAGAGGGGGCGACTCGGGCCGCCCGTTCTGTTTGCCTGTCCGGCAAGGAGATCGAGAACCGGCATCAGGTCCGGGTAAGCAGCAAGGGCCCGGCGGTGCCGGTTTCACCGGCGAGCGCAGCGAGCCGCGAAACCGGTGCCGAGCCGAAGGCCGAAGCGGTGCCCTTGTGCGGCCGGACCGCCGGTTACGATCGAAGGCCGGAAGGCAAACCCACATCGTGGGCCTACGCCGAAAGGCGTAGACGAATCCCGCAGCGCCGCAGGCGCTTCCATTGAGCCCGGGCGGGCTGCAGAGGCTCGCGGCCTCCACAACCCGCTCGGTCACCTAGTCGGCGTCCTCGCCGGATTCGCCGTCCTGATCCTCGGCTTCGGCCTCATCGGCCTGCAGGCTGTCGTCGTACACCTCGTCTGCGGTCCGATCGCCGACGATGACCTGTTCGACCGGGGTCAGCTCGTAGGAATTGGCAACCAGGAAACGCAGGTAGTCGACCGGCTTGACGACGTCGTACCCGCCGTAGCGCCACGAGTCCTTGGGTGTGCGTGCTTCCAGCGCACCCAGTACCAGCCCGAGAGTGACGACCTGTGCGCGACCATCAGCGGTCGGTGCAAGCTCGCTGACCAGCTTCCTGACAGCTGCGGTCGAGTCCACCCCGAGCATCTTGGCCGCCTGCGTCGCGCCGTGGAACTCCTTGATCAGACCGGGGTCACGGACCAGGCAGTCTGCGACGAAGATCGCCGCACCCTTCGGCGGCGTCTTGCGGACGAGCAGCTTGGTGACGAACTCCTGGCGCACGTGCGCGGCGGCCTCGGCCATCCGGTTGAGGGCGATGACTTTGCGGCGTTCACGCCGCAACTCGGCTGCCCGCTGGGCCTCGGAGGCAGCCGCTTCCTCGCGGGCCTGCTGCGCGTCGGCGTCGGTCACATCAGCCTCGTCCTGGACAGTGGTGTCCTGCACCCCACGTCCCGAGACCTGGTGACCGAGCTGCAGGCCAGCGGCTTGGTAGTCCAGGCAGTACCAGTCGGGCGAGTAGACCGTCGCCTGAACCACGCTGTTGAAGTGCCGCAGGCCCTCTTCCGGGGTGGCCTCGTCGTCGTCCCGGGTGGTCCAGTCGATCGAGTCCTCGTCCACGATCTCGCCAGTTTCGGCGTCGGCGTAGCCGTCCTCTTCGTAGAGCATGACTGCCCAGTGAGCGGGATCGGTGACGGCAGCGGTGGTGGCCCGTTCTCCATCTGCGGTGAGCAGGTATTCGATTGCCAAGCAGGTCGTGTCGTCCCACCTGGGTGCGTCGTCGTGCTCGATCACGCGGTAGCCGCGTTCGGTGTAGTCCTGCACGGCGGCGGCATATGCTCGGTCGCGCTCGCGGGCCTGGCGCAGCTCTTCGACGCGCAAGGCGAACCGGGTGGTCCCGGCAACGGCGATGAGCTTTTCGATTGCGTCGTCGTCGCCGTCGAACTCGCTGAGTGCGGCGGCTTCTTCCAGGCTCAGCTGGCCGGTGTCGAGTGCGTTCATGGCGGCGTTCGACTTGGCCGCTGCGGCAGCCGCTTTGACTGTGTCGCGTTTCACCGAGAGCTTTTTGGCCACCTTGGTTTGCGAGACTCCGGCGTTGAGCATCTGCTGGATGCCGCGTGCGCGCTGCGCCTCGGTGATTGCGTGGAATCTATCGTTGGTGACGAGCTGGTGCACGATGCGCTCGATGGTTTCTTCGCTGGCGTCGGCCGCGCTCGACGGCAGCACGTACACCGGCACGCTGGCCAGGCCGAGTTCGCGGGCCGCAAGGGTGCGCATCTGGCCGTTGCGGACCCGGATCACGTCGGGGTTGTCGGCGCTGCGGACGGCGGTGATCGGCGTTAGGACGCCGTTCTCGGCGATGCTGGCCAGGAACGACTTGTCGAGGATCGCCTCGTCACGGACGTTCTCACCGATTTCCAGCGTTGCGGGATCGAGGTGTTCGAGCGTCCCGAACTGCGCGGTCTCCACAACGTCCTGCTGGGTGGTGTCGGTCATCTCAGTACCTTTCAGGTGGGAGCGACCCGGAGGCCGCCCGTTCTTTTTGCCTTTTGGCACTGGAGATTTGGGCGGGTGTGGGGGAGCCGGAGTGCAAGACCCGGGCGCAAAGTCTTTCCCAGCGAAGCCATCGGGAGCGTCAGCGACCGCGGCGAGCGTCAGGAAAGAGTTTGCGAGCCCGCAGGGCCCGGAGCGTCGCGTAGCAGCGGAGGCCGGCGTCTTAGCGCGTAGGCGAGCCACCCGCCACAATCGGAAAGTGCAAAAGGCACAAAAACGTCACGTCACCTGCACGACGCAACCACCACCCGGGCCTGGCCTTGTATTACGACCACCGCATAACCGACGGCCGGCGCTTTGCCTACTCGGGAACAGAGTCAGTCGCGCCAAAGCAGGGCGGCCCCCACAAACCGACACGCAAGTCCTTTGCCTCGTTCTCCGCCGCGGACAGAGCAGCGAACCGCTGGACCGGGCGCTTGCCGTAGGTGACCACCTGGGACATGCCGGCCCGGACCGACTCGACCGAGAAATCGCGCCCATCCGGAAGGTCCAGGTAGGAAAGCGTGCGACCATATCGGTCCGTGCTGCCCTGGGTCGGGTCGGTGACCATCGAAACACGCTGTCCCACTGGGAGAAATGCACTTGCCCATGAGGCGGCTTCTGGGCCGTAGCAGCCGACCGTCCAACCTCGCTTATGGGTCTCGGGAGCGTTGATGCCGAGGATCCGGACCCGGAGCCGCCCACGGTCATCGTGGCGGATGTCGACGGTATCGCCGTCGACCACCCGAACCACCGCGGCGTTACTCCCACCGGTGGGGTCGGCTTTGCCGACAAGGGGCGCGCAGGAGGGCACCGGGAGGCAGCAACCCAGAGCGAACAGGAGGACCGCAGCGCGGCGAATCAGGACCATGTGATCATTGTTTGCGCTGTACCAGGGGTTATTCCACATCGAAACCTCGCCATTCTGGGGGTGTCGACGCACCGCGCGAAAGCTGGGATACTCGAAACTGTGTTCGATAGCGTGTTTGATGACTGGTCGGGTGAGATTTGCGGGTACCGGACCCTGCAGCTGGTGGACCGGCCAGTTCGCATCGACACGGCCAAGGCCTTCCCCGCTCTGGTCGCGGCGCCGCGGCGCGACGAACTTCCGATGTGGGTGAAGGCCGGCGGGTACTCGATCACCGGGCCGTGGATGCCTGGCCACCAAATCGCATGGATCCGGCGCGCCAACGACGGAGCCTGGATTGCCGTTTGCCTACTTCCGATCAAGAGCGGCAATGGGCACTCGCGCACGACGATGCAACTCTGGCTCGAAGCCGACACCATCGCGCCGCTCGAATGAAGACCCAGCGCCGGACAGAGGGTGAGTGGCGACATCTCACGATGCCTCATATGGTCCGCTCATGTCTATTCAGGTTCGACGCACAGGTCCAAGTTCCAACAGCTCCACCCACTCCGACGCGGTGGCACGTTTTCGCAACGATCTCTCGAAACTCGAACGACGTCTCAGCAGAGAGGATTACGACCGATTGAAGGAAGCCGTCGATCAGGCCGAGCGCGCGGGGCGGCGAAGCGTTGAGATGACGAGTCACAGCTACGCCACCGCAGGGCTGTCTCAGTTGCGTGATGAGGTGGCGAAGGTGATTGACCGGCGCGCAGAGAGCGCGCGGCCGGACCCCGTATGAGTTCTGCGGATCGGTCCAGTCGCGAATTAGTGGCTTCCCAAACGTGTCATGGGACCGATCGGGCGGCACTGGTTTCTACGGTCGATCCATGGTTGAAACTTACGGAATCGAGCTCACTCATCGAGCCTCGGTCACAATCCTTGCTGACATCGAATATGCTCCGGCGATCACCTGGCCCGGATTTGTGTGGCTGCTGGTCTTTCCGCTTAGCGTCATCCTCGCCAGCCTGGTGATCTTCACCTTCACCATTGCGGTTGTTGCCACTTTCGGCGATGTTGTTGACCACCGGAAGAGGAAGAGTCCCTTGGAAATCGTTGGGGTGATCGCCATAGGGATAGTCCTAGCGTGGTTGTTCAATTGCGCGCTGCGGGAGATTCTGGGGCACACCGAATCCGGATGGGGCGCACTAGGGTTGGCATTGCTCGTTACTCTGATCGCCAGTTTTCTGGTGATCGGATACGCATGGCTGGCCAACTCGAACTACTATTTCACGGTCCTCGGGATTGTGGTTGTAGCTGCGATCAGTTGGACTGGGTTCCAGCATGATCGGGATATCAGGCCTGCGATGGACGAGCCGCACCGAGCGGAAATCGTGCGCACAAGTCGGTAACAGTTCCGTGATTCCATTGTCACGCAACACTATTCGTCACGGTGACGATTTGTTGCGGTGTGCCTGGATAGGTTAGGTGGGGCGGTAGATGTGCGCCCGATGCTCAACACGACCAATGAGGAGCGCGTGGTCGTCGTCGAGGATCCGGAACGTGACGCGATAGTCGCCTCGCCGTGCCACCCGCCACCCGGCCAGCTCGTGACGCAGCGGCTTGGACATCCGGTATGGATCCGTGGGCAGCGTTGCGGTGACGAACTCGGCGATCGCGGCCGCGACTTTGTGCGGCAGTCGATCGAGCGCCCGGACAGCACTGGGCGCCAGCCGTACCGACCATGGCTGGTCGCCACTCACGACAGGCCGTAGCGTTTGCGCAGATCCTCACCGGTGACGGTGTTGCCGGCGGCGTAGTCGGCGTCGGCCTGATTGAGCTCGTCGACAATTCCCGGGGTCCGTAACGCGTGCAGGGTCTCGTTGAGCGAGTCGAGGTCGTCTGCGGACATCAAGACCGCGGCGGCCCGACCGTGCCGAGTAATACGGATGATCTCGTGCGTGGTGTCTGCCTCGTCGACCAGCGCGGAGAGCTTGTCCTTGGCTTCACTGAGCGGTACGGTTTTCATGGCTCGATACTAGCCTAATGTCTAGCCCATAACTAGCCCAATAATTAGCCGATAATAAGTAATTATGTCAGGTTGAAGGCTGTATGCCGCTATCCAATAGCGGTTTTTCAAGTAGCGGACTACTCGTGTCCGCGGCATGGCCCGATGCGACAGTCAAACCATTCTCGTCATGCCAAAGAAGCGGAGCCTAGGATGCCTGGTCACATTAGAATCGGCGCATCTGTCCTCAAGCGATCCGCCGCCGCTGTCGCAGCCACCTCACTGTGCGGTGGGGCGTCGGCGATGCTCGTCGCTCCCACTGCGAGCACAGATCCGATTCCGCTAGTTCCGCTGAGCAATGGGCTCGTAATCGGGTGCATGCCATGGGACCACGGCACGCGCGTGCACTGCGTGGCGTTTCCTTGGGGCTGCCCTCGGGTGCACGGCGATTACGTCGTCGACGCCCTGCACACGATGATCAGGGGGCACCAAGACGAATACCCCTTCCACTGCGTTAACGATGGTCAGGCTGCCACCTGGAACATCAACACTGACCCGAAGTCGACGTTCACGTTCGGGGTCCAGGCCTGCCGCAAGAAGGACTTCGAAGGCGACTGGTGCACGCGGTATGCGGACGTCACTTACACGCCATCACAGCCGATCACGTGCCCGGCCGGCTCACCCACTCCAACCGTTCCGGACGGTGAAACCTGCGCCCCGAAACCTCCCACGACCCTGACGCCGATCGAGGGCCCGACGCTCGATCTGCCACCGCGTTGACGTACGCACCCACGACGCTTATGTACCGGTTCAGACGCCGGAAAGCGGTTCCGGCGCAGAATAATCCGGCTCTTGAGTGACGTTGTCGTGCACGACAATCCGGCCGTCGGCAGTGCGCCGGGGGCCCGGGCTCGCGCGCGGCCGGCATTTCTCAAATACAGGGCCCGAAGCCGCCGCTGAACAGGATGTGCAGGCCCAGCAGCGGCAGAACCTCGCTGATCTGTCGGGACCTGCGCGCTCATGTGGGCAGGATCGCCGAGGAGAACCGCTGCCGCTCACCGGTTTCCGGATCAACACGATGGTCGTTGATCCACGGCGCCCAACCACCCGTGTCGTCGATAACGAAACGCAACCGAGCTACTAGCTAGCGCGGTACCGCGCTCCGCACCAACGCCAGCCCATGCGGGTGCGTACTACCCCAACGCACACCCACGCGTGCCAGCGAGGAGCCCGCCTACCTCGGGGGCCGGGCCGGTTTCAGATCTCCTTGACCGTCGCCGAAATACCGAGGTCGGTCAGTAGCGGCTGCAGCTGATCGACGACCGATGCGTCGAGGACCAGCTGCAGTGTGCCCTGGAGGTAGCTGATCTGACGCTCGTCGAGCGCCATGTAGAACGCGCGGAACACCGCCGCGAATCCGTCGGAGGCATCGGCGCCGGCCAGCAGGTTGCTTGTGAAGGAGAACGCGATCTGACGCTCGACCGTCGCCGCCGCGGGCCCGGACTGGGCGTCGCTGCCTGCGGGGGCCGCGGTAGAGCCAGACCCCGTTGTGGCCGCTGTCGACCCGCCATACAACCCGCCGATGGCGGCACCGGCCTGTGGGCCCCCCGTGGCGCCGGTTGCGGAGCCCGGTCCGCTGCTGCCGGGGCCATCGGGTTCGTCGCTGGCCGGCGTCGCGGGGGCGGCGATCCGCAATGCGGTGCTGGTGAGGTTCACCTGCCCAGGCGTGGTGACCTCGACGGCGGTCCCGGACGCGTCGATGATGCGTAACGACCCCTCCCCCACGGCATCGTAGATGGCCTGCTGGAGGTCGCGATCACTTTCGTAAAGCAGAGGCAGCCGCGGCGCACTGTAGAACGAGGCGCGGACGTCTGCCAGCGTCTTGCCGTAGTCCTGCTCGCGCAGGTTGTGCATCAACGCCTGCGCGCCGAACTGGCCGGCGTCGAACACCTTGTCCCGGTCCGCAAGCCCCTTCCATACGATAGTGCCGTTGAGCGCGGTGAGCGTGTCGTCGTCGAACGTGAGCTGGTCGAGATAGCGCTCCCCGTCGGGGTCGGGCTGCGCGACGTACGCGACGTGCTGGTACGCCCGCTTCAACGCCTTCTCGAGTTGTTCTTTGGCGCTGGCGAGTTCTTTTGTGCCCGTGGCCTTCAGCTCGTCATCGGCTTGCACCTCGGGGGCGGCCAACGCTTTGCTTCGAGCCAAGTATTCCGCGGCCACGCTACGCGCCAGGCTGCGCCGCTGTGTGTTCACGACGGAGAACACGGCGCTGCTGGCCCACTGCACCGGCAGTTGATCGGGGCCCTGACCCAAGCCCATCGCCGCCTGCAACGCCTCCAAGGTGGCCGCTTCGGCTCCGTTGCGCAGACTGAACTGGGCAGGATCGAGCACGATGAGCCGGGTGGTAAATGCGGTGTCCAGCCCTGCTGTGGACAGCACCTGCGTCGGTGTGCGGGTGGCGTCGGCGGCGACGAACCGCAGCTCACGGAAAGGCCCGGTGCTGGCGAGCCGTTGAGCGAACTCGACGAGCACGGCGTCACGCTCGGCTTCGGTGATCGTGCGCCGAATGTTGTTGACCAACATCCGATGCGTCAGCCGTGTCGACAGGAAGTAGCGCGCGGGCTTGTTGTTGCCCTGCCCCGGAATGATGTCCAGCGCGCTGAGTCCGTGGTCGACGTCGACGAGGTCGGCGACCACAGTGTCGGCGTCGGTGATCGTGTACGCGGTATCGGGAATGCTGTTGGCGGCCTTCACTTCCGGTGCACTGGCGCCGCGACCGCGACCGGGACGCAGCGTCCCGACGATGCTGGCCATGAAGATGAAGGTTGCAGCCCGCTCCGCGGCCCGCGGGTTGGCCTGGCTCCACAGAAGGGGCTCGCGAGTGAGGTCCTGCCGGCGTGCGGTGCCACTGCTGCCGTCGTTGTTGACGACCTCGATCTCGGCGAGGCTGCGGTAGTTGGCAATCGTGCGTTCATCTTCGACCAGACCACTTCCCAGGATCGCTTCACGCACGGCCGAATCCGACAGGGGGAAGTCTCCGGGCCCGATGAGCGTCGGTACCCATTCGCCGGCCTTTCCCCGCTCCTGTTGCGCGTAAACCGTCGCGGCGAAGATTCGGATCGTCGAGCGGACTCGCTGAAATCCGGTGACTTTGCTCCACTCGTCCTTGGCCAGCGCCATCAGCATCGGATGGAAGGGGTAGCAGGCGGCGACCTCATCGGCCCAGCGGTCGCGCCAGGTCGCGCCGATGGCGTCCCAGACGTTCTTGGTCCACCCCTTGTCGGCGAACACCGCAGTGTATTGCGCGGCGGTGGCGCTGAGGACCTCGGCGGCGGGTTCGGCGTCGAACAGACGTCGACGCAGGATGTCGGCGAAGTCGGCGACCTCGGTGACCACAGCGGGAAAGCCGTTGCGTTCGAGGAGACGGTTGAGATCATCGCGGCGTTCCTGGGCGGCCTTCGACAGTGCGGTCTGGTCGGCGTCGGAGGCGATCATGACCATGAGCATCGAGACGTTGGGGACGTCGTTGACGACGTCGAGCAACGCCCGCAGGAACGCCATGTCCTGTGCTGCGAGGTCAGGCTTATTGGCCCCGTCGAGCCCGTTGCCGATGTAGTCGAGCACTTCGTCGACGATGATCAGAACGGGCCGGTTCACGGCCCGAATCGCCTCGGCGATCTTGTGTTTGTCACTCCAAAACGGTTGGTAGCGCTCGAACAGCGCGTAATCCTTGGAGAACAGCCGCCACAGAAAACGCTCGTAGAGGTTGACCGCCGGGCCGTCGTACTCCTGGACCGAGGCGCCCGGTGTCATGTTGTCGCACGGCAACACCACGACGTGGGGACTACGCAGATCCGCCGCCAGGGGCTGACCGATCTTGGCCTTGGCGCGCGCCGCCACCTGCTTGCCCAGCTCGGTGCTGAACAGCGCTTCGGGATTGGCGGCCAGATGGAACGCACCGATGCACGCGTGGGACTTACCGCCGCCCATCCCCTGGTCGAGACGCGTGACTGCTCGCGCCTTCACATAGTCGTCGGCACCGCCGATACGGATGGCGATCTCGGTGAGCAGGTCTACGAGCCGCTCAGTCGGGTGGGTGATGTCGCCGTAGTAGGCGGCGTCGGCGTATAGCGGTCGCGCTACCCCGGCACCGTGCACCGCAGCGAACAGTGACATCTGCACGTCGTCGATCTGCCCGGACGCCGACAAGATCTCCTGCCGGATCTTGAGTGCCTTCCACCATGGCGTCACGGAAGTCGTCATGGCAGGTCCTCCTGGTTCGGTGTTGGCACTTCGATGCGGTGTCCGCCCGCCGGCGACCCCATCACATCAACTTCAGCTGGGCGTCGTCATGACGTTGCTGCGTAGCGGCTTCGACCTTTCCTGCCGCGGCCGTGCTAGCGGCGGCGCCGATGGCGTTCCTGGTGCGCAGCACTCGATTGAACGCGATCGAATCGACGTCGTTATCGGGCAACCTGTCGGCTAGGAACTGCACCGCCGCCCAGAGCTGTACGTCGTCGACGCTGCGTCCGGCGTCCAGTAGCACCTGACCCATCGCATCGAGCCCCTCCTCCGAGGCCCGCGCCAATGTCAGTACAACGTCGATCGTCGCGGACTCTGCGTCGATTCGCGCAGCATGGTCCGACGCAAAGCCGAATCGGACCCCACCACCGGCTTCACCCGCGAGATCTCGGACCTGTGCAATGTCCATCCCGGAGGCAAGGGTCTGCCACCTCAACTCGGACTTGGCCTGAATTTGTCGTCCGTAGAGCCGAATCCACCACAACGCGAAGCGAGTGCGAGCGTCGAAGGCGTCGAGGGGTTGATGGTTGATCTCCACGGCCATTGCATCCTGCACCGCCGCCCGAGCCAGTGGCAGGAACGTGTAGATGTCGACCACGTTGCCGCGAGCATCAAGCACCTCGCTGAACCGCCCCACGACCTCCATTGCAGGACCTGCTGCGGCCATCAGCATGTCGGCAGGGGCCAGGCCCCATCGCTCCCAGTCGACATATCGCCGCTTGATCTCGGCTTTGATTTCGGCCTCGACAGTGCCCTTGCGACCAGCGGGCCGCGCAGCGGGAGCAGGTCGACAGGCCATCGTGAGCGTCGTTTCGATGTTGGCTTTGCCCTGCTGACCGCCGGACTCCGTGTTCGCCGGCCACGACCCGGTCATGACCAGACCTGCGCGCTCGATCGAGCCCAGCAGCCGCTGCCACACCTCGGGCTCGCCATGCCCGAAGACGATCGTTACCACGCCGTCGTCGCGCACGACGCGGCGCATCTCTGCGAAGGCCTGGGAGATCATCGCGTCGTAGTGTTCGCGGGTCCTGTGCTCGTCGGGCGCTTCCCCACGAACCCGCTTGACGATGATCTCGCTGGTTTTCTCCTGACATCCGTAAACATCTGCGGTAACGGCTAATTCGGGCCAAGTCGTATGAAGGCAACGCTTCATCCAGCTGTAGAACAGGTCTGACGCGTCGGCGTAAGCGATCATCTGGTCGTACGGAGGGTCGGTCACCACCGCGCTGAACTTGCTCGGGCCGTAGGGAAGGGCGGTGGCGCTGCCACGCTGCACGTTCGTGGGCACACCGCGCATATCGGCGAATAAGTTGCGGCAGGCCGCCAGTACGTTGTCCGAGATCGACGACCACGTTCCGGGACCGTCGCCGATGCCGGCCTCGAAGTAGTCGTGCGAGAAGGTGATCGATCCCTCGTTAACGAACAGGTCTCCAATTTGTGCGCCACCCTTGGATTGGAACCGCGCGCCTCGGGTTGATCGGCGAAGTTTTTTGACCACGACCGCCGTGGCGTACCCGGTGATGGTCTTGGTGTACTGGCGCGACAACCCGGCTGTAAGCAGCTCGGCGCTAAGGTCGTTGATCAGCCGGGCCAGCTTGACGTAGGACAGGGTTTGGCGGTCGACCATGAAGTCGCCGTAAGTGCGCGCACCGTAGATGCTGGGCCCGATGATGTTGTTGTTGCCCGGCGCGATTCGTTCGTTGGGCACGGTGGGCAAGAACGGACTGAAGGCCGGTTCGTCGCGCAGTGCCTCGGAGGCGCTGCGCACCGCCTCGATTTCCTCGGCTGTGGGTGGGCGGAAGCTCTTCAGGCCACGAGCGTCGATGTCGGCGGCCAAGACGAGAGCGTCGACGCCCTGTCCTTCTTGTAGCAGTCGGCGGTGCACCGCAAGCGGGTGTGGATGGCCGCAGAAGACGCAGACTGCGCTTTTGCCGGCGACCTTGCGGCCATTGACGACCGCGTTGGCCAGCGTGGGTGTGTGAGTGGGCGAGCCTTCGGCGACGACGGCCTCCCACTCGCCTGATGAGCGGTCGGCGGCGATGTGGAACGACGTGGCGACCCGGTCTCCGCGGGCGAGATTTAGTTCATAGGACCCGATCAGGGGGAAGCGGCGGCCGCAGTCCTGGCACGGAATGGTGACGGCCCATAGGTACCCCCATGGCAACGCGCCGTGATGACGCGGGTACCACTGGCTCATCGCTTCGGCGTGGCGTGAGCCAAGCTCACCGAACACCGTCTGCAGATCGCTCAGCAGACGGTCGGCAGGTGACGTGGGTAAGGCCTCGCTGTCCTCGCCGAACGGCAATATCGGTTCGGCAGTCCAGTCGGTGAACGGAGCCGACGTCAGCAGGTAGCTGGCCAGAACCGCGACGGGGCTGTAGTCGATGGCGTATGCGTTCACGCCGAGACGTGCGGATTCGAGCGGAATCATGCCGCGGCCGGAGAACGGATCAAGAGTGCTCGCCCCGTCTGGATTGGAAGCCGCGATCTCCTTTCGCAATTCACTCCACTCGGCGTATCGGCCAGTCATCGCCTTGCGCACCAAGTTTTGAAGACGTACTTGCTCCTCAACGTCGTCGGGCCATTTCAGCAACGAACAAATGGTGGCTGCCTTGGCCTGTGCGGTGGGGCGCTTGGCGAACCACATGAACAGCGAAATCTCGCTGTTGCCGGATCCCCATCCACGGTCGCTGTTGGCCGATACCTCTGCGCTAGGAAACCAGCGCTCGATCATCCGGGTCATACGTTGCTTCCCGGTGCGTTCTTGAGACTGCTCCCAGGGACGCGGAAGATCGCGTCGCCGATCATGTCGGTGGAGAACAACGTGGCGGGATCCTCGTAGGCGCCGAAGAATCGGCCGACCCCGTCGGCGCACTGGTCGACGACGTACAGCCAGTAGCTCCGACGGTGCTGGGTGGCGATGAGGACCTCGTTGCCGGTCATCCGGATGCCGTTGCTGGCCGCGCTGTCGAGTACTCCCTTGACTTCCACGTGCCGGATCTGGCTGTTGCGGCGGGCTTCCAAGTCGTAGCCGCGGCCCTCGTTGTGCACGTCTTCGACCGTCCAGCCGTCGTCGACGAGCAGCTGCCGGACGTGACTCATCGACACCATCTCGGCGTCGATCTCGGCCTGGGTGCCGGCGTCGGCGGCCGCCACCACTCGGATCCGGCCCACCAGCTTCGGCTCGGTCAGTTGCACGTCGGTCAGACGTTCCAGCTCCGCGATCCGCGCCGCGGTCTGCACCTGGAACTGGCGCCGCAGCGCCACACGGGTGTCGCGGTCCTCGATGCCTTCAGTCAGGTTCAACGGCAAGTTGTTCAGGTCGCGTTTGGCCTGACTGAACCAGTCCGTGCGGACCTTGCGATGCTCGGTGACCGTGGTGTCGGCGACCGCCCGCGCGACCTCCAGGGCGCGGCCCTCACGCGCCGGATGGGCCGCCGTACCGGCCGCGTCGGTGGGCACCAGATTGGCCAACGTTTCCCAACGCACCGCGCGAGCGCTGCCGCTGTCGTCGACCTTCACCAGCGTCGCCCACACGCTGGCACGTTTGCCGTCGCTCTCGGTCATCGTCGCCTCGTAGGCGTAAAGGTCATATGGCGTCAGGCTGCTGGGATCGGCGGCGGCACCCGACTGATAGAGATCTTCGGCCAGGGCGCTATCAGCCAAGGCGATCATGTCGGTGAATGCCTCTTCTCCTGGTCCCAGGGTGACCGTGTCGCCGACGTCGATACTCTCCTCGGCCGCGCGAACGGCTTCCCCGCTCGTGGCGATGAGCGCGTCCGTGCCGCCCCCGAGCGACGCCGGCAGTGCCTTGCCGCCCAAGGTCAAGCGTCGGAAACCCGGCCCCGCGGCTGTCGGCGCGGACTGCAGCACCCTGGCTGCCGACAGCCGGTCCAGGTAGGCCTCGACGATGGCAGGGTTGATGCGCGCGAACAGGTCGCGTTGCAGGAGGGTCAGCGCGGCCACCGCGTCGACCTGGCTGGCGAGCCGGCGTTCGTTGTCGCGGACCTGGCGAGCGACGCGCGTCAACTCCTGGGCCTGCACAGCGCGGGCGGCGTCGATCGCGGTCTGCTTCTTGGCCTCGTCGTTGCCGTACAGGTCGGTCAGCCATCGGTCATAGTCCACGCCGGTGATTTCGGCGACGGCCGAGAGGCTGTCGAACATCTGCCCGTGCAGCTCGTTGGCCGCAGTGACGAAGTTGTCGAGCAGCCGAAGCAACGTCTCACCCTCGCGGGTGTCGGTGGCGACGAGGTTGTACAGGTGGACCTCACGCTTCTGGCCCACCCGGTGGATGCGGCCCATCCGCTGTTCCAGACGCACCAGTGACCACGGGATGTCGTAGTTGACCAGCACATGCGCTGCCTGCAGGTCGATACCCTCGTTGCCCGCGTCGGTGGTGACGATGACCTGAAAGTCGCCGCGCATGAACGCTTTTCGGACTTCGTCGCGATCCGGTTTATTCTGCCGGCCCGAATACATCTTCGCGGTGTACCCCTCGGCGTTGAGCCGATCGGCGATCCACTGTGCGGAGTCGGCGTACTCGGTGAATACCACCGCCTGCTCACCGTTGCCCGGCAAGATCGAGTGTTTGGCCAAACAGTCCTCGGTCAGGCGCCGCCACTTCGACGGCAGCCACGCCGCATCGGCGAGGGTGGCGTCGATCCGATCTACCAGTCCTTTGATCGCCGTGCGCTCCGCCCGCGTCGATGTCGACCCGGTGTGGATGACCTTGGCCTCGTCGACCGCATTCTCGTCGCCGTCACCGCTACTCTCGGCGATCAGCGCCGCCTCGGCCTCACTCATCTCGCCCATGTGGGTGGAACGCCGCCGCAATGTCTCGGCCAGCGCGTACAGACTCGATGCGGCCCGCTTGCCGTACACCATCCGCGCCAACGGTTGCGCGGTCTGCGGGAAGAACTGCTCCACCATGTCGAGTGCGGCCTGGTAGTAGGCGTACTCGACCTGCGAGAGGGCCACGTTGTGGTTATGCGCTGATCGACCCTTGAACAGCCGCGTCTTGCCGTCGTAGTCGACCAGATCCTCTTTCATCCGGCGAAGGAAGTGGATCGGACCGGGGCGCAACGCCGATAGCGCGACGTTCGGATCGCTGCCCGGATCGGGATAGATCGCGGGGTCGACCAGGTGCAGCAGGTGTCTGAACAGCCATTCCTTGCCGCGATGCGGAGTGGCGGTCATCAACAGGGCCCGCGGGGTGTTCTTCGCCAGCAGTCGGCCCACCTGGTGGAACCCTGCCGCCGTCGGAGTCAACCGGTGCGCCTCGTCGAACACCACCAGATCCCAGCCGGCCTTGTCTGGGCGCAGCGCGTCTTGGACGGCGGGGTTGACCGCAGCCAGTTCGAGCGAGACGACCCACAGGTCGTTTGAGTTCAGCGCATCCTCGCGCACCGTCGCCGCGGTGATCTGTCGCAGACCGCCGCCGAGCAGACGGGAGAAGTCGTCGACCCATTTCGATGCCAGGTTGGCGGGGCACACGATCAAGGCACGTTTGACCAGTCCGAGGCGTTGCATTTCGCGCAGGTACAGGCCGGCCATGATCGTCTTGCCGGTGCCTGGTTCGTCGGCGAGCAGGAACCGGAGTTGGGGCTGCGGAAGCATCGCTCCGTACACCGCGGTGGTTTGGTGGGCGTACGGCTTGAGCGGCATCGAGGCCATGGCGCTGGATTCCGCGTTGGTCGCGGCCGCGTCCATCCACTGCGTCCACATCGCCGCTAGAACCCGCGCCGAATCGCCGTGGCCGTCGCTGACGAGTTTGCGCACGGTCTGGGTGTCGCCGGCCGCCAGATTGATCTCATGACGACGGTCGTCATCGTCGACGAGGATCAGGTCCCAAGACCCGTCGGAATCCCCCGGAAGCGCATAGCGGATGGTCGCGAATTCGGGCACCCCGGCAGCCTGGACACGGACTCGTTGACCGCGGTCGAACGTCACAGTCAACCCCCCTTGGATGCCGCCTCCCTCGCTGGAGAACCACCCTGAACCATAGTTGCTGATCACGTCCGCCACGGAGTGCACGCGCCAACCTGCCGACCGCGAGGGTTCACGGCTACTCCTCGGCGAGGTCCTATCTAGCGGCCTTGCTGTCAGTTCAGCGAGGGCCCGCCACGTTCACGATTGCGCCGTATCCCCTGCAGTACCTCAAGCAGAGCTTGCAGCTCATCGTCGTTCATCTCTGCCAGGATCTCGTCACGGTGCTCAAACAACTCGACCACTTGTGCCCGAAGATCGGCGGCATGGGCCATTAGGCGGTCCCCCTCGTCCATGCCGTCCACGCTAACGGAGGCTGCCTGGTCAGACTGGTTGAAGTGCATTTTTGGACTGCGTCAAATGTACTTGACGCAAACATGTTTAATATCAAGGAATCCTGATGCCACCTCGGTATGGTGTTGCACATGGGATGGGAGTACTCCACCGGGGATCGCGGCAGCGAGTGGCACGAGGGATATCTTGCGGCCGAGTTCGAGGACGGCCGGCGGGCCTTGGGCATCGGTGGCACCAGCATTCCGCCGGGGCACCTGGCCGTCGATCGGTACGGCGATGGATCGTTCGGGCAGGAAGCGGCACGGCGCCACGGCGGCACATCCGAGTTTGAGATACGGCCGGCTGGCGAAGTGATCGGTTGGCGGGTCGTCTGCAACTGCTATCCCCCCGGATCTTCGACGCCCTCGCAACGCTGGGTCAGCCAGCAATTCTGGACTCGCGTGCCGTCACCGATTCGGCACGACCCCAACATGTTTCGGATCTACGCGGCCGATGAGGACGTTCTGGATGTCGTCGGCGACGCTTATACGGCCACCCATGACGTGTGGCAGCACGAGCACATCGACGACATTGATGCCGAGGCAGCCATCAAGGCTGCCTTGTCGGCGATCCGTGCCGGCGAAGAACAGCTCGACCAGGCAGTGGTGCGTGCCCGGCAGAACCGGCTGTCATGGGCCAAAATTGGTGCCGCAGCACAGATGTCAGGGCAAGCCGCCCACGAACGCTGGGCCAAACGCACCCGGGAGGGATCCAGGTAGTGGCGGGATACTGGGTTATCAGCGTGGACCGTGAGAGCGGCACGGCCACCACTTCTCCCCTATTTTCCGACGCCGACGAAGCATGGCAACACAGCCTCGAGATCGAGAACCCGGCTACCTACACCACGGTGGTTCCTCAACGTATTCGACCAGGAAGACTGAAGGAGGGCGTCTCCGATGCTCAGTAGGGATGGAATGAGCGCGCCGGGCGATCACCAGGACGAGGAATGATGGGGCAGGTAGCGGCATTTCGATCGAGACTGACTCCGCGGCAGCGTGAACTACTCCGCACGTATCTGTGGGTGCATGCCGACGACTGCTATGACGACATCGAGGAGCGCGGCGAGCTGCCAGTGGAGGAATCGTCGGGTTGGTGGGCGATGTTCGATCGCTTACCTGAAGCGGCGTGGGGATGCCCGGTTTCGTGGAGGCGACAATTCGCTCGGGTCTTCGACGACCTCGCCCTGGACCTGGATGCCGGCCGCCTGCCCTACCCGCGTTGTGTGGCCGAGGAGGTCGCACTGGCGCTGTCGGTGGCGACGGCACAAGCCATCTGGATGGATGAGGAGTATGGGGACGACGTCGCCGAGCTGCCGGCGGCCGCCGGTGACGGCGACTGGGATCTGGCAACCAACGCGCTCGTCGGGAACCGGCACATCGGCTGGCACCTCTCCCCCGGCGACGCACCCGTGTGGCTCGGTGATGTTCCGGATCCGGAGACCTGGTTCGACCTCTTCGACGGGTTCGAGGCCCGCCCCGACGGCCGCGGGTTTCGGCGCTGACGCGGAGCCCTCGCCCGCGTATCAGGCCGCTGGGACGCCGGCTGGCGTCACACTCCAGCGCTGCGGTCCGCGCTGGAGCAATCCCCCACATAAGCGCCGTGTAGATCGGTTAACGCACAAGGTTATGACGTGTTCCGCTGGTCCGATGTCGTGGAATGTTAGTCCGGGGAGCGAAGATGTACCCCATGGGCAGAACATCGACCGCGGTGCCGGAACTGTGAGCAGTGAACCCACCGGCGGCGACCCGCGGATCCGAGTCGCGCCGAAGCGCCGCGACGTCAGACTAGACGAATTGACGATCCTCGTTCGTGTTCCTGGCAACCCCACTGCGACAGTGACTTTCACCGCCGACGAGGAAGCTGAAGCGCAAATGTACGCCGATGAGCATGCCGCCGCCGGCGCGACGGTTGTACCACTTCCACCCTCGATTTCGGATCCGGTGTGGGACTGGGAAACCAAGACATGGATTCGCGCGACCGGCGAATGATCCAAGGCGGCGCGCTATGAGCGATCAGACTGCGGTGATCACCCATCATGAGGCTGGTCACGCCGTCGCTGCGCTGATGACTGTGCTCGGCGATTTGGATGGCCCGGTGACCGTTTCGATGGTGGCCGGCCAAGGCACTGGCAATACCAAGATCGCGCGCTGGGTAGCCGGTGAGCCGGCGCAGGCCGCATTCGTCTTCTACGCGGGCCCGTGGGCGGAGGCTCGCGTCCAATGGGCACATCCAGCACTTGAGCGCCTCGACCACACCGACACGAATGGAAGATCGTTTCGCGAGACGGTTACCGCGGCATTCAGGGGTGGCGTACATTTCGGCGGGACAAGCGATCTCGCCATCTACGACAAACTGTCGGCGATCGATTCCAGCATCTCGACTAGGGAGCCGGAGTGGTCGAACGTGTTGGAACGCGCATGGCCAGTCATTGAAACCTTGGCGAGCGCGCTGCGGGACGGCCTGGCCACCGTTGAGCCAGGGCCGCACCCGTACCCGACATTGCCGGGCAACGAGCATCTCACAACGACGTGCTACGGAATCGCTGGCGACGATGTCGTGGCGTTGGTGCGGCCCCTACTCGAAACGCGCGGGATTTGGCGCTACGTCACGTAGTTCTTTCGCCGCAGTCAAGCGATTTCCGGCACGCAGGGCCCCGGTAGGGACGGACCTGGAGCGCGATCACGCGAGGCCCCACTCCCCTACCCAAGTGGTTTCTGCCTTTCGGGTCTGAGCCGTTTATATCGGACCATACCTACAGCCAATCTAAACTCTGAACTTGCAGCAGTTCCAGTCGCGCTCGAACTGTCGGGGTTGGGTGGCGGCCTGTCCGAGCAGCCCGATTCGGCCGGGGAACGGAGGGTCGGGAAAGTGGTAACGCTGAGCACAGTCCGGGTCAGTCTAGTTGTGCAAGCCCTGATGATCGCCACTCTCGCGCTTGCGCCAAAGCCTCAACCGGAGAAATACGCGGTCGTGTTGGGGGCCATCTTCGCCATTCTTCCTATTCTGGCCACCTTGTTTGAAAAGCCCCTGTTCCCAGCTGCGTGGAACCTGTCCTGGTGCAAGACCGGGATTGCCCTGGCCTTCCTGGGTATTCTGCCTCCCCTAGCCGGCCCATTTGAAGCGGGGTTGCGAGGCGATCCGCAGATCTTCCAGTGGGATCGGTTCGTCCTACATTTGATCTCCAACCTATTTGCCGTTGCGGCCGCGACGGCGCTACTCGGACTAATCAGAAGTATCAGTGGCTTCAGCGAATTCACCGAAAGCTTCACCGACAAGGCCGCTCTCAACTGTGTCCTCCCGATGGCGACGTTGTCGGCGTTTGCCTACGTTCGATGGCAACAGCGCGAGGGACTGACAGGTTACTCGCTCGCGCACTTCCACCAGCTCGCCAATTTCGTCTTCCTCACAGTGGTCTGGTTCGCCGCGGCGACGACCGTGCTGTACATGTTCGCCTTCGCGATCAGACAAGCCCAACGTGGTAAACCACTTCCCTACTCGTGGCCCATCGGCGTCGCCATGGTGTTGTCGGTTGGCTTTTTCTACATTTCCGGCCTCGTCGAATGGTCACCTCCGGACCGGGCCATGAATCTGACGTTCCTGACCGGGACACCCGCCGCGCTGGCCGCTGTCCTTGTGTGGCTCTCGCTGCTGGAGCCAGGCACCGGCCGAAAGTGGTTCGCGATCGCATTCGCCACCGTGGGCTACGTTCTCTACACCGTCGAGGTCATCTTCGCCAGCCGCGGTGCCCGCGAGGGGATTAATCTGTACTACTTTGCGCCGGCTGTCTTCGCGCTCCTACTGGCGCTACTGGCCGGAACGCTCTATTGGTCGCCCGACACCGCGCAGCCGGAGGAAGAGTCGTCGACCTGACCATTGCGTGGCTGCAGATCCAACCCACTCCCCTATCTGCGGGTGTCACAGCCCTCGGGCCACCTGGTAAAACACCCTGGCGGGCCCGTACAGGCCCAAACGTCGCGGCGGGCGATAGCTGATGCCCGGTGTGCTGTTCGGCGGGACTGAGGGCGTGCCAGGCCCTTTTCCGTGCGTTACAGGGGATGGAGGGGTGCCCGGTCCCGGCAAAAGGCCTGGTGGGAGTGGTCAGTGCCGTGCGGAGTGCTGGCCACTCCCCTAGCCCAGCAGGCGGTCCGTACAACGGGTTGTTGTGCGCGGTCACCCATTGTGACGCACGCGGCGGTCCTCGTCTCGGATCGCGTTTTGTGCCGGGCGGCTCTACGCACGGACCGTGATATGGCTGCATTGATGTCTACCGGAATGCGTTGCGGGACTGCGCGGCATGTAGGTAGACGGGCGTGGTGCCCAACATGTGTCCGGACCAGCCGTCGCATTGCGCGTTCACTGCGATGCGTGACATGACGCTGCGTCAGGCACGCTGCGGATGAGCGCGTATCGCGTGCCATCGGCAGCCGAACCGTGTCGCATGTCGGGACACTTATAGCGCCATATGCCTTTGTGCAGGTGCCAGTCGGTATGTGCGGCGTGGTCGGGTCGATTATCGACTGCGCGATTCGTTGGCAAGGCTGAATGCGGATGGGAATCGATATCGCTAGACGGATGACGCGCAGTGCACCGCTCACGGCATCAGTCGGCGTTGCAACACACGCGACACGCCGCGTCGCAATAAATATTTTTCGGCACACCCGGTGCACTGTCGGATCAACGACTGTGGCCACTGTGCGGTGGCCTATCTGATAGCTGTTATCCATCACAGCACCTCGCATCGGGTGCCGCCAAACGTGAAGCCGGGTCGATACTCGACCGGCGTGCACGGTATTCCCAGACATATGTGAGCATACCTGAACCTTGGTATGTCCACTGGTATCGAGTCAGGTATCGGTTCAGGTATGGATCGGCATACGGTGCAGGGTTGCGCATGCGGCCTGACATGGGGGTTTGTCGGCGATATGGCCGCACACGACGCGCCGCACTGCACTGCGTGTGTGCCTGTGAGTGGGTGCAAATGCTCGCGAGATGGCGTGAGCGTGGGCCTGATGACGGGTGCTGATCCGGGCGGGCGTGGTTACGTTGGCCGCGATGGGTGACCACACGTGTGGGCGCATGCGCGAGCTGACGCGGGTCGTCGCCTCGTTTGCTGCAGCGCGACGTGGGCGATGTGATGGTCAGGCGCTGATGGGCGGTCTGGTCCGGTGTCATGCGCTCACGCCTGCGTGGCATTGGCTGGCGTGTCGCATTGGCCGCCTTAGACTTTGTGAACCATGAGCGTGCATGGTGTGCGGCACCTTCGGCGGTGCGGTTCAGCAGGCGCGCGGAACTCCCGATACTCGCAGAGTGAGGCGCCCACATGACTAGCAGCGTAGCCGCTTGGGATGATTCTGGGACCGCAGAACCCGCGGTCAATTGGAGCAGGCTCGGCAACGTTTATCTGTTCGCGAACGGTAAGGGTGGGGTAGGTAAGACGACATGCTCGACGCACGGTGCGGCGCTTCTAGCCTCCGACGGTGCTCGGGTTCTCCTGGTCGATCTCAATGGGCAGGGCAATGTCGCGACGATGTTGGGCTTCGCCAACACCGAGGCCGATGACAAGGGCCGAAACCTCTACAGCGCGATCACCGCTGGTGCTGCGCTCAGCCCGGTGCGTGATGTTCGGCCCGGGCTGGATGTAGTGCCAGGTGGGCCCTACATCCGCCGCATCGCACCCGTCATGGCGGCAGAGATGGGCAATTCCCAATCAGCCAAACAGGTGCTGATGTCGCTGGCCGTGGCTCTTCAGGAGATCAGTCATCAGTACGGAGTGATCTTTATCGACTCGCCACCGGAGAACCAGCTATTGCTGCAGGCAGCTCTATGTGCGGCACGTTTCGTGGTAATTCCGATGAAGACCGACGACCTGTCGAGGATCGGACTGCGTGAGGTGGCCGGTGACTTGCGGGCGATGCGCGAACACAACCCGTACGTGATGTTGTTGGGCTGCTGCGTGTTCGCGTCAGGGATCGCGTCGAAGAAAATCCGCGAGGAACACGGTAGGAATGTCGCGTCCGACCTGGGGCAGAACGAGGACGTGATGTTCAAGGCGTTCATTCGTCATTCGGAAGCCGTCGGCCGGGACGTGCCGAAATTTGGCCGGCTGGCCCACGAACTCGAATTGGAAGTCGCGAACAATCCATCGCGGTCGGCCATCCGAAAAGGGAAGGCCGATGCCAATGCCGTCGTGAGTAAGACATCCGCCGGAGTTGCCGAGGACTTCGCAGAGCTGACAGGCGAGATTCTCAGACGTGGGTCGCAGATCCGCGCCGAAATGATTGAAGAAGGAGTTTGGCCATGAGCAAGTTGACCCGGCAGGAGCTTCCCGCAGAGGATCTCGGCGACATCACCAAACCGAAGAGCCGCGGCGCCGGTCTGGCCGACCTTGTCGGTGACGTCTCAGCGGCTCCGCTTGCACCTGTGCCGGAGCGTCCGGAGCGCAGCCAGCCTGTTCCTGAGCTTGATCCGCAACCGGTTTCGACGCCGCCGACGGCCGTGGCGCCGGTTCGGTTGGCGCCCGAAGCTCCGACCACCCGCAAGCCTGGTCGACCTCGGACACGGACCAAGCCGGCCTCCGCCGTGTACGTCACCGCAGGTGTGAAGAAGCGGTTCGAGAAGTACCGGCACGACAACAAATCCACCAACCTGCAAGTGGTCTTGGAGGCGATCAGCGCCATGCACAAGGCCGACAAGCTCGATCAGATCATCCAGGAGTCGCGGTACAGCACGGCTCCGGTGAACGACCTGTTCCCAGCTGACCCGTCGGCGGTGCGGTATCTGGGTGGCGGGAGTTCACAGATCTCGTTCAGCCCGACGCCGGAGCAGGAGGCGGTGATCGACCAAATCGGGAAGAAGTTGGGGTTTGATACCCGGTCGACGTGGATCGCCCCGGTCCTCAACGCTTTCCTTCCGGGCAAGAAGGACGCGACAGCTCAGTGAGCGCTGCGGATCCAGCCTTATCCGTCCAGATGTCGGGGCTGGATCCGCATGCTCTCACCAGGTCGTCGAGGTCCGCAAAGGGGCGACAGTTTCGCACCGATACGCCCCGGCGTGGTGGTGTATCAGTTCTCGACGGTCTGTGAGCCGATGTCGACGGCGAGGGCTTGGCCGAGCAATTCGATGGCGGCGTCCCAGAGTGTGTGCGGGTTTCGCCGGTAGTAGACGCGGCCCATTCCGTCTTGGCGGGTGATCAGGCTGGCGGCGGTGAGGTCTTTGAGTGGCTGCTGGATGGCGCTTTGTGCTCCGAATCCGAGTTGCATCGCGAGGTCGCTGGGGTTGACCAGGCCGTCGCTCTGCGCGATCGCCGCCATGACAGCGAGTCGGTGTTTCTGGCCGAACACCACCCGGGAGAGTTCTTGGACTCTCTCGGATTGGGCGTACGACGACACGCCTGACATGCTATTACAGGATTTCTGTTACAGGTTTCCTGTTACTGATATTCTGTTACACAGATCCTGTAATACCTGGTCAGAGTGGGTATGCCACCAAGGTACCGTGAGTTTGAACGGAGCGCGCATATGCCGGACACACCGGACGTCGCCAAGGCGCCGCGTCGCCGGAGGAACTGGCGGCACAACGAGACTCGTGCCAGCGAGAAGATGGTGGCCAAGCGGGTCAGTGCCCTGGACCACGAGGCGCTCACCAAGTTCGCAGAAGCCCAGGGCGTCAAGGTTGCCGTGCTGCTCGAACCGTTCGTCACTGAGCTGATCAAGCAGGCTCACGAGTATTGCGAAAAGAACGGCGAAATCTTGGAGCCGGCCCAGGCGTCCTGAGGGATACCGGGTCACCCAGTCTTCTACGCGGCGAGGATCCTCCCGCCCAGCAGGTCGGCGATCATGTCGATCGCTTCCCGCTCGATGTCGATGTCGTCCATCGGTGGGGGACCGGTCGACATCGTGAGGTCCAGGTAAGCGTGTTCGGTCGGTTCGTCGAGACCTCGTGAGGGCCCGGCGACGATGAGTGCTTCTTGGGATGATCCGGCCTGCGGTGTCCCGTTGCGGGCTTGTTGGCGTTGGTCGAGCCATTCTTTCCAGGCGGCTCTTTCGGCCTGATGACGTTGCAGCCGAGCAGTGCGATAGTCGCCCAACTGATGGCTGTTGGCGATGGTGTCGAGCTCGACGGGCCCCCGACCAACGGTGCCTCGGCCGGTGCGTGTGAGTAGGCCGGCTACTTCGAGGTCGAGCACCATGGCGTCGCCGGTGGCTCTGGGCACCGCGGCCGCCGCATAAATGTCGGCCTTGTTGGTCAGCCCATGGTGGGCGACCAGTTCGTAGATTCGGCGCAGGTGGTGGCCCAGGACGATCCAGGCGTCGTGCACTGGTTCGATTCGGACGCGTTCAGCGGCGGCCGGGTCGTTGGTCACGCGGTTCTGGGTGGTCAGGGCGTAGACGTCGGCCTCGGTTCCGATGTGGTGTCTGACCAGGACGAGGGGCGCGCCGGCTCTTTCCCGAAGGTCTGCGAGTACCCGCCAGATGGTGTCTTCGCTCAGGAGCCCGCAGCTCAGCGAGAGTGCTCGGCCGCCGACACCTACCAGCCAGGTTCCTGATCGTTGTTCTCCGGCCATCACAGCGTAGAAAGCGATGCTCTGTAGAACGGCGTGCACTGTCCAGCGGTATCGCTTACCGGCGAACTCTTTGTCGGCCCAGGCGGTTGCGTTGGCGAGCCAGTCCCGAAGATCCTTCGGTCCGCGTGGTCCTGGGGTGTATCCCCCCGGTGAGTTCTTCTTCTTGTGCCGTGGGGGAGAGGACTTCAAGACGTTGTTGATCAACCAGTCGAATGCTTTGGTGACATCGCGTGCGAGGGCCTGGTCGCCGCGGTGGTCGTAGCGGCGGTAGGCGGATCCGAGTCCTTGGTGCCAGGGGCCGTTCGGCTCGATCATTTGGCGCAGGGTGGCCAGGCTGTGGCCCCGGGCGATCGCATTGACGACGACGGATTGGCGGGCCTCGTGGTTGGACTGCCATGTGAGGCGCGCTGGGTTGAGTGTTCCGTGCGTGGCGTAGGCGGCGACGTCGGCCGGCAGCGGGTCGTGGCGGACGTAGGGTGCGCTGATGCGTTGGTCGTCGCCGGCGCCCACGGTGTATTCGTCTGCGGCGCTGGGCGTCTCTGGTGCGGTGGTGGGGCGCTGACGGTCTGGTGGATTGAGAGCACCGAGGAGCATGAGCAACCGGGGTAGCAGGCTGGGATCGGATCGTGTGGTGAAGGCCTCGACGGCGGCGTCCAGGGTTCCGTCGAGCTGGCGGTAGCCACCTTCGCGGCATGGTGATCCCGGCGGCGTCATGCAACCTGTGTCGGGGTTGGTGTTCGGGGTGATGTCGAGGGTGGGCAGCCGGGCTGCGAGAAGCCGCACCAGGTGGTTCATTTCGTCAAGTGACGCTGAGGTGCCGATGGCCAGTGGGCAGATCAAGTGTCGGCCACCGCTGGTGGATCGATCGGTGACGACCACTCCGCCGCATTCGGTGATCAATTCGGCGGCCCTGGACAGGTCTGCGGCAACGGCTGCGGGGCCGTGCAGCTTGGCATCGAAGTCCAACCACAACGTCTGGGTACGGCGATGTGAGTAGAGATAGACGGCGGCGGGCCGGCTCGGAAGTCGCTCGCAGTGTTTGGCGGTGTCGCTGAACTTCCCGGTGTCGGGGTTCCACAGGCGCATGCGGCTGCGCCCGGGCGCAGCCACCAGTCGTGCCAGCCGTTTCCACACGAGCTCCGGCGGGCAGGCTGGGGCCCTGGGATCGGCTGGGAGGACCGCCGTTGTCACGGGCTGGTCACGGAAAACGGTTGCGGGCCGGGCTGATTGGGCCGAACTGCCCGCGCCAATATCACAATGGAGTGTCGTTCATTGCGGCTCACAAGGGCGTCCTTTATCCTGGAGCCAGCCTTACGTGGTTGGCCCCAAAATCGGTGTCAGAGAATTCGGTTGTTACGGGTCGCCTGAACGGAAGTTGGCGCTTCGGTTTAGGTTTCGGATCTCCCCGCTTCGGCGGGGATTTCTGGTTTTTGACCCGGTGGCGTCCTACGCTGGGTGCAGCGTCCGACGCGTCGGCAAAGTGATAGGTGTGCCTCCTGGTGCTCGTGTTGACGCCGAGTTTGGCACGGAAAGCCGGTTAAACCGGTCAGACACGCTGGTCATGCCCCTTGATTGTCGATGGCTGGTCGGTACGTAGCGGCCGATGCGGCCCTTCCGCCGGCTCCATGAGCCTGTCGCACGTGGTGCCCCAGCACGTTCAACAGGTGCGGAAGGCGATACCCCAGCCCCGAACCACGCACCGGCCACCATCGGAATGCTTCGAATCTGCTTTGGCTGTCGCGTAAGGCTGGGGTTGCCGCTGACACTTCGAGTCGAGATCCGAGCTATGCAAAGGAAGCCCGAATGACCCTCCTCGATGAGCGGCCCCCAATGGCACCTGAGGCTTCGGCCGAACCAGCGCCGTCAGCTCAGCCGACAAGTCCAGAGCCGCCGCCCGCGGTGGGAGAGCCTGGGGCGACAAGCCGCGCAGACGAGAAGCTGCGGATGCTGCGCCGCGCCCGACGCAGCGCGGTTGGCGTCACGGTGTTCATCGCTCTCGGCTCATTCGGACTCTCGTTCTATTCGCTATGGGATATGGCGTCGCAGCTGGCGTGGCCGGGATACATCGCGTGGATGTGGCCGCTGATCGTCGACGGCATGATCATCGTGGCCACAATGTCGTTGGTGGCGTTCGGTGGCTACTCCGGGCAGAAGTCGAACCAGATCTACTCGTGGTGCGTTCTGGCCTTCGGGGCCGTTGTGAGTATGAGCGCCAACTTCATTCACCCTCTGCTGCCACATCTCACGGGCCAGGACCAGGGCCCCGTCACGGCCGGCTCCTGGCTGGGGGCCGGCATATCCTGCATCCCTCCAATCGCTCTCTTGGCCTGTACCCATCTGCTGGCTCGACTTTGGGCATTCACACCCGAGGACGAGCTCACCGCACCGGCGACCGCAGAGGTCGGCAACTACGTCGGGGGAGTGGCTGAGCTGTCGTTGGCAGTGGCCGCCGGCATCCAGGCGCGCGGCAAGCTGACGGGCCATCCGCAGGAGGTGATCGCCGAGACGGTACAGCTGTTGTTCCACAGTCAGCCGCCGCTGAAGCTGCGAGAGATCGGCCGACGCGTCGATCGGCATCACGACGTCGTGGCGAAGGTGCGTGACGAGACAGCCGTGCTTCTCGGGATCGGAGTGGACGCTCAGTGCGGTACTGCCAGCTGATTGCCACCTGCCCCTGTTGCAGTGGCGCGATTTCGGTGTCGCGTAACCGGCAAACGGTCCATAGCGTTCAGATCAATAGAACTGCGGCGGCTGGCGCCCCCGAATGAAAGGACGGGTCTACGGTGACGATTCCGTTTGACCAGATCTTGGCGGACTCCGTGTTCCACGTGGGCAAGTTGATCGGCGCCGCTGGCAACCTGTTCGGACCGCCGCCACAGTCACCGGCTGTCTCGCCCACGATCGATGGCGGCGGCGGCAGCGGTGGTGGTGGAGGGACGTCGACTGATCCGACCTATCCGCTACCTCCGGGTCATGACCCGATCGGGCCACCTCCGCCGGCCGCACCACCCCCGCCCGCGCCGCCGGCGCCCGGTGCACAGAATGGTGGACTTCCAGGTGGTGCGAACCAGGCTGGCAGCGACTACGGCACGGGTACTGCGGGTGTGTCGGCGATCGACGAGAAGCTTGCGGCCAAGCTCAAGGAGATTTTCGCGGCCAACAAGGCATCGTATGACCGGGTAATGGCCATCCTCAAGGAGATCGAGGACAAAAAGGCCCAGATGGGGCCGGAGGCGTTGAACAACCCGGCCGGCCTGTTGACGTTCCAGAAGTTCCTTGACGAGAAGCTCGCGGAGGTCCAGAAGATCCTCGCCGATGCCCACGTCGATTCCGCCACCCAGGCGCAGATCCTCAAGGAGCTGGGCGACGAGTACCACACGACGGGTCCGAAGGGCGACGAGCACGACGAGGCCGGCGGCGGTGGCGAGGGCGGCGGCTCTTCCGGCAGCGGCGGTGATGGTAGCGGCACTGGTGGTGCAGGTGGCGACCCAGCGGCGGTCGGCGGCGGCCCGGCGACGGGAGGTGGCGACCCCTTGGAGGATCCGCTGGCGGGCCTGGGCCCGCTGGGCGGCGGCATGATGGATCCGCTGTCAGCGTTGAGTCCGGCGCTGGCGGGGCTGAGCTCGTTGCCGCAGATGATGTCAGGCATGGGCGGTGGAGGCCTGCCGATCGGAGATCTCGGCTCCATGCTCGGGTCATTGGGTGGTGGTTTGGCCGGCATGGCCAAGGACGGTTTCACCGACAAACCGGCCGATGATGCGCCGAAGTCACCTGAGGACGGCTTCAAAGACGAGGAAGCCAAGAAGCCCGAAGAACCCAAAGAGGAGTTCAAGGACGACAAGCCGCAACCAACCCCGCCGACCAACCCGGCTGACCCGCTCGCCGGCGACCCGAACGCCAAGAACGACGGTGCGCCGGAAGCCGCTGCTCCGGAAGCCGGCAAGGCGCAGCCGGGGGAGTCCGACCTGACGGTCAAGGCCGGCGACGAAGAGTTCAAGGCTCCCGACCCGACCACCAAAGCGGTCATGGATGACGTGATCAACAAGGGCATGGGCGTGACCGCGGCCTATTCCGCGCACAACATCCAGCTGCCACCGCCGGGCACCGCGGTGACCGCACCGGTTGATCCGAACATGATGAAGGGCGGCGAGCTGGGCTATTTTGACGCTCAGGAGCCGATCCTGGCCCTTGGGAACCGAAAAATCTGGCTGGATGGGCAGGTGCAACCACTTAGTGCACTCGGCAGCCGTACAGACTTTCTAGGCTGGACACAGGCGCCGGGCGCATCCGCGCGATCCACCGGTGTCGGAGCCGTGTAGGAGAACGCCGATGCAGCCTGAAGCAACGACCACCGAGCACACCTATGTGGAGTCGTCGCGCGACGGAGCGCTGATGGTCGAACTCGACGCCAACGAGGTACCTCGTGTGCAGATCGAGCCCGAAGTCAACGCCACATGGACGGCCGAAGAGCTGTCCGAACGCGTCCTGCACTTGTACAAGGTGGCGTTGATGCGGGTGCGGTGTGACTCTTTGGCGGCGATGAACGAGCGCGGCGCCAACATCGCCCCGGGCACAGCCGCCTACCCGATGGCCTCAGAGATCGACGAGTACCGACGCCGCAACATCAATTTCTGATACGGCATAACCAGAAAACCGTGGTTACGGTGGGGAAATGCAGCCACTAGGTACAGCAGGAGGAAACCGATGAGCAGATCGTTGAACCTCGATCCCGACGAGTGGAACAACCACGCCTCGTGGTGGGACTCTGAAGCAGACGCCGCCCGTGAGCGGTTGCGCGTCGACGATGCCACGCTCACCGAAGCCAAGGGAGCGTTCGGCAAGCTGGGCTCGTCCTCGATCGGACAGGAATACGCCGCAGCGCTCAAGGCCCGCAGTGAGGCTGGCGAGCGTTTCGGCGCCTTCGCTTCGGGTGTGGCCTCACACATCCGTCGTGACCTGCAAAGCTACGGCGATACCGAGGACGCCAACACCAAGGCGTTGTCGACCTAGATCGGCACACGATATGGGGAAAAACGTCGACATCGATCCGGACGGGGTGCGCGGTGCCAGCGCGGTTCTGAACGCGGCACCGACTGCCCCGTCCGGGGCGTCGGTCACGCCTCCGGCCGCGGACGCGACCTCGGTGCAGGTCACCACCCAGCTGGCCACTCTGATGGGTGGCCTGGACATCGACACGACGTCGTCGAACGTGCGGACCAGCGACACGTCGGCGCGGCTGAACACCACGGCCGCCACCTACGAAGAGCAGGAGACCGAGTCCTCGCGCAGCCTGGCCTACAGCGACACGGCTGCCTCGACCGCCCCTGTTTCGGTCAACATGCCAACGTTCACCGCTCCCGACGTGCCGGCCCCGCCGGCAGTACCCGCACCGGCCGGCGTCATCCCCACCACCGGGCACGAGATCGCCCAACTGATCCACGGCGGCCCGGGCGCCGACAGCCTCGATGCGGCCGCGACCACCCTCGACAACAGGGCGACCGCGCTCGACAACGCGGCCAACACCGTGCAATCGGCACGCACCGACACCACCAACAGCTGGACGTCGACCGCCGCAGACCAGGCCGACACCCACATCTCGAGCCTGCAAACCCGCTACACCGAACACGCCGAACAGGCACGCTCACTGGCCTCGCACGCACGCACTCAGGCCGCGAACTTCCGCCAGGCCAAAGCCACCATTCCGGCACCGGAAGTGTTCAGTGACCTGGAGCGCCGCCTGCACGCGGCCAACGTCGCCAACTCGCAACCGGGCAGCATGGGCCGCTATTCGGCCACCATCACCGACCTGCAATTCAAGCTCGCCGAAGCCAACGAGAAAGCGACCCGGGGATTCGCCGAGTACACCGCGGCCGCCAACACCGGCCCGATGGGCACACTGCAACCACCCGAAAACCGGCCTGGCGGACCTCATGGGACACCAAACGCGACCCACGACGGCACAGACCCCGCCGACCTGCCCGGCACCGACACAGACACCGCTGACCCGCTCTCCGCGGCGGATCCGCTGTCCGATCCCGCGCTCGACGGCGCGACCGATACCGCATCCGAAATGATGCAAACCGTTCTGCCAGCCGTGCTCGGCGGCGTGTCCGGCGCCCTGGGCGGAGGACTCGGCGCAGTGAGCGGTGCAGGACAGAAACTGCAGGAGGTCGGCAACCAAGCGGTCCAAGGTGCCACGCAAGGCGCCAGCGCGTTGACGTCGGCCATGTCAGCCGCAGCGCCGGAATTGGGCGGCGGCGACGAAGCCGGCGGCGGCACACCAGATTTCGGCGGCTTCGACGGCGGAGGCGGCGGGGGAATGCCCGGCGACACCGAACCGGCATCGTCACCGGCGGGCCCGCTGACAGCGCCGGCCACCACCGCCAGCACATCGGCACCGATCGCCGCGGCGCCGGCGACGGTCAGCGCACCGGCACCGGCCGGCCCACCGATGGGCGGGGCGCCGATGGGTGGCGGCATGATGCCACCGATGATGGGTGCACCGATGGGCGGCCGCGGCGGCGGCTCAGAAGACGACCGCCGGCTCTATCCGGAGCGACGGCTGCACATCGAGGAGCAGCCGAACACCGAACCGGTCAAAGGCCGCCGCGAGGCACGCAGTGTCAAACAGGCTGAGGGGGACAAGAAATGACGCAGCTGTCCGACGACGAGTACGTGGCGCGGGTCGAAGGCGGGATCGCGCACTGGCGCGCCCGCAACCGCGCCTGGATGGATGCGTGCGAGAAGATCGCCCTCGACCAGGCTCACCCCGACGTAACGGTCCGGTTCGACGAGAACGGCGACCTGACGGTGTTCGAGGTTGACGACGACGCCCTGCACAAATACACCAACACCGAGCTCGAACAGATCATGACCGACGCCCTCCGCCAGACCCGCGCACAGTTCGCCGAACAGGTCCGCAACCTCTACGCGGAATACCTCTCACCGGGCGACCCACGGTTCAAACCCGACGTGCTCGGCGTCCCTTACGTCGAACTACCCGACTGACTCTGCGCAGCGACCCGCACGGTAGGACGAATCCTCCCACTGTTAGTACGATGCCTGGTATGCCGAAAGAAAAGGTGTCCGTCACACTCGACGGCGCAGTGCTGGCAGCCGCAGACAGCGACGCCAAAGCCGCAGGCCTCAACCGATCAGAGCTCATCGAGCAAGCCCTACGCCACGAGCATCTTCGAATTGCCTTGAAGAACTACACAACTCACACAGTGCCCGCACTGAACATCGACGACTACGCCCAGCAGATCTACCAAGCAAACCGAGCGGCCGGCCTGTGATACGACCAGGCGACATCGTGCCGCGCCGCGACACCAAGAACGAAATGTTCGTGATCGTCCTGTCCAACCCAATCCACCTGGCCGCCGAAACAGGCCGCGTGATCACCTGCCCCTACATTCCGGGCGAAATCCCCAATGCCACAATGGCAATGGTCGTCCCGGTGACGGATCCGGCCGGCGTCGCACTCCCCGAACTCGTCCAATGGCTCCCGGCCGCTGCACTCGACGAACCGATCGGCAACATCGGCCCCACCGCACTACACCAGACGACAAGCATGGTGACCGCTCTCATCTCCTAACCCCCGCACAAGCAGACTGTTCCCCACAACCCCAAGGCATCTCACCACTCACACCTACTCCGGACCGCGGGCCCGGCGTACCGCATCCTGCAACTGCGCGGCCTGACGTGCTGCCTCCGCGGTCCGCTTCCGGGCAGCATTGCGCGCAGCCTCCAGCGCCGCCTCACGCGCGGCGACGCGACCATCGCCACCGCCATCCGGACCGTTCGGCGGCGTGAGCTCGGTGGCCTGCCTCGCAACCCGGGCCGCAGCAGCGGCCAGTTCCTCGGCCGCGCGGGCTTCGTCGGCGGCGGCCGGCCGATCGTCGAGGTTCTCGGCACCGTGCCAAGCCAGAATCGCGCCCAACAATCCGATCGGCTTGTGCGGCGCGTCAGGGATACGACGTCCGGTGATGCCGATCCAGTCGGTGATCAGCTGGTTGAGATCACGTGCCGTCCAGCCGTGGCGAGCCGGCGCGGCCAGCATCGCAGCCCAAGCGTCCGCCGAGTAGCGCCTCGACCACGGTGGGGCCCCAGGATGGGCCCTCCAAGCCCGGGCCAGGGCCGAACCGTCCTTGTCCGGGCAACTGCGGCGCCCCGCGCCGCGACCGCGGGCGCCGGCAGGCGTCCGCTTGGTGGTAGTGAGTTCTCGTAAAAGCGAGCTTTTATAAGTAAAAAGAGACCCTACGAGGTGGGGTGACAAGCTGTTAATAAGTGGGGCCAACCAGGCACTATCGTGAAGCACCCACACCGATGCCCAACCCCGGCCACGATCACCGACACGCCACGACGCCAACCGCTCCGTCAGCGTCCGTTGCCGACCGCGCAAGATCTCGGTGGCCACCGACAACAACCGCAGCGCCTCGTTGGCCCGCTGCACCTGGCGCACGGAGAAACCCGTGGCTTCGGCGAGCTGGTCGTTGGTGGGACGGCAGTTACGGCCGGTGTCGTGGTCGGCGTAGCGCGCCCGCCCCGCGGCGATCGCCAGCAGTGCAGACTTGCTGATGCCACCGTTGCCCATCTGCGGCCGGATCTCGTCATAGTGCAAGTCATAGGCGATCGCCACGGTGAAATGCACCCAGCGGGCAGCCTTGCCAGTCCAGCACGGCACGCCTTTGTGGACACCCTCGGGGAGTTCCAGGTAGACGAGCTCGCCGTCCAGCCACACATGGCCCCGTGGCACCGGTTTACGGGCAGCGCGTCGTCGACGTTGCGCCGTTGGAAGCGGCCGGGTGCGGATTACACCGCGGCGACGTTTCGTGCGGCTTGTCCCCTGGTAGGGGCGCCGCAGATGCTCGGCCGCACCGGGCGGCCGAGCAGGATGGTGAGACGGTTGCGCGTCCTCTGGACCTTGCCGGAGGTGTGCGCTACCGTGAGATCTGTCCAGCAAGACAGTCCCTTCGGGGATAGGTGCGCGAGTCGCCTACGAGAAGTACCGAGCCGGCAAACTTGGCACTTCGTACTCGCAACGAACGTTTACCCTCGGCCCGCCAGCCGGGGGTGTTCGTCGTTATGGGGTGGTTATCGCGCGCTATTCAGATGTGCTGGGGCAGCGGGGAATTCACCCGCAGGTCCTATGCGCTGATCTGCAACACCTCCTGATTGAGTTCGCGGGCGAGTTCGGGCATTCCGGCCCACACTGCGAGGACGTCACTCATGTACTGGGACATGGAGCTGACGCCGGCCTCGATGCGCATTTCTTCCAGCTTTCGGTAAACGCGGTCGACCGGACGCACTGGAATTTTGTGACGGTCGCCTTTGTGCGGCTGTGGCATGAGTGTGACCTTGTCATTGCTAAGTGGATGCCGATTCGAGACACGCCGACAACGCGGCGCATTCAGCGCGAAAGTAACTACAGATCAACATGATTCGGTATCGAACGAGATCGACCGTCATCGCCGATCAGAAGCCGGCGACCACGGCGTCGAACTCCGGATCCGAACGCGGCCCGCAGTAGCGCCAACTCACCCACGCGTGATTCGCCTGCCGCACAAAGACGTCCTCAAGCTGCTTACCTATGCCGGGACCGCCGACGCGGGCGATGACACCGGCAGTCTCCAGATCGACCAGGAGAGGATGAATCAGACCAGGCAGCGGCGGCACCGCCACCGTATGGACACAGCCGCGGCATTCGAGGACCGCACCATAGCGATGCCCGGCGAAGGCCTGCGCCCACGAACAACTCGCGTCGACGAGCCGGACAGTGTGCCACGGAATCCCACACCGAGCAGCCAATTGCATCGTCGACAACGGCCGGCCCGCCTCACGGAGCTCGGCGGCCAGCTGGTCACGAGTGGCGGTCACGACCGCACTAGAATTCATGGCCATCATGCACTACATGTCCTTTCGATATTCAGGTATCGCGCTCTGTTGCAATGCACTTCGACCGAGCACGTGGAGGCCTCTGCCGAACGAGTCGTGATTCGCCTGCCGCACAAGACGCGCCATCGAAGGCACTGCCAATAGGCCACTGGCCGTTGAAGCTTTCCGTTGAGCGCAGAAAGCCTCAGCCGCGTGATTGCTCATGCGGCGTTGTCCTCGTGGGACTTCCCGTGGCGGTACCTGCTGCCAGCGGTGCTGGTCTTGTGCTGGTTTCCATCGGGCTCGTTTTCCGTCGCCCCGCAACTCGGGGAGGACGTAGCTGTAGCGCTGGCTGCGAGGGCGGCCAGGTTTGCAGCGGCGTTGCGGTCACGATCGATGCTGATCGAGCATGACTCGCAGTGATAGATCCGTTGGGAGAGGCTCAGTTTGGCTTTCACTGAGCCACAATTGGAGCAAGTTTTGGAGCTGGCGTAGAAGCGATCGGCCACGACGAGCGTGCCGCTACGGTCAGCGGTCTTGTAGGTGAGTTGGCGCCGGAGTTCACCCCACCGGGTCCCGCTGATTCTGCGTGCTAACCGGTGGTTGGCGAGCATTCCCGCAACGTTGAGATCCTCGATGACGACAGTCTCAAAGCGGTCAACCAGGATAGTCGTCATTTTGTGAAGGCCATCGGCACGGGCGTTGGCGATACGTGCGTGTCGCCGGTTGATCTGGGTCTGGGTACGCAGCCAGCGTGCTGACGGTGTCACGCCGGTTCGCTTGTCTCGGCCGCGGCGGCGGGCAGCTTGTCGTTGAAGCCGGCGGAGTTGCTTCTGAGCCTTCTCCAGGTGATTGGGATTGGGGACCATGCCATTTTCATCCGATACGCCTTGCACTGGCGTGGAAAGGACAGCGAGGTGGGTGATGCCGAGATCCACACCCACGACCGCGCCCGGCCGACTGTGCGGCCCACCGTGGCCAGCTGGGAGTTCGACGCTGAATGCCACGTGCCAGCGGCCGCGGTCGAAGTTGATGGTGGCGGACCTGATCCGCGCGGTACCCGCTTCGACACGACGCGCGAGTTTTCGTGTCGACTCGTGAGTCCGAATGACACCTATTTTCGGCAGCCGTATGTGCCGGCGATCGCGCTCGAAGAGGCCGAGCCCGCCCGTGGTGAATCGACAGGAGGGGCGGGCGCCTTTGCTCTTGAACCTGGGAAATCGGACAGTTCGGCCGCGGCGTCGACCTGCACGTGACGTTGACCAGTTGGAGAGGGCGGTGGCAAGGTTGGCGATGCCGTTTGCGTATGGCTCTTTGGAGTTTTCCGACCACCACGGCGCGATGTCGCTCTTGATTTGGTTCCACTGGTTGCGCAGCGAGTAGAAGGACCAGTTGAGCGCTGGGGTCAGGTCGGTGTCTGGGATGTCGTATGTGCGTTCGGCGGCACGCTGTTCGAGGTTGGCTTTCACCAGTGCGAGCATGTGGTTGTAGGCGAATCGTGCGGCGCCGCAGTGTGATCGCAGCTGTTGTTCCTGGGCGGGTGTGGGATCGAGAGCGAACCGGTAGGCCCGCACGGTCGGTGCGGCGTCGATCGCAGCGGCGGTCGGTGTGCTCACGCTCGGTATCTCCGGGTCCAGGTGCTGCGGGCCTGGTGCACGATCCACTGTCCGAAGCTCGGGGTCATGATGCGGCCGGAACCGTGATCGGCTGGCGGGCGGGTGTTCCGGTGAGATTGCGGATCGCGGTGTTGAACAGGCCGATGGCGCCGGCGTGGTCGGAGTTGTCGTTGTAGTCGGTGAGTGTGGTGTTCGGTGGCAGGGCTTCGCGGAGTGCGCGTTGGAGCCAGGCGAACGGGGTGCTCATTTCGTGGTCTAGCCAGGCTTGCTTGGTGCAGGTGTAGATGTCGTTGCGGCGCGGGTGCCAGTGTTGGTCGGCGATGTCGCGGGCGGCCTGGAGTACCTGGATGAGCGGACGCAGTTGGGGTCGCCGGTCGGGTACGGCTGCAACGATGTGGGGAGCTGGTGTGGGAGCGGCCGCGGCCTTATCGGCGCGGGCGGCCGCCGCGGCGGCCTTGGCTTCAGCCGCGTTTTTCGCGGAGATGGTGCGGGCGGCGTCGAGGCAGGCGGCGAGATCCTCGGCGAGCCCGGTGACGGTTTGGCGGGGCATGGCGACGGCACCGGCCTTGTCGATGTCGACGATCCAGCCGCGGTACCGCACTCGTGTCACGGCACCACTGTTGTAGGGGCGCACGTCGACGCCGTTGGGGTCTGCTGATTGGTGTGTATTCATATCGCCTCCAAGACTTTTGGCGTACCCAACGCATCAGTGATGGTGGGATGCGTCAGTGGTGTGAGGGTGCGCGCGATCGCGTCGACGACGAGGCGCGGCGCGTCGTGCAGGAGCATGTGTCCGCCGGCGGCTGCGTGCATGTGGACTGCCCCCGGGATGCCGGCGACCAGGTCGTGAGCATGGGCGACAGGGGTGACGGTGTCGGTGCCGCCGCTGACCACCACGGTGCGAGCAGCGATGGCGGCGAGCTCGTTATAGCGGTCGTAGGTTTGCAGGCTGGGCAGGAAGCCGACAGCGGTGGCCAGCGGCGTGCGTTGCATTGCGTCGGCCGCGGTCTCGACGAACGCGGCCCGTTCAGCACTGCCGAGACCGGCAAGGCGGCTGAATGTTCGGCATGCCGGCCGGATGAGTGACCGTACGGTCTGGTCGGCCCCGCGGTGCGGGGCGTGGTCTACGACGGTGCCGAGCATCCCGACAGCGGGGAGGCCGAGGAGTCGGCCAATGCCGCGCTGTGCGAGTCGGCCGGCGGCGGTGGCCACCAGGACGAGACCGACCGGGGTGACGGGCCGCCGCAGGGCCGGCAGCGTGAGGTAGGTGAGGGCGGTCATGCCGCCCATGCTGTGGCCGGCCAGTGTGACGGGCCCGGCGACGTTGAGGACGGTGAGTACTTGGGCGAGGTCGTCGGCGAGCTGCTCGATGCTGTAGGTGCGCAGCGGTGCTGCGGCGGATCGGCCGTGGCCGCGGTAGTCGAAGCTGACGATCCGCAGGTCCGGCCGCGCGCGGCGCAGAAGCCGGATCTGGATGCTCCAGCTGATCTGAGAAAGACAGAATCCGTGCAGGAGCACGACGGTGTGCCGGGTCGGTACGGAGCTCGGGTAGTCGGACACGGCCAGCGCGGTTCCATCCGCGCTGAGCACGTGCCGCTCGATCACGGGCGGGACGACGGCTACGTCACTGGTGCTGCCGGTTGCGGGGGCCATGATCTGTCACAACCGGGCTCAGGACGCTGCGGCCAAGGATGAGGGCCGGCGGACGCCGGCTTGCGGTGAGCGCTTCGTAAAGTCTTTGGGCTTATCGAGTTTGGGCCCTTTGGTGCGGTTGTAGGTGTTCACGATCACCAGGGCCGCAAGTTTCGGCAGGCTGCCGCGTTCGTATTCGCGGAGCGCGACGGCCTTGGCTTTGAATTGCCGTGGTGAGACGTCAACCATGGCGTCAGCCAGGCGCTCGACGTTGATTGTCTTGCCGTAGTGCCACAGCACCAACGCGGTGCCATGCACGAGGGGTGAGTCGAAGGCCTCGACCTCGACACCCCAGACCTCGGTGATCAGGCCGAGCGTCTCACGCAGGAGCGGCTGGCCACCGAGCTTGAAGACTTTCTCGCAGGTCGATACGCAGCGGACCGAACCGTTGGTCGGAGAATCCTCGACGCGCAGGCCGGCGTCTTCGACGATCGATTCGACTGCGAGAACGGCGGGGTCGCCGGCGCCGCGGCGAGCATTCCAGCGGTCCCATCCGGTGAGGCGGGTTCGTTTGGCGTCGATCTCGTAGAACAGGTGCGCCTCATCACGCGCGGTGAGTCCAGCGTGGATGTTGGCTACCAGTACGGCTTTTGGGTCGCGCAGCTTGGCCGCCGCGTAGCGGTGCTGACCGTCGACGATCGCGTACCGGGGCTGTTGGTCGGATCCGCGGTCGGAGACCTCGATGACCCCGATCAGTGGCGGCTCCCAGGATTCGGCAAGTCGCCGGGCCCGGGGCAGATCGAGTGGCCGCTGGTAGCTGTGGTCGACGAACAGTTCGGTGACGGTAAGCGCGGCGATGTAGGGCGCGGGACGGGTCGTAGCAGTGGTGGTCATGGCGTGGTTTCTCCTTGGCGCGGTTGGTTGACACGCAGGCCGGAGTCACCGGCCAGAAACTGGGGGAGTGGCTTGCCGAAGAATTCGGCGACAGAGATGACGGCGGTGTTGATTTCGACGCCGGCAAGGCTCAACAGCAGATCGCGTTTGAGCGTGGATGGGAGGCGATCCCAACAGGTATCGCACGGATTGCGTGGGTCGGAGACGGGCGTTCCGCATCCGCCTGTGCAGGTGTGGTGGAGGTTGGTGTCCACGGCGCTGTCTGCTCTTCAGGCGGCGGTGGCTGATCGGCGCCGGCGATGCGCGGTCGCGGCCGGCAGTTCGGGAGCCGGAGCGTGACCCAACTCGATCGACCGACGCTGCTCGAACTGGTCCAGGAGCTGCGCGTAGATCTTTTCGAGTGCTGCGGCCTTATCGCCCGGGAAAACGACTCCGCCCCACACACCGTGGGTCGCGCGACTGGCGACAGCGTTGTAGCCGCAGCGCCCGATGAACGGGCACGCCTTGCACATCCGCGCAGCCCGTTCACGGCTGCGGTCGTTGGAAAACCAGGGATCGTTGCCGGGCCCCGGCTTGGTGGCCGTGCATGGCCGAGGCTCCGAGGTCTCGAAAAGCCTCGTGGCCGGCACCTGACCGAAATCATCGGCAAGCCGAGCCGTAGGAGTGTGGCCGGTGTCAGAGTTCGTCGTCATGGTTCCCTCGATTCCGTGTGACGTCTCAACATTGCCCGGTATCAACCGGTATATACCGGGAACATACCAGACATACCGGTATCAAGCGGTATTTTGCAAAGGAGGTTTCCCGGAAGCCTTGGGGTAGAAATCAGCTTGATCACGCATACATGCAGTTAAGACGGGTCAGGCGATGGGCGCTGCAGGGTCGTCACAACTTTCAAACTGGGCGGTATTTTTCCCAGTTTTCGTGTCGGAGTGGCAGGGAATACCGGTCCTCTACCACAGAATCACCGGGAGATACCGGTCTATCAGGCATGATGTGGAGATCATGTCCTGGGAGAAGCTGGCGGTTGAGCTGCGGAGTCGCCGTCGCGCGCTCAATCTCACTCAGGCGGAAGTGCATCAACGAGGCGGACCTGCCGTCGAGACCCTGAGAAAGCTTGAGAACAATCGCTACGGCCGACTCAGTCAACGCATGCGCCTCGCGCTCGAGATCGCCCTCGAGTGGGAGCCGGGCAGCATCGACGAAACCTTGCGAGGAGGAACGCCGACCGAGGCGACCAACTCCCGAGTGCCGGAACCCACATCCAACGGCCCAGAAGGGTCCGCTGCAGCAGCCGGCGACCGTTTTGCGCTCGCTCGCCAAGTTCTGGCGATGAAGTCGACCTTTTCCAAACACCGCGATCAGATCGAACCCGGGGCCCGCGCGGACCTCATAAACGAAGTCACGCGATCAGCACGAGAAGCAGAGCAGGCAATCATCGCGTTATTGCCGTGGCTCGACGACTCGGAACGAGGTGAGGCGATCTCATTGCTCGCGGAGCTGCGGGCCGAGGTCTGATCTAGTGCCGACGGACCATGCGGCGGTCGGCGATGTTGATTACCTGGGCGAGTGGCCCTTCGGGCGCGGAATGGGCCACAACATTGTCGAGATCCTGGATGTGCGCGTCGAGCTCGGCGAGTACGTCTGCATCGGATCGGTTCGCTTCCGTATTTGCGATTTCGGCGAGTCTCATAAGGTCGTTGTCGATTTGGTCCAACAGGTCTTGGTCGATTTCGTTAAGTAACTCGTCGTCGAGATCGCTGCACTTGTCGTTGTCCATGGTTGTCGATGACACGTCGCCGCTCGCGGATGCGCCACATTCATAACGAATTGAGCTACGAGGTACGGCGTCTTCCAGCAGACGAAGCTCACCTCCGATAGCTGTCGCGCATGTCGGTAGCACGGTTGATAATCCAGAGCATGTTGGACGGATGGTGGCAGGAGCAAGTTGCCGGCGGCGATGCCCGGCCGCTTCCGGCTGTCTACGATCCGAACCTTCCCGAGCGGAGAGGTTCCGCGCCCGAGCAGCGTCAGCACCATTCGGTGGCCTCGCCGCGGAACGAGTGGGAGCAGTGGTGGCTCTACGCGCGAGGTGCCGCACGCCGGTTCGCGCAAGGCGTCAGTCCACCTGAGATCGAGGTTTTCGGGCCGGTTCTCGCGGCGGATGAGTTCGGTCTCCTGGAGGCCGATTTGTCGTACAGCCGGTTGTACGCGGCCGGTGATGGCGCCTATCAGAAGACCGGCATGTTGGTGGTTGGCCGGCCGGCGGTGATGGTTGGTGCGTTGGCGGTGAGTGCAGCGGTCAACCACCGTCGCAAGGTGGCAGCTCGTCGGGATGCGGAACAGCGGTGGCGCGATCACCAGCAAATCCAGGTGACCATGACGAACCACCGGCTACTGTGCAACACGCTCGATGCCGGCTTTGAGAGCTACTACTACGGCGGGATCACTGAGTTCTACCCGGATCTCGACGGTTGGCAGCTGACGCTGGCTTTTGATGGACAGGTCGCGCCCTTGCGGTTGGCAGGGCCTGCGGCGCCGGCGTTGTGTTTGTGGACGGCCACGGCGGTGCTGGGTGATCGGTGGACCAGAGACAGTCGTCTGGCAAAGCTCTTCGCTTGAGAGATTGGCGCTACTTGACTGCTGTGAGCGGCGGAAGTCGGCGGTAGCATCGGCCTATGGCGTCATCCATGCATATGTCAGCTTCGGATGCTGCTGGTGGTCTTGCTGCCGCTGCGGCCGCGCGAGGGTGCACAGCGGGTGCGGGGCTGCCTGCGCTGCCGTTCGGCACATACATCGCTCCTTACACCGCGGAGTTGGGGTTGCTCTTGGCGTCGGCGTCGGCGAATCTGGCAGCAAAGGTGGCATTCGGGTCTGTTACATCGGTAGCGAGTGTGACCTCGGTGGAAACGACCGAGGAACTCAGCGCAGGCGTGCTGACGACGTAGCGAGAGAGGCTTCTGGAGGGGGCGAAACAATGACCACGACATCGCCGTGGGCACCGCAGACCGGATCGGGGCCGGTTCAAGGTACGGCCGATCCGCGGCCCCTGTCGCCACCGCCTCCTAGCCAGAGCGTTCCACCGCAACCACCGGCTGCACCGCCGCCTTCCGTCACCCGACGCGACCGACGTCCCAGCCTGTGGGTGATCGTGCTCGCCATGGCCGTCCTGATGGTCGTCGCCGTGGCCGCCACGGCGGCCGTCACCTACGCGATCGCCCGGAACAGCGCCGCAGCCGAACCTCTACCAGCCTCAACGACCGCGACTCCCAGCGAGCCTCAATTCACCGCAGCCGAGCAGAATGCGGCGAAGGCAAGACTGTGCGGAGCTTTCGACAAGACAGCTCGGGGCCAACGAGGCCAGGGAGGTGTTGTGGTGAATGGCGAAGTCAACGTGCCGCTCGTCTTGCGGACTGTGAATAGCGTTGCGGCCGTTCAAAACACCCTGACTCCTGCACTATCAGATGAGCTATCCCGGGCTGCGCACCGTTATATCGATTCATCGCTCGACCTGACCGCCGCTGCGACGGGAAACGGGAGCGTCGATGACGTTAACCGGCTGACATCAGAATCGAACGATGCAACGTACGCGCTGGCCGATGCCTGCGGGCTTCGCTGATGGCGGCCGTCACTCCGAAGCCTCCGGCGCCGGATACTGTCGCTCCTAAGCAGTATTCGGACACTGCGCAGGAGCAGATGGGCCAGCTACTGAAGCGGTTCATTGCTGCGAAGCCTCCGAAGCCTGACTCTTTCGTGCCAGGTTGCGGGATGGCGAGCGGCGGTGACGTTCAGCTCCAGCCTGGTTTGTACACAGCGTCTCTGGTAGGTCCGGACGTATGGCCGACCGAATCAGAGACTGAGCTCGCTGCGTCCGCTGATCAGCTCGCGCAGCTCGCCAGTGACCACACGACTGCATCGGCTGAGGCGAAAAACCAATCAGATCAGGTCTTTTCGAACAGTTGGACTGCGGGCGACGGGGCAGAAGCTGCGCAGGCGCATTACTGGAGTGAACATCAAGCTCACGAGCATCTGATTGACGTTCTCACCACAGGCTCGGCCGGCATGCGTCGACTGGGCGAGGATGTCGGCCGCACAAAGCGACTCATCCGCGAAGCGCACGACACCGCGCACCGTGAGATCGAGGCTGTGCTGAAGTCGAACAACTTGGTGGTAGGAATCGCGGCCGTCGCACCAATCCTCACGACCTACCGCACTCAAATCAACGCACACGCAGCCGAACTACGAGGCTTCGTGACAACCGAAACGCAAAGCCTCTCAAATAAGTTCGGAACTCCAGAGACTCCGCCGAAGGGTGACGGCGGATTTGGTACCGACCCGTCGAGCGGCGGCGACCACCACCCTAGTAAGCCCGACTCGCCAGGCGGCGACTACGGCAAGGAGATGAGCAGCGGCGGGGGAAGCGGGCACGGCGCAAATGGTGCTGCGGGCTCTCCTTCTTCGTTCGGCAAAGACCTATCGACTCCAAGTCTTCTGCCAACACAACCATCTTCGCCGGCGTCTCCGAAGATGCCGTCGTTGCCGTCGGCACCGTCTGCGCCTGGTGGTGGCGCGTCACCGTTGAGTGGTGCGGCCAGTGGCGGGATGGGTCCGATGTCGGGATTGCTTGGTGGGGCGAATCCGGCTGGTATGGCGAGCAATGTGGGAAGTCCGGCGTCTTCTGTGCAGGGTCAGTCGTCGCAAGCTATGCGGGCCGCGTTTGGTGGTGATTTCGGGCGAGGTCTAGCTGCGGGGGCTAATGCTGCGGGTTCGATGCCTGTTACGCCGGCTCAGCCTGTTCCTCAGACTCCGGCATCGCCGTTGGCCGCGCCGATGGGTTCTGCGTCGCCGGCGGCCGCGCCTGCGACGATGAGTGCTCCTGCGGCGCCGGCGGTGTCGTCGGCTCCGGTGGCAGCTGGTGGTCCGATGGGCGTTCCGGCTGCTGGTGGTGGTCCAGGTGCGCAGATGACGTCGTATGGGTCGGTGTTGCCGCCTGCTGCGGGGGCTGGTGCGCCGGCGATGGGCGGTGGTGCGGTGCCTCCTCCGCCGCCGGGTGCGGTGCCTCCGCCTCCAGCGGGAGCTCCTGGCGCGACGGGCCTTCTGCCAGTGGGTGGGGGCATTGGTGGCGGTGGCCGGTTGGGTCGCGACATTTCGATGACGGATCTTGAGAGTGCGCGCAAGGTTGTCGCTGATTTGGCGGCGGCGTCGAGCGCGGTGTATCCGGGTCTGGAGTGGGCTGTGGGTGTGGCGCGCGGTGTGTCCGGTCAGCCCGAGTTGTGGATTGCGACGAACGAGGGTGCTGGTTATGTTCCGGCCGGCGTGTTTGTGCCGAGGTCGATGCCGTTGGCGGCGCGGTTCGATTCGACGTTCGATGCTCGGTGGTTTGGGTGGTTCAATCCGGCTGAGACTGTGTTGAGAGCGATCCAGGCCCGCGGTGATGCGGTGTCGGCGGTGGCGTCGACGTTTATGTCGCGGTCGGATCTGGTTGATGAGAGTGTCGCGGATGTGGCGGTCGGTGTGCCGGCTGCTGGTGGTCCGGATGAGGCTGAGGCGTCGCGGCTGGTGCGGAGTCGGTCGCATCGGTTGGAAACCGTTGCGCCAGGTCTGTATCTGGATTTGACGGGTGGGGATCCGGGTGCGGTGGATGCGTATGTGCGTCATGTGACTCAGCAGGCGGTGTTCAATTGTGGGCCGGAGTTGTCGCCGGCGGCTCAGGCTGTGGCGAGGGCTGTGGTGGCGGGTCGGTGGCCGGCGTCTGGTGAGTGGTCGGCGTTGCGTGATGAGTATTCGTCGGCACGGTTGATGGCGGGTTCGCAGCGGCCCGGTGTGATCGGTATTGAGGATCCGCAGCAGTCGGTGGCGTATCAGCGTGATTTCGCCGAGTGCCGGCGGCTGGAAGTGCTGAGCTGTTGGGAGAGTGGAACTCCGGCGGACGTGGTGTATGCGGCGTGGTGTGCTGGTGTGCCTACGCCGTCGTTCGCTCCGGTGAACGTGTAGTCGTTTATATTCGCGAGTCGCGGGAGATGGTCATTGGGTATTTCTGGTCGCCGCGGGTGTTGTACACCAGATGGCGAATTCGCTCCGGATTTTGGAATCCTTCTTTGATCAGCATTTCGGCCAGTTCGCCAGGCGTGCCGCCCTCGTAGCCGTAGGTGATGCCGTGGAGTTCGAGGATGTTGCCGGCGTCGTCGACGAACTTCACCATTTTCTCGCCATCGCCGGATTCGTTTTCGAATGTGAGGAGGGCGTGGTTCCAGGCGAGGAACTGGGGGCGTACGCGGTTGTAGAAGCGCCAGGACGCCCAAGTGTCGACGACGGCACCGCGATTGGTCAGCATCACGAGACATATTTTACGGAGGCGATTCGCCAGCAAGGGGTTTCACGGCGGCGTGGGCGTGTTTCGTATAGCGAGAAACAACAAGCCTGCATTGGTATCCGGCCAGGCATAAGTGAGGCCCCGGCGACGAGGGGTTTCGCCGGGGCCTCGGGAGCTGCGGCAAAGGGGACCAGCCGCTGCACCTCCAAAAAGTATGTGGAGGCCCGGCGTTACACAACAGTCAAGGCAAAGCAGTTTGGAAGTGGCTGGCACTATCACAGTCGGGGGAAGGTAGGGGACATGGTGAACAGTGGCAGTGAGGGCGCAGAGTCGGCCAGGCCGGGGATAGGCGCCGAGGCGGATAAGGCGTTGCGGGCATTGGTCGACGCGGTGGCCACCACGTACTTGGGGCAGCTTGCCGACTATCCAGCGGACACGGTGATTGCCGAGCAGCTCTGCGAGCGCGAGGATTTGGTGAGCATCGCTGAGCAGACGGGATGTTCAACGGTCGGCGAACTTAGTCAGTACTTGTTGCTGATGGCTGTCCGGCCTGTTGCAGTCTCTGCGTTGGGCGATGATGCACTGGGCCGAGTGACCGCGATGTTTTCGGCCGCGGTTGAGGGCATGGGCGATGGCCACGAATTCGCCGGCGCCGCTCGGGCCGCTTACGAGACCATCGCGATCGCAGGCGCAGAACGCGACCTGTCCGGTTCGGCGTAGCTGCTGGATACCTCGAGCGATATCTCATGAGATATTGCGATTGCGGGCCTTGGTCTTGGTCCTCATTACCCGTGGGTTGCTTCGCTGAGGGCCTCGGCGATGCTCAGGCGCTGCCGGTGATCGAACCCAGCGGGGACGAGCCATTCGGTGAGCAGAGGGTTAACTCGGCGCATGCGTCGGTGGCTGCATTCCACCCGTCTGGGTGGCGCAGGGAAGCTGCGGTAGAGCGGACCCAGGGCATTGCGCCGGCGTTGCCTGCGGGGGATGCGGTGTAGAGCAGCGCGGCCAGTGGCCGGCACGCCATGTTGGACCACAGTGCGACGGCGACGCTGCGGGAGCAGGCGTTGTTGAGGAGCTGGGCGGCGGCGTCGAGCGCCTCGGTGGGTGTGGCTAAGGCCAGGGTCGGGTCTGGCTGTGGTGAGCGGCGGAAGCGGCGCCAGATGCGGTCGATGACAGTACTTTTCATGATTTTCCCCCCGGATGTTCGATGAAATGTCGGTCATGCTCATTGACTCAGAGCGCGTCGGGTTGTGCGACAGCCATCGGCAAGTGGTTCGGACCAGGTTGTTTTGGGTGTGGTTGGGGGGTTGGTGTGGTGGTTAGTTTTGGTGGGTGAGTGGCGGGTCGGTTGGTGCGTATGTGG
>NZ_JBVAXU010000010.1:0-155713 GCF_055419505.1 Mycobacterium sp. IDUB_9 | reverse complement strand
GTGTGGGTTATGGCTATGTGGGTCGGGCGCCGTTGACCTCGACCCGATTTGTGGCGTGCCCCTTCGGTTCACCGGGGTTACGGATGTATCGCACCGGTGATCTGGTGCGCTGGGGACAAGACGGGGAACTGCAGTATCTGGGTCGTGCTGATGAGCAGGTCAAGATTCGTGGTTATCGGATCGAGCTTGGTGAGATCGAGGCTGCGTTAACGGCTTTGGCGGGTGTCGAGCAGGCGGTGGTGATTGCCCGGGAGGACCGTCCCGGTGACAAGCGCCTGGTCGGCTACATCACCGGCACCGCCGACCCCGCAGACCTGCGCGCCATGCTGGCCGAGCGGTTGCCGTCTTACATGGTGCCCACGGCGGTCGTCGCATTGGATGGGTTTCCGTTGACCGTCAACGGCAAGCTCGACAAGAAAGCCTTGCCCGCACCCGAATACCAGCACCTCGACGGTTACCGCGCTCCGACCACACCGACCGAAGAGATCGTGGCCGGCATCTACGCCCAGGTCCTCGGATTGGACCGCGTCGGTGTCAACGACTCGTTCTTCGATCTCGGCGGTGATTCGCTGCAGGCCATGCGGCTGGTCGCTGCGCTCAACCGGACCCTGGACGCCGGTCTGGAAGAGCGCGTCGTATTCGACGCTCCCACGGTCGCCCAATTGATGCTTCGCATCGGTGGTGATGAAGGTCGACAGCAGCCCTTGGTGGCCGGCGAGCGGCCGGCAGTGATGCCGCTGTCGTTTGCCCAGAGCCGGCTGTGGTTCATCGACCAATTGAATGGGCCTTCACCGGTTTACAACCTGGCGGCGGGGCTACGCCTGGCCGGCCCGCTCGATGTCGATGCACTGGGTGCTGCGTTCGCCGATCTGCTGGATCGTCACGAGAGCCTCCGCACACTGTTCCCGACGGTAGACGGGACACCTCAACAGCTGATTATCCCCGCCGAGAAGATCGAATTCGGTTGGGAAGTCGTCGATACCGTCGGATGGCAGGCAGAGCGGTTGCAGCAGGCAGTCGAGGAAGCGGCGCGGTACAGCTTCGACCTGGCAGACGAGATCCCTTTTCGGGCAAAGGTTTTCCGACTGGCCGAACACGAGCATGTGCTGGTGGCGGTGGTCCACCATATCGCTGCCGATGGTTGGTCGATCACTCCGCTGGTCGCCGACCTGGGGGTGGCCTATGCCGGCCGGAGCGCAGGGCAGGCTCCCGGATGGCAGCCCTTGTCGATCCAATATGCGGATTACACCTTGTGGCAGCGCGCGCAGCTCGGCGATCTGGAGGACAGCGACAGCCGTATCTCCCAGCAGCTGAGGTTCTGGGCGGACACCCTGGCCGGGATGCCCGAACGCCTGGCATTGCCGACCGACCGACCTTATCCCTTGGTCGCTGACCAAAACGGCGACCGCGTCGACGTGGAGTGGCCCGCCGATCTACAACAGCAGGTCGCGCGCCTGGCTCGCGATCACGACGCGACCAAATTCATGGTCATGCAGGCCGCCCTGGCGGTGTTGTTGTCGAAACTCTGCTCGAGTTCTGATGTCGCGGTGGGCTTCCCGATCGCGGGGCGCCGCGACCCGGCTCTCGACGAGCTGATCGGATTCTTCGTCAACACGTTGGTGCTGCGGGTGGACCTCGCGGGTGATCCCAGCGTTGCCGAGGTGCTGGCACAGGTGCGGGCGCGCAGTCTCGGTGCGTTCGAGCACCAAGACGCGCCCTTCGAGGTGCTCGTCGAGCGGCTGAATCCGACCCGGTCCCTGGCCCATCACCCGCTGGTTCAGGTGATGCTGGCCTGGCAGAACGTTCCCGGACAAACCGGTGACGCCGACGGTGGGGTGGCACTGGGGGATCTGCAGGTCACTTCGCTACCGCTGGACACCCACACCGCCCGCATGGATCTGTCGTTCTCGTTGGCCGAACGCTGGGCCAAAACCGGAGAGGCCGCAGGCATTTCGGGGACGGTGGAGTTCCGTACCGACGTGTTCGACAGCGGCAGCATCGTGGCCCTGGTCGATCGGTTACGTCGGGTGCTCGAGGCGATGGCTGCCGACCCGAGCAGCCATTTATCGGCGATCGATGTGCTCGACGCCGATGAGCAGGCGCGGCTGGATCAGGTGGGCAATCGGGCGACGCTGACCCGTCCGGCGCCAGCACCGGTGTCGATTCCGGCAGTGTTCGAGGCGCACGTGGCGTGCGATCCTGGCGCGGTAGCAGTCAGTTTCGACGGACGCCGGATGACGTACGGAGAGCTCGACGAGGCTGCGAACCGGTTGGCGCACCTGCTCGTCGAGCAGGGCGTCGGCCCGGGGCAGCGGGTGGCGCTGCTGTTCTCCCGGTCGGTTGAGGCGATCGTCGCGATCTTCGCAGTTCTCAAGTCCGGTGCGGCGTATGTGCCGATCGATCCGGTGGTGCCCGATTCGCGGTTGGAGTTCGTTCTCACCGATTCCGCGCCGGTGGCCGTGGTCACCACCACCGATCTGACCCACCGGCTGGCCGGGCATGCGTTGACGGTGATCGATGTCTGCCAGCTCGCGTCTCGTGCGACCGGCGATCGTCCCGATGGTGTCCTGCCGGTGCCCGCTCCCGATGACATCGCGTACCTGATCTACACCTCGGGCACCACGGGCGTGCCGAAAGGTGTGGCGATCCCGCACCGCAATGTCACCCGGTTGCTGGAGGCGCTGGACACCGAGCTGGAGCTGTCAGCGGATCAGGTGTGGTCACAAAGTCATTCGCTGGCCTTCGATTTCTCGGTGTGGGAGATCTTCGGCGCGCTGTTGCACGGGGCGCGACTCGTGGTGGTCGCCGATTCGGTGGCGCGATCGGCCGAAGAGTTCCATGCTTTGCTGGTCGATGAACGCGTGAGTGTGTTGAGCCAGACCCCATCGGCGTTCTACGCGCTGCAAGCTGCGGATGAGCTTTCCCCCGGTTCGGCATCTGAACTCCAACTCGAATTGGTGGTGTTCGGCGGGGAGGCACTGGAGCCCGCCCGGCTGGGCGAGTGGTTGCAGGACCATCCGGTACTACCACGGTTGATCAACATGTACGGGATCACCGAGACGACCGTGCATGCCTCGTTCCGTGAGATCACTGCCGCCGATGTCGAGGGCAGCGTCAGCCCGATCGGTGTGCCGCTGGACCATCTGGCTTTCTTCGTGCTCGATCGCTCGCTGCAGCCAGTACCGGTCGGCGTGGTGGGGGAGTTGTATGTGGGCGGTGCGGGTTTGGGCGCCGGGTACGTGGGCCGCCCCGGGTTGAGCGCATCGCGGTTCGTGGCGTGTCAGTTCGGAGCGCCGGGACAACGGATGTACCGCACCGGGGATCTGGTGTGTTGGCGTGCGGACGGGGAACTGCAATATCTGGGCCGCGCCGACGAGCAGGTGAAGATCCGGGGCTATCGCATCGAGCTCGGTGAGATCCAGTCGGCGTTAACGGCTTTGGACGGAGTCGAGCAGGCCGTGGTGATCGCCCGCGAGGACCGTCCGGGCGACAAGCGCCTGGTCGGCTATATCACCGGGGCCGCCGACCCCGCTGACCTGCGCGCCATGTTGGGGGAGACGTTGCCGCCCTACATGGTGCCCGCAGCAGTCGTCGCGATCGAGGCGTTGCCCTTGACCGTCAACGGCAAACTCGACACCCGTGCCCTGCCGGCACCTGAATACCAAGACGTCGACCACTACCGCGCCCCGGCCACCGGCCTCGAAGAAATCCTGGCCGGCATCTTCGCGCAAGTCCTCGGGCTGGAGCAGGTCGGAGTCGACGACTCGTTCTTCGACCTTGGTGGCGACAGCATTTCGGCCATGCAGGTGATATGGCGGGCGCACGGTGCCGGCCTGACCGGTCGCCCGCGCGACATCTTCGTCCAGCAGACCGTGGCTCGGCTGGCGCGGGTGGTCAGGATGGCCAACGGCGCAGGCAGCGAGATCGACGAGGGACTCGGTCCGGTGGTGCCGACCCCGATCATGCGGTGGTTGAAGGACCTGGAAACCGCCGACGGCCCGATCGACGAGTTCAATCAGACGGTGGTGTTGCAGGCACCCGCAGGCGCGTCCGAGGACGATGTCGTAATCCTGTTGCAGGCCTTGCTCGATCGGCACGCCATGCTCCGATTGCGTGCCGAGGACGACAGCGCGGGTGGATGGTCTCTCACGGTGCCACCGGCGGACGGGATGGACGCCCGCGCGTACCTGCACACGGTGGACGTATTGACCGAAGACACGCTGGCGGCGGCGCGGTCGCGGTTGAATCCTGCTACCGGCGCCATGGTCAGCGCGTTGTGGAGTTCCTTGACGGGCCAACTGGCATTGGTCGTTCACCATCTGGCCGTCGACGGTGTGTCGTGGCGAATTGTGCTGGAGGACCTCAACATCGCCTGGACTCAGCATCGCGGCGGTCAGCCGGTGCTGTTGCCGCCCGCCGGAACGTCGTTCACAGGATGGGCCGACCTGCTGGCTGAATACGCCCGTCACCCCGACGTGGTGGGCCAGGCGGACGTGTGGCGGCAGGTGACCTCGGTCCCAGCTGCATTGCCGGCACCCCAACCGGCCGAGGATACGTTTGCCACGGCCGGATACCTGACGGAGTTTCTGGACACCGAGACCACCCGCATGCTCCTCGGCGAGGTGCCGTCGGCATTCCACGCCGGCGTGCAGGAGATCTTGTTGATCGCCTTTGCCCTAGCGTGGGCGCAATACCTGGGGACCGGCGGTGTGCCGGTCGCCATTGATGTGGAAGGTCATGGGCGCCAAGAGGAATTGGCAGGTTTGGGCGACGATCGAGAGATCGACCTGTCACGCACGGTCGGGTGGTTCACCACCAAGTACCCGGTGTCATTGAGCTTCGGCGGCCGCGGAGGCGGGCTGCGTTGGACGCAGGTGGTGGCCGGCGATGCCGCGCTCGGTGCGGTGATCAAAGACGCCAAAGAGCAGCTTCGAGCGCTGCCCGACGGGCTGACCTACGGTCTGCTGCGATACCTCAACCCTGAGGTGGACCTGGCTGGATCCGATCCGGTCATCGGGTTCAACTATCTGGGCCGGCTGGGCTCTCCGGCAGCTTTTGCCTCCGGTGACGTGTGGCGTTTCAGCCAGGAAGGCCTGTCATTGACCGGCGCCGCCGGGGCGATGCCGATTGCTCTGGCGCACTCCGTGGAGCTCAACGCCGTGACGATCGACACCGACACCGGCCCGCATCTGAATGCCACCTGGACGTGGGCGCCGTCGGCACTCGATCAGACGGCCGTCACCCGGATCAGCCGCCTGTGGTTTGACGCCCTGGCGGGGATCTGCGCCCATGTCAGGCGAGGCGGGGGCGGGTTGACCCCGTCGGATATCGCCCCGGCCCGGCTGAGCCAACAGCAGATCGATGCGCTGCACGGAGAGTTTCCCCTTTCTGACGTGCTGCATTTGACGCCGTTGCAGCAGGGACTCCTGTATCACGCCGGTATCGCCAGCAGCTCCGGCGACGACGTCTATGCGGTGCAGCTGGATCTGGCGTTGAGCGGCCCGCTCGATGTGCAGCAACTCCGCGATGCCGTGCAGACGGTGGTCGGCCGGCATCCGCATCTGGCTGCCCGTTTCTGCCCACAGTTCGAGCAGCCCGTGCAGGCGATACCCGCTGACCCAGTGGCGCCCTGGCGGTATATCGAACTGGACGCCAACGGTATTGGCGTCGACGCGGAGATCGAGAAGATCTGTGCGGACGAGCGGGCAGCAGTGTGCGACCTCGAGAACCAGCCCGCGTTCCGGGTCGCCCTCATCCGTGTCGCCCGCGACCGGCACCGTTTCGTCCTGACCAATCACCACATCGTGCTCGACGGCTGGTCGATGCCGATCCTGATGCAGGAGATCTTCGCCGGATACCACGGGCTGCGGTTACCCGCGGCCTCGCCGTATCGCAGATTCATGACGTGGCTGGCCGAACGCGATCACCATGCCGCCCATAGAGCGTGGCGTGAGGTGCTGGCCGGTTTCGACACCCCGATTCTGGTCGGCCCGCCGCAGAAGTTGCGGTTCGGTGAGCGTCGCGTCGACTCGTATCGGGTGCCGGCGAGGACCACGCGGGCGCTCACCAAGCTGGCGCGTTCGCATCACACCACCGTCAATGTGGTGTTGCAGGGTGCTTGGGCCCTACTGCTCAGCTCACTGACCGGCCAGCCTGACGTCGCATTCGGCACCGTTGTCTCGGGCCGACCCGCCGAGGTCGACGGCGCGGATTCGATGGTGGGTCTACTGATCAATACGGTGCCGGTGCGGGCCACCTTCACACCGGACACGACTACGGCCGATCTGTTGGCTCAACTGCAGAGTGCCCACAACGACACGCTTGAGCACCAGCACGTGGCGCTCAGCGACATCCACCGAATCACCGGCCAGGACAGGCTGTTCGACACCGTCTTCGTCTACGAGAACTATCCGACCGAGGCGGGGACGCAGCCGGGTGGCGACGGATTGGCCATCACCGGTTTCAGCAGCCGCGACTATTACCACTACCCGATCTCGGTGCAGGCCGGGCCGGGCCGGGAGCTCGAACTGCGCGTCCAGTACGACACCGATGTGTTCGACGCCGAATCCATCGACGCACTGATGGAGCGGTTCAAGAAGGTGTTGGTGGAGATGGTCGCCCATCCGGGGCGCCGCGTGTCGTCTTTGGACTTTGTCAAAGGCCCCGACCAGCGACGGTTGCACGGATGGATCGTCGGCAGGGCGGTTCCCGCTCAGCCCGGGGCCACGCCGGTGCCGGTATCCGAGGTCGCCGAGACCGACAATGCCTACTGCCCCCCGGCCACCTTGATCGAGCAGATCGTGGCCAGCATCTTTGCCGAGGTGCTGGGCGTCGACCGTGTCGGAGTGGAGGAGTCGTTCTTCGAGTCGGGCGGCGATTCGATTTCCGCGATGCGTGCCATCGCCGCGATCAACGGAGCCCTTGACGTGGGGTTGGTGGTGCTCATTTTGTCGGCCGCCCGGTGGGGAGGGGGTTGGGAGAGGGAGTTGGCAAACATGTTTGGTGGGGAAAAACAGCGGCGTCGACCCGGTTGGGTCGACGCTGCGGTCACCACATATAGGGCACCAGGCGGTAGCGCGCTTTCTCGGCGTATTCGCGGTATCCGTCCAACTGTTCGACCAGTAGCTTCTCTTCATCGCGGATACGGACGATGAGCATGAGAAGACCGGGTACGACGGGCAACAGCCCCCAGTAGGACCCGAGCGCGAGCGGGAAGCCGAGGATGGTCAGCACGTTGCCGGTGTACATGGGGTGGCGCACGAGCCCGTAGAGGCCGGTGGACACCAGCTTCTGACCTGACTCGACCTGAACCGTGGAGGCCGCGAAGCTGTTCTGGATGACGACCAGGCTGGTGACCCCCAGACCGACGGCCACCAGGACATCACCGGCCACACAGATCGCCGCCGGCACCGACGACCAGTTGAAGCGATGGTCGAGCGCACTCACCACGACCATCGCCGCCAGTGAGGCGTACCACCCGGCGATGAGGATCTTTTGCAGCGTTCGGCTTTCGGCGGCCGGGCCGGCATGCTTGCGCCGTTGATGCGCGTCGGGGTCGGCGCGCTGCAGGTAGATGCTCGGGATCCACGTCGAGAGAGCGAACACCACAAGGAACGCCCAGGCTTGCCAGTAGTTGACGGTGCCGGCGAGGGAGAACAGCACCAAGCCGAACACGATGAGTTCGACTATCCCGAATCCCACTACTCTTGCAACGGCTTTCACGATCCTCCTTGTCGGCCGCCGCAGCACCGGCTACCGGCGGGCGTCACGCAGCGCTCGGCCTAACCTACCGTCGGTTATCCGCGAGGTGGTGCGATTGGGGACAAGCCGCGACCCAGTGGAGGGCGCTTTGCGGGCTGTTCGACGCGGCGCTGGTCGGTTACGTTTCCGTCGCGCTCTTCGTGTGCCTCACTGCTACCAGTGACGGCCTGGTGCCCTCGGTGAGATTCGAACTCACACTGTACGGGTTTTGAATCCGTTTCCTCTGCCAGTTGGGATACGAGGGCGTCCCGTTCGGTACTGCGGCCTATCACCTTAGAGGATGGCCCCGAGGTCGCCGAACAGCGGCCTCCACGACACAATGTTCCCCATGACCGGGTCACCGAACGACGCTGACAGCCCCCGCCGCGTGCTCATCGCCGAGGACGAGGCGCTAATCCGCCTCGACCTCGCCGAGATGCTCCGTGAAGAGGGATATGAGGTCGTCGGTGAGGCAGGTGACGGTCAAGAGGCCGTCGAGCTCGCCGAGGCCCTGCGGCCCGACCTGGTGATCATGGACGTCAAGATGCCCCGGCGCGACGGCATCGATGCGGCCTCGGAGATCGCCGGCAAGCGCATCGCCCCGATCGTCATCCTGACGGCGTTCAGCCAGCGGGAGCTGGTCGAACGTGCCCGCGACGCCGGGGCGATGGCCTATCTGGTCAAGCCCTTCAGTGTCACCGATCTGGTCCCGGCGATCGAGGTGGCGGTCAGCCGGTTCAGTGAGATCGCCGCGCTGGAAAACGAGGTGGCGACGCTGGGGGACCGGCTGGAGACCCGCAAGCTGGTCGAGCGGGCCAAGGGTTTGCTGCAGAGCAAACACAAGATGACCGAGCCCGAGGCCTTCAAGTGGATTCAGCGCGCCGCGATGGACCGCCGTACCACCATGAAACGGGTGGCCGAGGTGGTGCTGGAAACCCTGGACGAATCCGAGGAAGCACCCGCTCCCGAGAACTGACCGACCACGCCGGTTGTTAATTGTGGGTTTCTGCCGGGCCCAAATTCCGCGTTCAGCCAGTACGCGCGGAAGAAGCATTCACTCAACATCCCGCACTCGGGCCGGTGGTTGGCTATGTTCTACCCGAAGCTCCGGCGCCCAGCCCTCACAAGGTCAGGGCGCCGGTGCCGCTGAGAACTCTGACCCGGAGGTGAAGCGTGCGCGGTCGCGTGGCACGGAAAGCGTTTGCTCTCGGAAGTGCGGGTGTGGTTGCCCTGGCGATTGCCGGCTGTAACCAATCCTCGCCAGAAGGCGAGGCATCGCAGACCAATTTGAAGATCGTCGAGAAGGTTCAGATCGACGAGAACGGTGCTGAGGTCAAACCCGCCGAGGATGTCACGCCCGCCGACCCGGCCGGCGACGGTAAGGCCACCTGCCCGCCGGTGATGATCGGCATGATGGGTGCCCTCAACGGTCCTGACGCCGCCCTGGGCATCAACATCAAGAACGGCGTGCAGCTGGCGATCGACAAGCACAACGCCGCCAACGCCGGCTGCCAGGTGCAACTCAAGAGCTTCGACACCGAAGGTGATCCGCAGAAGGCCACCGGCGTAGCGCCGCAGATCGTCGACGAGGCGTTCATCATCGGTCTGATCGGCCCCGCGTTCTCCGGCGAGACCAAGGCCACCGGTGATGTGTTCAACCAGGCCGGCCTGCTCGCCGCCACCGCATCGGCCACCAACGTCACGTTGAGCGAGAACGGGTGGCGGACATTCTTCCGCGGTCTGGCCAATGACGGCGTCCAGGGGCCCTCGGTGGCCAACTACCTCAAGAACACGCTCGGCAACAAGAAGGTCTGCGTTGTCGACGACAGCACCGACTACGGTCTCGGCCTGGCCGAGGCGGTGCGTGAAACCCTTGGCCCGGTGGCCGATCCGTCGTGCAACATCTCGGTGAAGAAGGGGGACAAGGAGTTCTCGGCCGCCGTCACCCAGATCAAGGGCGCCGCCCCGGATTCGGTCTTCTACAGCGGTTATTACTCCGAGGCCGCGCCGTTCGTGCAGCAGCTCAAGGACGGCGGTGTGACAGCGACCTTCGTCAGCGCCGACGGCACCAAGGACCAACAGTTCGTCGACCAGGCCGGCGAATCGTCGAAGGGCGCACTGCTGTCCTGCCCGTGTGGTCCGGCCACCGGGGCATTCGCCGACGAGTACACCAAGAAATTCGGTCAGGCGCCCGGCACCTACAGCACCGAGGGCTATGACCTGGGCACCATCCTGCTCAAGGGCATCGACTCCGGTGCGATCACCCGGCCGGCGCTACTGGATTACGTCCGCAAGTACGAGGGCCAAGGTGTGGCGCGCAAGTACCAGTGGACCGACAAGGGCGAACTGACCACCAACTTGATCTGGATGTACGAAGTCAAGTAGTCGCCATACGAAACGCGTCCGAGACCGTCCCAGGACTCGGACGCGTTTCGCTACACATCACTTCAGTCAGGAGCCGCCGCCGGATGATTCACCAGTGCGTCGAGCAGTCCGCCTGCCTGGCAGCCAACATCAGTTTCAACCTGGATGGCCTGCGAGACGGGTTCTGGCAGTTGACGATCGACGGCCTCTCCTGGGGTGCGATCTATGCATTGGTGGCGGTGGGCTACACCCTGGTCTTCGGTGTGCTCCGTCTGATCAACTTCGCCCATTCCGAGATCTTCATGCTGGGCATGTTCGGCGCCTACTTCTGCCTGGACGTGATTCTCGGTTTCACCGCGAGCGGCAACGCCTACAACAAGGGCGTCGCGTTGACCGTGCTGTATCTCGGCATCGCCCTGCTGTTCGCGATGCTGGTCTCGGGGTCGGCGGCGGTCGGTCTGGAACTCATCGCGTACCGACCGCTGCGAAAACGCAATGCCCGTGCCCTGACCTTTCTCATCACGGCCATCGGTATGTCATTCGTATTGCAGGAGTTCGTGCACTTCGTGCTGCCGAAGCTGATGAAGGGCTACGGCGGGAGCAACGCGCAACAACCCATCGTCCTGGTCCAGCCGAAATCCCAGTTCACGATTTTCGGCGCGACGGTGTCGAACGTGACGCTGGTGGTCGTGGGCGCCGCGCTCGTGCTGGCGCTTCTGACCGACATCGCAATCAACCGCACGAAGTTCGGACGCGGGATCCGTGCGGTGGCCCAAGACCCGACCACCGCCACGCTGATGGGTGTTTCCCGGGAGCGCATCATCATGCGGACCTTCCTCATCGGTGGCCTGCTGGCCGGAGCTGCGGCGCTGCTCTACACGCTGAAGGTGCCTCAGGGCATCATCTACTCGGGCGGATTCCTACTCGGCATCAAGGCGTTCTCGGCGGCGGTGCTCGGCGGTATCGGGAATCTCCGTGGCGCTCTGCTGGGCGGTCTGCTGCTGGGCATCATGGAGAACTACGGGCAGGCGGTATTCGGAACGCAATGGCGTGACGTCGTGGCGTTCGTGCTGCTGGTGCTGGTGCTGTTGTTCCGGCCGACCGGGATACTCGGTGAAAGCCTCGGGAAGGCACGGGTATGAGCGAGTCTCACGGTTCAGAATCCGCCGGTTCGGTGACAAAGACACTGCTGGCCCCCGGCGACGCCATTCGCGATTCCTGGTCCACTCTGCCGCGGGTGGCCAAATGGGTTGTCGGCGTGGCGGGTTTCGGATTGCTGGCACTGCTGCCGTTGTTCACCCCGAGCTTCCTCAACACTCCTGGCATCAGTTTCGGCGGCACCATGGCGCAGTTCGCCATGATCGCCATCATCGCGATCGGCCTCAACGTCGTCGTCGGCCAGGCCGGCCTGCTCGACCTCGGTTATGTCGGGTTCTATGCCGTCGGCGCCTACACCGTCGCCTTGTTGACCAGTCCTGACAGTCCGTGGAACAAGGTGGGTCCCAACGGATTCTTCAGCAAGGACTGGGCCTGGCTGTCGTGCGTGCCGTTGGCCATGGCCGTCACCGCGCTGGCCGGGTTGATCCTGGGAACGCCGACGCTGCGCCTGCGCGGTGACTATCTGGCCATCGTCACCCTCGGTTTCGGGGAGATCATCCGGCTGCTGGCCGACAACCTGTCCGACGTCACCAACGGTTCGCGCGGGCTCAATCAGGTTGCCTATCCGCGGGTGGGGGAGAGCGAGAAGCTGCCCAACGGCGTGTTCTCCAGCGGCAATTCGGTCGGCGAGGCCAACTACGGCACCTGGTGGTTCTGGCTCGGCCTGATCCTGATGATCGGCATCCTGTTGCTGGTCGGCAACCTGGAGCGCAGCCGGGTCGGTCGCGCCTGGGTGGCGGTCCGCGAGGACGAGGACGCCGCAGAGGTGATGGGCGTCAACACCTTCCGGTTCAAGCTGTGGGCTTTTGTGATCGGCGCCGCGATCGGTGGGCTCTCCGGTGCGCTCTACGCCGGCCAGGTCCAGTACGTCGCACCACCGACGTTCAACATCATCAACTCGATGTTGTTCCTGTGCGCTGTGGTTCTCGGCGGGCAGGGCAACAAGCTCGGCGTGATCTTCGGCGCCTTCATCGTCGTGTATCTGCCGAACCGCCTGCTGGGGGTCGAATTCCTCGGGATCAACCTCGGTGACCTGAAGTACCTGTTCTTCGGTTTGGCACTGGTGGTCCTGATGATCTTCCGGCCGCAGGGGCTGTTCCCGGTACGCCAGCAGCTGTTGACCTATGGCAGATCGGCCCGACAGTTGTTGCGCGGCACCACGGACAAGGAGCCGGTGGGATGAGCGAGCCCATGCCCGGCGTCAGCGAGAGTATCGAGGAGCTGGCCGGGGTACACCGGGACATCCAGGCGGCCGAGGGTGAGGTGCTGCTGGAGACCCGGGATCTCACCGTGAAGTTCGGCGGACTGGTAGCCCTGGACTCGGTCAGTTTCAGCATCCGCCGCGGGGAGATCCTCGGGCTGATCGGCCCGAACGGTGCGGGTAAGACCACCTGTTTCAACGCGATCACCGGCGTGTACCGGCCCAGCTCGGGGTCGGTCATGTTCGATGGCGCCCCGCTGGGCCGGATCAAACGTCATCAGATCACCCGTCGTGGCATCGCCCGTACCTTCCAGAACATCCGCCTCTTCGGTGAGATGACCGCACTGGAGAACGTCATGGTGGGAACCGATGCGCGGCACAAGACCTCGGTGCCGGGCGCCCTGGTGCGGTCCCCACGGCATCGTCGCGAGGAGCGATCGGCGGTCGAACGCGCCGTGGCCCTCCTGCACTTCGTCGGCATCGCACATCGCGGGGAGGAGAAGGCCAAGAATCTTCCCTACGGAGATCAGCGGCGTCTCGAGATCGCTCGCGCACTGGCCACTGAGCCCAAGCTGCTGTGCCTGGACGAGCCGGCCGCGGGGTTCAACCCGGCCGAGAAGGCGTCGCTGATCGAGCTGATCCGCAAGATCCGTGACGACGGCTACACCGTGCTGTTGATCGAGCACGACATGCGCCTGGTGATGGGCGTGACCGACCGCATCGTGGTGCTGGAATTCGGCCGCAAGATCGCCGACGGATCACCACATGAAATCCGCGAGGACCCGAAGGTCATCGCCGCGTATCTGGGGGTGCCCGATGACGAACTCGGCTGACGCCGGCCGCCGGGTGCTGCTCGAGGTGCGCGACGCGGTGGTGCACTACGGCCGCATCAAGGCGTTGCACGGGGTTTCGCTGGTGGTGCACGAGGGGGAGTTGGTCACCCTGCTGGGCTCCAACGGGGCCGGCAAGACCACGATGATGCGGGCGATCTCGGGTCTACGGCCGCTGACCTCGGGCTCGGTGTGGTTCGAAGGACGCGACATCACGCGCGTGAAAGCCCACCAGCGCGTCATCGACGGCCTGATCCAGGCGCCCGAGGGACGCGGGGTCTTTCCGGGCATGACCGTGGTGGAAAACCTGGAGATGGGTTGTTATGGACGCAAATTCGCGTCCCGCCACGAGCATGACGAGCGATTGAACTGGGTGTTCGAGACGTTCCCCAGGTTGGCCGAGCGGCGTTCCCAGGTGGGCGGCACCCTCTCCGGCGGTGAGCAGCAGATGTTGGCCATCGGGCGCGCGTTGATGGCCCGGCCCAGGGTGCTGTTGCTCGACGAGCCGTCGATGGGGTTGGCGCCGATGGTGATCTCCCAGATCTTCAAGATCATCTCCGAGATCAACGCGCAGGGCACCACGGTGTTACTGGTCGAGCAGAACGCCCAACAGGCGCTGAGTCGCTCGGACCGGGCCTACATCCTGGAGACCGGCAATGTCACCCGAACCGGCGATGCGCGGGAGTTGTTGGCGGACGACAGCATTCGTGCCGCCTACCTCGGAGTGGCTTGAGCAATGGTAGGCAAGTCGGTCGCGCTGTTCGTCCTCGCCGCGGTGTTGGAGATCGGCGGCGCCTGGCTGGTGTGGCAGGGCGTGCGCGAGCATCGCGGCTGGACGTGGATGGGCGCCGGTGTGATCGCACTGGGCGCCTACGGCTTCGTCGCGGCGTTCCAGCCCGACGCTCATTTCGGCCGGGTCCTTGCTGCCTACGGCGGCGTGTTCGTCGCCGGTTCGTTGTTGTGGGGCATGGTGGCCGACGGTTTCCGGCCCGATCGCTGGGATGTCGCCGGTGCGCTGGTAGCCCTCGTCGGCGTCGGACTGATCATGTACGCCCCGCGCTGACCGTCAGCCCAGATGGGCGCTGTCGTCGTCGAGGTCGTCACGGTTCAGGCCCATCGGCGTGGCGGCCGGAACGTCGCCGGCGGCCACCACCTGCCGGGTGATCGGCGTCAGCACCCGGAACAGGGTGCTGATCTCGTCGTCGGTCAACGCATCCAGTGCTCTCAGAGCCAGGGCATCGGTGCGATCCTCGATGGCCTGCTTGACGTCTCGCCCGGCGTCCGTGAGCTCACCCTCACCGTCGAGCCAACCGCGCGAGCGCAATTGTTCGACATAACCCGACCACTGCTCATCGTCATAGTCGCGGCCGCGCATGATCATCTCGCGCGGCACCCGACCGGCCGCGGCGTGCAGCACGTTGCATTCCCGACCGCTGATCCCCTCGGAGACCAGCACAGCGATATGGCCGTCGCCGCGTTGCTCGCGCAGCAGGGTGACCGCATGCCAGAGCTTCGCGATCGGTTCCTCCGGCCACGGCAGCGCTCGGTTGGCGGCATAGAGAGGCCGGCCATCCAAGGGTGCGGTGCGGGCGGCTTTTGCCGTCAGCTCGGCCGCGAGTCGGGTGGACTCGGAGTCGGTTACCCCGGAGCGGCGCAGGGCCGCGACAGCCGAATCCGACCGCACCCGCAAAAGCGTTGCCGGACTCGCCTTGTCCCAGGCCGCGGGCAGCGCCCTGGCCACGCGCTCGATGGTGAAGTTGTAGAACGCTGCGGCGACGACTTCGGGTGGCACGATGCCCAGCGGCGCCGAGCGGGCACCGAAGTACCCCATCCAGAAGCCGGGGTAGCCGAATTCCGCGAATGCCGCGAGCGATTCCGGCGCGAAGTAGGTGACCCCGTGTACCGGCTCCAACCGGTCGAAGAAACGACGCGCCAAAGCGGGAGAACGACCCATACCGCTAGTTAAGCACCGGGAGCGTCACCGTCGGTCACCGCGGTGGCGGCCTCGTCGATGATTGCTCGCATCGCTCGTTCGGCGGCGTCCTCGTTACGCAGCCGGATCGCCCGGGCCACCTCGTCGTGCAACTCGATGGCGGCCGGGTTGGGGGAGTCCGGCATCAGACCGTGTTCGGTGCGTCCGGCCAAGATCTCGGCCACCACGTCATTGAGTGCGCGGAACATCTCGTTGCCGCTGGCATCGAGAAGTGTGTGATGGAAAACCTTGTCCGCCAACAGGTATGCGTCGAGATTGCCGGACCGTCCGTGCACCACCATGTCCGAAACCGCGGCCGCCAGGATTCGGCACTGATCGGGGTTCGCCCGCCTGGCGGCGAGTGCTGCGGCGGCCGGTTCGAAACCTCGCCGAAGTTCCGACAGCGATGCCAGCAGGGCGGCGCGGTCGCCGGCCTGCAGTCGCCAGCGAATGAGCATGGGGTCGAACACATTCCATTTGCGCGCGGGCTGGACGGTGATCCCTACCCGGCGCCGAGATTCCACCATGCCCATCGATTCGAGTACCCGGATGACCTCGCGCGCGACGCTGCGGGATACCTCGTGCTCGGCACTGACCCGGTCCAGGGTCAGTACCTGCTCAGCCGCCAGTTTGCCGGAGACGATTCCGGTGCCGAGCGCGGTCAGCAGACTGGCATGCAGCGCGCCGACGTTTGAGGGCGAGGACACGTTCACATCCTGTCATATCTCGCATGGAGTGGTTAATAAACAGATCTAATTGTGACGGTGTTGCAATCGTATGCTTTTTACGCCAAACTGTGTGACGGCAGACACACATTGTGAGGCGGATGTATGGGTTCACCAGTCGTGGTCATGGGCGTATCGGGGTCGGGCAAGTCGACCGTCGGGGCCGCGTTGGCACAGCGGATGCGGGTGCCGTTCGCCGACGCGGACGATTTTCACCCCGCCGCCAACATCGCCAAGATGTCTGCGGGGCACGCCCTCGATGACGATGATCGCTATCCCTGGCTGGAGTCGATCGGTGAGTGGCTCGCCAAGCACCACCATGGCGGCGTGATGAGCTGCTCGGCGCTCAAACACAAGTACCGCGACCAATTGCGGCAGCACTGCCACGATGTGGTGTTTCTGTATCTGAGCGGATCACCCGAGGTGATCCGCCGGCGCCAGGCCAGCCGACCGGGGCATTTCATGCCGGCCGCCCTACTGGACTCGCAATTCGCGACGCTGGAGCCGCTCGGCCCTGATGAGGTCGGTGTCGCCATCGACGTGGATCAGAGCATCGACGCCATCGTCGACGAGTACGTGCACCGGGGCACAGTCCGATCCGACACTGCGACAACAGAACAGGAGAACCGATGACCTCGGCGCTCACTCATCTCGCGGCCGGGACCGAGCTGGTCGAGCCGGTGGCCGGCGGCGCGCAGTTGGTCCTGGCCGCACTGGCCGGCATCGCCGTGATCGTCGTGCTCATCACGATCGTCAAACTGCATCCGTTCCTGGCCCTCATCTTCGGCGCGCTGACCGTGGGCATCGCTGCGGGCGAGAACGTGAGCGATGTACTCGCTTCCTTTTCCACCGGCTTCGGATCCACCGCTGCCAGCGTCGGGATCCTGATCGCTCTCGGTGCGATGTTCGCCAAGCTCTTGGCCGACTCCGGGGGCGCCGACGAGATCGTGGACACGATCGTCGGGCATGCCTCGCCACGGGCGCTGCCGTGGGCAATGGCGTTGGTGGGCGCCATCATCGGACTACCGATGTTCTTCGAGATCGGCCTGGTGTTGTTGATGCCGGTGATCTACCTGGTGGCCCGCCGTTCTCAACTGTCCTTGATCACCGTCGGCATCCCCGCGCTGGCGGGCCTGTCGGCCATGCACGGCTTCGTGCCACCGCATCCCGGACCGGTCGCCGCGATCTCCTTGCTCAACGCCGATCTCGGAGTCACCTTGGCGCTGGGTGTGCTGGTGGCAATCCCGACGATCGTGGTGGCAGGTCCGTTGTTCGGCAAGTTGGCCGGTCGCTGGGTGGTGTTGGAGGTCCCGGACCGGTTCGACGCGGCGGACTCCGCAGGCGCTGACTCCGGTGGGGCCACCACGACCGCCACGAAGGCACGGCCGACGTTCGCCATCACCATGTTCAGCGTTCTACTGCCGGTGGCCCTGATGATGGGCAAGGCGCTCGTCGACATCTTCGTCGACGACAAGTCCCATCTGCTGCGTCAGACGTTCGACATCCTCGGTCAGCCCTTGATGGCATTGCTGATCGCGGTGGTGGTCGGCATGTTCACCCTCGGGCGCGGTGCACAGATGACCCGTGACCAGATCGTGAAATGCATCGAGTCATCGCTCCCGGCGGTGGCCGGCATCATCCTGATCGTGGCAGCCGGCGGTGGCTTCAAACAGGTTCTGGTCGACACCGGTATCGGCACCCTGCTCGCCGAATGGGCGAAGGGCGCCAACCTGTCGGTGGTGCTGCTGGCGTGGGTGCTGGCCGTCCTGATCCGGTTGGCGACCGGTTCGGCCACCGTGGCCACCATCACCGCCTCGTCACTGATGCTCGGCTTGGTCGAGGGGATGAGCACCGGCGAGGTATCACTCGTGGTGCTCGCGGTGGGTGCCGGTTCGCTGTTCTTCTCGCACGTCAACGACGCCGGATTCTGGCTCGTGAAGGAGTATTTCGGGATGACCGTGGGTCAGACCATCAAATCCTGGTCACTGATGGAGACCGTGCTGTCGGTGTCCGGCCTGCTCTTCGTGCTGTTGCTGGGGCTCGTCGTCTGAACGGGTAAGCCGAGCCGCCACACAACGGGTTTCAGCCCCGGACCACCTGGGTGCCGCCGGCGAGTTCGTCGTGCTTGCCCTGTTTGGTGGGGCTGGAGCTGATGGTCACCGCGATGATGATCATCGCGACAACGGCCAGGAAGCCGCCGACGAACGGGATGATCGTCAGGAGCGTGAAGGCATTGCGGATCGCCGACTGCGCGGCCGTCGGCTTCGGCGCATTGGCCGGACCATGCACCACGAGCCCGAGCAGCTTCTTGCCGGGCGTCGCGCCCATCGCCACCTCGAAAGCCACGTAGTAGACGAACATCAGCAGTCCGGTGAACAGTCCGGTTACCCAATAGCTGGACAGCGAATCGGTGACGAACGACAGGAAGAACGCCACGATCATGACGAAGATCCCGTCGATCACCCTGGCGAGCCAGCGCCGGCCCAGGCCCCCAGGTGCTTGCGTGCTGTAAGGCGGCGGATAGCCACCCTGTTGTCCGTACTGACCGTATCCCGGTTGATAGTCACCCGTGCTCATGCCCCCAACGCTACCGATTGCGGCGCTGATCAAGTTGAGCTCGCGCGATATCGGCCACCGCGGCAGAACGTTCGCGGGCCGCCTCGGCAAGTTCGGGTACGCGCTCACGGGCGATGTGCGCGAACTCGGTGGCACGTTCACGGGCCGCGTCGGCCACTTCTGGCCCGTGTTCCCGCGCGAGTTGCGCCAACTCGGAGGCCAATTCGCTCGTCCGCTCGACCGCTACATCGGCCAGCTCACGGCCCCGTTCGGCACCGACGGCCAGGCCCTGCCCGACCTTCTCCGCGAACGCACTGTCGGTGAGGGCGTTGTTGTTGAGGCTGCCGGTCGTCACACCGGGAACAGCGGCGGCGACGCTGGCCGAGACCTGCCGTGCGGCCCGGCGTCCGCGCCAGGCCAGGGACGGTTTGCCCGCGGTGTCGGCCGCCGCGATGATCAGGCCGCCCAGCAGACTCACGTCGGTGAGGAACTCACGCCGCTGCGCCGCGGCGTGTTGCGGGTCGGAATCTTTCAGAAATGCTTGGGAACCAATGCTTCTCGGAATCATCGTGACGGCCAGCGCCGCCGCGGTCAGCCGGGGAGCACGGCCGAGCGCGAAGAGCAGTCCGCCCGCCACCTGAACCGCCGCGTTGACCCGTGCAACCGCGTCGGCGTTGTTGGGTACTCCTGCGCCGACCGGGCCGGGTAGGGCACTCAGCGCGCCGAGCGTTCTGCGTGTCGTTTCGGTGGAGGCACTCGGGTCGCGCAGGGTTTCGACACCTCGGGCGATGAAGGTCGCAGACAACATAGGGCGGGCGATTCGTCTGATCAACATGAGCTAGTAGTTGCCCCCTAGCCCGGCACGGCAAACCTGCGCGGTCAGCTCACCGGCGCCCGGCCAGCAGTACTTCGCTGAGGTGGGTGGTGGTCTGTACTCCCTCGTCATAGCCGCCCTGATCGCCGAGGGAGTTCATGATCGCCAACGTGTAGCGCTGCTGCGGTCCGGCGAAACCGACGCTGTTGACCACCCAGCCGCCCTGCTCGAGCGACCAGCCGTCCTTGTTGCCGGGATTCATCGCCGGTCCGGCGCCCCAGACGCCCCACTGTTGGTTCGCGTCCACGTGCTGCAGCGCATCCACGATGCCGGCGGTCTCGGCTGTGGTGAGGCTGGTGAGCGTGTAGGTCATCAATCGGTCCAGATCTTCGGGTGTGGCCTTCTGGAAGCCCCAATAGGGGTAGATCCGACTGAATCCGCGCTGCGGTTGAAGTCCGGTCAGCCCGTAGGCCGGGAAATCGGCGTTGAACGCCTGATGATCGGCGCCGCTGTACCGGGACCACAGGGTGTCGGCGGCATCGTCGTCAGAAGAATGCAGCATGGCCGCCATCAGGGACCGGTCCGCATCAGTCAGCGTGACAGTGCCCGCCCGTTGTCTGGTCAACAGGTCGACCACCATGCCCAATTTGATCGTCGATGCCGTCCACACCTGTTCGCCGGCGTGACTGTTCCGGTAGACGGCACCGGTGGTCCGGTCGCGCAGTACGTATCCGACCGTGCCGGGGCGCGTCGTCAGATAGGCGTCGGCAGCGGCGATCCGTTCGGCGAAGCCGCAGTCGGTCGCGGTCGCGCAGGCCGCCCACGCCGACGGGACGGTGATACCGCAGGCGACGGCGGCGAGTACAAGAACACAGAACAGGATGCGGCGCACAGGAGTAGCTTCGCAGGCGTGCGGCGCATTGTCGGCATTCACGGTGGACGATGAACTTCGACTGGGAGCGGTTGGGTGCAGGTGTATGGCGCACCCGCCTGCCATTTCTTGACGTGACGGTCGGACTGGTCAGCGGCGACGCGCAGACCCTGTTGATCGATTCCGGCACCACGTTGGCCGAGGCCGCGGGAATCGAAGCCGACGTAGCTTCGCTGACGGGGCAGCCCGTCGGCCATATCGTCCTGACCCACAACCATTTCGACCATATCCTCGGTTGCTCCTGGTTCAAGGTCGCCGAAATCCACTGCGCCCCAGAGGTTGCCGTCACCATGGTGCGGCGTCGGGCCCACCTGCGCGCGGATGCGATCCGACACGGTGCCGACACCGACGACGTCGACCGGGCGATTGCGGCGATGTCGATTCCTGCCCACCAGGTGTCCAGCGCCGATATCGATCTCGGCGGCCGGTCCGTGAGCATCCGCCGTCCCGGCTCCGGCCACACCGCCCATGACCTGATCGTGACGGTGCCGAACGACCGCACGGTGGTGTTCTGCGGAGATCTCGTGGAACAGTCGGGCGACCCGGTGATCGACGCCGACTCCGATCTGGTGGCCTGGCCGGCCACGCTTGAGGTGGTGCTGGCCGCGGGCGGGGAGGACGGGGCGTTCGTGCCCGGCCACGGCGCCGTCGTCGATGCCCATTTCATCCGGCTCCAGCAGCGCTGGCTGAGCGCCCGGCGCGTTACGTGATCCCCGCTGACCGATTTAGTTAGCCCATATGCGACGATTCGCCGATGACGGAGGTCGACGCCCATTTTGTGCAGTCCGAGCAGGACAGGTTCCAGCCGACCCGGTTTGCGCAGAGCCACTGGGGTGAGGACCACCTCAACGGGCCGGCGCTGGTCGGCCTGGCCGCCCGGGCGCTGGAGTCGGCCTTCGGGCTTCCCGAGTATCTGCCGGCGCGGTTGACGGTCGATTTGTTCAAAGCCGCGCGTGGGCTGCCGACCACGACAAAGGTGGCTTTGATCCGCGATGGCCGACGGGTCCGTAATTCCGAGTGCGAACTGGTTCAGGACGGCGTGACCGTGGCGCGTGCGACGTTGGTGCAATACCGGCTCAGTGCACCGCCGCGGGGCGAGGAGTGGACTGCATCTACCGACTTCGAACCGCCCGCCGCGCTCGACGGGGACCGGACGACGTACATGGGCAGTGACGCGGGAGGGTGGGGCCGCGCCATCGCCGACCATCAGAACGCGTCGCGTAAGCGATTCATGAACCGCACCATCACCGTGGTGCAGGGGCACCCGAATTCACCGTTTGTGCGGGCAGCGATGGCGGCTGAGGGCACGAGCCTGGTCACCAACCTGGGAACCGCCGGCGTCGGCTACATCAACGGTGACCTCACCGTCGCGCTGTCCCGACTCCCCGGTGACGAGTGGATCGGTGTGCAGGCGGACTCGCATTGGGCCGCCGACGGCGTCGCCGTGGGGGCTTCGACGCTGTACGACAGCGCCGGAGCGTTCGGCACCGGCCTCGTCACGGCGATCAGCAACCCCGCGGCTCAGATCGATTTCTCCAATGATCCGTTTCCAGAACGGACGGCGCCCCGGTAGCCCGGGTCACCGGAACACCACCCATCGCATCGCGCTGTACATGAAGGCGGCCTCGCAGCCGCCGGCGACGATCCGCGCCAGGTGGTACTCGACCCCCAGAGTTGCCAGGCCACTGGACACTCCCAGGATGAACGCCAGGTAGTTGATAACGACAACCACGACGTAGACGGTCAGTTGGGGACCTACGGCTGCATGCGAACGGAAGTTCAGGGTCCGGTTGAGGTGGTAGGCCAGGCCGAAGGCCGCGGCGTATCCGACGGTCACCGCGACAGGAAGCGGCGCCCGCAACCCGCCGTGCAGCATCGTCAGGATGGCCAGATCGACGCCGAAGGTGAAGGTGTTGATCAAGGCGAAACCGAGAAAGGTCGGTGCCACAAGAGAATTCAGTGGCGCGGGCAGGATACGCACCGACACGACGCACCTCTGGTGGAATCGCTCGGCCGAGGATACCCGGCTCGGTTCGCTCCGCACATGGACACTGTGGCATCGGAAGATGTCGGGACCGTGAGCACCGGGCGAACTCCACCGGCGGTGTCCGCACGGGGTGGCAGTCACTCCGAGATCGCAACTCCCTCATAGCTGGTCAGCATCTCGGTGTTCGGCAGCGCCATCTGCAGATAGAGGTCGATGTGGCGGATCTTGTCGTCGGCGGTGAACTCGTACACCGAGATCGAGTTGACCACCGACTCGAAGTCGCCCATCTTGGTGTGCTCCTCGAGTTCGAGGAACACGATGCCGTCAACCTCGCTGACGCGTTTGAACAAGCCGTCCCACTCGGAAGTCGCGGCCCAGTTCGTCATGAAGTCGGTGTACTGCTCCCAGTTCATGACCTCCTTGAAATTGCCGACGCGTTCGAACTCGCCAACGGCGACCAAGGCGGCCAGCGGGGCCCAACCGTCGGCCCCGAAGCCGGGTTGTTTTGCGGCGCCTACCAATTGCTTGGTGGTGACGGCGTACTGCACCACGGTGCGGCGGCGGCCGGTGTATTCTTCGACAACTTCGCTGACGTCTCTCAACGGGGAAGTTCCTCTTCTGTGGTCGGAATGGCGGTCGGTTAGGCTCAGAATCCGGCTGTCGCCAGATATCTGTCTACGACCGAATGGAAGTGCGCGATGACGACTTCTTCCTTGACCAAGGCCATGTGTTCGAGAGCGGTGTTGCGCAATCCGATCTGCTGACGCGGCATCTGCTCGTAATCCTGTTGCAGCGCTTCGAAATACTTGTAGCTGCCCGCCTGGTCGACCACGATCGGTTCCGCGGTGAACGCGGCTTTGTGCTCGTCGGGTAACCACATGTAGCTGGCCACGTGCCAGATGCACCGGTTGGGGTCTCCGTCGGGATGCGGTAGCGCCATGATGATCGTGGCTTCCCCGGCCCGGATGGTCATGAAGAAATTCGGGAACCACACCCACCCGTGGTTGTCGCTCATCTGGGCGTCGGTCAGACCGCTGACATCAAGTCCCATGCCGGTCAACGTATCTCGCGTTGCCCTCTGTAGCAGCGTGCGCGCGGTCACTCCGTCGGGGAAGTTCAACGAGCCGTCATCGGCGCGGTACTCGGCGACCAGCTCCTGGAAGCGGGGGAGCACCGCAACGGTCGACGGGAAGGTCTCTGGTAGGTCCATGATGCCGTCGACCTGTTGCTCCGGCGTGGCGCCGACAACATCGAACGGTGCCATCGACACGCTGTGCCGATCGAAGAACCGGTACCGGCTCGTGGCCGGGTCGATGTTGATCACTCGCAGCAACTGCGGGTGGATGCCGTCGATGTGATAGCCCTCCTGAAAGGCATCGAGGACGACCTTCCAGTTGCAGTCGATGGCCTCGGTCACGTCCATCACGGTCACCATCTGGTCGAGGTGATACGGCGCCAGCATGGTCGCGACCTCGTCGCCGATGAAGTCGGCCAAGGGCGCGGCATCGGGATCCGGATTCAGGAAGATGAACCCGGCGAACGTGCCCACCGAGACGTCGATGAGCCCGTGGGTGTCCTTGTCGATCGGCCCGGCCAACGCTTCCCGGAGCATGCCCTTGAGTCGGCCGTCGAGGTCATATGACCACAGGTGGTACTGGCACAGGAAGCCGCGTTTGGCGTTTCCACGGGTTTCGCGGCACAGCACGTTGCCCCGATGCCTGCAGGCATTGACAAAGCCTCGGATCGTGCCATCCTTGCCCCGCACGATCAGATAGGACTGATCGAAGATCTGGTACTGCTTCCAGTCGCCGGCGTTGGGTAACTCGTCCACCCGGCCGACCACCTGCCAGACTTTCTTCCAGATCGAATCACGTTCCTGAGCAACGAATTCCGGCGCAATATAGCGACTCGTCGGAATCTCCATCCGATAGGCGTCCGGCGCGATGTCGTCCAGGCGGGTGGCGTTGTCCACCCAGTTTCCGGGGCGTGCTGTCTGCACGAGCGGGCCTCCTCATTTGATATCCGGGCTGTGAGGTGTTGGTGACGTCGGTGTGCCCCGAGCCTGGCGACAGTCGGGGCCGCTGTTTGTGACTGTGGTCACTACTATACATAGACGTATATTCAATACAAATATGTATATATGGGTTCGACTAGCGACGATCATGGAGGAGCACGCCGCGCCCGCTGGCTAACGTTTGACAGGATGGGGTCATGGCCGAACGCTGGACGAAGCAACGCCGCTTGGAGCACACGCGCAACGTTCTGCTGGATGCTGCCGAGGAGGTATTTGCGCGCAAGGGGTTTGACGGGGCCGCGCTCGAAGACATCGCCGAGGTCGGGGGATATACCCGCGGTGCCATCTACTCCCACTTCGGGAGCAAGGCCGAGTTGTTCCTGGCTGTGGTCGAACGGCAACGTCAACAATTCCTCGACGGCTTCGCCGATGTCATCGCGACATTTCACCGACTCGACGATCTCGACGCTGACGAGCTCGGTGACCGTTGGCGGGATCTGGTCGCCGCCGAGGGGCCGGACCGGGCCGCGCTCGGATCCGAATACACGCTGTTTCTGTTACGTAACCCGGACGCGCGGGAGCGGGTGGCCGCACAGCGGGAGGAGACGGTCCGTGCCCTCGCGGACTACATCTCCAAGGGCGCGGCCCGCCTGGGTGGTCACCTGGGCATCCCGGCGCAGGATCTCGCCCGGGTGGTTCTGGCCGCCAACGACGGCGTCACCCTCAACAGCCTCCTCGATGAACAGGCGGTCTACCGTCCGTTCCTCCGGATGGTGCTGGCGAATATCGTTGTCCCCAAGGGGAATGGCGAGTGACCCAGGTTCGACATCCGGCGCGCACCGGCGCCCTGATGGCCATGGCCTCCATGCTGTGCGTGCAGATCGGTCTGGCCGTGGCGGTCGGCCTGATCGACGACATCGGTGCCGAGGGGGCCGCGTGGCTGCGCCTGGCCTGGGCCGGCGTGCTCATGTTGCTGATCGTGCGGCCACGCCCTTCGGCGTTCACCAAATCTGCCTTCTGGGCCTGCGTCGCGCTCGGCGTGGTCACCGCCGGGGTGACCATGCTGTTCATGGCTGCGCTGTCCCGGATCCCTCTCGGCACAGCCAGTGCACTGGAGTTCCTCGGCCCGCTCGGGGTCGCGGTGGCGCATGGCAAGGGCCGCAATCGGATTCTGTGGCCTGGGCTGGCGGCGGCCGGAGTCGTGTTGCTCACCGAGCCTTGGACGGGAGACGTCGACCTCATCGGTGTGCTCTACGCCTTGAGCGCCGCGCTGTGCTGGGCCTGCTACATCCTGCTGACCCAACGGGTCGGCGACGAGGTGGCCGGTATCAAGGGCCTGGGGGTGTCGATGCCGGTCGCCGGCCTGGTCGGCACCGCGGTCGTCGGGCCCTCGGTGATTCCGCAGCTGACGCCGCAGCTGTTGCTGATCGGTGTGGGCCTGGCGATCCTGCTACCGGTGGTCCCGTTCGCGCTGGAGATGTCTGCACTGCGCCATCTGAGCACCGCCGCGTTCGGCACGCTGATGGCCCTCGAGCCGGCGTTCGCCATGCTCGTCGGTCTTGTCCTGCTGCGCCAGATTCCGTCCCCGGCCGCCGTGTTCGGCATCTGCTTCGTGGTGGCCGCCGGGATCGGCGCGGCACGCACCGGAGCGCGTGCCACACCGGTCCCCGCCGAAGTCGGCTGATCGGGTTACGCTGGCGCCAATGTCACGCGGAATCTTCAATTCCCCCGTCGCCCGGTGGTTCAATGCGGCCGCCGTGGGCCTCACCCGTGTTCCGGTGCTCGGCCGCTGGATCGGTCACGGTGTGGTGGTCATCCGATACACCGGGCGCAGGTCGGGCCGCACGTTCGAGACGCCGGTTTCCGTGAAGCGCGACGGCGACCAGGTGACCATCCACGCGATGACGCCGGACAGCAAGACCTGGTGGCGCAACTTCCTCGGCGAGGGCGGTCAGCTCACCTTGCTGAACCTGGACGGTCGCGACCGGACCGGACATGCCGTCGCCCACCGTGACAGTCAGGGCAAAGTGGCTGTCACGGTGCGACTGGACACACCCTGAATTCAGGCGTCGATCCGCTTGCGCCGGTACAGCGTGCCGACCATGAGCAACAGCAGGCTCACCACCAGGATGGCGGTGGCCAGCACGTTGATCTGCGGAGGCACTGCGGCCTTGACCGCTGCGTTGACATACAGCGGATAGGTGACGGTGGATCCGCTGACGAAGTAGGTGATGATGAAGTCGTCGAGCGACAAGGCGAACGACAGCATCGCGGCAGCCACGATGCCCGGAACGATCAGCGGCAGAGTCACTTTGAAGAATGTCCGGGTGGGGCTCGCACCGAGATCCATCGAGGCGTCCTCAAGCGTCCAGTCGAAACCGCGTACCCGGGCCCGCACCGTCATTGCGATGAAGCTGACCTGGAAGGCGATGTGGGCCACCACGATCGTGGTGTAGCCGGTGGCCCAACCCAGATCGAGGAACAGCGTCAACAGCGAGGCGCCCATGACCACCTCGGGGGCGGTCAGCGGTAGCACGAGAAAGGTGTCGACAGCTTTCTGGCCACGGAAACGTTGGCGCACCAGGGCGATTGCCACCAGGGTGCCCAGCACCAAGGCAATGGCGGTCGACACGGCGGCCACGTTGAGGCTCAATTTCAGAGCCTCGGTGAGCGCCGGATACTTGAACGGGTGCGCCCAGTTGTCGAGGGTGAATCCCTGCCAGGTGTAGTTGAACTTGCCGGCCGGATCGTTGAACGAGAACAACACGATCACGAAGATCGGCAGGAACAGGTACAACAACACCAGCCCGGCGATGAGCCGTAACAGCAGGTCGCCCCATCGCGGGGAGCCTTTGACGACTTTCGGTTCGGCCGGGTTGGTGGCGGCCTCGACTGCGGCGGCGGTCATACCAGGTCCTCCGTCCCCAGCGCCCGGGTGTAGAGCAGCACCCCCACGAGAATGATGGCCATCAGCACCATGCTGAGCGCTGCGGCGGCGGGATAGTCCTTGACCACCAGGAACTGTTTCTGGATCACGTTGCCGATCATGCTGGTCTGGGTACTGCCCAGATAGTCGGCGTTGATGAAATCACCCGCAGCGGGGATGAAGACCAGCATGCTGCCCGCCAGCACTCCTGGCATCGACAGCGGCAGAATCACTTTGGTGAAACTGCGGGCGTTCGACGAGTACAGGTCCTTGGATGCTTCGATCAGCCGGGGATCGATCTTCTCCAGGCTCACGTACAGCGGCAGGATCATGAAGATGATCCAGTTGTAGGTGAGGCCGCCGATCACGGCCCAGCTGGTAGACAACAGTCTGCCTTCGTCGGGTAGCAGACCGATGGTGCCGAGAGCACTCACCACCCAGCCGTCATCGGCCAGGATCGTTTTCCAGGCGATCGTGCGGATCAGGAAGGTGACGAAGAACGGCAGTATCACCAAGCCCAGGATCAGGTTCTTGAACCGGCCCGCCTTGAACGCGATCACGTATGCCAGCGGGAAGGCGAGGATCGCGCACAGCACCGTCGCGACGAACGCGTACCCGAACGTGCGCAGTATCTGGTCCTGGTACTCGGTGAAGGCGTGCGCGTAATTGCCGAAGTTCCAATCGAACTGCAGCGTCGGCAAGTACACGGAGCCGCCCGACGTCGACAACGAGGTGCGCGCCAGCGAGAAGAACGGCACCACAAAGAAGATCCCGAGGTACACCAGGGCCGGCAGGATCATCAGGTAAGGGGCGATCTTGCTCCGTTGCCGGCTGCTGGTGGCCACACCTGCCATCGGCGTCAGCCTCCGGTCACGGCGGCGTAGAGGCTGTTGAACTCTTGCGTCTGCTCGTCGGTGAGGGCCGCCCAGGACTTGAGATTCGCGAGGGTCGCGGCCGGCGGGTTGATCAGTTGGTTGCCGGCGATTGCGGGGTCGATCTTCCTCAGCTCGTCGGTCATGTCCGACAAGACCGGGACGAACTGCGTGGTGGCGATCAACTTCGCGTAGTTCGCCCGGTCATAGATGTAGTCGATCCACGCCTCGGCAGCCTTCTGGTTCTGTGTGGTGTAGGGGATCACCATGGTGTCGATGAACCAGGTACCGCCGGCTTCCGGCACGATGAACTCGATGTCGGGGTTGTCGGCCTTGAGCTGCACAGTGTCACCCGAATAGGCCTGGGCGATAACCACATTGCCCGAGGCCAGCTCCTCGGCGTAATCGTTGCCGGTGAATTTGCGGATCTGGCCCTTGTCCTTGTTCTCCCGGATCGTGTCTACGGCTTTCTTGACTCCGTCGCTGGTGGGGTCCTCTGGTGAATTGCCCTGCGAGAGCATGACCATGCCCAAGCCGTCCTGCAGGTCCGACAGTAGACTGACGCGGCCCTTGAAGGCGGGATCCCACAGATCCTCGATCTTGGTGATGGGCCGGCCGGTGGCGGCCTTGTTGTATGCCAGGCCCACCATGCCGGACATGAACGGTGCGATGAACTTGCGCCCCGGGTCGATCTTCGAGTTCAGCAGATCGGGGCGCAGGTTCTTCTTGTTGGGCACTCGGGAGTCACGAATCTCACTGAGCCAGTGCAGATTATTGATGCGGGCAGCCATGAACTCGGTGGGCACCACGAGATCGGCGCCGATGTCCTGCTTGCGTGACAACGGTTCCTTCACCTTGGCGAACCACTGCTCGTTGTCGTTGAAATCTTCCTTGTAGTCGACCTGCAAACCGGACGACTTCTGGAATGCCTCGACGAACCCGGGTGCCATGTACAGCGGCCAGTTGGACACCCGCAGCAGGCCACTGGCCGGTGACCCGTCGTCGGGTGCGGCCGAGGTGGATGGGGCACTGGACTTCTCACCTGAACTGCATGCGGCCAGGACCGAGGGCCCCAGCGCCAGTGCGGCTGCGGCAGCCGCGCCGCCTCCCAGGAAACGGCGACGTGATGTGCGGTTCGCAGTCAGTCGGGCGAGCAGTCGGGGGTCGAGGTTCTCGGGCATGGCGACCTTTCGGGGAATTCGGGCGCTTCCGTAATGACGGGCGTTGGACGGAGAGGGTCTAGGCGTTGTCGTCGAGCATCTCTTCGAGGTCTTCGGCGGTGGGTATGTCTGCCGCCGGGAGTACTCGCGAGGCCTCCGGTGACCAACTGACGTGCACGGCGTCTCCAGGACGCAGCAGCGGCAGGTCCTGTTCAGCCCCGACATGGGCGATGATCGTCGAATCATCAGGTGCGGCGAGGGAAAGCCGAAGTACCGGACCCTGGAAGGTCAGGTCTTTGACGGTGGCGGCAAGGGTGGCCACATCCCCGGTGGGAGCATCCATCGAGACACGGACCCGTTCCGGGCGGACCATCAGTGTGGCGTGCCCGCCGGGTTCGATGGTGGTGTCGCCGGGCTTGGCCTTGAGCGTGGTGCCGAGCACGTCCACCTCGACGAAGTCGCGGTTGGCGCGTCCGGTCTGTCGGCCCGCCCATAGGTTGGCCTGCCCGATGAAGCTGGCGACGAACACCGTCGCCGGGCGGTCGTATATCTCGGTGGGGCTACCGATCTGCTCGACGTTTCCGTTGTTCATCACCGCGATCCGGTCGCTCATCGTGAGCGCCTCTTCCTGATCGTGCGTGACGTAGATGAACGTGATGCCGACCTCGCGCTGGATCCGCTTGAGTTCGAACTGCATCGCGTGCCGCAGCTTGAGATCCAGGGCGCCGAGCGGCTCATCGAGTAGAAGCGCGCTCGGGTAGTTGACCAGGGCGCGAGCCAGCGCCACCCGCTGCTGTTGCCCGCCCGAGAGCTGGCCGGGTTTGCGCTTGGCGAAGTCGGTGAGCCGAACGATCTCCAGCAGCTCGTCGACACTGCGTTTGATCTCGGGCTTGCCTTTCTTCATGCTGCGCGGCCCGTAGGCGACGTTGTCCCACACCGTCATGTGCGGGAACAATGCATAGTGCTGAAAGACCGTGTTGACGTTGCGCTTGTGCGGTGGCACGCGGGAAACGTCGACACCCTCCAGCCGGATGGCACCCTCGGTCGGGCTCTCGAATCCGGCGATCATGCGCAGTGTGGTGGTCTTCCCGCACCCCGAGGGGCCGAGCATCGAGAAGAACTCACCCGACGCGATGGAGAAATCGGCCTCGGCCACGGCAACGTAGTCACCGAACCGTTTCGTGACGTGGTCGATCTCGATGACGGGGGCGCCGATGCGTGGCGCGCCGTCGTGTCCCGTCGACTTGTCGACGGCGGTGATATCTGGGCCGGTCAGCGGACTCCTCCTCCAGTACAGCCGCGGAAGCTGTCGGTAAACAATCGCCGATTGCGCCGACCTTCGCAAGCGATTCCGCAGAGAATTAACAATTTTTCAATGGAATCCTTCGTTTGGGCCGCCTTGACAGCGCGATTCCATAGCCTCGCGGGCCAACGGCCACGGCGGCCGTGTTCGGCCCATGTTCCGCGGGAGCAACCACTGGCTGGTATCGAGTTTCGCAGCTCAGCGGCCAGACACCACAAGAAACCGCCGACTGAGCGGGGTCAGCCCCACTCGTGGTTCATCGCGCGGGCCTCCGACATGGTGTGCACGGAGTCGCGGTGGCGGTCCGGTGCCCGGGAGATTGCGATGAGCGCCATCGCCAACGCGGCGGTGACCGCGCCGGCAACGAAGATGGTCACGAAGCTGACTTCCGAGGGCACCATCCGATGACCGAGCAACACGGCCACGACCGCCGCCGCCACCGAGCTGCCGATGGTGCGGGCGATGGCGTTCATGCTCGTGGCGATGCCCGTCTCGCTGGTGTCCACCTCACTGACCACCAGGGCGGGCAACGCGCCGTACCCGAGGCTGATGTACGCGTTGGCCAACATGCCGGCCAGGATGACCTGCCACGGGCGGTCATGGGCGACTGCGAGCATGACGAATCCTGCGATTCCCGCGACAGCGGCCACCATCAGCACCCGGCGGGCGCCGTACCGGTCGATGTAGCGCCCGCTGACCAGCGCCACCAGGAAACCCGTGAGGGCCCCGGGAAGTAGGAAGTAGACGCTTGCCTGCAGCACGGTGGCCCCGAATCCGTAGCCGGCGGCCTGGCGCGACATCTGCACGAATTGGGTGAGGCCGAGAAAGGCGAAGTACAGGCCCATTCCGACCAGGATCGTGGCGAGATTGGTCAGCAAAATGGGTCGTCGGGCCAGCATCGTGGTCGAGACCAGGGGATCGGCGGCTCGTCGCTCCCACCACCACCAGCCAGTCAGTAGGGCGACGCCGCCGAGCAGAAACCCGACGGTGCCCGGATGACGCCATCCCCACGAATTGCCCTGGGTGATCGCCAGCAGCACCGACGACAAGCCGATCGCCAGGCCGGCAGCGCCCAGCCAGTCGATGGCACCACCGGCATCAGGCCGGCGGTTGGGCACGACCACGACCGCCACCACGATCACGACTGCGGTGAACGCAGTGGTGAGCCAGAAGACCCGGTGATACCCGGCGTCGCCGGACATCAGCAGACCAGTGACGACGAGACCGGCGCCGCCGCCGAAACCCAGCGTTCCGGACAAGACCGACATCGCCCCTACCAGGCGATCCTCGGCGAGTTCCTCACGCAGGATCGCGATGCTGATGGGGTAGAGCGCGTAGGAGGCGCCTTGCAGGATGCGGGCCGCCACCAGCAGAGGTACTGATGCGGTGACCGCGGCCAGCACGGAACCTGTCAGCACGACCACCAGGACGCCCAGCAGGACACGCTTCTTGCTGTAGAGGTCGGCGAGTCGCCCGATCAGCGGGGTCGAGGCGGCCGCGGCGAGCAGGTTGGCGGTGACGGCCCAGCTGACCGCCACCGAAGTGGTGTTCAGCTGCCGGGCGATGATGCCCAGGATCGGGACCACCGCGGTCTGCAGTATGGCGACGGTCAGGGCGATCAGGCTGAGGCCGGCGATCAGGACACCGGCGGGGCGCCGCGCCGGAGAAGCCGGGAAGGCGGACCGGTGTGTGTCGGTCCTGGCCACTTCCGCTCCGATCCATAGCTAATCTTTGTGTTTGGTCGATTATGGCCTTGGTCCGGCATGTGCCCGCACACCGGGTGCGTGGTCGAATAGACGAATGGCTTTCGGAGTCAGCGCACTCAACGCGTCCACGTTCAGCGGGCGTCGCCCGACCGGTTCGGGCGATCTGACGGTCGAGACCCATGGAATCGCGCCCCTCGCCGCCGACCAGCGCTACGGCCACCCGGCTCGGCTGTTCACGGTCTGGTTCGCGCCGCAGGTCAATATGACCGGAGTTTTCACCGGCACATTGGCGATCACGCTCGGGCTGGGGTTCTGGCTGGGCCTGCTGGCCATGGTCATCGGCACTGTCCTGGGCTCAGCCGTGGTCGCCTATCTGTCGACGTGGGGACCGCGCACTGGTGCTGGCCAACTTCCCAACGCGCGCATGGCATTTGGCGGTCTGGTCGTGGTGCCCGGCATCCTGCAGTGGGGCTCGTCGATCGCCTGGGACGCCCTTGTCGGCTTGTTCGGTGGAGAGGCGCTCGCGGCGCTGCTGGGCATCCCGTTCTGGAGCGCGGTGTTGATCGTGCTGGCAGTCCAGGGCGTCGTGGGGGTATTCGGATACGAGTTGATCCACCGCCTGCAGGCGGTGTTGACCGTCATCCTCTTCCTCACGTTCGCGGTCTTCACGGTCAAACTGGTCAGCGGCCATGACATCGTGGTGCCGCCGTCGGCTGTCGGTGCGGATCTGGCCGGGGCCTTCGTTTTCGAGGTCACCATCGCCCTGAGCCTGGCGATCTCGTGGGCCAGCTATGCCGCCGATTTCAGTCGCTATCTCCCCACGGATTCGTCGCGGTGGCAGGTGTTCGGATACTCGTTCGCCGGAATCGTGTTGGGTTACATCTTCGTCCAGGGCATCGGGATCGCCGCCGCAGCCGTCATCGGTGAGCACACCGCCGACGGCGTTCACGCCGTCATGGGCGGGGGTCTGCTCGGCGGGCTGGCCTTGTTGGTGATCGCCCTCGCGGCGATCGGGTCGGGCGTGATGAACGACTACAGCGGTTCATTGGCGTTGCAGACCATCGGTGTGCGCGTGCGTCGGCCGGTGTCGGCGATCATCGTGACGGTGCTGGCGTTCGGCTTGATCCTGTGGCTGCACGCCGCCGACACCGCGACCCGGTTCACCGACGTCCTGCTGTTGGTCAGCTACTGGATTCCGGCGTTTGTCGCGGTGGTAGTGGTGGATTGGATGTACCGAATCCGGGGCCGCGCGAGCATCGATCCGGGTGCCGAATCCACGGTTCGTCGCGACGCGGTGGTGGCCCTGATCGCGTTCGCGGTGGCGTACGCGGTAGCGGTGCCGTTCATGAACACCACCCTGATCCAGGGTGCAGTGGCGACTGCGTGGCACGGCGCCGACATCGCCTACTTTGTCAATTTCGTTGCAGCGCTGGGTTTTTACGGCGGCTACCGACTGCTGACGCAGGCGTCTCGTCGCCCCTAGCGGTCATCGCAGTGCGGCGAGTACGTGCTCGGTGAAGGACGAGGTCGACGCGCTGCCGCCGATGTCAGGCGTTCCGACACCCGCATCGAGGACGCGACGGACGGCATCCTCGATCCGGTCGGCGACGACGCCGAGCTCTGGGGTGCCACCGTCGTGGCTGCCCAACCAGCGCAGCAACATCGCGGTGGACAGGATCATCGCCACCGGGTTGGCGACGTCGCGTCCGGCGATGTCGGGCGCCGACCCGTGTGCGGCCTGGGCCATCGCGTGGGTGTGCGAGGCATTGATCGACGGCGCCATCCCGAGGGAGCCGCTCAACTGGCCTGCCAGATCGGACAAGATGTCGCCGAACATGTTCTCCGCCACGATCACATCGAAATCGCGGGGATGACTCACCAGCCGAGCCGCGAGTGCGTCGATGTGTTCGCCACGCACTTCGACATCGGGGTAGCTCTTCGAGACCGCCAGACACACGTCGCGGAACAGTCCGGTGGTTTTGGCCAGGACATTCGTCTTGTGGGCGATGGTGACCGACTTGCGCCGGGCGACGGCCAACTGGAAGGCCTGGTGGGCGATCCGCTCACACGCGGTCCTGGTGAAAACGGCGACGGCCAGCGCGACGTCGGGCGTGGGCATGAATTCTCCTGCGCCGTCGTACATGTTGCGGTCGGCGTAGAAGCCTTCGGTGTTCTCCCGGACGATGACAACGTCCAGATCGGGGCATAAGGCGTCGATGGCGGCACTCAGGGTCCGGGCGGGCCGGATATTGGCGAACAAGTTGTAGCGCTTGCGGATTGCCCCACCGGGCGACAGTGTGCCGCGGAACTGCGCAGGGTAGCCGGCGTTGTCGTGCGGTCCGAGGATCCATCCGGGCAGCCCGTCGAGTTCGGCCAGTGTCGGTTCTGGCAGCGGAGTTCCGAACTCACCGATCGCCTCGAGGCCGAAGGGCAGTTCGCGCCAGTGCACATCGACCGACGCAGTTGACAAGGCCCGTTCGGCGATCCTGGTCGCCGAATCCACGATCTCCGGTCCGATACCGTCGCCGAGGAGCACTCCCAGGGTCAGCACACTTGTCATCTTCCGCTCAAACGGGATGGGTCGCGAACCACTGCAACAGCATTTCTGCGATCTCCGCAGGTTTTTCCTCCGGAAGCCAGTGCGAAGCTCCGGCGAGCGTTTCGAAACGGTAGGGACCGCTCACGTACTTCACGGTGTCACGTGCCGGCTTGGCGGTGATCGCGATGTCGCGGTCACTCCAGACATACAGCGTCGGGACCGTGATCTGGTCCACTGCGTCCAGGCCGGACTGGCTCAGAGGCATGGCTCGGTACCAGTTCAGTGCCGCGGTCAGTGCACCGGGTTCCGCCATGGCCCGGGTGTCACGTGCCGCTGCCTCCGGCAGCAGCCCACTGCGGATCAGGGATTCGGCCATGGCCTTTCCCTTGCCGTCGCGACCGAGCATGAGCCGCTCGGGGACCCGGGGCAATTGATTGACGTACATGTACCAGGACGCCAGGCCCTGTCGGCTGGTGATCATCGACCGCAAGAAGGCGATCGGGTGGGGCACCGACAACGCCGACAGCGAGGCCAGCCTTTCCGGTGCGTAGCCGGCCAGACTCCAGGCGACTGCGGCACCCCAATCGTGGCCGACCAGGTGCACCCGGTCGGCACCGCTGGCGTCGAGCAGTGCGAGGGTGTCCTTCACCAATTCCGTCGCGCGGTAGTCGCGGCGGCGAGTAGGCCGGGCGCCGGGCGAGTAGCCGCGCTGATTGGGTGCCAAACACCGGTAGCCCTTGCCGGTGAGCAGCGGGATGATTTGCTCCCAGCTGCTGTTCTGCTGTGGGAAGCCGTGCAGCAGAACAACCACCGGTCCGTCGGGAGGTCCGCTGTCGGTGACGTCGAATACGAAATCCCCGCGGCGGTATTGATCCATATCCAGCATCATGCCAAGCCGGCCTGTCGATCAGGCGTTGTCCTTCGACGAGATGTTGTTGAGCAGGCTTTGTGCCTGACGGTCCACCATCCCGGTGATGCCCTGCTGCGACGCCCCGAACAACAGCGAGTAGCCGACTACGTGGGCGTTGGTGGTGACGCTGACCCCGTCTCCGGCGATCCCTGCCTTGACCATCAGCAGTCCGGCGACAGCGGTCAATGCGCCGGTGGGGAGTTTCAGCATCAGCGAGGCCATCGGCACCGCGTAGGCCGTGGATGTTCCCTTCATCCGCCGGATGGCCACCGCACCGACAAGGCTGGCGCTCACCAGGCCGAGGAGCTCGGCGATCGCGATATCACCTCGGGGTGTCGATGTGCCGGTTGTGACGAGACCGAACGTGTCGGGGCGAATGGCACCGACAATCCCGAAACATATGGCCAACAGCGCCAACACGCCGGTGGCACCCAGCAGGACATTGCGGAAGCTGCGTAGCCGCATGCTCTCGCTGTCAGAGGCGGCATGTACCGCCTTGGTACTGCGCGCCAGGGCTTCGCGGTCGCGGTCGGACCACTTCGAGTGCCCCAGAATTGCCCCGATCGCCACGACCGCCTCATGGCTTTCGCCGAGCAATTCCTTTCCGGTGGAGACGATTTCGGGTAGCCGAGCCCGGACCACTCCTGGTGTCGCCAGCCGGATGACGGTGACATCCACGGCGTGAATTCGAAGCCAGGTGGCTTCCACAGCGGCTCCGTTGAGCAGGCCACGAAGGCTACGCGGCGCATTGACGATCTGGATGGCCTCCTCGAGCCGGCGCCGTGCGTCGAGGTATCGCGGGTTGTCCCGGCAGTCGATCGGGAGTGCGTCGAGATCGACATGCAGATCGGCGAGCCGGCCCCGGGCGACCTCGCGCCACACCGACAACGGCTGGTGGCGCAGCTTGTCTCGGAGTGGGGAACCGGATGGTTTGTCGCCTGCTGACGTCGAGCCTGACCCGGCGAGAGTGAGCGTCGGGCGGTCACCTGCCGCTGACTGCGGTGTGGTCAGCGCGGTCATGTCGGTATCCCATACGTCATCGTCATCACCGTCCGGCATCTGAACTGACAGGTCGAGAATTCCAGCATGACCAGACCGGTGGGTATGGACACGCGTAGCGCGCTACCTCAAATGTGCGCCCTCAGATCCGATGCCGTCATTTGAGGTAGCCGGCTACGCGCGACTGTCTCCGTTGATGGATCCCACACTGAGCCGATCGACGCCTCAACCACTGAGACTCAACCGATGAGAAAGGTACGGCCAGATGAAGAACTACACCGTGGCGCTCGGGGACACCCTGTTCGGGATCGCCCAGCGCGAATATGGCGACGGCGGTCTGTATCCCGTCATCGCCGAACAGAATCACCTCAGCAATCCGGGCCTGATCAACATCGGGCAGGAGATATTGATCCCGTATGTCACCTACCGGTATCTGTTCACCTCCGATGACGGCACTGCCGCCCGCCAGCAGCTCACGCAGTCCTTCTATGGGACACAGAGCCCGGCGATCCAGTTGATCTGGGAAGTGGTCAACGGTGTGGCACAACGGGAAATTCATCGTGGTACCTGGTTGCTGCTCCCGGATCTCGCCAACGTCGGGCACCACACGGTTGTCGACGGTGAGACCTTCGCGGGGTTGGCGGGCCGGTGGTACGGGGATGACCACCTCACGGTAGTCGTCGCCAACGCCAACAACCTCGACGCGTCTGCCGATCCGGCCCCAGGGCAGGTTCTGGTCGTTCCCGGGCTCAATCGTCGTCGACACATCGCCGGTGACACCCTCGAGTCACTGTGCGTCGAGGAGTACGGCGACCACGATGTGAGTACCCGCGCCGCAGTTGCCGCCGCGGCCAATTACATCAGCCGCCCGCACACCTTGTTCTCCAACCAAACGGTGTACTTCCCGTCGTGAACACACGGCCGTGATCCAGAGTGGTTGTTTGCCAGTCGATCCCGGGTTGCCCTTGTTTTGGAGGGCCGTGATCTTTCGGTGGCCAACTTGTGACAGCAACGTCGTGACGTAGCAGCGCTTTGGCGGTTGCCGCGCATGCACAGCATGCGGTACCAATCATCAGGTGCGGGTGGGAAGGACGAACTGATGACCGGGTTTGGGGCAGAAGACGTTCCGGGGCACTGGCTGACCGCGGCTGAAATCGCCCGGGCGTCGCAGCTGCGCGAGGACCTGGTCGAGCGGTTCCTTCCGGCGGGACAACCGCAAGCGAATCTCTACGGACGCGATCTGGTGTCGGTGGCGCGGTTTGTCAAGGTACTCACGGATCTGGCAACGCCGACCGCTGCGGTCGAAGTGGCTGTCGCGGAGCTACGGGCCCGCCCGGACGCGGCCTTCAACGTGGCGCTCGGCGCCGGTGGTGCCGGTCGTCGGCCCCTGAGCGCCAGGTTGACCGGTGCACGGGTGTGGAAAACGATCGGTGCGACCACCGCTGCCGCATTGCTCGTCGGCGGCGTCGTGGCGGTCACCGTCTCCGGACACGACGATGAGCAGAGCACTGCCGAAGCGACTCGGACCAGTGTGAAACCCGTTCCCGCCGAAGTGGTTGCGTCGACCGTGACCGATGAGCCGGGACGCCGGCCCGCGCAGGCGTTTGCGGCTACCAAGCCGGATCCCGTCTGCTCTCAGTGGCAGCGGGCCAGCGTCGGGTACGACGGCAAGCAGCAGGCTTGGGTCAAGACCGATCACCGGGTTCCGGCCTCGCGCTGGTCGCCCAAGCAACGGTCAGTGACACTGGCTGTCGTTCCGGTCATGCGCCAGGAGGCCGCCGAGTTGCGCGCCTTGGCCGACAAAGCCACCGATCCGTTGCTGGCCGGTCTCCTGCGGGCACAGTCACGGTATGTGGACAACTACGCCACCAAGCTGCCGAAGTTCGTGCCGGCAGACCATGCGAACTGGACCGCGGCCACCGCAATGGACGGCGCAGCGAAAGCGGTGTGCTCTACCTCGCGTTGACCGTCGCCGTTCCGGAATCTGGTGGGGCACTAGGGGATGAGTGCCCCACCAGAATCGGTTGTCTACATCGGCACCCATCGATCCAGGAACCAGAAGCCCCAGCCGCGGCCGTCGCCGGAGGGCATCGGGGTCACCCGCTGGCCATTCCATTCGAAGGGTTGATGATCGCGACGGCCCTGGTCGATGCCACGGCCGTGCCAGTCGTCGGGCCGGGAGCCACGGTCGTCATGACGGTCGCACTGCGGCGCTCCCGGACGGTCGCAACCAGGGCCCGGTTCGGCGCCGGCGGTACCGATGCCAAGGCCCAGTAGCCCGGCCATTCCGATTCCTGCCGCCATCGCCGATACGCCCACGGATCTCTTGAAACCCATTGCTCTACTCCGTTCTGAACCGTGCGACGACGGTGCCGCACGGAGAGCAAAGCTATTTCGAGGCGATGTGTTTGCCCTGTGGTGATTGTGGGGAAGAGCTGTGCAATCGGCAACAGATTGAAATCCATAGGGTGTCAAGATGATTGATGGCTGACAGCCGATTCTCAGGTTAGGGTCGGCGGCCCACGCTCACCAGGTCAGGTTGTGTTTTTCGAAGTGGCGGGCCAAAACCTCCATGTACTCGTCGCCGTGGAATGGCCCGCGAGCGCCGATTGCCTTCTCCAGGAAAGGCCCGTACTCCTCGTCGTTGACGTAGGTGGACCAGTGGGTGATCTGGCCGTTCTCGTTGGTGTCGATGAAGCTGATCGAGTAGAAGCCCATCGTTTCGCCGTCGGCAGTCGTGCCTTCCCAGCGGTAGCGCATGACAAGGCCGTTCTCTGCCGGCCAGAACTTGTGGTCAACGGGTTTCCAGTCCGGGAAGGCCACGGAATAAGCCTTGGCCTCGACGGTGGCCGCGACGTCGAACGAGGTTGCGACGTCTTTGAGGACGAGTTCCTGCCCGGCCACGAAGTAGGGCGACGTGTACACCGCGTCGTCGGTGAACTCCCACTCGTCGTAAGTCTCGCCTTCGTGGACCTTGCGCAGTACGTATTTGTCCCGGTAGCTCTCGGCCATACGGCGGTGTTTGGCGATTCGATCGACCAGATCCATTGCGGTCCTTCTCCGTTGGGGGAGCGGTAGGGGCAGGCCAGCGAGCTCATACGACGTGGCGCACATAAGTAATATACAGCGGTGTATCACAGATTCAACGATGAATTTCCATGAGTGCATGCGCTCTGGCCCGCAGTCCAAACGCCGCCTAGCTGCGGGTCAAGAATCCCAGCACGGTCTGCTCGAAGGCGTCCTTCGCCTCGATCATCGCCCAGTGCCCACAGTTGGGGAACACATGCAGTTCGGCGTTCGGGATGGTCCGCATGGGGATCAGGGCCATGTCAAGGGGGCTGACGCGGTCATCACGGCCCCAGGTCAGCAGCGTCGGGGCCGCCACCTTGTGCATCTGCGCCCAGGGCAGCGGGGCATCAGACGACCGTAGGGCGGCCATCATGCCCGCAAACGCCGCCTTGCCATACATCCGCTTGGCGGCGGCAAGTGTCCCGGGATCGGTAGCCAGCTCCCAGCGCTGTTCGATCAACTCGTCGGTCACCAGCGCCGGGTCGTAGACCATTGAGTTCAGCCAATCGACAAGGCGTTGGCGGGTCGGGTCTTCGGTGAATTCCTGCAGTAACCGGATGCCCTCGCTGGGCCCCGGGCTGAAGAGGTTGGTTCCGATCCCACCGATGGTGACGAGCTTGCCGATGCGGTCGGGCTGCCGGATGGCGAAGTTGATTCCGACGCCACCACCCATGGAGTTGCCGACGATGTGGACGCGGTCGAGGGCGAGGGCATCCACGAAAGGCCCCACCACGCCCTGCGCAGAGATCATAGGGTGGCCGCCGATGTCATCAGTGATCCCAAATCCGGGGAATTCCAGTATGAGACAACGGAATTGCTGGGCGAAGGTCGGCAGTATCCCTCGGAAGTTACGCCAACCGGTGACTCCAGGGCCCGAGCCGTGCAGGAACAGCAGTGCTGGTCCGTCGCCAGTGTCGTAATACCGCAGCACTCCGGCGGATGTGTCGATCTGCTTCAATTCCGGCTCGGTCGTGCCGACCAACCTACGGGTGTCGAAGTGCCGGACCGGCAGCAGTCCCGCCCCGCGGAACACGGTCTGGAAGCGGCTCCGTCACCGCGGAGATTCCGCGGTGACGGAGGACACCGATCCGGTTAGTACGTCGGAACGAACACTCCGTTCATCCATACGCCCCAGTGCTGCCAGCCTTCATCCCACACCTGGGGATTGCCCGCACCCCATGTCGGAGGAGCCGGTGCCGGTGGTGCTGACGCAGGCGGCTGACCGGGATTAGGCCCCCCGGGGATGGTCATTGCGATCATCGGCTGATTCGGAATCGGCGCAGGCCCCGGGGCCGCGCTCGCGGTGGCCGCGCTCAGTCCGGCGGCTGCAGCCGCCATCCCACCTGCGACCGCTGCGCCGGCGATAATCCGGGTGATATTCATGGCTGTAGACCTCCAATCCACGTCCGGATGAATCTCATGGATACGTTGGCTATCCGGTCAGGGCGAGCCCTAAACCTGATCCCATTGGAAGGTCATGGGGCGCGGAGCAACCGGGCGCTGATCGCTCCGCCGCAGATCCCAACCGTGCCCGACGTGAGGAGGACGGCGACGACCGCGCCTGTGGCGGGACCACTGCCCGCGTCTGCTGCCTGGCTGATGGTGCCGCACAATGCGATACCGATGGTCAGACCGAGTTGACGAGCGGCATTGGCAGCCGCGGCGGCGACTCCCGCCCGTGGCGGCGGGACCGATGTCGCCGCGACTGCGGGCAGCACGGGGGATACGATCGCCGCCCCGATGCCGGTGACGATGAGCATCGCGACCAGGGACATCCATTCCGGGCGCAGCAGAAGTGCGGCACCGGACAGGCAAGCCAGGCCGGTGAGTCCGGTCCCGCCCCCGAGCACCCAGCTGCGCGGTGCCTGGTGCAACCGTGCGCTGAATGCGAGCGAAACCAGCACGAACGCCGCAAGCTGCACCGTCAACACCAGAGCAGCCTGCAGGGGCCGCATGCCGGAGCTGGACTGTAACCACCGCGACAGGACCGGCAATGTGGCGAAAGCGGCGAAGTAGTAGGCGAATCCGGCGATGAGGACAGCGATGAAGCCGCGGGTCGCGAAAAGTTCCGGGGGCAACAACGGGCTCGTGGCGCGGCGTTGGACGAGTACGAAAACCCAGCCCGCGGCGAGGCTCGCCACAGCCCCACCCATGGTTCCGGGCGAAGCCCACCCCGACTCGCCGGCCTTGATCACGGCGTAGGTGGTCCCCGTCATCATCGTGGTGATGAGCGCTACTCCGGTGACATCGAGTCGTACGGGCGCGTGATGGTCACGCGACAGTGACCGCAGGCCGACGGTCACGGCGACCACACATATCGGCACCGCCGCCAGAAACAACCAGCGCCACGTGATGAATTGGGCTGCGGCTCCGCCGGCAATCGTGCCCGAGGTGCTGCCGATCCCGGCCACTGCACCCCACACCGCGAATGCGATCCCACGTGTCCGGGCATGGTAGTGGTGGGTCAACAACGGGACGGCGGTGCCGAAGATCGCGGCACCGCCGACACCCTGGATGGCACGGACCGCGACCAGAGCCCCGCCGCTGGTGGCCGCCGCGCATCCCGTCGATGCCACGCCGAAGATGATCAGCCCGGTCAGGAACACGCGCCGATGTCCCAGCCGATCTCCGAGTGTGCCCATCGCCACCACCAGCGCCGCCAGAGCGAGGGTGTAGACGTCGATGATCCATTGGGCTACCGCGAATCCAGCGCCGAGCCCATCTGCGATGGGCTCGGCGCTGACCGTCACGACTGTGGTGAACGCCAGCAGCAGAAAGGTTGCGAGACAGCAGGTCACCAAGGGGCGCCAATCCGTGACTTGATCGCCTGCGGCATCGTGAACGGGAATGGAATTGGGAGAGGTCGACGGCATGGGTCGACACTGCTGTAATGGTCTTATGCGTGTAAACCATTACATCGAGCCGTTGCTGCGGAACGCGACCAACCTGGTCAATCAACCTGCGACGACGCCGGGCGATCTGGAACGGCGCTGGACGGGTCTGGGCATGCCGATCCACTGTCGCGTCACGCGCGCCGACCTCCGAGAGGTGGGCGATTATCTCGAGCAATGGACGGATGTCGTCGACGCCGACACCGATGAGAACCGGGCGTGCATCCTCAATCGGTTGCTGGATCGATTTGCCACCAGTCCGTCGATCACCAACCATGACGGCAGTGGTTGGCATCTGCACTACCGCGACGCCGACGCGGGCTTCGCGGCCACCCTGGCCGGCGCCACAAGCGCTGCGGCTGCCCACTTTCTCACCGAACGCGGGATGCAACGTATCCGCCGGTGCGCCCTGGTTGACTGCACGATGGCTTTCGTGGACTTCACCCGACCCGGTAGCCAGAAGTACTGCAGCCACGGCTGCGCCAACCGTGACGCCGTCAGGCGACACCGAGCCGCAGCCGCCCGGACGTTGCGGTGATCGCAGGGTACCCCGCTGCTCAAGATGCACACGCTCGGAATGGATTTCGTGCCTGACCCGATTTACGCCGGTGGGCTGCGCTACCACGGGATGGCGCCTGCACTCGGCCACACTGTCCTGTTCGCGCGGAGCCAGGGCATCGTCCCGGCGCCGGAGTTCACGGCCAGCTCGACCTGCCTGCGTACGCGGAATTCCTGGACGGGAATTTTTGAGACCGACGCGCCGGATTGTTCGGCACCAGCCCCATATTTGAATTCGACCTGAATTGACCATGAAACTCCTATGCGGCTAAGTATGGGTCGCCTATGAATTTCACCCTGGATTCGTATTCGCACGTAGGCTCGATGTAGACGCCTCAGGAATACGAGGTCGGCTTATCGACTGGCCGGAAAGGGAATTGGATGACGAACAATATGCTCTTGAATACCGTCGCCGTTGCCTCGGTTGCGGCGGCACTCGGGTTTGCCGCATCGGTGCCGGCAAATGCTGCGCCCAGTGGTCAGACGTCCGCCCAGGCGACCATCAGCGATCTCGAAGCGCAGGGATTCCGCGTGATCCTCAACAAAGTGGGTAATGCGCCTATGGACCAATGCACCGTGACGGCGGTCCGGCAGGGCACCGACGTCAAGCATTCGTGGGTGCAGCGGGGTCCTTCGGGCAACGTGAACAACCTCGTGCGCTATACCACCGCATATGTCGATCTCATGTGTAATCGCTGACCGCCTGCCCAACGTTGACAATCAATTGCTCGCATTTCAATGTGGACAATTCGCACTACAAATTAAACGCGACAATGCGCAAAGGCTCGGCGCCGACGCGTTGATCAGATCTGCCAGTCCTGCGCCCCGTCCGGCTGGTTGTAGAGGCCGACGGAGTTCTTGACGACGACAGGGTCGCCGCTGCCGAAGTGGTCGAAGAACCACTGTGCGTTCGCCGGGCTGAGATTGGGGCAGCCGTGGCTGACATTGCGTTTGCCCTGATCGGCAACCGACCAGGGAGCGCTGTGCGCGAAAATTCCGGTGTTGCTGAGGCGGACGGCATTTTTGACCTTGAGCTTGTAGCCCTCGGCCGAGTTCACCGGAACTCCATACGTTGAGGAGTCCATGACGATGTCGGAGAACTTCTCCAACACGTAGTAGGTGCCGTTGGGGGTTTCGTAGCCAGGCTTACCCAGGGAGACCGGGAAGGTCTTCTCCAGCTTGCCGTTACGGTGAACCTGCATCTGATGGGTGTCGTCGTCGATGGTGGCCACCAGTGAATCACCCACGCGGAAACTCGATTTCGTGCTGGCGGCATCGATGCTCACCAGGGTGCCGGCCGGCCAGAAATCGATGGGACGCCAACGCACCTGGGTGTCGCTCATCCAGTAGAACTTGCCGGGCACCGGCGGGTTGGATGAGACGTGAATGGCGTCCTCCGCCATCTGACGGTCGGCGATCGGCCGCTGAAACGTGATGTAGATCGGCTTGGCGACACCGACCATTGAGCCATTGGCCGGGTTGAACGCAGGTGGCGAGAACGGCGCCTCACCGGTGAACGGTAGCGGGTTCTGCCCGGCCGGGACACCGACATCAGCTGCCACACCGAACGGTGCGGGCCAAGGTATTTCGGCCGGCGAGAAGTGTGGTGCCGGTTCGACGGGCGGTGGCGGCCCCACGGGGTCCGCCTGTGCGGACGTAGCGGTGACGGTTGATGCGGTGACGATGACGGTCGCCGCGATCGCGGTGATCCACACATATCCGGCGCGGTGCTGCACGAGGCCTCCATTGACGAGCTGTCCTTGATGACCATGTCCGCTCGACCGGATTCATGGTTGCGCAACCAGTCTACTAGCTACGTACGGGAATAGTAGATCGCGCCAGATTCGCGCAGTCGCTTGTGCCGTCGCTGAGGCGTCGTTCTTCAACAAATCTTCATACAACCCATACCGATTCACCGTTCTCCGGTGGTCAGGTGGAGACCGAGCACCATGCACCTCACCCCGTCATGAAGAACCACTGGAGAGCCGACCATGCCCGACACCACCAGCCCGCCGCGTCTCAGCCGTCGTGGGTTCCTCGTGGTCACGGCAACCTTGAGCGCGACGGCCATCGCGGCGTGCCAGCGGGAAACCAGCGCCACCCCTACCGTCGCAACTTCCCCGGATGCCATCGCCGACCGAGGCCCGCCGCCCCCACAGCGGCCGCACCGTGTCGACCACTTTGACCGCACAACGCACGCAAATTGATCTCGGTGGCAGGGTCGCCGAGACCATCGCCTATAACGACATGGTGCCCGGACCCCTGCTGCGGGCCTCGGTCGGCGATGAGTTGGAGGTCACGGTGCGCAACAGGCTCGGCCGTGCGACCTCGGCGCATTGGCACGGCCTGGCGCTTCGCAACGACATGGACGGGGCGGCGCCCGCCACCCCCGACGTCCCCGATGGGCGTGATTTCACGTACAGATTCTCAGCACCCCATCCCGGTACCTATTGGGCACACCCACACACCGGACTGGATGCCGACACCGGCCTGTACTTCCCGGTGATCATCGACGATCCCGATGACCCCGGCCGATATGACGCTGAATGGGTTGTGATGCTCGACGATTGGACCGACGGCGTCGGCGAAAGCCCTGCCCAGATCTACGACCGGTTGCGCAAGCCGTCGGGCGCAGGACACCACATGCCGGGTATGGACGGCCAAGGCGAGATGGGCTCGATGGGCGGTCATACAAGTTCGGCACTCGGGGGCGACGCCGGCGACGTCGATTACCCGATGTACGTCGTCAATGGCCGTAGCGCTCAGAACCCCAACAGCTTCCGTTCGCGCCCCGGCCAACGCGTGCGGATCCGATTGATCAACGCCGGTTCCGATACGGCGTTCCGGGTCGCTTTGGCCGGGCACCGGATGACCGTCACCCATACCGACGGGTTCCCCGTCGTCCCCACCGAGGTAGATGCAGTGCTGCTGGGGATGGGCGAGCGCTACGACGTTGTGGTCACGGCACGCGACGGGGTATTCCCGCTCGTGGCGGCAGCCGAGGGTAAGAATGCGTCGACGCGGGCCCTGTTGGTCACCGCTGACGGCGCAACCCCACCGCTCGACTATGCGCCTCCGCAGTTGCAGGGGCGGCTCGGCACGGTGAGCACGTTCGCCGCAATTCCGGAGGCCACCTTGGACTCCAAGCCCGCGGACACGGACTTGCCCGTCGAACTGGGCGGGTCAATGGCGAACTACGAGTGGACGATCAACGGCCGCGCGTTCGCCGATGCGCAGCCATTGACCGTGCGTGAAGGACAACGCGTGGCAATGACCTTCCGGAACTCGTCGATGATGTGGCACCCGATGCACCTGCATGGCCATACTTTTCAGGTGATCAGTGACAATGGGCGACCCGGCGCCCGCAAGGACACGCTGATCGTGTTGCCGATGCAGCAGGTGCGCGTGGTGTTTGACGCGAACAATCCAGGTTCATGGATGCTCCACTGCCACAACACATATCACCAGGACGCCGGGATGATGACCCGACTCGATTATGCCGACTGACCATAGGCCAGTACTACGTACTGGCATATGTAGTAGATACGGCGGCCGCGTCGGGACACGAGCCATGCCTCGGTGCGAGGTACGCTCGGATCACCGATCTTGGAGGGGTGCTGTGCGCGTACGAGGATTCGGCGAACTCGAAGCCGACATCATGGATCGCATCTGGAATCGCGTTCCCGCGGCGGTCACTGTGCGTGAGGTGTTCGACGAGCTCGTCGGGGAGCGCCGGATCGCCTACACGACCGTCATGTCGACGATGGACAATCTCCACACGAAGGGCTGGCTGGAACGGGACCGCGACGGCCGCGCCTACCGGTATTGGCCGAGGTTGAACCGCGAGCAGCACACCGCTCAGTTGATGCGTGAGGCTCTCGACGGTGGTGGGCGTTCGGATCTGGTACTCAGCTACTTCATCGAGCAGATCGACCCACAGGATTCCGATCGATTGCGCGCCGCGTTGCGTACGTTGGCCAGACGGTCGACGAGGGCGAAAAAGCGGTGAATGTCGCCGCGGGCCTGCTGATCTACAGCGTGGCGATGGTGGTGCTGGCGCCGACTGTCCTCAGTGCCCTGACCCGCGGCGGATCTGCTCCCCGGTTCGGTGTGGCGGCCTGGTTGACCGCTGTCGTCAGCGTTCTGGCCACCTGGATCGTCATTCCGATGTTGGTGATCCTCGATGTGGTCGTTCACGGCGGCAGGCGCACGTCGTTCTTGGCATCGTGTGTGCAGTTCCTCTGCGACATCGCAGCTGGGCGCGCGGGAGTTGCGGCGCAAGCGGCAGTGATGGTCGTGGCGGTCTCGCTGATGGTGGCGGTGGTTGGTGTCGGAATCAAAGCCGTACGGGCCATTCGGCGCCTGCACGCCCATGCCCACGGTCACGCCCAGGCGGTGCGTCTGGTGGGACGTCCGACCGATCAGCGCGACGTCTTCATCGTCGACACCGCTGAGCGCACTGCGTACTGCGTGGCGGGGGAGCCTCCGGCAATCGTGGTCACCACCGGGGCGGTCGCCGTGCTGGGCACCGGCGAGCTGCAGGCTGTACTCGCCCACGAGCGGGCGCATCTCGACGGACACCATCCGACGATTGTCACCGCGCTACGTGGGTTGGCGATTGTGTTTCCACGGGTGCGCCTGATGACCCGGGGCGCCGCCGATGTCGGTCGACTGCTGGAAATGTGTGCCGACGATGTCGCGGTGCGCCGACATGGGCAGCACACGCTCCTCTCGGGGCTGATGGCACTCGCCGGCGCTACGCCGGCCCAGGCCCTCGGGGCCGGCGATGTGGCATTACTGAACCGCGCTGAGCGCCTTGCTCTTCCGCCTGCACCGTGGATGCGGGTCGGTGCCGGCGCCGGCCTGTTCGGCGCGGCGACGGTGATCGCCCTGGTTCCGGTCGCGACGTTGTTGCTGGGGGCATCGGGCCTGCTCTGTCGCTGAGGTCGGTGTTCGCGTTCGAACACCAAGAGCGGGTATCTGAGTCAATACTCGATGATGCGAGTGACATATGGCGTCATGCCGGAGGTGCGGACCGGCGAAATCTTGATCGGAACTCCGGTCTGCTGCGCCTCGATCATCTGACCGCCGCCGAGATACAGCGCTTCGTGCTGTCCGCCACCAGGACCCCAGAACAGGAGATCGCCCCGCTTGGCCTGTGACGGGGGCAAATGGCGGCCCGCCGTGTACTGATCACCCGAATAGCGGGGGAGCAGGACACCGACACCGGCGAATGCGTAGCGGGTGAGTCCGGAGCAGTCAAAGCCGACGGTGCCGGCACCGGAATCCACTCCGCGGCTGGGACCGGTCAGGCTGCCGCCTCCCCACGAATAGGGCACCCCCAATTGCGTTCCGGCGCGCCGGATGACGTACTCGACCGCCTGTCGGCCGTAAACGCGGTTGCCGCGCAAACCCGGGGCTGCGACACCGGCGTCAGCGGGCCCGAGACCGATGCTGCCGAGAAACTTTCGGCCCATGTCGAACGTCGTTTGTGCGGCAAGAGCGCTCGCCTGCAATGAGGCGTTGGCAATGGCGACCGGATCGCCCGGCGCACCTGCGCTGAGCAGATTGGGCAGCGTGGGATCCCACTGGCCAGTGTCGGGCTCCGCCCGGGCGAGGGGAGCGCCCCACGCCGCGAACGCTGCGGCAGCGAGAACCCCTGTGCGCAAGAGTGTTCGACGGCCCAAGCTGAGAGGACACCCGTGGGGCACGGAAGGCATGGTCACGCATTCCCCTCCCGCCTTGCGACAGCCGTGGCAGCGATAACGTCCAGATGGAATCTATGTAGTAACTACGTACGTACGTACTATATATCACAACAGTCACGTCAGCCCCATCTGTTACAGATTTCCACTCTGGTAATTCATTGCGCAGGTTGCGTTTTGGTATCGGCCACCAACGGTCTGACTCGGGCCGGACGCGGGCCAGAACAGGTAGTGCAGTACTCATGGCACCTGAATCAGCGCTTCATACGCTAATAGGCGTCGGTTTGCAGAAGGGGACGCTGTGATGATCGTCTTGACGGATAACGTGAAAACCTGGGGCCACTCGGCCACGGTCCATTACTCCCACGCTCCACGTTCGGTTGTCGCTCAATCAACCCTCGCGTTGCATCTGGAATTCAACGTGGACCTTCCGCCAAAACCAATATTTCGCAGCTACGGGTTCTTTCGTACCGCAGTTGTCGATGGATCGACCATCACGCTGAACGGACCGTCGCTGGTGGCTACCGGCGTCACGGAACTGCATTTCGAGCTGATGACGGACAACGGCGCATCGGTGTCGGTCGTCAACCAGTTCGATACCACAGGCACCTTCAGTGGTCCGCCGCAGGAACCCATCGATGTCCGCAGAGTTTCGTTTCACCGCACGAACGGAACAACGGCGTTCGCCCACACCACGAAGGTCTATACCGGTGGCCGTGACATCACCGAACGGGAAGCCATCGAAACGGCCACGGCGACACTGAAATCGCTGGGTCTGCACGCGACCGAACTGATCATGAAAGTGACGACCGATGCCGATCATGTGTCGCGTCTGCAGCGCCTCGACCCCGCGACCAACGAACTGGTCGACGAGGTGACCGATCCACGAATCGGGTAGTTCACGTATGCACCGAGCCGATGAAGCGAGCAACAGGAGGCGAGATGGCTGAGCCGAGCGCGGTCGAGATCAAACTGAACATCGAGGGGAGCGTCGACCATGCGTTGTCGGTGTTGGGGTTGACCGACGGCAAGGCGCGCAGAGTGTGGTTCCTCGACGATCTGACCGAGGGTGCGCGGCCCCCCTTGCCGCTGCTGAGCGCGGGAATTGTTCTGCGGCTACGCAGAAACAGGGATGGTGGTGAAGATTCGACGGTCAAGCTGCGTCCGTGCCGGTGGTCACAACTGGTCGGACAATGGGGAGACATCCCCGACAACGATGCCGACCTGACAGTCGAAGGTGATTGGTCGCGTTCAAAGCATGTACTTGCCGCGTCGTGCAAGGCCGAACTCGACGAAGGCAGCATCGAATCGGCTCTCGAGGGGGACGGCCGTCTCGTCAAGGCGTTCACAAAGTCTCAACTCGACTTCCTGGCCGACTGCGGCGAGATTCGAGTGGCGTTCGGCGGGCTGACGCCATTGGGCCCGATTGCCGCGACCCAATGGAAGAACGTCACGATCGGCGCGGTCGACCATGTTTCCGCGGAACGGTGGACGGTCGCCGGAGCGGACTTTCTGGAGCTCTCCATTCGCGTCACGGATGTCGATCAGGCTGTTGAACGGCAACAGGCCCTGACCGACGAAGTGACGTCGCGCGGGCTGGCGTTGGACGATGCCGACGAACCGAAGACCTTGCGCGTCATGAAACTGTTGGCGCGCGCACTAATCCATTCAGAAAGCGCGTAGCGCGGGATCAGCGGCCTCAGGGTTGGTAGCCGTCGATAAATCCGGTGAGCCCCGACGGCGCGTGTGGTCCGATCGCGATCTGCTCGACGACACCGATACCGGTGCGCTCGCCCATAGTGGCCTTCACGACGTTCTGCAGGTGTATCGACGCGAAGTCGGTCGGGTCGAAGTCGTCGAGATTGACTGACTCCCGGCCGATCTCGAACTGTCCGTGATTGGAACCGTGTCCCCAATGTGGATGCCAGTAGCCGATCCCGCGCATCCGGAAGGTGTACAGCTTCTCCACCTCGATGTGGGTCTCGCCCTCGACGGGATCGGTGAACCACAGATGGGCCCGCCGGATCTCCCGTCGGCCCGGTTCCCACTCGAGCTCGTAGCCGAGGTCATAGCACTCGCGCACACCCACCCGGCTACACGGGGAGGCGCCCGGCGGAATCGGATCCAGAATCTGGGCCGTCTCCAACCACCGGCGGCCATCCTCGTGTTCGTGGAAGGCGTAGTGCGTGAATCGATCGCCGAAATGCAGAGGCGCCCAGAGCCAGAACACCTGAAACGGCATGGGTTGACGCAGCACAGGTACCTGCTCACCGATGGGCCGGATTCCCCAGGACCGGTCGCGGGTTCCCGGCACGGTACCGGCCTCGACTGTCAGATCCTCGCCGTCGACACAGATCGTTCCCTCCCAGGAACCCCACTGGGTGAGCCGGGTGTGATCAGTCAGCACGATGCCTTCGGTGGTGCGCCGCTGCTGGCGAGGTTCTTCGATGGCGACGGTCGTGGCGCGGAAGGTCAGATCGCAGGAGATGCCGTGCTCGTTGGAATCGACGATGTAGCGGATGGTGCGCAGCGGTTCGACGACCTCGATACGAAACGGGCCGATGGACGCCGATCGGTCCAGAGGCATGGCCCCCGAGGCGAAGACCGAATGCTCCACCCCATCTTTCACCAGACTGAAAGCGGCATCGATGATCCCGCGAACCGGGTAGTGGCCCATCGCCGCACCGAAGTAGAACTCGCCGTCACGCTGATGACCGTTGAACCAATAGCGGTCGTAGTGGTTGGGGTCGGCACTGGCCGGTGTGGCGACCGGGTCTGCCGAGGCGTGAATCGGATAATCGTCGAACGGCGTCAGCACGGCGTCAGCTGTTCGGCTCGTTGATCTTTACCAGCATCTTGCCGATGTTGGCCCCGGTGAACAATCCGTTGAGAGCGTCGATGCCGGATTCCAGTCCTTCGTAGACGGTTTCGCGGTGGACCAGCAGACCTTGTTGCTCCCAGTCGCTCAGGGCCGCGAAGGCCTCATCGAAGTGTGCCCACTCTTCGAGTGCGATGAAGCCCTGCATCGTCGAGGATGTGGCGAGCAGGTTCACGTAATTGGACGGGCCTGGGTGATCGCCGTTGAGATAGCTGGAGATGATGCCGCACATCACCACGCGGGCTTTGTGCGCGAGGTTGGCCAGCACGGCATTGAGCACGTCTCCACCGACATTGTCGAAATAGACGTTGATTCCGTTGGGGCACTGCTCCTTGAGCGCAGCGGACAGGTCGCCGGCCTTGTAGTCGACGCAGGCGTCGAAGCCGAAATCCTCGACCACGGCACGACATTTGTCCGGGCCGCCCGCGATACCGACCACCCGGGCACCGGCGATCTTGGCGATCTGTCCGGCCACCGATCCGGTGGCGCCCGCGGCAGCCGATACGACGACGGTCTCGCCGGCTTGAGGCTTGCCGACGCCCTTCATGCCGAAGTACGCCGTGGCACCCGTCGGTCCGTAGATCGACATCACCGCGAGTGGATCGGTGTAACCGACCACCGGCGTACTGAACAGGTCGTCGCGGATGATCGCATAGTCCTGCAACCCCGTCAGCGTGGTGACCTGGTCGCCGACTTTGTAGGCATCGCATCGTGATTCGACAACTTCGCCGATACCGGCCACTCGGACAACCTCGCCCAATTCGAGGGCCGGAAGGTAGCCGGGCTCGCCGTCCAGCCAGGTACGCGCAGCCGCATCGATGCCCACATACGTCGTCCGCAGCAGTGCCTCACCCTCGGCGGGTACCGGTGCAGACGTGGTCACCAGCTCCGTGTCATCGGGGGAGACCAGTCCATCCGGGCGGCGGCGCAACAAGACTTGACGGTTCTGGCGGTGCGCGGAGTCAGTCATGTCGCTTACTCATTTCTGTGGACGATCGAGGTGGTCACCCGATTTTTCATATTGATTCTTAGAATGCGTATCGATTATCGTCAAGCCCCGGATTGAAAGTGTCTCGCCAGGCGGGAGGGCACCGATGAGCGCCGCGAGAGAAACGACCGGGATGACATGAGCTCCAACGAGTTAGCGCCGCGTCGCGGTCGGCCGCCCCGCATCGACCAGAGCGCCATCGTTGCGGCGGTGCTGGAGATCGGCAGTGAGAACGTCACCATGCGCCGGGTTGCCGAGCATCTTGGCATCAGCCTCCCGGGGCTCTATCACCATGTGAAGAACCAGGACGATCTACTGCGTCTGACCGCCGAGAGCGCACTGGTCATGTCACCGCCCCCGCGGTACGCCGGTGAGCATTGGGCCACCTGGATGCGCAGCTATGCGTGCTATATCCGGACCGTGCTGGCTTCGCAGCCGGCACTGGTGGAGAAGTTCGTCACGGGCGGGGTGCGCGACGAGATGGAGATGGAGTGCAACGGCGATGCGGTCGAGGCGCTGGCAGAGCACGGCCTGGCGCCCGATGATGCCATGGCAGTGTGGGCGGCGGTGAGCGCGATGGCGATCGGTAGTGTCACCGAGGCGCACCGTGAACACCTCCACGCCGAAAACGGACAGCCGTGGCTGGCCCGGATCTTCCGCCTCACGGCCAAACGTTCCGCTTCCGACTATCCGACTTTGCGCGCGGTCGCCGAGTCCGGATATGACCCGTTCAGCGAACACGCCTTTCACCATCGAATGACGATGCTGCTGAGCGGAATAGCGGTGCAATACGGGCTTCCGCCGGAGCCCGCGGACTAACTACCCGGCATGCGGCGCATCAGGCCGTCGTCGAGCATCTGCTGGAAGTGATCGGTGACCCGCTGCGCCGCTCGACGATGGGTGAGCCCCGGACGCCGAATCAGCTCGAGCATATTGCTGACGGAGCGGCCGACGTGGGGGGACAGTTAGCGGTATGAGTAGCCAGAAGGTACCTAAACCCAGCGACCTCAAATCGGCCGCTCAGGCAGCCGTCGAGACGGCCCAGTCCGCCGTTGGCGCCGCCCAGGCGGTGGCGAGCGGCGCGATGCGGATTCCGCCGGCGTCGGCTCAGCTAGCAGCCCAACTACCCGATTTGCTGGAGAATCTTGCCGTCGCGACAGAACGGCTCAACACCACCATCGATCGGACCGAACGGTACATGGCCATGGCCGACCCGATGTTCCGCACACTGGACCGCCTCCTGCCGCAACTGGAATCGTTGATCAACACGGGCAATGACGTCTTCCGGATGTTGACGAACATCCCGGGCGTCTCCGCCTTCAACCGGATCACCGGTCGCGGTCGCGACGACCGGGGCTGACGCGATCGGGCAATCGGCCTTGTGGGCCGCTGTCGCGGTATCAAGTCGGCGAGTCCTTCTGCCGGAGGTGTTCGAGGACAAGGCTGCGAACAGGTTCGACGTCGGCCAGGAGACCGTGCCCCGCACCGGGAAGAATCACCGTGTACGCCCCGGCCCGCCGCGCGACTTCCGCTGCTGCCTCCGAATCGTGCACCTGACTCGCCCCGGCCAGGGCAACGAGGGTCGGGACCGGCAGGTGCGTCAGCCCGTCCGGCAGGTGCGGATGAACGATCGGGGAGGCCGGGAAGTGCGCGGCTCCGTGCGCGAGCAGGTCGAAGTAGGCCTCCAGATGGGCCGGCCCGCTGCTGGGAGCGCCCGGTGCCAGCAGTGCGCGAGCATCCTCGAAAGTCGGGTGGGGGTCGCGGTTCCGGCCCAGCTCCTCGAACTCGGGGCTGAGCCCGGCGAAGGCCAACGGCGGATCGAGCAGGACCAGCCGCCGCACCCGTTCGGGATGGGCGAGCGCGAACCGGAGCGCGAGGTGCCCACCCAGGGACTGGCCGCATAGGTCGGCGGCGGGTAACTCGAGCAGATCGAAAGTTTCCGCCAGCCAGTCCACGAGATCTTCCATGCTGGTCAAGGCGGCGCCGGTGTGTCGACTGCGGCCCGGCTCACCCATGGTGTCCACGGCGCGCACGTGGTGCTCCTCGGCCAGCGAACCGACTACCGGATACCACATTCCGGACGTGCCGCTGTATCCGTGGAGCAGGACCAGCGACGGCGCTGCGGTCGGTCCCGCGGACGTGACCCGTGTCGTCCCGTACCGTCCCGGAAGATCTACCGTCTCGGCGGGCACCGGCCAATTGGCCATCACCGCGTCGTAGGCCGCGAAATATGCTGCCTCCAGCTCGGGGTCGGTGAATGCGGTCATCGCGCACTCCCAAACTCAAAAGCGCTGCGCTCGCCCGGGAGGGCGTGTGGCGCGCCGCCAACCTCCGTCCAGCTCGATCGGGCACGGTCCTCGATGTGTGCTTCGACGTTCCTCGGTCGACTGGTCATTCGCACTACGCCTTTCCAAGTCGCTTGTATTAAGTCAGATGTATGGTAATAACGAAAGGGGTGTGCGTTGCCGAAACAGGTCGACCACCGAGAACGCCGCGAAACCATCGCACGCGCGCTGTGGCGGGTAGTGGAACAACAAGGCTGGTCCCGGGCGACGATGCGCGAGGTCGCCAGCGAGGCCGGCGTCTCCCTCGGCCAGGTCCAGCACTATTTCGCCTCTCGGACAGCGATGCTCGAATTCGCGATGGAGTTCGCTTCCGAACAGACCTCGCAGCGCGTCACCCAAAGCCTCGAGCGTCTCGGCTCACCCCCGCACCCCCGAGACGCACTGCGCGTGACCCTCATAGAGATGCTCCCCCTGCATGCGGACGCCCGGGCCACCAGCCGTATGAGCGCCGCCTACACCCTCGAGGCGCTGCACGACCCAGAGCTGCATGAACGGGCCCGCCTCGGACTCCGGAACGGCAGAGCGCTGACCGAACGCCTGATCAGGCATGCAATGGCCGGAGGCCACATCCCGCCGGATCGCGATCCGGTCATCGAGACAAACCTTCTGCTCGCGATGACCGGCTTCACCCCGCTTCTCGACCTCGACGTCATCGATCCCGACGCCGCGTCGGCCGCTATCGATTACTACCTCGACAGACTCTTCGACGGCACATCGCACCGTCCCAGCCAGTGAGCTGGAGCGGGGGCAGACGGTCAACTTGCCTGCCCGGTGGCGGAATTAGGTTCAGCTGGCGGGAGCGGTGACGCCGTTCGCGCGAGCTAGCTAGGCGATGCCGAGAACGGCAGCAGTGAAGCGCCAAAGTGTCTGTGTGGCTTGATCGGAATTGGGCGCTGGGATGACCCGGAGTTGTTGCGCAATGCCGTGGCGTAGGCCTCCGATGACGTACGCGGCGGCGCTGTCGGGGTCCAGATCCGTTGGGAGTTCGCCGAGTTGCTGTCCGTGGCGGATGTTGGCGGCGGCGTTGTCGATGAGGTCGTGAATGTAGGCCTCCCCGAGCTCGGTGAGCTGCGGGTCGCTGGCGGTGCGGTTGAGCAGAACCGGCGCCAGCGGGTCGGCGAGGTGATAGGCGACGAAGCGGTGGGTGCGGTCGCGCTCGCGAGTAGCCCAGTCGCCGTCGGGTAGGTGGGCATCGGCGATCGCGTGGCGCAGCCCGTCGTAGAAGCCGTCGTAAATCGCGGTCAGAAGCCCGCTCTTCGATCCGAAGTGGTGATAGAGGGCGCCCGTACTTAGGCCGGCGCGACGGGTCAGCCCGCTGAGTTCGAAGACGCCGTTTCCGTGCACGAGTTCGTCACGCGCGGCATCGATCAGTTGTTGACGTCCGACCGGTGCGCGTGCCATAGTCCGAACCATAACAGAAATCAGTTATGTATCGGTGAGGGCGACCATGAGCACTGAAGTGACGTCGTTGACGGAGTTGGCCGGTGACCTGGCCGGTACGTATCGGCGGACCCGCAGCAGCGGTGAGCAGGTGGACCCTTCGGTAGCAGACACAGATCTGGCGGCAGTGCTGCGCGACGGATACGTGATCCTGCCTGATCTACTGAGTGGGGCCGAGCTCGACGAGATTCGGAAATCTGTGGATCCGCTGTTGGATCTGCTGGGCCGCAACGGGTTTGAAGGGCACGCCACGCAGCGGGTGTACAGCGTGTTGAACAAGACCCGCAGCTGCGACCGGATCGCCGACCATCCGCGTGTGCTGGCGCTGCTGGATCGGTTGTTCATGCCCAACTACCTGTTGTCCATGCTCCAGGTGATCAACATCCTGCCGGGGGAGCAGGCCCAGATGTTGCACACCGATGACAGCTTCTATCCGCTGCCCCGACCGCGAAACGCACTGGGAGCGGCCACGATTTGGGCGATCGATGACTTCACTGCCGACAACGGTGCCACCGACATCGTCGCGGGTAGCCATGAGTGGGGCGATCGGCTGCCCGAGCCCGCCGAACGCGAGCCGGTGGTGATGAGCGCCGGGTCATGCGTGTTCTTCGTCGGAACCTTGTGGCACGGAGGTGGCGCCAACCGTTCTGCGAACGCACGCCTGGCGCTGACGGCGCAGTATTGCGAGCCGTGGTTACGCCCGCAGGAGGCATTCACCTTGTCGATGACCCGCGACACCGTGCGGGCCGTCTCCGAGGACATTCGCCGCATGCTCGGCTACAGCATCCACCCACCGTTCATCGGTCAGGTCGACGGCATGCACCCCAAGCGTCTGCTCGAGCCGGGTGATTAATTGCCTGCGGCCCGCAGCGTGATCTCCGAGACGTTCGTGCGGCTCTGCCCGTCAAGGGTGCCCAACTTCGAAATCCACACCAGCACATTGGACGTTTCCGTCTGATTGTCGACGGTGATGGTGTTGTCTCCCGGCTGTAGCGCCACGTTCGGTGTCAGCTCGGTCGTGTCCGACAGGCTGTTCGGGTGGGCACTTTCTGCCGCACGAATCTGGACTTCTGTTCCGGTGCTGGGCACGTCGATCGTCACCTCGCTCAAAGCGGTCGGCGAGGGGAGCTGAAGTAGCAGGCCGACGCCTTGTTTGAAGGCCGGGAACGGCGCCGCGTCCTGGTAGATGTCGGTGGACCATGACGTATCGGGGTTGCCGTCGATGGCCAGACTCGCCTGATCCGGATGGTCTGGTGAGCCGCCGGGGGAGAACACCGTCGCACTCTCGGGCTTCACGATCGACCCCGGGTTGCTGTGGTCTGACGAGCCCAAACCGCGGATGAGAAGGACGGACGTCGCAACGACCATCGCGATCACGGCCAGAATCAACACGATGCGCACCGGACGCGACGCCAAAGCACGTCGGCGGTTACCTGACCTCACCTCGAACGAGTCGCGCCGGCGGCGTCCGCGGGTGCCGGCCGAGTGATTGACCACTGAGTCGGCAAACAGCGTTCGGTCGTCCCAAGGGCCACTGACCTCCACCACATCCCCGTCGGAGAGTTCGCCCGTGATGGAGTTGCCACGGAGCTCGACCGGTACGACGGTGTGCGCTTCACCGGTCGACTCGTATCGCTCCACACGGAAGGTCCAGACCTGTTCCTCGCCGTCAGACCCGGATGGTGTCTTCTGCACGCCGCGGGCGGTGCCCAGGATCGTGAGCATGGCCAACCGCTTGGTTTCCGGTGAGCTGCTCCGCTCGTGGGCGTCGGGGATCTCCTGCGGGGCGGTGTGGACGCCCGCAGCAGGCGGCACCGGCTGGGGCGCGGTCGACACATCCGTGCTCCCGCCCAGCGCCCGGGCGAAATCGAGGCACCGCGCGTAGCGCTTATCGGGTTGCTTGGCCAGCGCCTTCGCCATCACAGCGTCCAGATGGGCGAGGTCGCGGCGGCGCTCGGACAGCCGGGGAGGGGGCGTGTAGAGGTGGTTGCCGGCCTGGACGATGCGATTGGTGTCGTCGAAGAGGGGCGTGCCGGTCAACAGATGGAAGGCGGTCGCCGCCAGAGCGTACTGGTCTGCCCGGCCATCGAGCGTCTTCCCGGTGAGCTGCTCGGGCGCTACATACGCGACGGTACCGATGGCCACGTCGGTCTCGGTGAGGCCATTCGCGTCATCGGCTTCCCGGGCGATACCGAAATCGGTGAGCAATATGCGTCGCCGGGCACTTCCCGACGGCGTAGTGACCAGGATGTTCGCCGGTTTGACGTCGCGGTGCAGCAGGTTCCGTTCGTCCGCGACGTCGAGCGCTTCGGCGACTGCCGTCACGATCTCCACCACATCCGGCAAGGGCATCCCAGACGGGTGCTGCTCGATCAAGTGCTTGGCGTCGGTGCCCTCGACGTAGTCCATCGAGATCCACAGCCGGCCGTCGAACTCGCCCCGGTCGTGCACTCCGACGATGTGCGGATGCCACAACGCTGCGGCCAACTCCGCCTCTCGGTTGAACCGGGCGCGGAACTCCTCATCGCGCGTGGTGCTCACAGAGAGGATCTTGAGTGCATCCAGACGGGGAAGGCGGGGATGCTGGGCCAGGTAGACCTCGCCCATGCCACCGGCGCCGAGGAGCCGCTGAATGGTGTACCCGGCAAAGACGTCACCGGCATTGAACGGCATGTTCGAAGCCTACAAAGCACGGCAACTCAAAGGCGAGCAGGCGTTCGTCGGGGCCGCGACGTTCTGAACAGCATCAGCCGAGGCCCTCTGCGAGTGCCGGGGTCAGTTCAGCCGCTCGGTGATGTGGACCTCGACGTCGTCACCGTCGGTCTTTCCGATAGCCGTGCGGATGGCAGCAGCCACCGGGAGTTTGTGGGTTCCGTCGCCCAGGGCCATGAACGCTCCGGTGAACGGGTGACCGTCAACTGTGCCGGCAACCTTCACCAGACCCCTCGTGCCGAGGATCTGTGCTGAATCAGGGAGCTGAACGCAGGTCCACGTGTCTCCGGGGCGTGCCTTGCCCAGGCGAGCGGTGAATGTGATGTCCAAGGAACGTGAGTCCGCCATCTTGGTCCTCCGTGCTGTGTAGCAGAACGTTGGGGTGGCTAGCGGGAATCGATCTGTTCGGTGTCCTCGAGGTAGACCAAGCCATTGCCATCGGGGTCGGTGAAGGAGAACATCGCCGGGATTCCCTCCATGCGCACGAGTTCCTCGTTGTGCAGGGTCACCCCGGCCGTACGGATCTTGTCATGGGCTTGTTGAGCATCAGAGGTACCCAGCCGGATCGCGATCGGGATCTGGCTGTCGTGCGGCAGCAGCACAAGGGAGACACTCGAGCCCGGCGGGGCGACCTCGATCATTCGCGCGCCCGGCCAGACCTCCATATCGGTGCGGAGTTCGCATCCCAGCACCTCGGTGTAGAACTTCAGCGCGGCGTCCTGGTCAGACACCGGAATCGACACACTGAGCACTCTCGTCGTCGTTGTCATGCTGATCAGACTCTGCGGCCGACCGAGACTCATCGCTTGCCCTGCCGTTGTCGCGGATTCTTGGCCACAGATTCGGTGTTCGACTTTGGGCAAGATGCGCGTTGTCGGCGCCGCCGACCGTAATCATCGATGCCATGAGCAATCAGAAGATGTTCGGGGTCTACCGGGGCCTCGTGGCTGAGAACGTCGACCCGGAGCAGACGGGACGGGTTGCCGTCGCCCTGCCAGCCGTTGCGGGCGCCCAGACACTGTGGGCGGCAGTCGTACAGCCCCTCACAAGCGTTACACAGGAGGTGCCATCCGTGGGAACAGAGGTGCTCGTTGCCTTCGAGGCGGGCGACCCCAACCATCCCTATGTGATCGGCGCGGTGTGGCGAGAGCCGCCGACGCCTGCCGTACGGTCCCTGACATTGCGCAGCGGACATCAGGTGGTGATCGACGAGCCCGCGCAGAATGTTCGGCTGCTGCACCCCAACGGAACGGAGTTGGTCGTGGAATCCGATGGCAGTCTGACGATTTCCGCTCCACTGGTCAGGTTGAATGCGGCCACCGCCAAGTTCAGCGGTACCGTCACATGCACGACGCTGGTGGCGAGCAGCGGGGTGATATCACCGTCCTACACACCCGGCGTCGGCAATCTGATGTGACGAGTTCACGAAAAGCGCGCAGAATTCTCAACGTCTGCGGGATGGTTCGGTGGCCGCGGGAAACCCGTACTCGGCCCACCGATCGATGACGGTGCGCTGTACCTCCTCGGGATAGGAGGTGCTGAACTGCGCGGCGATTCCGTGCGTACGACCAGTTGCGAGTTGCTCTGGCTGCATCAGGCTCATCACGGACTTTCCGCCCCGTCCATTCGCGACGTCCTCATCGGTGAGGTATGGCACCAGGGGTATCCCAGGCGCGTCACGAAACACATACTCGCCCAGGCCCGGCCGGTAGCGGGTTGACATGGCCCACGCCAGTGCACCGATATCTGTGATGTCGATATCGTTGGCGACCAGGAGCACTTTCGGCACCAGCCACCCGGCAGCCGAGGTCGGCAAGGACTTACTTCGCGGCCTGACGACGGAGGAGCGCGCGACACTGCTGGATCTGCTCCGTCGAGCCCTCGACTCCACGGGTGCGCCTTGATGTCGGCGACACAGAACCCCTGGCTGCCCCAGGGGCTTGCCTCGGAGCAGAAATCATCCTGACACTGCGCCGCGACCAGCTGAAGGTGTCCGAGGCGGCCGGCGTTCGCCATCCTGCCCGGCCGTGAAGGTCGTTCATTGGCGCCACCACTCGTCCGTTGACATATGCCGCCACATGTCAAATGATCGCGGGGCACCCGGATAGAGCGAACGGGGATCGCGCGGTGCACCGAGATGGGGGTTGCTGATGGCGCGTTCTACCGAACTCGACCGGGGTGAGGCGGGCTCTGGCGTCGAACCGCCGATCGAACCGAAAGTGCGCAAGACGTTCGGGCTGCTCGAACGATTCGCGCCCGCACTGGGCGCGAGGTGGGCGATCGAACTCTGGTGCACGCCGCCTGCGGTGGAGATGAGCTTGCGCATGCCACCGGGAGTTCCTCCGGGGCAACCGGTTGAGGCTGCGTGGGACGGCCATCGGATCTGTGGCGAGGCGTGGGGGGAGGGCGCGCCGGTGTATTTGGTGCACGGGTGGGGCGGTTGTCGCGCCCACCTGGCCGTCCTCGTCAAGCCACTCGTCGACGCCGGACACCGCGTTATCGCGTTCGATTTGCCCAGCCACAATGAATCCGACCCCGGCGCACTCGCCCCGGGCCGCACCACGATCGTGGAGTGCGCCGAGGCAGTCCGCGCGGTCGTGCGCGAGCACGGTCCCGCGAGCGCGATCGTCGCGCACTCGCTCGGCGCCAAAGCCGCCGCGCTGGCGGTGGCGCAAGGCACACCCGCCGAGCGGCTGGTGTTTCTGGCGCCGATGGGCGACTTCTCTTTGTATCTGGACCTTTTCGCCGATCGTCATGGTTTCGGTCAACGTATCCGCGACCGGCTGCACCGCCGCCTCGACCGCCGCCTCGGTATGCCGCTGTTCGACACCGACATAACAGCGGTGGCCGCGCGCAGCGACAATCCGCCGCTACTGCTTGTCCACGACCCTGACGATCCCGACAGCCCATACGAGACAAGTCAAGAAATCCTTGGCATGTGGCCGGCGGCGAGCCTGGTAACCACCCGTGGGCTCGGACGTCTCGCGCACTATCGAATACTGCGGCACCGCCCCGCAATTCGCGCCGCCGTCGATTTCCTCACCACCGCGTCCGACCGCGAGGGCTAATCGCCGGAGCCCGGGGGCAGGAGGAGTGCGACCACGGCAACAAGGTACACCCGAAACTCGTTCCTGGACAGCATCATTCGTCACAGTGACGAATAATGCCTTGCAACATGGTCATGGGAAGGGGATAGGAGGGATCGCGGACGGTAGATGAATCTGGGGAATCGCGGCAGGCAACTCAACTTGCGGTACGTCTGCCGGAATTTGCGCCCGTGGAATCTCGTTCGGCAGTTGCACCGTGGGGACGGAACTCGGCAAAGGCACCGGTGGAATGTCGCTGGGCAACGGAAACGGTGGAACGTTGGCCGGCACCGGCAGCGTCGTCACCGGATCATCCGATGCGATCGGCCGCATCGAATCGGCACCACAGGCGGCGGTGATCGCCACTGCAGACGCTAGGGACAGGAGCAGCGCAGCTCGCCGGCGCGTCCGCTCCGTCGCAATCGACATCTGACCAACCCCTTGCGATTCACCAACGACGCTATCACCGGATCGACACCTGGACCTGCTGTCGGGCTCCACACCACGCCGGGCCAGCGAAGGCCGGAAGAGCCTGCAGGGCAATCGAATTAGCGCACACGGGCACCACCCTGTAAAACGTCACTGTGACGTAATCTGCGATATGGGGAAACTTGCACTGGCGCTGGGGTTGGGCCAAGAGGCTGGCGTGCGTATCCAAGAAGTCGAACGTGTTGCGGCGGGATCCGTGGCGGCCCGGCCGCCACGGACCGCGTGTTCGGTTTGCACATCGCACAGCCACGCAACGAGCGAGACGGATGATGGTTGGACACGGGAAGGCCCAGAGGCTTGAGTCCGCCGCAGGTAAAGAAGGTGGCAGTACGTCGCCGCCCTTATCGCCACATTGGAACTGTGCCGATAAGCTACATTATGTCAAGTTATCTACTGTATATTGCTCTGCCGCCCAACGGTTCTCGCCTATCGGGCTGTCCGGGTCGCATCGCACTTGGCGGCTTTCTCGTCGAAGTTGGGCGCACCGCGACATGCCCGCGGTTGCCGGCTGGGGCGTCACCCGAGCCGCCGAGTGCGCCAGCGCGACAGATCCGCGTCGAGCACCGCAGGATCGCGTTCGGGAAACACCTCTCCGGTGATCTCCAGGTGCCGGATGCGGCCGAGGTGAAATCCGCGGATGCCTTCACGCAGCCGACACCATCCGACGAACATCCACGAATCACCGCCGCGCAGCAGACCCATCGCCTCCACGTCACGGGTGGTGTGGGTCTCGCCGTCCTCGGAGGTGTATTCCAGCCGTACGACCCGGCGCGCGGCGACCGCCTCGGGAATCAGCGAGATCGCCGCCTCGGACGGCGACTGGGCGTCGATGACGAACATAGACGCCAACGCCTCATCGACTGGCGCGAGCTGATCCTCGCGGCTGATCGCGAGGACCTTGCCCCGCGCCCGACGCGCCGCCGCACCATATGGAGAGTTCTCCAGCAAACCAAGCCCCGCGAGCACCGCCAGCGACTCCGGTACCGAGAGATTCAGCGGCGGCAGGGAGTGTTCCCGCAGGATCGAATACCCGCCTGACACCCCGTAGTCGGCATAGATCGGGACCCCCGCGAGCTGGAGCGACTGGATGTCACGCTCAATCGTGCGCTTCGACACCTCGAACTCCTCAGAGAGCCGAGCGGCCGACAACGGCCGGCGTGATCCCCGCAGCAGATCGACCAGCGCGTACAACCGCTCGGCTCTCCTCATGAATGTGAGTCTCCCCCGGTCTCAGGTGAGGTGCGCGCGCGTCCCGCCCACCGACCACACCTCACGGATCAGCCCATCCTCGGTGAAGTCGAAGACATCGATCCCTCCCGCAGCAACCTCCCCGTCCTGCACGTTCCACAGCATCCGCCCGCGCGGGCCGTCCACGGCCCGCGCGACCTCGGTGAACACCACATCCGGATGCTGCTCGCGATACCGATCCAGGAACCGAACGAAACTCTCCGCGCCCAGCACGTCGTCGCCCGGGTTCGACCCATCCGTCTCGGAGATCAGGAAATGAATCAGGAAATCCTCACTGCAGATCCGACGAGCGATCTCACTGTCGGTGTTCCACATCTCCAACCACACCGCGAGCGCCGCATCCGCAGCAACCGAGTTTGTATCCACCATGTTCGTGTTCTTGTTCATGACACCAGCATCAGACAGTGTCGCGACAACGGTATGTCGGTGTTTGTGTGCCCAGTCGAGGGGCACGACACAACACGGAGACTTGCCGCAGCGGGCCCCACGGGTTCAGCGGGGGCCTTTGACCACACGTGGCCTGCCGCGGTCCGCCGCCACGGTGCTCCACACCGACTGTCTCGCGTACCCCGGCGTCGATCTTCGAGCTCTTGGGTCGAAGATTATGCAGAGATCGAATATGCAGTGTTACCAGTAGCCGTAGCCTCCTGCCAGGCTCTACGCATGGCCAGCCCAACGGTGCATAACGGATCGGGACGTACCCGCGCCATCTGTTTTCGCGGCTTTGACTTGCCGCACCCGTCGAGTGGAGAGCAGCGGATCAACCCAGCGACGGCGCGGCGCTCATAGATCCAGCACGATACGGAGTGCCGCATCGACGCGGCGCATCTCATCGAAGCTCAAGAACCCGACGCTCTTGCCGAGCCGGCCCGGGTCGACCGCCGCAGCCTGTTCGGCAAGTACCCGGGTATTGATGCCGCCGATTTCAACCTCAGGACGAAAGCTGGCTGCACGAGCCGACGTGGAGGTTGGCGCAACCAGCCAGGTCGACAAAGGCAACTGATCCGACTGGACTACTACTGCATAGCGGGAACCGGACTGCTCATGACTGCGACTCCCCCGCGGTGCACTCAACCGAAAGACCTCACCACGCACGCAGCGTATCCATATCGCGTAGCACCTGCATGGCCTCAGCGCGGTCAGACACGTCTTCAGCAAGCCTTTCCGCCTCGGCACGAATCGCCGCGCCGGCCTTCCGCCGGGCGGCATCGATAAGCGCAGATCGAACAACTGCGGACACAGCCGTTCCGTCTTTGGTCAAGACCTCCAGAGCCTTCGATGTGTCTTCGTCCGGCCGGAAGGTAATCGTGTCAGCCATAACGACAGTGTACGACGTTTTGTAAGACAGGCACCCGATTCACGTGATGGGCTGAAGAAGCGCCCCTTCCCAGACCTACGAGCAATCCGCGACGGTGCCAATTGTGCATTTTGTCAGGCGCGCCAGTACGACCTGCGGTTGTCGCTAGTCGATAATCACGACTTGTGAGCGAACAAGCATCCACCCTCGTCGGGCCGCCTACCAACCTGGCCGCCGGCATTATCAAGGCGCTGCGACCTCGACAATGGATCAAGAACGTCCTCGTGGTGGCTGCACCTTTGGCGACTCTGGGCGGCGATGTCCACTACGACTACCGTGATCTCTTCTTCAACGTGGGTGTCGCGTTTGTGGCGTTCAGTTTGGCTGCATCCTCGATCTATCTCGTCAACGACGCCCGTGATGTGGAGGCCGACCGCCAGCATCCCACCAAGCGGTTCCGGCCTATTGCCGCCGGGGTGGTCTCCCCTGCCCTCGCCTATACGTTGGCGATCGCGCTCGCCGCGGCTACGCTGGCGATTTCCGCCGCGATTGCACCATCGCTCGCGCTCGTGATCGCGGTCTATCTGGCGATCCAGCTTGCGTACTGCTTCGGTCTCAAACATCAAGCCGTGCTTGATATTTGCATCGTCTCCTCGGCTTACCTGATGAGGGCGATTGCTGGTGGCGCAGCGACCGGCATCCCGCTATCGCAGTGGTTCTTGTTGGTGATGGCGTTCGCATCGCTGTTCATGGTCGCTGGAAAGCGCTATGCCGAACTGCAGCTCGCTGAGCGGACCGGCGCGAAGATCCGCAAGTCGCTGGAAAGCTATACCAGCACATACCTGCGATTTGTGTGGACGATGTCCGCCACAGCCGTCGTCGTGTGCTACGGACTGTGGGCGTTCGAGCGCGACGGGCATTCCGGGTCATGGTTTGCCGTCTCAATGGTCCCGATCACCATCGCAGTCCTGCGCTATGCCGTCGACGTCGACGGTGGCATAGCCGGCGAGCCCGAAGACATCGTTCTCAAAGACCGCGTGCTGCAGGTACTCGGCCTCGCGTGGATCGCGATCATATGCGCTGCAATCGCTTTCGCTTGAACGTAGGTGGCCGTAGGACGCAGTCCAGAACCCGGTTCGGCATTCCCTGGGCGCGCTCGCGTCTGGATCGGGCGGGTCGATTGCACTAACAGTGGTGGCATGACGAACGACGGCCGGCGGATGACGACTCCCCTACGCGCCACCTGGCCAAGCCGCGCGCCGTAGGCTCACGGCGTGCACAACGTGACCCTTGCCAGCGCCGCGTCAACGGCGACACTGACGATGGGGCTGGCAGCCTATGCAGCGTTGATCTTGGCCGGCATCGCGGTGGCGATCTACGACGTACGCCGGCACCGCCGGGGCCGGGCGATCGCCGCCGCGGTGATGGTCGGGGTGCTGACCCTGGGCGGGCTGGTTATCGCAATCGTGAGCAGTGTCGCGTGAACTGCGACAGCGCGCTGGGCGAACCAGTACTCGTTGCAGCTGCTGGGCGTCCGCTATTCCGCTGAGCGGAAATAAGGTTCAACCGTGCCACTGACCTTGACGACCATCGGATTTCCGCGGCGATCCTTCGCGGTAGGGACTTCAACACGCACCCAACCCTCGGCCACGTTGTATTCGTGGACATTGGTTTTCTCGACGCCATTGAAGCGAATACCCACGTCGCGGCGAAGCACCTCTTCGCTATAGAAAGCGCTGCGCGGATCGATGGAGAGGTGATTCGGTGGAACGTCTGTGAACTGATCCTCGGACATGATGGCCTTCGTTGAGTGCTCGGACTGTTCTCGAAGAATCTACGCGACCATGCCGTATCGGGTTGCGCGTAGGCCCTTAGTTGGCCACCGGGCTGGGCGGGTTTTCGCAGGGCCTCGACGTCAGCGCGGACGAGACGATGGAATACGTGCCCGACAGCACCGGAGCAGTGCTCGTGCGCGAGGCTTATGACCACGCTAAGCGGCCTGCCTGCCCGGGGAACACCACCAGGGTGGACACTATGACGTGGCCCTTTCTGCAACAGTGTTCAAAGTCGAACTTGGCGTCTCCGATGTCGATCACGGCTACTACGCCGATCACACGCTGACCGTGGCCCGTCATCCCAGTGAGACCGATGAGCGGATGGTGGTGCGGTTGTTGGCGTTTGGGCTACGCGCACACCGGCTCAACGACGTCGACGGTGAGTTGGCGTTCGGGGCGGGCCTGTCCACCCCTGGCATACCGGACGTACGGCTCGCGGACTACACGGGCCGGATCCTGGAGTGGATCAACGTTGGCCAGCCCGATGAACGCGCCTTGAGTAAGGCGGCCAGCCAGGCTGACCAGGTGCTGCTGTTCCCGTTCGCCGCCGGCGTGGCCACCTGGTGGCGCACCGTGGGACCCAAGGTGGCGAAACTGCCGAACCTGTCGGTGGTGCAGATACCGCACGCGGCGGTGCAACAATTGGCCCAGAGTGTCGATCGACGGGTCTCGGCGCAGGTGATGGTCATGGAAGATCAGGTGACGATGACCGTGGGCGGTGTCGACGTCGCCTTCACGCCCGAACCACTTCAGTGAGCGTCTGAGCCCCGGTACTTGTCGACGTTGGCGCCATGGACGCTGACGTCATCGTTGTCGAGGGCTGGCAGTCGGTGACGCGCCCTGGCCTGGCCTTCCTCACAATCGTCCTTGCCGGCACAGTCGTGGATATCGGACACGTTCGGTCAGTGCCTCCGGGTTATCCGCTCGACACGGTTTCCTTTTCGAGAGCAAGGCGCACCACTTGCGCGGGTCGCACGATGCCGTCGGTGGGTGGCTTGGCATGTCCACCATCGGTGGTGACGTAAGCGACCCGTCCGTAGTCACCCGGCGCCCTGCCCCAGACGATGCTCGACGGGCCCACCAGCGAATCGGTGAACGGATCACCCGCGACGATTGCCGGCTCCGGCCCGTGGCCCGGCTGTAGCGGAACCCGATGGATGGTGTTGTCGATGTGGGTGGTGATGTAGGCGACGCCGGCCTCCTCGTCGAGGCAGAAGTCATCGACCGCGTGGATGCCCTCGGCGATCAGTTCCGGCGCACCCTCCGGCTCGTACGTGCGGGGATCGACCCTCACGCGCAGGAAGCTCTCCGTCGCGGACCCGGTGTAGTACAGGTGACCGGTCGAGGCGGCGTAGCGCACGCCGTTGACGCCCGGCATCGGGATCTGCACGGTGGATGACAGCACCACCGGCGCGAACGGGTCGGTGTACGACGGCGCCATCGACTCATGCTGTAGCCACAACTTCACGGTGGCACTCAGACCGCCATCGCTGAGGTCGACCCGCCAGATGAGGCCCTCCACACAGTCGGCCACGAGGATCACGTTCGGCGCCAGGAGGCACGCGCCGTTTGGCCCCGCACTGTCGGGAGCAAAGGTCAGCACCCGGGAGGTCGGCACCGCGTCACCCGGCGTCCACCCGCGAAAGTCGAAGCGGTGCAATGACGGATCGCCGAGCGTTCCGACGTAGAAGATGGCGGGTTCAGTCTCGACGATGCCCATGGTGAGCCCGTCGAGCGTCGCGATGAGGAGCGGCTCGACCGGGATGGTGCTCGTCGGCGCGGGCACGTACCACAGCTCGCTGTGGTTGAGGGCCGTCACCAGGAGGGATCCATCACCGCGTACCGCGATGTTCTCGAGGAAGTAGCTCGGCGGGAAGTTGGCCACCGCTGCGAGGGTGGTGTTCGCGGTGTTGCTGAGGGTCATGATGCTCCTTCGAAATATGCTGTTACGTCGATGTGTCGTTATCCGGCCGCATGTTTCAGCGGGGCGCCGGCACCTCGAAAAGGCTGAGCAATGCCGATACGGTGAGGTACTGCCCCATCAGCGCGACGATGTCGAAAAGGCCGCGCCGACCGAAGGCCGTTTCCGCAGCCCGATACAACGCGTCGTCGATGCGATGGGCCTTCGAAAGTTGCTGCGCCAGTTCAGCGGCGATCAGTTCGTCACCGTGAAGGGACGTCGGAACTTCACCATGGGCCAACGCCTGGATGGCCGCCGTGTCGATCCCGGCGTTGGCCGCCAGCACCGAGTGCGCATAGAGCTCGTACTCGGCGGCCCACACTCCCCCGACCGCCAAGATGACGATTTCGCGGATGCGCTCGTTGAGCATGGCGAACTTCGAGTCGGCAGCCGCGAAAGCCAGGAAGCGAGAGGCGATCTCGGGATGATGCATGAACGCGTTGAATGGACCGATCAATCGGTCATCTGGTGAGGTGATTTCGAATCCGGCGTTGATGGCCCACGGCAATTGTGTGGTTCTCACCGAAGCAGCCAGGTCCTGCTGCTCGGGTGACAATCCGGCGGGGTCGACCAGTGGTAAACGCCCGCCGAGCTTTTCATTCACGGTAGCCAAGGAATTCTCCTTCGATGTGGATGTTGCTCCGGCGCCGTCGTTCTGGAGGAAGTCCGATCGGCCGCACAACTCCACGCTGCCTCACCGTTTGCCATCTGTGAAGTGCATCATTTGCCTAGTAGCACATGCATGACACGCATAGTTCGAGGAAGGTCAGGCCAGAGGCAGTTGCGACCCATCAGGCTTCGACGGGCGGCGCCCCGGAAGGCGGTGAGGCGGTCACGCCCTGCAGGATGCGCCGCAGCCACCGATGCCATGGATCGGCGTCCATCCGCGGGTGCCAGACCGCATAAATGGTGAACGGCGGGATGTCAGGTGGCGCCGGGATCACCTTGGTCGCACCGTCATCGGGCACCCAGGACAGCAGTCGCGACGGGAAGGTCAGCACCAGGTCGGATCCGGGCAGCGCTGCGGGAGCGGTGACATGGAAGGGAGTGGTCAGTTGAATGCGCCGCGACACGCCGAGGCTGTGCAGCGCGGGATCCACGCCGGGCTGCATCCCCTCTTCGACGTCGATCGCCAGATGAGGCCAGCGCAGATACTGCGGCAATCCCATGGACCGCCGCTTGGCCAGCGGATGATCGGCCGCCACTACACAGACGAACCGATCGCTGAAAAGCTTCTCGGCGCGATATCGCGGCGGCGGCGTTCGCCCGAGTGCCAGCAGGTCGATACTGCCGCCCTCGAGCTTGTCTAACGCCCGACCGTCGAGCACCTCGAATGAGATCGTCGACCCCGGCGATTCGGCGCGGATGGCTCGGGCGAGGGCCGTTCCGAACGCCGACACCGTGTAATCGGTGAGCATGATGCGGATATCACGGGCCGCCAAGGCCGGATCGAAAGCATCCGTACCAAACAGCTCGTCCAAACTCGGTAGGAACGTTGAGATTTGAGCGCGGATTCGCTCTGCGCGCGGCGTCAGGGCATAGCCCTCGTCACCGCGCACAAGCAGTTCGTCGTCGAAGAGCCGTCGCAGCCGGTGCAACGTGCGGCTCATCGCAGGTTGACTGATGCCCACCCGCTCGGCGGCGCGAGAGACGTGTCTTTCGTCGAGCAGCGCGACGAGACCTGGGAGCAGGTTGAGGTCAACCCGATGCAGATTCAACGGGCGCATGGTGTACAGCGTAGCCAATGCGCGACGGTTATATGGCCGACCGTCTCACATGTCCAGGCCCCCTCTTCATCCAGGAGTATGGCCGGAACGAATATGGCGGTCTACCAGTGAAGCACGTCCGACTGCGAGTGGCGGTCACGCTCCCCATTTGGACTGCCGCCCAACCTTTTCTACCCGTGGAGGAGATGCTCTCGCAGTGACTCTGAGTGACTGTAGGAAGAGCTCGTTCACATCTCGTCGAGTATGAGTGCTTCCGTTCGCGCCGTACGCTCACGGCATGCACAACGTGACTCTGGCCAGCAGGTGATGGTCATGGAAGATCAGGTGACGATGACCGTGGGCGGTGTCGACGTCGCCTTCACGCCCGAACCACTGCAGTGAACGTCTGACCCACCACATTTCGCTGCCGTCACAGGTCGCTCGCGTTTCGACCCAGCAGGTCGTGTTCCAGGAAATCTCGGAAGATTCGCGCGAGATTCTTCGCTGTTGCGTCGGAGTAATCACCGAGTCGGTTTCCGAGTTGAAAGGCCTCATTGATGACGGCCCGCCGTGGCAGTTCAGCAAGGACCTCGTCGCCGAATTCCGTCTCTACCCGTTCCCTGATCGACTGGTCGATGCCGTTTCTACGGTCGAAACCAGATAAAACCACACCACACCACCTCAGTGGATGCGTTCGTTGGATGCGCTCAACTCTGTCACGGGCCTCGCGGGCTTTGCGTACAGCGTCAAGGGTCGGAGTGATCGGCGCGTACGCAACGTCACCTAGATGCATTGCCAGGGCTTCCAGAGAGCCAGTGCGGCCGCCAGTGTCGATCAGGACAACCTCATAACGGCCAAAGATGCCGGCAGCGTCAAATATGGCCCGCAACAATCCCGTGTCCGATACGCCGAAGCCCGCAACACGGCCTAAGGAAGCACCCGCAGGTAGCAAATCGATTCCGGGCCATCGAGTTTCAATGATCTCCTCATCGATTCGCTTCGCTCCCTTGTCGGGATTCCCCCAAAAACTGATATCGGCATCCTCAAGCACTGAACCCAGGCCGGTCGAATGCTGCGAAACTCCGAAGTGGTTAGACAGATTTCGCTCTGGGTCTGCGTCGACTAACAACGCGGAGATCCCAGCCCGCGAGGCCTCCCCCGCCAGCATCATCTGCCATAGCGTTTTCGCTGTTCCGCCCTTACCCGAAAGCACCAGCGCCGAAACAGCTACCACTGTGAGCCTCTATGCAATGCCTGACGCACCTCGCTGCATTCCCCCATCGTGTTCGCGCTGTTGCCAGACACCGCGCGTTCTCAGCGTATATGCCGAACAGCGGATAGCCCTTCGTCACCCGGCAAGACGGAAACGGTTTCGCCACCCGAAAGGTCCACTGGTCAGTATGTGGGCTTTACCAGGAGGTCGGTGTCGTATCTACCCCAATGCCAATGCAACGAACCGTTCTGCGATGAGCCGATGGGTAGCGGCGTCCGGGTGCAGATTGTCGGGTAGCGGATGTGCCGCCTCGTCGCGAGGTCCGTACAGGTCGAGACCATCGACATAGGATAGATGCGGATCCTCGGTCTGGCGCTGCGCCACGATCTGAGTGAGCTGCTCGCGGATGCTCTGGAGCGTGAGCCGCCGTAGCGCCGCGTTCGGAACCTCCGCATCGGCCGGGTCGCCCAGCGCAATAAAGCGAATCGTTCCTGCTGCCAGCGCTTCCTCGTCGAAACTTCCCGGCCCTGGCGTAGATTCGTGAATCGGACAATGCAGTGGGCCGATGACCATGATTGGCGTCGTTGGGTGCCCGTCACGGATGGTGTCGAGGAATCCGTGTACAGCGGGACCGAACGCGCGTTGGCGCATCAGGTCCGAATTCACCAGGTTGATACCGATCTTCACGCTGATCAGGTCGGCGGGGTGGTCACGAATTGTCCTGGCGACGAACGGATCCAGCATTGCGCTACCTGCAAAGCCCAGATTCACCAGGTCGAGGTTCGCGTGAGCGGCCGCCAACGCGGGCCACGTGGTGCTGGGAGTGGCGGCGTTGGAACCCTGACTGATCGAGCTGCCCTGGTGTACCCAGATGGGTCGGTCCGCCGGGGCGGCTGCGATCGGTGCATCCGTACGCAAGGCAATCAATTCGACTCGCTCGTAATGCGGCAGCCACAGCTCGACCGTCTTGTCCTGTGGAGCAAGCCCGTCGAAGCGAAGGGTCGCCGCCTCACCTTGCTCCATCTCCGTCGCACCCGTTGCCGGGTCGATGCGCACCAGATCACCGCCATACACCGTCGCATGCTGAACCCGCCGACCATCGACCAGCAGATCCACGGCACCGTCGGCACGCGGCGGCACGCCGGTCAATACAACGCGTGTCCGCAGCAGATCGAGCTCGATAAGTGTCGCGGTCGTTCGCACCGCGACACGCACACCGGAGGGCTGCGCTTCAGCACTCAACAGTTGCGGGTCGTCGCATCGCGCACGTGCGCTCCGCGGCAAGCGGTGCGGAAGTTGGCCGCGGCCAGTATCTTCGAGCTCTGCGGGTCCACGAAACAACTCGATGGTTATGGGGTGCGAGATGATGACGAAGCTCCTCGAGGTCGTACCCCAGGCTACCTGAGTTCCCAACTACGCCCCGCCCATGTGGCTTCCCGCAGCCTTGCGCTACACGCCGCCGCGGCGCAGCATCCTGCCCTGTGCCGTCTTGAAGTCAATCTTCTTGCCGCGCAACCAGGTACTCGTCACGACCCCGGCGAGCGCACGTCCGTCGTACGGGCTGATCGGGTTCTTGTGGTGCAGCTTGTGCACGTCGACGACCTGCGCGGAGTCGGGCTCGAAGATCGCGAAGTCGGCGTCGTAGCCGAGGGCGATCTTGCCCTTGTTGTTCAGTCCGGCGAGTGCGGCGGGTTTGGCCGCCATCCATTCGAGCACCTGCGTGAGCTTGATCCCGCGACGCTTTGCCTCGGTCCAGATCAACGACAGGCCGAGCTGTAGCGACGCGACACCGCCCCACGCAACGCCGAAGTCACCGTTCTCGACGTCCTTCAGGTCGACCGTCGACGGTGAGTGGTCAGAGACGATGCAGTCGATGGTGCCGTCGAGCAGGCCCTGCCACAGAAGCTCCCGATTCGACGCCTCACGGATCGGTGGGCAGCACTTGAATGCGGTTGCGCCGTTGGGGATCTCCTCGGCCAGCAGCGTCAGGTAGTGCGGGCAGGTCTCGACGGAAATCCGGACGCCGTCGCGCTTTGCGGTCGCGAGCATCGGCAGTGCGTCCGACGACGACAGGTGCAGGATATGCGCGCGGGCACCGGTCCACCGAGCGCGCTCGATGACCTCGGCGATCGCCACGTTCTCGGCGCCGCGCGGCCGAGACGCGAGGAAGCGTTCGTACCGGTCACCCTCGGCCGTGGGGGCATGGTCGATGGCGCGGGAATCCTCGGCGTGCACGATCATCATGGAGTCGAAGCCGGCCAGTACGGCCATGTCCTTCTCCATCTCATCGGCGTCGAGATGCGGGAACTCGTCGACGCCGGAGTGCAGTAGGAAGCATTTGAAGCCGAACACGCCGTCGTCGTGAAGTCCGCGCAGATCGTCGGTGTTGCCGGGGATCGCGCCGCCCCAGAAACCGACGTCGATGTGCGTCTTGCCCGAGGCAGCCGCGCGCTTGGCATTCAGTGCTTCGACGTTGACCGTCGGCGGAATCGAGTTGAGCGGCATGTCGATCAGCGTGGTCACACCGCCCGCCGCGGCTGCGCGGGTGGCGGAGTCGAACCCCTCCCATTCGGTGCGGCCCGGCTCGTTGACGTGCACGTGCGTATCGACCAAGCCCGGGATCATGACCTGCTCATCGGTGAGTTCGACGATCTCTGTGCCGGTGAGGCCGCTCCCCAGCGGCTCGATGGCGACGACGCGACCGTCGCGGATACCGATCTCTCGGGCGACGATTCCGGCCGTCGTCAGCGTGCGTTCGCCGCGGACCACCAGGTCGAATTCAGGGTGGTTCAACGTCTCGGGTGCGGCGGCGGTCATCGGCAGCTCTCCATGGCTAGCAGCATAATTCCTCATCGTGGAAATGACACTCCACCCTGCGACCCACTCTAAGTGTGAGCGCAGACACAGTCAATCGCGTCAAAAGCTTGACAGTCGGCATCTGCATACGACTTACTTACTAAAATCGTGGAATAGTACTTCCACATAATGGAATGTATGCGTCGGTGTTGAGCGCCGTCGCACTGACCGTGACAGGCTTATCCATGACCACAGAGTCCACCGGGCTCATCGGCGACTCCGGTCGTACCGATGCGGCCCCGTTCGCCAACGTGAGCCCGTTCTTGTACAACGCCGATCTCGCGCCCACCAAGCGCGAAGGTCGACGGTGGAGCGCGTACAACATCTTCACCTTGTGGGCGAACGACGTGCACAGCCTGGGCAACTATTCGTTCGCCATCGGCCTGTTCGCTCTCGGCCTCGGTGGGTGGCAGATCCTGCTCGTTCTCGGACTCGGCGGCGCCTTCCTCTTCCTGCTGCTCAGCCTGTCCGGGTTCATGGGAGAGAAAACCGGCGTCCCGTTCCCGGTGATGAGCCGCATCTCGTTCGGCACCCGCGGCGCCCAGATCCCCGCCGTCATCCGTGGCGCGGTCGCGATCGCCTGGTTCGGCATCCAGACCTACCTCGCGTCGGTGGTGCTGCGCATCTTGATCGTCGCGCTCGCACCATCGGCCCAGACCCTTGACTCGAACAGCTTCCTGGGGCTGTCGACACTCGGATGGATCTCGTTCGTCGGGTTGTGGGTGATCCAGGTGGTCATCGTCAGCTACGGCATGGAGATGATCCGCAAGTACGAGGCGGTCGCCGGTCCGGTCATTCTGATCACGATGGTCGCGCTCGCGATCTGGATGCTCAGCAGCGCCGACTGGACCATCGCGTGGACCACACCCGACTCGCTGACCGGCGTCGACATGTGGCTGAAGATCGTTGGCGGCGCCAGCCTGTGGGTCGCGATCTACGGCACGTTCGTCCTCAATTTCTGCGACTTCACCCGTAACGCCACGTCGAAGCGGGCCATCGTGAAAGGCAACTTCTGGGGCATCCCGCTCAACATGCTGGTGTTCGGCAGCATCGTCATCACCCTGGCCGGCGCTCAGTTCCGCATCGACGGGCGCGTCATCGGTTCGCCCGCCGACATCGTCAAGGAAGTGCCGAACACCCTGCTGCTGGTACTCGCGGCACTCGCACTGCTGATCCTGACCATCGCGGTGAACCTGATGGCGAACTTCGTCGCCCCGATCTATGCCCTCAACAACCTGTTCCCGAAGCACCTCAACTTCCGTCGCGCAGCACTCATCTCGGCCGTCATCGGGCTGGTGATCCTGCCGTGGAACCTGTACAACTCCCCCGCCGTCATCAACTACTTCCTCGGTGGCCTCGGCGCCATACTCGGGCCGCTTTTCGGCATCATCATGGCTGACTACTGGCTGGTGCGTCGTTCCAAGATCAACGTTCCCGCCCTGTTCTCGACCGATGCGCTCGGTGAATACCACTACGCGAAGGGCGTCAACGTGCGTGCCGTGGTTGCCTTGGTCATCACTGCGGTAGTGGCACTCCTGATGGCGTTCGTTCCGGCGTTCAAGGTCGTCTCGGAGTTCTCCTGGTTCATCGGCGCAGGACTCGGTGCGATCGTGTACTTGCTGGTTGCAGACCGCCGGGGACCGTTCCACGATGTCTCCGGCGAGCCGATCGCCGTGGCGAGCACGCACTAGTAGGGACTGCCATGAGAATCCTCGTAGCCAACGTCAACACGACGGTCTCGATGACCGATGCGATCGCCGAGTCAGCACGCGGTGTCGCATCGCCGGGTACCGAGATCGTCGGAATCACACCGCGTTTCGGCGCGGACTCGTGTGAAGGAAACTTCGAGAGCTATCTCGCGGCCATCGCAGTCATGGACGCGATCACGTCATACCCCGAGCCGTTCGACGCGGTGATCCAGGCCGGCTACGGCGAGCACGGTCGGGAAGGTCTGCAGGAGTTGCTCGACGTCCCGGTGGTGGACATCACTGAGGCGGCCGCGTCGACAGCGATGTATCTGGGACACAAGTACTCGGTCGTCACCACGCTCGACCGCACCGTCCCGCTGATCGAAGACCGTCTCAAACTCGCCGGCCTGGACGCACGATGCGCGTCGGTGCGGGCGTCGGGCCTTGGTGTGCTCGAACTCGAGTCGGATCCGGATCGGGCCGTCGAGGCGATCGTGCGCCAGGCGCGAGAGGCCGTCGAGAACGATCACGCCGAGGTGATCTGTCTCGGCTGCGGCGGTATGGCCGAGCTCGAAGCGAAGGTGAGAGCCGCGACCGGAGTCCCGATCGTCGACGGAGTCCGCTCGGCGGTCACCATCGCCGAAGGCCTGGTCCGGATGGGTCTGTCCACCTCGAAGGTGCGCACCTACGCGACGCCGCGCGAGAAGAAGGTCATCGGCTGGCCAATCCAGCCGTAGGCCAACGACATACGCGAGACCGGGCGCCTCAATGAGGCGCCCGGTCTCGTCGTGCGTCAGAGCATGATCTGGCGGTTGACGTCCTTGTACAGCAGGTAACGGAAGTTCGACGGCCCGCCCGCGTAACACGCCTGCGGGCAGAAGGCGCGCAGCGAGAGGAAGTCGCCTTCCTGAACTTCGACCCAGTCTCCGTTGAGGTGATAAACGGCCTTGCCCTCGAGCATCAGGAGGCCGTGTTCCATCACGTGAGTCTCGGCGAACGGAATGGTCGCACCGGGCTCGAAGGTGACGACGTTGACGTGCATGTCGTATGCGAGGTCCTGCGGATCGAGCATGCGCGTGGTGCGCCATTTGCCGTCGGTGCCCGGCATGGCCGACGGTTCGATGTCCTGCTCGTTGCCGAACTTCACCGACGCCGTGTGGCCCTCGATGGCCTCGTAGCGCTTGCGGATCCAGACGAACGTCGCGTCGGCGTCGCCGTTGTTGTGGGCCGACCAGTCGGTGCCTGCAGGAAGGTAGGCGAAGCCGCCTTCGGTGAGCGTCTGCGACTGACCTGCCGCGTCGACGGTGAGCGCACCGGAGGTGACGAACAGGAAGCTCTGCACCTCGGGCTGCGGCTCGGGTCGCTGCGCCCCGCCGCCCGGCTTGACCTCGACGATCGCCTGGTAATACGTCGTCGCACCACCGGCGACCGGTCGGTTGATGATCCATGCGCGCGTATCGGTCCACTCCGGGAACACCGAGGTGACGATGTCCGAGAGGACGCCGCGCGGGATCACCGTGTAGGCCTCGGTGACGATGGCGCGGTCGGTCAGCAGATCGGTCTGCGGGGGCAAGCCGCCGCGGGGCGTGTAGTACGACGCTGTGGTCACTGATTACTCCTGGTTGTGTGGCCGAGCGCGATGTCGCGCACGGTGGACGTGGGAAGGTCGGCGGCCGTCTCGATCTCGTCGTCGGTGAGGGCTCCGCACACGCTGCCGCGATGGATCACGTTCGCGAGTGCGCGGGCGGTGGCCGGCTCGTCCATGACGGTTGAGTCGAGTCGGTGAACGTAGTTGCGCAGGCGTGTCGCGGCGGACGCGAAGGCACCGCGGTAGAACGCGTAGGTCGCCAGGTATCGGGTGACGAGTTGGGCGGGGTGCATGTCCCAGCCCTGGTAGATGCCGCGTTCCAGGTGGCGTCGAACGAGGCGCGCGTGCAGCTTCCACGCCATGGCGACGTTGTCGGGCTCACCGACCGGGAGGATGTTGGTCGAGCCGTCGGACATGTGAACGCCGGTGCCTGCGACGGCGAGTTGCATGACGTTCTTGGCGTGGTCTGCCGCCGGATGCTCCATCGACTGGTAGGCGGCGGCGATACCGAGGGACGCCGAGTAGTCGTAGGTGCCGTAGTGCAGCGAGCTGACACGTCCCTGGCCGGCGTGGATGAACTGGGCAACGGGTGTGCGGCCGTCGGCGCCGAGGATCGCCTGCGGTGTCTCGACCTGCACTTCGAAACGGATGCGGCCGGCCGGCAGTCCGTTCGCACGTTCGAGCGCGCTCGCGACGAGGACCATCGCCTCAACCTGGTCGACGGACGTCACCTTGGGGAGGGTGAGGGTGAGGCCGTCAGGGAGGCCGCCGGACTCGGCGAGTCCGCTGACGAACATGTCGAGCGTGCGCAATCCGCGCGCACGGGTGCCCGCTTCGAAGCACTTGAATCGGGTGCCGACGAACGGCGTCGAGGTGCCTGCGTCGAGCGCGATCCGCAGTGCGGCGATCGCCTGTGCGACATCGGCGTCCTCGGTCGCATCATCGAAGGTGCCGTAGCCGTCCTCGAAGTCGATGCGGAGGTCTTCGATCGGCTCGGTGGTCAGCTTGTTCTCGACGAGGCCTGCGAGCGTCTCGGGTTCACAGTCGGTTCCGCGGCTCGCACCGACGAGTGCGGCCACTGCGTCGAGCCCGCCTGCATCCTTCGTGGTTGCAAGAGCAATGGAGCCCCACTCGGCGGGCATGGCCGCCGAGTACTGGTTGCCCGGAATGTAGACGGTATGGACCGGCTGCCGACGTCCGTCGTCGCCGGGGTATCGGTTCACCAGTTGTGCGTCGGCGTCCGAGAGGCGGCGATCGATATCGGCCAGCACCGCATCGTCGAGGCGTCGTGTCACAGGTGTCCCCTCCCCTGTCGAGAGTTTCCGTGAAAACAGAATTCCACATTGTGGAGTTTAGCGCGAGATTATCGGCCGATCATCCCACTCGAACACTTTTCCATATTGCGGAAACTAAGTTGCGCATGTTGGATGGAACAACAATCGTCGACCAGGAGTGGACTGTATGGTGGAGAAGTCGGGCGGCGTGCAGTCGGTGGAGCGCGCGTTCGAGTTGATGGAATTGATCGGACGTGCCGGCGGAGAGTGCTCGCTGACGGAGTTGTCGGCGGAGTCCCCCTTGCCGCCACCGACAATTCACCGTTTCCTGCGCACGTTGGTCGGAATCGGCTATGTGCGCCAACTGCCCAATCGCCGCTACGCACTGGGGCCGAGATTGATTCGGCTCGGCGTCGTGGCGAACCGCCAGCTGGGCGCGGTCGCCGCCCCGGTGCTGCAGTCGTTGGTCGACGAGCTCTCGGAGACGGCAAGTCTCGCTGTGCTCGACGGTGACATGGTGATCTACACCGGACAGGTTCTGCCTTCGAAGCTGATGGGGACGAACAGTGGGGTCGGCCAGCGCGTCGGTCTGCACACAACCGGTGTGGGCAAGGCGGTCTTGGCCGAGTTGGATGATGCACGCATTCTGAAACTGGTCACGCAGTCCGGATTTCCCGCACCGACCGAGAACAGTGCGTCGACCCTTTCTGCGGTGTTCGCGAACGTCGAACGCGTGCGCGTCGACGGCTACGCCGTCGACAATGAGGAGTTCGAGATCGGTGTTCGCTCCGTCGCCATGGCGGTGCCCGGCGCTCCGACGCCGATGGCAATCGGCATCTCCGGGCCCTCGGCTCACGTCAACGAGGAACTGATCGCTCGGGCCGTCCCCGCACTGAAGAAGGCGACCGGCGTGATCTCGGAAGCCCTGATCGGGGCGAGGGAGCGGTAAAACCGTCGGCTGCCCCGGATCCGCACTCGATCAATACTAGAACGTGTTCTAATTCGCTGTATGTCCAGTTCAGCGGAGGGGCACGCTGACCCCGCGTTTGCCGAAGTGAAAGCCGTCTTTGAAGCGGGTCTGGCCAACGGCGACGACCTCGGCGCCGCCGTGGCGGTGTACGTCGACGGTCGTGCGGTGGTGGATCTGTGGGGAGGCATCGCCGACCGACGGACCGGACGTCCATGGACTCGCGACACCGCCTGTCCGACCTTCTCCTGCACCAAGGGTGTGACGGCGACCGCGGCCCTCATGGTCGCCCAGCAGCGCGGTAACGGTGCCGACGAACCTGTGAGCGCCTGGTGGCCGGAATTCGCCCAACAGGACAAGGGCGAGATCACCCTGAGCGACCTGATGGCCCACCGGGCCGGGTTGCCCGTGTTGGAGCGCCCGGTCTCGGTGGCCCAAGCCGCGGATCCCGCGGCCATGGCCGACCTGTTGGCGCGTCAACGCCCGCTCTGGCAGCCCGGGACCGAACATGGTTATCACGCTTTGACTTTCGGATGGCTGGTCGGCGAATTCGTGCGCCGCCACACCGGCATGACAGTCGGCGAGTTCACCCGGCGCCACCTGGGCGATCGGCTGCAAATGGGCGCTTCCGGTGCGGCGGTGCTCGAGGCTGCCCGGATGAGTTCGCCACCGCCCGAGCAGCGCATCTGGAGCGCCGAGAACGCGCCGCCGATACCGGACGACACAGTCGCCGAGATGGCGGCCGCGATCGCCGATTCAGAATCGCTGTTCATCCGGGCGTCATCGAATCCCGTTGCTTCCTATAACGATCCAGAAGTATTGGCGGCCGGCTGGCCCGCCGCCGGCCTGGTTACCACCGCGCGTGATCTGGCCAAATTCTACGGCGACGTGATCGGCGGAACCCTCATCGCCCCGGGTCCACTGCGGGAAGCGATCAGAGAACGCGTCCGCGGTCGCGACCGGGTGCTGTGCTTGGAAAGCGCATTCGGCCTCGGCTACATGCTGCCGTCGCAGAACTTCGTGGTGCCCGAAGCTGCCCAACGCACTGTTTTCGGTCACCCGGGGGCCGGTGGCTCGGTCGGCCTGGCAGATCTCGAGCACAACGTCGCTTTTGCCTTCGTGCCCAATCTGCGCCGCGACTGGCTCGCCGGCGATCGCCGTGCCTATCGACTCATCGCCGCCGTGTACGACGCGTTGTGACACCGCTCTCTTCGCGATCTCGAGCAAGCGATTCAAACGCATCGGCAGTCGTGCGATCGGCGGGAAAGAGCAACTCGATGGCCAATTCGGAAATCGTGACTTCGAACGGCATGTCGAATGTGCCGAACATGCCGAAGAAAGACCACTTGCCACCGTCTGGCGCCCGGACTCGCACCGGACCGAGATTCTGCGCGAAGTCGGATTCGCTTGCCGCATCGCGGTCGTCGCGCCGCATGGAGTTCTCAAACTCCTCCAAGAGCTGCGCGAGCTGCTTGTCGGCGGTGGCGGCGAGCTGGCGCTGGATGCGATCACGAAAGTAGGCCATGACGTCGTGGGCGTTGATGATCTGCGGCATCAATTCCAGGCCGATGCGGAGGACGTTGACAGGCGGGTTCAGCAGGGCAGGATCGATGGTCGCAACGAGTGGTTGGATGGCCGCGTTTGCGGCAACCAGGTTCCAATGAGAGTCGAATACGACCGCCGGATACGGCTCATGGTTTTTCAGAATCCGCTCCAGCGCTTCGCGGATCGGAGCGAGTTCCGGTGCGCCGAAAGGATGCTCGGGGAATGCCGGAGCGTGTCCGGCCGCGAGCAGTAGCCGGTTGCGTTCGCGGAACGGGATTTCGAGCCGATCCCCAAGGCGCAGCAGCATGTCGCGTCCAGGCTTGGAGCGGCCGGTCTCGACGAAACTCAGATGGCGGGCCGATACGCCCGCATCGAGTGCAAGCTCTAGCTGAGTCAGCCGACGCCGTTGCCGCCACTCCCGCAGCAGCGGCCCGACCTGAGGAGCGGAGCTGGTGGTCACCATTCGCACCGACTGTAGCCGCATGGTGTTCGCGGCTCCATTACCTCGAGGTAATCGACAGCACGACCTTTGACCGTGACGATCACTGGTAGACCCCTTAGGAGGACGAAATGACTGCATTGCTCCGACGGCTGATCTGCGGCGCAGCCGGCGCCTCGATGATCGTCGCATTATTCCTGCCATGGGCCCAGGTTCAGGACGGTGATCGCATCGCGTGGGGGTTGTGGCAGCTCACTTTTCCGCTCTGCGTCATCCTCGCCGTATGTGCGCTGACCACCGCGATTACGGGCGGACAGATCGGCCTGAACAGGCCGGATGTTTCGATCATCGGCGCGACCGATGGTCTTGGTGTAATCACCACCGTGACGTTGGCCTGGCTACTGTTCTACGACTTCCCTGACCATGCCAGCCGCCAGCCAGCCCTCATCCTGGCGTTGATATCCGCAGCCGCAGCTGCGTTTGCAGCCGCTGATTACCGCCCGCTGCGGGGAGCACCCCTCTTTCCGCGACTGGTCGATGCGCGCGGCAGTGATCACCGTCCCAGGAGTCTTTCTGAATCTCGTTGACGACGCCGCATCGGTACGCAGGAGATCGCGCTCCCTCAAACACCAGGAAGGCGGAGGTTTACGGGGGAAGCTGCGGCAAACCCCTCTTGTGCTGAGCGTTTCGCCGTGCGTCAATACGGTTGAGCGCCTTTACAACTGGTCCAGGCAATGCGGAGTATGCGGCGACAAGTTCCCGGATGCGATGTGACACAGTTTTCTTGTCGCGGTTGGAGGGCGCTGCGGTGGCACAGACGCTGCCGACGAGACCGAGCGACCACCCCTCGTTCACGATGGCGTCGAACTGGTCGTCGGTGAACTCCGCAAACGCATCCCGTAGACGCAAGCGGTCCTGCAGCGCAAGGATATCGGTGAGAAGAAGCCCGATAGTGGATGCCATCTCGTGCGTGGCTGCAGCGATCAAGTCGTTAAGGAGGTAGACGTCGGTGGCCGCACCATCGATTTCCTCGTCAGGCTCAGCGGCGCTGACGCGGTGCATCGCTTCGGTGAGTTGATCGACCAAACGGCCGATCACCTCGTCCCGCTTGCCGGCTTCCACGGAGAGATGCTAGCAACAGCTTTGTGCCACCCCGTATTCCGCGTCTCCTACCAGTGGGTTACCGGCCGAGTCGACTCGCGCGTCACCTTGCTGCCCACTTCCTCACGGCGCGTCCGTCCACGGCCGCAATCCATACCCCCAGGCCGGGGTCGATGTCCAACAACGTCAGCACATTCATCGACCGAGGCTAACCCCTACTGAAACGCGCTCCACTCAGCTGTCGGTGGACCAACTCGCCATCCAGCCAACTCGCCAACAGTTACGTTCTGAGGAGGAATACGACGGAATCGAAGATCGCGGAGGAACCTTGCCGGAGATGAGCCCTATCGCCGACTTCCATTTCGTCATCGTGGGAGCAGGAAGTGCGGGCTGCCTGCTCGCCAACCGTCTCAGCGCCAACCCCGATCACCGAGTGCTCTTGATCGAGGCAGGCGGCGACGACAACTGGTTCTGGATCAAGATCCCGGTGGGCTACCTGTACACAATTGCGAACCCTCGCACCGACTGGTGCTTCACGACCGAGGCCGACACAGGTCTGGCCGGTCGCAGCATTCACTACGCGCGAGGCCGGGTGATCGGCGGCTCCTCGTCCATCAACGCCATGATCCACATGCGCGGACAGGCCAGCGATTACGACCTGTGGGCCCAGGCCACCGGTGACGACCGCTGGCTTTGGGGTGGCCCGGACGGTCCCGGCGAGACATTGGCGATCTACAAGCAGTTGGAGGACTACTTCGGTGGAGCTGATGACTGGCACGGCGCCGGTGGTGAGATCCGCGTCGAGCGGCCAAGAGTGCGTTGGAAAATCTTGGACGCTTGGCAGGCCGCCGCCGCCCAGGTCGGCATTGCCCCGATCGACGAGTTCAACCGGGGCGACAACTCCGGCAGCGCCTACTTTCACGTCAACCAACGGCGCGGCCGTCGCTGGTCGATGGCCGATGCTTTCCTGCATCCCGTCGTCCACCGACCCAATCTCACCGTCTACACCCACACCCAGGCCCTACAGCTGCTGATGGACGACCAGGTCAGCGAAGACCAGCGTCGCGGTGCCTGGATTACCGCCCAGCACCGCGCCACCGGTGTGCGGCTGCTCAAAGACGGCCACATCATCGACGTTCAGGCTCGCCGGGAAGTGATCCTGAGTGCCGGAGCGATCGGTTCACCGCAGCTCATGCAAGCGTCGGGTCTGGGCCCGGCCGGGCTGCTCACCCAGCACCAGGTGCCGGTGGCCGTCGATCTGCCGGGTGTGGGTGAAAACCTCCAGGACCATCTTCAGCTGCGAACGGTCTACCGGGTGCGCGGCGCCCAAACCGTCAATACGTTGTACCGGAATTGGATCACCCGTGGCGGCATGGGGCTTCAGTACCTGTTGCTGCGCTCAGGGCCGATGACCATGCCGCCCTCCACGCTGGGTGCTTTCGCCAAAAGTGATCCCGAATTGGCCAGTCCCGATCTGGAGTGGCATGTGCAGCCTTTGTCTCTGCCCAAGTTCGGTGAACCGCTACATCCTTTCGCAGCGATCACTCCCTCGGTCTGCAATCTGCGACCGAGCTCGCGGGGGCATGTGCGCATAGCCACCGCAGATCCGTTGGCCAACCCCAAGATCTCCTGCAACTACCTCTCCACTGACGCCGATCGTCAAACCGCCGTGCGCGGACTCCGGATAACCCGGAAGATCATGGCGGCGCAGCCCCTGGCCCGCTACTCCCCCGAGGAGTTGCTTCCTGGCCCGCAATTGGTGAGCGACGAAGACCTGCAGCAGGCGGCCTGCGAGCTCGGTACCACCATCTTTCATCCGGTGGGCACCTGTGCGATGGGGGCCTTTGACACACGCGGTCGGCCGCGGTCGGCCGCCACAGTGCTCGACACCGATTGTCGCGTGTACCGCGTCGCTGGTCTCCGAGTGGCTGATGCTTCGGCGATGCCCACGATCACTTCCGGGAACACCAACGCGCCGGTCATGCTGGTCGCCGAACGCGCAGCGCGGGCGATCCTGGGATGAGCCGGTCACTACCAAGACGTGCCGGTCCGGAATAAACACCGCGCCCGGTGAACTTGGCTCAAGAGTCGCCCACTCCCCGACTCAGGAGCATCCATGACCCGTCCCGTCCGCGTCGCCGTACAGATCCAGCCCGGCGGCACACCCGATTACCGCACATGGCGCGAGGCCGTCCTCGCCGCCGACGACCTCGGCGTCGACGTGATTTTCGGCTACGACCACTTTCACCGCCCGGCGATGGAGGCCATCGTCGACGGCAAGCCCATCCTGACAGACGAGCAGCCCGACGTCGCCAACTTCGAGGGCTGGACCGCGCTCGCCTCGTGGGGCGAGATCACCTCGCACGCCGAGATCGGGCTCCTCGTCACCGGTGTCGGATACCGCAACGCAGACCTGCTCGCCGACATGGCACGCACCGTCGACCACATCAGCGGCGGCCGGCTCATCCTCGGCCTCGGCGCGGGCTGGTACGAAAAGGACTACACCACCTACGGTTACGACTTCGGCACCTTCGGCTCCCGCTTCGATCTGTTCGACGAGAGCCTGATCCGCATCGAAAACCGGCTCGCTGCACTGATTCCGCCGCCCGTGCGCAAGGTACCGATCCTCATCGGCGGCACCGGGCCAAAACGCTCGCTGCCGGCCGTTGCCCGGCACGCCGACATCTGGCACGCCTTCCAAGACCTCGACGCCTTCCGCAGGTCCAGCGACCGCGTCGACGAGCTGGCAGCGACGTTCGGCCGCAACGGTGCCGATATCGAACGCTCGACGCTGTGGGAGAACGCGGACAGCGCCGACGCATTCCGCGAGGCAGGAGTCACGCTGTTCCAGACCGAACTCACCGCCGACAACGGTTACGACCTCGCGTCTCTCAAAGAGGTGCTCACCTGGCGGGACAACGGGTGAGGCGCGGCGCCGTGCCTCATCAGCCCGGCTGTCCCGCTGTCGACCGACGCGCCGTCAGCGTTGCGCAGCAGCGCGGTGCACAAGCTCGAGGACCAGACTTGTCCAGTCCTTCTCGGTGAGCGGCTTGCCGCGATCTGCCGCCTTCGTTTTCCAGGCGCGGAGCGCCGCCAGGACGTCGTCATCGTCGCGGCGGCGGTACTCGCCGGCGCCGGTCGCGTCGCCCGCGGCTTCGGCGAGTAGCCGATCTTCGTGTGCGAGGTAGGCGTCAATAAGATCATCGGCGCAATGGACGGGGTGGAATGGCGATGATTGCGCTCTCATACCCCACGCTAGCAGCGCGTCATCGCGCATTGTCCCGCAATCGACAAAGGATTCAACGGGCCCGTACAGGTTGATTGTGAGGTGTCGTACCGTTGCCAGACGGGTACGCCAGCATTATGGGCGAACATTCTCTGGACGGCGGCGGGCCGAGAAAGTCTGTCGTCATCGTCGGTAGCGGGTTCACCGGTTTCCAATGCGCACGGCGGCTTGCCGGTTTGGCACGCCGGCATCACGCGCCGATCGACATCACGATCATTTCGCCGGTCGATTACATGCTCTACACGCCGCTGCTCCCGGACGTGGCCGGAGGTGTCGTCGATGCGCGGTTCGTCACCGTCCCGTTGGCCGGTGCGCTCAAGGGCGTACGGGCGGTACGCGGTCGCGTCGACGGCGTTGACCTTGATGCCCGCACGGTGACGTTCACCGATCACCTCGACGTCTTCGCCGCCGGTGACGCGGCCGCCGTGCCAGACATCACCCAGCCTGGCAAGATCACTCCGCCGACCGCCCAACATGCGATCCGGCAAGGTAACACGTTGGGGCACAACGTTGCTGCCAGCCTCGGTTACGGCAACAGGCGACACTACAAGCACCGCAACATGGGTCTGGTCGTCGATTTGGGGCCGCGCTACGCTGTCGCGAATCCGCTGGGCGTGCACATGTCCGGCTTCCCTGCCAAGGCAGTCACCCGCGCCTACCACCTCTACGCCATGCCGCGAATGGTGAACCGGTGGGCGGTAACGCTCGCGTATCTGACCGACGCCGTCTTCGCGCGCACTGTGGTGTCTATCGGACTGTCTTCAGAAGACGACGCCAGTTTCACTGCTGCCGAGGGTATTCGGTTGCCCAAGAACGCCTGAAACCCCGAAGTCCGCGGGCCTCCGGAAGCGCTCACGCTGACAGAGACGATGGTCCCCGAACAGCCCGTGGTTCTCGCCCACTCCACACCAAATCGGCGCCGTTCATCTGCTCCTCGGTGTGACAGCCTGCCCATCTGCGAAAATGAACGCGTGGCTTGTCCTACTACGAGGCCGTGGCAGTGACTGCCGACGACGACCTCGACTCGCTCTACGGCACGCGGCCGGAGGAGTTCACGGCTCGGCGCAAGGAGTTCGCGGCGGCCGCACGCAAGCGCGGTGACGCTGAGGCGGCCAAGGCGATCGCCGCGGCCCGGCGACCGACGATGGCGGCCTGGGTGGTGAACCGGCTGGCACTGACCGACGCAACGGTGCGCCGGCGAGTGGCCGATCTGCATGAGGCGCTGCGCGCCGCGCATGCAGCCATGGACGGGCAACGCATCCGCGAATTGTCCACGGTCCAGCGGCGTCTGGTACAGGAACTGACCCGCGCGGCGTTTGCGTCTGCAGGGTTGGATCCCGCGGCGGGTGTGCGCGACGACGTCTCAGCCACGTTGCAGGCGGCGATCGCCGACCCCGAGGTCGCCGCCCGCCTGGGCCGGCTGCCTCGAGCCGAAGAGTGGTCGGGCTTCGGCGACTTCGGAGCTTCCTCCGCGGTCGTCACTCAATCACGGCCCGAGACCGGCTCGGTATCGCGGGCGACCCCACCGCCGTCGACGAAGAAACAGTCCGACTCGGACGTTGCCGCGCTGGACGAGGCTCGACGCAACCGCGACACTGCCGCGTCCGAGGTGAACGCAGCGCGCACCGCCCACGACAACGAGGTCGCCTCGGTGACTGAGCATCGTGCGAGCGTCAAAACTGCGCGTCGGCGCTACGAGAAGCTGCTCGAGGCGGTGGCCGCCGCTGAGCATGACATCGAGACGGCGACGACGCAGCTGGACGTAGCAGAGCGGTCAGCGCAAGCTCAGCAACGGCGGTTACAAGCCGCTGAATCGGCTCTGGCACAAGCAGAGTCGCGGCTGGACCGACTCGGGGACGGCTGACTGCCCGCACTTCGCGGTGTGGACCACACCGATGCGGCGGGACGGCATATGGCGTCGCGATGAGTTTTGCCCTCCGGTGCGGTCTGAATTGAATGGGCAAACTCATCTATGGCTTCAACGTGTCGGTGGACGGGTACATCGCCGACGCACAAGGCAACATCGACTGGTCCGAACCGAGCGAGGAACTGCACCAGTACTGGAACGACTTCGAACGGGAGACTGCCCTGGCGTTCTACGGGCGCCGACTCTACGAACTGATGTCCGCCTACTGGCCGACCGCCGACCAGGCCCCCGACGCCACCCCTCTGATCGTCGACTTCGCCCGCATCTGGCGCAACATGCCCAAGGTCGTCTTCTCGCGCACGTTGGATTCGGTCGACTGGAACTCCCGCCTGGTGCGCGACGACCCGGTCGAGGTGGTGAGGCAGCTGAAAGCCGAAACCGACGGAACGCTGGAGGTGGCCGGCGCGACGCTGGCCGCACCGATCGTGCAAGCCGGACTGGTGGACGAATACCGGATCGTGGTTGCGCCCACCGCCGTGGGCGGCGGCATACCGTTCTTCCCGACCCTGCCTTCATGGATCTCGCTGCGGCTGTTGGAGAACCGCACCTTCCCGGGCGGCACCGTGCTGCTGCGCTACGAGACGAAACGCGACTGACCGGTCTCTCAGTCCGTGGCGGAGGCGATTCGGTCATGGACGAAGCCACAAGGCTGACGGTTCGCCATCCTGCCGGAACATCCAGGCGCGCCTACTCCGGCACCCGGGAACCGCCGATCTCCTTTTCGAGGAGTTCGGCCAGCCGCAACGGAGTGCGGTCCTCGAACATCGGACCGATGAGCTGCACTCCGACCGGCAGTCCCTCCGGAGACTGACCCGCTGGGATGGCGGTGGCGGGCAGGCCGGGCATTGTGGCCAGACCGGCCCAGACCAGCTGGTCGAAGTACGCGTACTCGACTCCGTCGACGTCAATCCGACGTTCCAACAGCTCAGGGTTGTGGTCGTGGCCGAACGCCGGAGTCGGCGTAATAGGACACACCACGACGTCGAACTCGCCGAACAACTGTCGCCAGCCGTAGCGGTGGAGCTCGCGACGATTGTTCACCTCGATCCAATCGCGGTGACTCAACACCATTCCGCGAAGTCGCGCCGCGTCGAGACTCTGGTCGTCTGGACTCAGACCTGCGGCGCGGGTCTGCAACTGCTCATACGCCTCGACGGGAAATCGTGCTGCGGAGCCAGAAAACAGCAACTGTGTGTACAGCAATGCGGCGTCGTCCAGATCGGGCAGCAGCTGGCTGCTTCGTTCGACGCGGGCACCATTGGAGACAAGCGCATCCGCAACCCGGTTGACTGCGGCGCGCACCGCGGCCCCGGTAGCAATGAACGGATGTTCGTCGAGGACCAGAACCCGAAAATCGGCGAGTCGTTCGTGGCGCGCAGTTGGCAGCGTCACCTCATGCGCCACGCCGACCGTCAGCGGGTCCGGTCCGGCCATCACGTCGAGCAGGAGTGCGAGGTCGCGGGCAGTGCGCGCCATCGGACCGACGACGGCGAGATCGGCCTCGGCCGGCAGGGCCGGCCCCGGCGGCGGGGTCATCCCGCGCGTCGCGGCCAGCCCGAGCGTTGGCTTGTGCGCGTAGATGCCGCAGAAATGTGCGGGGGTCCGAAGCGACCCGGCAAGGTCGGAGCCGATGGACAGTGCACCGAACCCGGAGGCCAGGGCCGCGGCCGAGCCACCAGAGGATCCGCCCGACGTACGAGCGTGATCCCACGGATTGTTGGTGGTGCCGTAGATCTCGTTGAAGCTCTGTATGTCCTGCAGCCCCAACGGCACGTTTGTCTTACCGAGCACCACCGCACCGGCGGCCTTGAGTCGCGACACCTGTACCGCGTCCTCGGCCGGCCGAAAGTCCCGGTACTGGGGCATGCCCCAGGTTGTGGGCAGCCCGACCACGTTGTATGACTCTTTGACCGTCACCGGAATACCCAGCAGCGGCCGATCCTCACCACGGGCACGCGCCTGGTCGGCATGCCGAGCAGCCGCTCGTGCACGGTCGAAGTCCGGCACGCAGATCGCGTTGATCACCGCGTCGTCCCGCTCGACCGCAGCGATCGCCGCCTCGATCAATTCCGCCGAGGACACCTCACCGGCGCGCAACGCGACCACCAATTCACGGGCCGACTGAAAATTCCGCTCCATGCGACTGACGCTAAAGGCCCACGCTCGAAGCCATAAAATCCTATTTCCCGCAACAGGAAAGTTTCCGTTCGACGCTCCTCAGGTCGACCGCATCGCGACGGAAACATGCTGTATAGCAGCATGTTTCATGCACCGCTTCGGCTGTTGTCTACAGCCCGGACGGTACGACCTTGTCGTTGACGGTCACCTCGACCTTGCCGGTCTTCGCGTCGAACTCGACCTTGCCGTGCTCGAAGGTCGACACGAGCAGATCACCATCGGTGTTCTCGTCGCTGGTGGGGACGCCCAGCGGCCCTGCCGACCCGTTATCGCCCGTCACCACGGGCACGCCGGCCGCGTCGCGCGGGACGTTCCAGGCCTCCCGGATCTTGCCCGCGACGATGTAGGCCGGTGTGCCCACTTCGTCGTTCTTTGCGACGATCACGCCGCCCTGGAACTGCTGGAACACCACGCCGCTGTCCCGGGTTCCCGCGTTGCGGTCACCGGTCAGTGGCTTGCCGAGAGTTTCCTTCTGCTTGTCGGTTGCCGATGCGTACTTGGCAGCGATCGGGCCGGTCAGCGTCACCTCGACGTCCCTATCTCCGGCGAGCTTCACTTCGTGGGGCTGCGCAGGGGATTCCGTCGCGGAGGTGACGATCAATTCGACCTGAGGCGGCGCCGACGCGTCGACGCTCGTGCCATTGCTGCAACCCGCAGCGATCAGCACAACAGCCGCCAGGCCGGCGACGGCCGTGTTGCGGTATGCGTTCGTCCTCATGGGTTTTCCTCCCGCGTCTTGGTGTGGTGTGGCACACGTTGCGCCTGAACCCTTGCCCGGCCGGGACTATAACCGAACCACTTGAGTGGCGCAGGAGATCGCACCGTGCGCCGCTCGCCTGCGGGCGGCATCGCTGAGCAGTTCCAGGACGATCGGTCGCCTACTACGGCGTCACCAAGTCAGTCTGACGGTCTGGACGTGAAGAGTCAGGTGACAGGCTGCAGCGGGGCGCTGACGGCCTGACCGTACATATCTGCGGCAGCGCTCATCGCGGCCTTGATGGTGTTGTAGTAATGAGTTCCGACGCCGCCGCGGTACTTGAGCAACTGCGGGTTCTGCGCGAGCGTGGCCGCCAGCACAGCGTCGTTGTTGATGCCGTACTTCTTGAACGCCTCAGTGAACCGGCCGATGAACCGGGCTATCGACTTGTTGGGGTCTTGGCGCTCCGCGACGGTGCCGAAACTGGCCTTCTCCTGGAACAGCCCGATGACCTCATCGGCCGCACCTCCCGGGCCGCCATAGGCCTGCACACCGCCGGAGGCGGTCGGGCGGAAAGTGGACTCGATTTTCGCGGTGGCGATGACGGCCTTGATCTGGTCGTCGCTCAGCCTGGCGGCTCGGCCTTGGCTCACGATGGCCTTGACGATGTCCTGCGCGCTGGAGTCTTTGGTCACGACCACCGGCTTGGGGGCGACAACTGCGGGCTTGGCGACTGTGTCCGCCACCGGCGGTCGCTCAACGGCTACCACCGCAGGCCGGTGTATCGGGGCAGAAAGCAAAGTGGCACCGCCGACGCCGGTCGCAATGAGAACGGCGGTGATGCTCTTCTTTACGTGTCTCTGTTTTCCGAACTTCTCGATCGGTCCGCCGAACTTCGGCATGGTGGTACTCGCTTCTCTGGGTTTGAGTTAGTAGAGCCGTGTCAGACACGAGCACCCCCTCCCCCCGCGCTCCGGGCGCCGAAAAGACAGGGATGGACCGTGCATCGGTCATTCCGCGGCGACCAAGCGCCGATCCGACCAGAAGCGCGCGAATGCATGTTTGCTGCGTGCATTACAGCCGAGGCGACGCAAGAGTCAGCCCGCCGCCGACACGTCACATTTGTGGCAACTACCACCCTTATTGCCAGAATGTGGTCGATATCACCCTAGCTGGCACTACAGCGGTGCAGTAATTAGCCAGGAACTGTATTGGAACATTTGAGATCTGGCAAAACGCCAATAACGGTTCGGGCTGGAACGGCGGGCGATCGCATGGTTGCCGGTAGGCAACTCGTTTGCCGATGGGCAGTCGTACCCCCTGGTCAGACGTGCTCCCGTTCCGTTCGCGTCGCCACCGCTAGGTGCACAAATATTGTCCGTTGAGCACGCAATTCGACGGTGGTACGTACGAGCCCGACAACACGCCTCTGAGGCCGCCGGTGGCGGTACCGCCGGGTGCGATGATGCGATTCCAATTCGCGGGTGTGAGCACATAGTGCGTGCCATACCGCGTGAGGTTGCTACTCCACGTGTGCGAGACGGATTCACCCATCGGCAAGTCGAATTCAAGCTTCCAATCGGACAGTGGCACGGTGCTCGGGTTGGTGATGACGAAGTGGCCGATGAAACCGGTTTGCCATGTCGATGACACCGATAACCTCGCCGCAGGCGCAGCTGCGTGAGCCACGGGGGCGATGGCAAGTGCCGGGATCGCAAGTATCAACGCCGATACGCTTGCGTGAAGCGCTGTGCGCCAGTGCTTCACGTACTTGCCCAATCCCGCCATGGTGGCCAAAGTTAGAGCCGAAAGGGCGATGTCGGCGCCGCGCCTCGCGGGTTAGCTGCAATACCTATGCTCAACCGAAACCATCACGAAATCTGCAGCCTCGCTCACGGCTCAAAAGGCAGGAAGGGTCGAGGCCGGTCAGCCGGAAAATCGGCGGTTGAAACGGTCACCCCCGACGGCGACGCGATACCGGCCGCACCGCAGACAACACGTTTGACAGCCCCGCTTTTGGATACACCTCTGATGCAGGCAAACGGCAATTATTCCTGGAGGCAACAGGAATACGGCGGAGGGAGCCCAACGTGGCATTCTCACAGATCGCGATGAAAACGATGACGGCGGCTGCCGGGATCGCGGCGGCCGGAATCGTGGCGGCGACGCCGGCATATGCAGATCCGGAAACGCTGCAGTTCGGCCAAACAGCAGAGCTTCCCAGTCCAGGTGGCGCCATCGACTACACCGTGAGCAACTTGCAACCCAGCGGCCACAATGACGGAATCTGGTATGCCGACGTAACGGCCGAGGCCGTGAGCGGCTTCCCCACTCCGAACATTTCCGACTTCAACGCGCGGGCTGTCAACAGCTCTACTTACGCGGATATGAAGGGAAACCAGACGGACGGCCTGGCCAACCAACCGATCGCGCCAGGTACCCAAACCACCGGACGGATCTACTTTGACGTACGAGGCGGGACAGCACCCGACAGCGTCGTCTATCGGGACTCCGGCGGCACCGACAAGGTGGTCTGGAAGGGCTGATTGATTCGTCGGAAACGTGACGATTGCCCGTCGCCCTGAGGTAACACTTCTGGACATGACGATCGCAGAGGACGTCAGCGCCGAACGCGCAGCATTGACTGAGTCGTTGATCGAGCGGGGTCCCTCAGCGCCGACCGCATGCGGCGAGTGGACCGCGCTGGACCTTGCGGCTCACCTCGCGGGCGAAGAACGCTACGGCGGCGTGACGACCTTCATCGCCCGATCGCTGGTAACCCATGGAGTTTCGGTGGCAGGCACACCGAAGATGGTGGACACCGCGCTTCGCCGAGAACGACGCCACGGTTTTGCCGCAGTGGTCGATCGGTTGCGTCGCCCCATGCCGCGGCTGCTTCTACAGCCGGTGGTGGCTCCGCTGGCTCTGTTCGAATACTGGACCCACCACGAGGATCTCGTCGGCCTCGACACCCGAACCCACGCGGTGCCGGCCACACTCGTGGACGTCATTCCGCTCGTGCTGCGCTATCAGCTCAGGAAGCTGCCCGCCGGCGCTCGGGTGACGATCGGTAGCAGCGACGGCGATCACCGGTGGTCGGTTGGGCCGAAGTCTGGGCCAGAGGTGATTCTCCGTGGCTCTCCCCCGGATCTGGTCCGCTGGCTGTCCGGGCGCCGCACAGCAGGCGAAATCAGCATGGCCGGGCCCGGCGCAACGGTGCAGGAACTCCGCGGATTCGGCGGTCGAGTCTGACTGCCCGACAACGGATCACCTCGCTGTCAGGTTGCCAGACGATGTCACCGAACCTGCTCGGGAACAGGTGCCTTCCAGGTTCCGTCGACTGCGGCTTCCTCAGGCCAGTACAGCCGTTCGATCAACACGAACGGACCGTCCGGAGCCGGCAGCCAGTTCGACTCCTTGTCCGCGCCCGGGGATTCCCGCTGCACGTAAAAGGTGTAGCCACCGTCGGCGTCCTTCTTCAGTTGCGGCAGCATCGGCGAGTTGATCAGGTACCGGTTGATCGGATTGGCCACGAGCAGGCTCTCCGGCAGTCGGTACATGGTGATCGACCAGAAACCCTTCACCGGCGGCAGCTGGCCGGGAGCGAATCGATAGGTGTACTTGTTGGCGCCATTGAGCGCGGCCCCCGCCGAATCCAGGCGGAAGATCGGATACATCGCCTCGGCGGTGTCATTGCCGTAGATGCCGTTGATCGCACCGGCCATGCGGTACAGATAGTTGGTACCCATCGTCCGGCGGTCGCCGAACATCTGCGCGGTCGTGACCTCACCGTTGTCGATCTTCGCCTGCAGCTCGTTGTATTCAGTCCACGCGTCGTTGAGCCCGTCCTGGAAGGCCTGCTGCTGGTCCGCGGGTAGCGCACCGATGTCGAGGTCCTTGTCGGTGCCGATCCCGATCGACGCGAACTTCGCCCGAAGCTCCTTCTCCGAGTCCAGCACCGGCACGTACTTCAGGACGAAGTTGAGCGTCTCGAAGAAGTCGGTCGACTTCCGCTGCTCGTCAGGGGTCTGCGGAACCACGAAGTCGATCGCGGCCGGCGCCGGGGGCGCCGCGGTACCGAGGAACTTCGACAGCGGTTCCACCTTGTAACCGGCCTGGATCGCCTTCACGTTGTCGATGTCGTTCGGGCCGAACAACTGGGTGCGGTACAACGCGAGCACGAAGTCGGTCTCGGCGTGCAGCACGCCGTCGATACCGGAAGGCTTCTCTCCCTTCCAGTTCGGGCCTGCGAGCAGGTACTTTCCGGGCTTGTTTCCGGTGGTGCGGCTGCCGAGGTAGCCCATGTTGTAGGTGTAGGCGTCGATGAGCTGCACCGAGTAGTACCGGTTGCTCTCCACCTCCGGCACCGTCAGTACCAGCGGTTCCGCCCGGAGATCCGCGCCCAGCGTCGAGTACGGGGTATCCGAGTTCGGGGTCTGCACTGCGGTATCCGCGGGAGTGGCGACGTGGGCATCGGAGTGCAGGGTGTTCCACGGACTGCGGAACTGCGAGCTCTGCTTGTCCTGGAAGTAGGCGTACTGGATCCGGTAGTTGTCCACCATCGGAAAGCCATAGACGTACGCCTGTTTGGCGATCTCGCGGATCTGAGCGGTGGTCAGCACGGACTGCTCCTTCGAATCGTTGCCTGGATCCTTGCCGCTACCGCAGCCGGTCAACGTGACCGCAAGCGTCGCCGCGGCGATGACGGCCATTCCACGAAGCCACGAAACATGTTGTCGCAACATCATATTCACCCGACCTTCTGCGGCGCAGGCGCCTGCCACGTGCCGTTGAGGGCGGCCTCCTTGGGCCAGTACAGCCGCTGCGTCAACCGGAACGGGCCCTCGGGCGCCGGCAGCCAGTTGGATTCCTTCTCCGGGCCGGGAGTTTCCCGCTGCACATAGATGGTGTAACCACCATCCGGATCCTGCTTCAGGCTGGGCAGCATCGGTGAATTGATCAGGTAACGATTGATCGGATTGGCCACCAGCAGGCTCTCCGGCATCCGGTACATCGTCAGCGACCAGAACGCGTTTACCGGGGGCAGCTGCCCGGGCGCATAGCGATAGATGTACTTGTTCGCGCCGTCGAGCGGAGCGCCCGTCGAGTCCTTCGAAAAGCTCGGGTACATGGCCTCGGCTTTGTCGTTGCCGTAGATGCCGTTGATCGCACCGGCCATGCGGTACGGGTAGTTGGTTCCGAGTGTCTGCCGATTGCCGAACAACTCACTCGGTGAGATCTCGCCGCTGTCCACCTTCGCCTGGATCGGATCGTATTCCTTCCAGGCATCGGTGATCGCCGCCTGGAAAGCGTCCTGCTCGTCCTTGCTCAGCGATGCGATATCCAGCTTCTTGTCCGTGCCGATGCCGATCGAGGAGAACTTCGCGCGCAGGTCCTTCTCGGTGTCCAAGACCGGCGCGAACTGCAGAACAAAGTTGAGGGTCTCGAAGAACTGCGGCGACTTGCGCTCCTCCTCGGCGGTCTGCGGAACCATGAAGTCCACCGCAGGTGCGGCGGTCGGCGCCGGCTTGCCCTGGAACGTCGACAGCGGTTCGGTCCCGTACTGGGCCTGAATCGCCTTGACGTTGTCGAGGTCGTCGGGCCCGAACAGCTGAGTCCGGTATGCGACGAAGGCGAATTCGGTGTCCGACTGAATCACCTTGTCGATACCGGCAGGCTTCTCACCCTTCCAATTCGGCCCCGCGAGAAGGTATTTGCCGGCATTGTTGCCGGTCGTCCGGCTGCCTACGTAGTCGAAGTTGTACATGTACTGATCCATGAACTGCAGCGAGTAATACCGCTTCGCTTCGATCGTCGGAACGCTCAGCACGTACGGTTCCGTGCGCAGATCGGCCCCGAAGAAGCTGTACGGGGTGTCCGAGTTAGGGGTCTGAATGGCAGTATCGGCCGGCGTGAACACCTGCGCGTTGGATTGAAGTGTGTTCCAGGGGGCCTTGTACTGCGGGTTCTGCTTGTCCTGAAAGTAGGCGTACTGGATCCGGTAGTTGTCCACCATCGGGAAGCCGTAGATGTAGGCCTGTTTGGCGATCTCCCGGATCTGGTCGGGGGTCACCTCTTCGGCGGGCGCACTCGAAACGTTGTCCGAACCTTTGTCACTGCCGCAGGCGACCGCGGTCAGCGCCATTGCCGCGACGGCCACCACGCTCAACTTCCGCCAAGACCTCTTGCTATCCATGCTGTCCCTTCTGTCGCCCGAGCCCCGCTCATCCTTGCCTGAGCCATTAGCTGGTGTCTTGACTTTGCTGGACATCTTCTTGATCGTGATGGACATGCAACTGGTCCATGGATCATCGCTGGTGGGATTCAGCGGACTCGTCGCCGCCCATGAGGGCGATCCCGCGGCGCTGCTGGAGCTCGCCGGCATCAATCCCGCCGATGCCGGACAACGTGACCGCTATATTCCGTTGCGCAGTGCCATCGCCGCGGTCGAAAGCGCAGCCGCGGTACTGGGTGCGGACGACTTCGGTCGCCGGCTCGCCGAGCGGCAGAGCATCGACATCCTCGGCCCGGTCGGAGTCGCGGCCCGCACCGCCGCCACCGTGGCTGAGGCGTTCACGATCCTCGACACCTACATGAGCGCCTACAGTCCCGGCATCACCGCACACATCCAGTCGCACACCGACGAGACGATGTGCCGGTTCGAATTCGACTTTCTGCTACACCCGGCGCCGCCTCAGGCCCAGGCCGTCGAACTGGCCCTCGGCGTCACCCTGCGCGTGCTGCACCTTTTCCTGGGCACCACCTACCGGCCCGTGTCCGTGCACCTGCCCCACCCCGCGCTGGGCACCAGAGCCGATTACCGCCGCTACTTCGGGTGCCCATCGCATTTCAGCGAACCGTTCGCCGGATTCACCCTGCACGCCAACGACTTACAACGCCCACTCAACCACGATCCGCTCGCTCATCAGCTCGCGTTGCACTACCTGTCCAATGCCCGCGCCGAACATGCAAGGGGCTTCACCGACACCGTGCGCAGGATCATCCGCCAGCTCCTGCCCACCGGAGAGCTGACCGCCGAACTGGTCGCCCGCCAGTTCGGCATTCACTCCAAGACTTTGCAACGCCGTCTCACCGCTGAAGGAACCACCTTTGCCGAGATGGTCGATCAAACTCGCCGCGAACTCGCCCATCGATTGTTGCTCGACACCGACCTGCCCCTCGTGCAGCTGTGTCGCCAACTCGGCTACGCCGAGCAGAGCGTGCTGACCCGCGCATGCAAACGCTGGTTCAGCTTGACCCCCACCGACTATCGCAACACCCGCATCGGGTTGGGAACTGCCGAATCGGCTCTGGCGCAGGCAGAATCGCAGCCGACCCGACTCACAGAAGAGTGACGGTGCGATTCAAGCGTCAGACGCCGAAGGGTTTCGCATAGGCAACCTCACCGCTGGGTACCTTGTCATCAGGATTGAGAGTGAGGGCCAGGAAATTGTCGTCGGGTGCGGCAAACGGCGCAGTGATGCCGAGACGCGATGCCGGGACGAATCCGAATCGCGGGTAGTAATCAGCGTGCCCCAGAACGATTACCAGGTTCTCCCCCAGTTCTCGCGCCCGCGCGAGCCCCGCGCGAATAGCTGCCGAACCAGCCCCACCTCGCTGGAGGTCGGGCACGACCGCACAGGGTCCGAGCGCGAGCGCGGGATGGCTGTCGACCGTGCATCGCGTGAGCAACGCATATCCCACAATTTCGCCGCTCGCGTCGCAGCTGACGACGGACAGTCCGTCGATCCACGCGGCCGGGTCTTCCCGGAGCGCGTCGACGAGGTTCGCTTCCAACTCGGTGGGAAACGCTGCCGCGTTCACAGCGTGGATGCGGCTGACATCCTGCGGCTGTTCAACTCGAGTACTCCACATATCCCGCCTCGATGCTCCGACACTTGTCATTTTGGCAGTGTGTCCTCACTCCGCCCGAGATGCCGGGGAAAGAACCGCGTGTCGATCCGGTCCGTGGGCACCGGGTGATGTCGACCCGGGAAGGCATGCAGCACTTTGTCTTCCGAGCCGAACGCGCCGAACAATTCGAGACCGAATCCGCGTGGGATCTCCTCATCGTCCCACGGGAGCAGGAACTCGATCGGGATGGTTACCTGTTTCGCCGCCTCCAGCAGCGCATCGTGGGCGACTACCCCACCGAAGAGCGCCGCGGTGATCCGAGGCTCGGCCGCGGCCAACAGTATGCCGATCGCGCTCGCCAGCGTCATGCCGGAGTAACCGATGGCCGCCCGCGCGTCGATCTCGGGTAGGGCCTGAACGGCGTCGATCGTCGCCTGCCATTCGGGGACGGCGCGCTCGGCCACCGAGTGGCAGTACTCAGCGAGGATCCGGCCGAATGACGGACTGCCCTCTGCCCGAGCCTGCTGGAAGGCGGTGACCAGGTGCACATCGGCTGCGCTCCGTGGCCGGTCGCCATGTCCGGGTGCATCAATCGAAACGACGTGAAAACCGTCCGTGAGAACCGAGGAACGGGCCCGCCCGACATGCCCCGGGGCCATTTTGTCCAAGCCGCCGGGGTGACCGGCCAGGACCACGGGCGCGCCGTCGGAGCCGGTTTCCGGTGACCAGAGCACGCCGGTGACGTCGTCCAGGGTGAAGGTACGTTCGATGACACCGTTCGACGATGTCTCAGAAGTGAAATGCATGGTGTGGCGCCTTTCGGGAGTTCCATTGTTCAGGCGCTCCCGACGACACCTACCTCGATCGCCCGACCGCGAACGCGAGTGGGAGCACCCACAGGGTTACAGCGTCCATGGGTCTCACCTCCTCGCGTGCCGTCACGGTCGCGAGCGACGCTATCAATTCGTCCGCAACCCGTCCAACGATTTTCGCGCGCGTGCGGTGGGGCCACGAACTGCACGCTCCGAGGGGCTTGCGGGCGTTACGTACCATCGAATTCGGGCAATCGGCCGTCCTATCCCGACGCGAAGGTTCTCCTATGTACACAATCGATTGCAACCAACCTCCCGCGGCGCCCAACCGCGGAAGAATCCACGGGCTCATGGGCCTGCTCGCAGCCTCGTCCACGGCGCTGGCAGTGGTGAGCGCTCCGGCGCCCCAGGCCGACGCGGCCCCATGTCCGGACGCGGAAGTGGTGTTCGCCCGCGGGACAGGAGAGCCTCCGGGTGCCGGCGGTATCGGGCAGGCCTTCGTCGACGCTGTGCGCGGCAAGGCCGGCGCGAAATCGGTCAGTGAGTACCCGGTGAATTACCAGGCCAGCGCCGACTTCGCCGACGGCATCCAGTTCGCCCTCACCGTTATCGACGGCATCAGGGACGCGACCAACCACATCCAGGCAGTGGCCGCGGACTGCCCCACCACCAAGATGGTCCTGGGTGGGTTCTCCCAAGGTGCTGCCGTGGCGGCATTCACCACTTCGGCCGATATCCCCGCGGGTGTCCCGGCGGCGTTCGTACCACCTCCGATGCCACCGGAGATCGCTTCGCACGTGGCTGCCGTCGCATTGTTCGGGAAACCGTCGAACCAATTCCTCAGCGATGCCGGGGCGCCGCAAATCACCATCGGGCCGCTCTATGCGCCCAAGACCATCGATCTGTGTGCCACCGGGGACAGCGTGTGCAATGGCGCCGCACCGGGGCCGCCGACCGGCGCCCACAACGCCTACATCGCCAACGGCATGGTCGACCAGGCCGCGCAGTTTGCGGTCAGGCGGTTGTAGCACCCGCTCCCGACGGCTCCCCTGTCTTCGCGGGCTCGCACCGCCACGCCTCTCCGCCTTCTCCCAGGCCACCTGAGCATGTCTTCATCCGCACGACAGAGCAGAGTAAAAACTATGGGTACCAAGCGAATCACCAACGGATCCGAGCGCACCCTCATCGAGAACACACTCGACCGAAACCGTGAAGCATTGATCGCGACCGCACGCGGGCTGGCTGAAGCCGACGCCCGCCGGCACCTCGTGACGTCGCTGACGACGCCGATCTCGTTGATAAAGCATGCCGCCGCAGCGGAGAGAATCTGGTTCCAAAGGTTCTGGGCCGGACTAGACGAATCCGAATGCGACGGGTACTCGAGGCGAGACGAAGGCACGTTCGCTGTCGGCGATCACGAGTCGCTGCCCGACGTGATCGCCGAGTTCCAGCGCGCCAGTCAGCGATCACGCGACATCGCGTCGCGGTTCGACCTCGACGCCACCATAGACATCCCTGCGGAGGGAACTGTGAGCATGCGGTGGACCCTGCTCGCCATGATCGAAGAGTTCGCCAGGCATGCCGGGCACGGCGACATTCTTCGCGAACAAATCGATGAGACCCGCTCTGACGGCAGAACCCGCCAAACTTCTTGACCTCAAACGCGCTTGGGCACAAGGGCCAAACGTGCCTCAGTCGAGACAGAACTCGTTACCCTCGATGTCCTGCATCACGATGTACGACTCGTTGATGCCGTCAGCCGGCACTATTCGCCCCCGCACGGCCCCCAGCGCCACCAAGCGTGCGCACTCGGCTTCCAGCGTTGCCAGGCGCTCTGGCCCCACGAGTCCGATGCCCACCCGGACGTCGAGATGCACACGGTTCTTGGCGGTCTTGCCTTCGGGTACGCGCTGAAAGAACAGTCGTGGGCCGACACCCGAAGGATCAATGCAGGCGAACGCCGATCCCTGACGCTCGGGGGGCAGGGACCGATCGAAGTCCGCCCAGGTGTCAAATCCCGGCGGTGCCAGAGGCACCACGTATCCCAGCACTTCGCACCAGAAGCGAGCTACGCGCTCCGGATCCGCGCAATCGAAAGTCACTTGAAATTGCTTGACCGAGCCCATCAGCCGACCCTAACCAGCTGCCGAGGTGATCGCTGGATAGTTCCGGCGGCTCGAGGACGTTCCCACGAGAAAGACAGGTCATTCGACATGTCTTCGGTGCGGCCCTCAGGAGGAACACGGTATGAGTTTGGACGACATGACAAGGGTGGGAAGTCCGGTCGACGAGTTGGTTCCGTCGCGCTACGCGGTACAGGTGGGTGACATCGAGGTGCTGGTGATCAGCGACGGAGTGTTGCCGATCACGGCCTCGACGTTGGCCACCAACGTCGACCAGGCGGACCTGGCGGGCTGGTTGGACGACAATTTTCTGCCGCCGGAGGTGGTCGACTGGCCGCTGAACATCGTGGTGGTCCGCAGCGGTGATCGGACCATCCTCGTCGACGCCGGGCTGGGGCTGGAATTCCCGGACTTCCCCCGCGCCGGCCAGACGGTCCAGCGATTGGAGGCTGCAGGTGTCGATCTCGGTTCTGTGACCGACGTCGTGCTGACCCACATGCACATGGACCACGTGGGCGGACTGATCACCGAAGGGGTGAAGGAACGGCTGCGGCCGGACCTGCGGGTCCACGCAGCGGCTGCCGAGGCTGAATTCTGGGAGTCGCCCGATTTCTCCCGCACTGTGATGCCGCAGCCGATCCCGGATGTGCTTCGGAGGGTTGCCACGCAGTTCTTGGACGACTACCGGGGCCAGCTGCGGACGTTCGAGACGGAGTACGAAGTGGCACCGGGCGTGCTCGTCAGTCGCACCGGCGGTCACACTCCCGGACACAGTGTGGTCCGCCTGGCGTCCGGCGGCGAGAAGCTGACATTCGCCGGCGACGCCGTGTTCGCACCCGGGTTCGACAACCCCGAGTGGCAGAACGGATTCGAACACGATCCCGAGGAGGCGGCCCGCGTCCGCATCGAGCTTCTGCGCGAGTTGGCGGCGACGGGAGAATCGCTGGTGGCCACCCACCTGCCGTTCCCATCCGTCTGCCACGTGGCGACCGCCGGCGACGCCTTCCGGTGTGTACCGGCCGGCTGGGATTACTGATCGCCTGCCGTGATTGGCCGGCGCTCCCTACGGGGAGCGCCGGCCAATCACGCGTTCCGGACCATGATGGCGTGGGGATTTCTACCAGCGAAGTTTCGGTTTCCACCCGTGGTAGGCGTGGAACTGCGAGCATGAGCAATGACGGTGCGGCGTTGGCAAACGTCAAACTGGCTTGGTTGGCCGGGGTGAAGGAGTGGAAGATGCGTTCGATGACGGCTTCTGAGGCGCGACACATGCTGACAAGATCTGCGGTGGCCGCAATCTGCGGGATCGCTGCGCTGGCCGCGGCTACTCCGGTGACTACGGCGTCCGTCGCTTCAGCGGCACCGCGCATACCCACGGCTCTCGATTCCCCCACCAGCCCGGATGATCCGGCGTGCGCCACGGAGGGATGGAATCCAGCCTGCTGGGGCGGCATGTACGACCAGACGCCAGACGACGGGATCCCCGGAGACAACGCCGCGGACGGGGGCATACCGGCCCCGGCGATGGTGCCGAATGTCGACGGATCGATGAGCCCACCTGGGACACCCGGGGCCATCTAGCGGCGACGCCTCCACGCCGGCCGGCACAGGCTAGATCTGCACGGCGTACAACTTCTTGCGGTATGCCGCCAGCGACCGCGCGCCCAGCGCCTTGACCAAAAGCCGTTGCGGCAGTGGCACTCCCGCCAGGAAAGAGCGGCGCTCTTCGGGGGAAGCGTAATCCAGCACAAGTCCGCCGAGGCGGATGCCCCATCGTGGATGTTTGGTCAAGAACGACGCTCCCCGCCTGACCGCGGTTTCCCACTCCTTCGCAGTCAGGTGCTGGACGATAACCGGCAAGGCGTCTCGCTCCTCTTCATCGAGGTGGGTCAGCACCTGTTCGGACAGCTGGGCGAACGACTCGCGCAGCCGGTCAGTGGTCGATCGCTGCGCGGAATTCGTCCACGACACGCGATCTGCTTGTACCTCGTGGAGTGCCGTTGCGATACGCCCGTGCTGCGCTTCCATCAGCTCGAAGTCGGATCTCCGATCCAGCACTCTGGCCGACAGGATCGGCCAGACCAGCTCGTCTTCGGCCGCGTGGTGGTGATGCAACGCTTCGGTGATGAATTGCAGGTGGTCACCGACAATCCGCGCACGCGAGGTGTCGCCGGGCTGCACGCCGTCGATCAGCTCCGCCAGTTCACCGAACTCGCGGCGAAACACGCGGTGGACGAGCAACATGTCCAAGTCGTTGACCGGCATATCAAGCTTCCGTTCGGTGAACTGCGGCAACCGTCCAGGATCAGGATGCGTCGCACACCAGCTGTCGCAACAAGTATCCGGCTACCCCATTTGATAGTTCAGTGTTCTCTGTATTCACAATCCGATGTACTCTGAGCTCATGGAGACGCTGACGCAGGTCGCGGTGCTGGCCCGGTTCGGTCATGCCCTCTCGGATCAGACCCGGTCCAAGATCCTGCTCGCACTCAAAGACGCCCCGGGATATCCGGCCGATCTGGCCCATCAGGCCGGTGTGTCCCGGCAGAGCATGTCCAATCATCTTGCCTGCCTTCGTGGTTGCGGTCTGGTTGTCGCGGTCCCGGAAGGTCGGCGCACCCGCTACGAACTCGCCGACCCCAGGCTCGCCCACGCACTGAACGACCTGTTACATGTGGTGCTGGCAGGCGACCCCGGGCAGTGCCCGGACGCGGCATCCGATGGGTGCTGCTGATGGCGCCAGAGGTCCCGATGCCCGGCACTCCTCTGGCCCCGGCACGACGGGCGTTGCTGCACCAGCGGATCCGGTGGTTCGTCGCCGCGACCATCACCTACAACGTCATCGAGGCGATCATCGCGATCGGCGAGGGTGCCCGGGTGTCGTCGACCGCGCTGATCGGCTTCGGACTCGACTCCGTGATCGAGGTGTCCTCGGCCGCCGCCGTCGCCTGGCAGTTCTCGGGCCCGGACCCGGAGGCTCGCGAGAAGACCGCGCTGCGGATCATTGCGGTGTCGTTCTTCGCGTTGGCCGCCTACGTCACCGTCGAATCGATCCGATCGCTCGCCGGAGCGGAGGAGGCCAGACATTCGGTGATCGGCATCGCCTTGACCACGGCCAGCCTGGTGATCATGCCGGTGCTATCCACTGCCCAGCGCCGCGCCGGTCGCGAACTCGGTTCCCGCTCAGCAGTGGCGGACTCCAAACAGACGCTGCTGTGCACCTACCTGTCCGCGGTGGTCCTCGCGGGGCTGGTCCTCAACAGTATGTTCGGCTGGAGTTGGGCCGATTCGATCGCCGCACTCATTCTCGCCGGCGTTGCCGTCAACGAAGGACGCGAAGCGTGGCGGGGCGAAACCTGTTGTGGAGAATGAGAACCCGGCGGCTCGTCGCCGACAAGCCCGCGACCACCTGAGGACAAGCCCAGGGCACCGATCACACATTGACGTCGAATCCCAGGTCGACATCGCAGGCGGCCTGCCCGCCCCGAATGCCCCAGTTTTGTGTCGGATGGTCGCGTACAACGATGGTGACGTGGTCCGGCGGGATGCCCAGTACCTCCAGGCGATTGACGATCTCCCGGTAGAGATTCCGCTTGGCCTGCACGGAACGGCCGGCAAAGCAGTCGACTGTCACGAGGGTGCACAGCTCGGGTTGCGCCACGCCGGGCGAATGCGAGAACCGATGAGGCTCATGGGATACCAGTCGGACGTGCTTGTCGCCGGCCGGGATCTGGAAGGCGGCCACTAGCGCGTCGTGCACCGCATCGATGATCGCCACCTCTGCGGACTCGCGATAAGGCCGCCGTACTTCGATGAGTGTGCTGGGCATCGGGGAATCGTCACATACGTTGTGTGCCGGGGTCACTCGAATTTTGTGCCGCCATGCCGATTGACACCGATGAACGACACAGCAAGGGGCCCCAGCCCGGAAACCGGCTGGGGCCCACTGACTTGCCTACTGTTACGCCTGGACCTGTCCGAGGGTGACGTCGACGGTGCGCGGAGCACCCGACGGATCCTCATAAGTCAGCGTCACGGTGTCCCGCGGCGCCTTGGAGCGCACGGCAGCGACCAGGGCATCGGGACCGTCGATCACCTGGTTGTCGACCTTGGTGATCACCGCGCCGTCGGGCAGACCGGCCGCGGCTGCCGGGCCTCCGGCGACCACGCCGGCGACCGTCGCGCCGTGCGAATCGTCACCGGAGAGCTGGACACCCAGCGAGGCGTGCTGGACGGTCCCGGTCGAAACCAGTTCGTCGGCAATGCGTTTGGCCTGATCCACCGGAATCGCGAAGCCCAGACCGATCGACCCGGCCTGCCCACCGCCCTGCGAACCCTGACCACCGCCCAACGATGCGATCGCCGAGTTCACTCCGATGAGGTCGCCGTTCATGTCGACCAGTGCACCGCCGGAGTTGCCCGGGTTGATCGCGGCGTCGGTCTGGATGGCGCTCATCACCGAATTCTGGCCACTCTGCTCATCGCCTGTGGCGACCGGACGATCCAGCGCGCTGATGATGCCTGTGGTCACCGTTCCCTGCAGCCCCAACGGCGAGCCCACCGCCACGACGTTCTGCCCCACCTTCAGGTCCTTCGAGGAACCGATCGTGATCGGGGTCAACCCGGACACGTTCTGTGCCTTCACCACCGCGATGTCGTCGTCGGGGTCGGTGCCGACGACCGTGAACGGCACCGTTCGGCCATCGGACATGGTCACGGTTGCCTGCATGGCGCCGTTGGTCCGGCCGGAAGTCCTGGCCGACGGCCCGTCAGGCGAATACTGATCGTCACCCGGGAACTGCCCACCGGGGAACAGTCCGCGCGGCATTCCGGGGAACTCGCCATCAGGTGAGCCGTCGGCGGCCAGCGGTCCCTGAGTGCCCGCTCCGCGCGCGGCGGCCGCCACGACATGATTGTTGGTGAGGATCAGACCGTCCTCGCTGAGGACGATCCCGGATCCCTCCTCGCGCCCCTGCCCGGTCTCGACCTGCAGCTTGACCACACTGGGCAGCACCTTGGCAGATACCTGTTCGACCGATCCGGCCGGTGCGGAACCCTTCGGCTGTACGGGGGCGGATCCGGTGGTCGGCGCCGGTATGCGGGCGTGGTCAGCAACCGGCGCCTGTGCGACAGCGGTGGGCTTTCCGGCCTGGTCGACTACCGCGACCGCTGCGACTGCGCCGGTGGCCATGGCCACCGCGGCAGTGCCGGCGACCAGCACGCCGACGCGGGACTTCTTCTTCGGCTGTGAAACGTCCTGTACCGGAGGCGCATCGAACGTCTGGGTCGTCCCAGGATGCAATCCATACGGAGGAAACGGTTGCTGATAGCCGGTCCGGCTCCATGGGCTTGGATTCCGTTGATCCTCCGCCTGTTTCGCAGTCCACTCGCGATTGCTACTCTGCGGCGACTTACCCGACCAATAATTCATTCCGATTGCTTCTTCCCTTGCGACACCGACATATATGCGCCGTGCCGGCGCCTATCTAGATGGTGCAGTGCCCCACTGAGGGTTTGCTGAGAGTGAGTTCGGTGCTGCCCAAGACTTTTTCGGCGCCGCAAGGCGCTACTGCCGGAGAAAGCCCCCCGGCTCAGCGCCGGCCAGCATCTGCTCCGCGTCGAATTGCTCGAACGTCTCCACGCGCGTGAACCCAGCCGCTAGGCGTGGCGGAGCGCGGCGAGGTTTGCTGTCCGGGTGATGATCACGGTCGGTTGATCAGCCCAGCGGATTGAGCACGAAGGTGCACAACCGCGGCAGGTTCCTCAGTGGGATCCAGACCATCACCTGACGGCAGGTTCCCGTCGCCTGGCCGATCGGGCCCCCGCAGACCGGCCAGGCGCCGAGACCTTGGGTCTGCATCACGTTGCGAGCCACGCGGATCTGTTCCTCGCGACTCGCCGCGGCGGGCGACCCCATTCCCCCGTGCGAGGCCCACGTAGCCGGGGTGAACTGCAGCCCGCCGTAGAAGCCGTTGCCGGTGTCCGCCGCCCAGTTTCCGCCCGATTCGCACTGAGCCATCGCGTCCCAGTTCGGTTCGGCGCCGGCGTTCGGAACTGTCAGGAGTGTCTGAGTCAGGGCGATCGCACCGACGAACCCGATTACGGTGACGACCTTGCGCACGCGCATGTCGATCCCTTCATGGCGGCGTGCGCTTGGATGCACGCCGGTAATGGCGGGGCGACAGACCATTTTCAGCCCATCGTGATACAGAGTTTACCGATGGGGCGGAAGTAAAATAGCCGTGCTAGAGAGTCTAATTATCTTCTTTGAGTTTATTTAATAGTTATGGGTCTCATGGGGCCGGTGGGGATAGCCCCATCCGTCTGTTCCGCGCCAAAACCCCAGTTCAAAGCCATGACCGCACGCCAAGGGCGGAGGCAATCGCGCGCGTCTGGTTTCACAGAGTTCGGCGTCAGGTGCTGTGAAATTTGGGGCCTATTGTGAATTTAGTTTCCCATGAGATGCCAGTGAAAGAATTGAATTTTGATGCCAATGTTACTGGTGAGGTAGGTGTGGTTATTGTTACATCGAATTACTGGTTACGGCCGCGGGCCGCAGCCGGGCGATGATCCCGTCGAGGTCGACGAAGAACATGTCGGGACGGAAGACGTGACCACCGGGCAGCTCATGCGCTTCATATGGAATTCCTGCGTGGTCGAGAAGGCCGCGGAACTCACGCTGGCCGGCGAGTACCTCAGTCTCGTTGGCACTGTCGAACCAGTTGATCGGATCTGGACTGGTGCCGGCGACGAGGAAGACGCGCTTGTTGCGATAGCTCTCGATCCGCTCGACCGGGTTGTCGGCACTGACCCTGGCCTGGTCCCACAGCGGGGCGCCATAAACCGTGCCACCTGCCAGATCCAGCACCGCGGACGTGATGTTTGCCCAGTGCACGACGAGGCCGAAATCGCGGCGCAGGCTTGCCGGGCCCGAATGGGCACTGACCGAAGCGAAGTGGCCGTAGTATTTCGCCGCGTACTTCAGCGCCCCGAAGCCGCCCATCGAGAATCCGCCGACCGCTCGGCCGTCGTACTCCGCGTACGTCCGGAAGTTCGCTTCGATCCAGGGCAGCAACTGGGCGATGTGGAACGTCTCCCAGTTCCGTGGTCCGGAGAAAGACGTGACCGGGTTTGAATACCAGCCGGCGTGCCCACCGTCGGGCATCACCACGATGATCGGCTTTCCGGCGGTCCAGTCACGGATACCCATGAAGTCGAACGAACGGAAATCGTCGTTGCCGCCGTGGAACATGTAGAGCACCGGATACGTGCGCCCACTGGTGTGATAGTCGTCGGGAAGCAAGACGTTGACGCCGGGGTTCCAGCCGACTGCCGCAGTCTGGAATCGGTAGTACCACAGGCGAGGATCGTTCTCATTACGGTCCACGATCCGCAGGCCGAATCCGTCGCCGCGCCCGGTGAATATGACCAGCGACTGTCCGGGGTTTATGGCGCCGGAGTCGGTGATGCCATTCACACCGGCGATCGGTGGATAGAACGACGGGTCACCGTAGAAGCGTGATGCCAACGCCGACAACGTATCTCCCGGAGCCACCAGGTATTTCCTCAGCTCCGGGATGATCAGTTGCTGACCGGGATTGAGGCCGGCATCCGGGCCGACGCCACTGGCAGTGGCGATCAGCCGCGACAGATCGGTCTGCCCATAGAAGCGCGACGCCACGCTCGACAACGTATCCCCCGGGGCCGCGGTGTATCGCGCGTAGTCGGGAAAGAGCAGCCGTTGCCCCACCTGGATGACGTTGGGATCGGATACACCGCTGGCCGCGGCGATCAGTCGGTAGCGTTCGGCATCCCCGTAGAATCGCAATGCCAACGCTGACAGCGTTTCCCCCGGCACAACCGTATGAATCCTGACCATGGTTCCCCTCCTTCAGTTGCAACTAGCTCTGGTCCTGGCGCTTGTGGTTACGACGCCGGTTGCCCTGATGTCAACAAGTCTAGGCCCGCGGCCGACAGCGTGAAATGGTTGACTTCTAAGGCATTACGAGTTCTCGGCATGCTGATTCACGTACGCTCCCCCACGTGTACGTCGACGTGATGTCCGTTCCGCAGCCCCTGGCTCAAATCGGAGAGCTTGCCCGCCGTGTCCAGTCCGCCGGATTCTCCGGGCTCCTGCTCACCGAGACAGGCCGCACCGCGTATCTCAATGCGGCGGTCGCCTCACAGTCCGCTCCCGGACTGGAGCTCTCGACCGGTGTTGCCGTTGCCTTTCCGCGCAGCCCATTTGTCACCGCGGCCTCAGCGTGGGAACTCCAGGAAGCCAGCGACGGCAAATTCCGGCTCGGTATCGGTACCCAGGTCCGCACACATGTCGTGCGTCGCTACGGAGTGCCCTTCGAGCAGCCCGGCCCGCGTCTGCGTGACTATGTGCTGGCGGTCAAGGACTGCTTCGCTGCCTTCCGGACCGGCAAGCTCGAGCATCACGGCGATTTCTACGATCTCGACTTCATCACGCCGCAGTGGAACCCCGGACCGATCGATGCACCCGATCCCAAGGTGGACATCGCCGCGGTGAATCCGTGGATGCTGCGCATGGCCGGCGAAGTCGCCGATGGTGTCCACATCCACCCGATCGGAGAGCCCGGTTACATCGCCCGCCACGTCCTGCCCAACGTCGCCGCGGGTGCGGCCAAAGCGGGCCGCTCCCCTGACGACATCGCCAAGATCATCCCCGTGATGACGATCGTCGGCGACAGCGACGAGGAACGCGCCAACGAGCGCGAGTTCGTGCGGGCCAGTATGAGCTTCTACGGAAGCACGCCCAACTATGCGTTCATTTGGGACGAGGCCGGCTTCGAGGGCACCACCGCCCGCCTCAGGGAGAAGCAAAAAGCCGGTGACATCGCCGGCATGGCGGCGCAGATCACCGACGACCACATCGCCGCCTTTGCCACCGAATCGACGTGGGACGGGTTGGCGGACGCGTTGACCGCCAAATACGGCGGAATCGCCACCCGCGTCGTGCTCTACAACGCGCTCGGCAGGCCCGACCGTCTCGAACGGTACGGCGAGATCGCACAGCGCCTGTCGACGGTCTGAGGCGAGAGACCGTCCCGTCTCGTAGCATTCTGCTACGCTTGTTTCAGAGTGCTACCAGGGAGGTTCTCATGACCGAGACCGCAGATCGGGTGACCCGGTTCGCCGCCGACCTCGTCGACAGTGCGGCCGCAGAAGGTGCACGTCAGAGCCGGTCGGCCAAACAGCAACTCGACCACTGGGCGCGCGTGGGTCGTGCCGTATCGAGCCGCCACAGCGCCGCCCGCCGCAAGGTCGAGGCCGCCCTGGCCGGCGACATCCCGCTTCGGGAGTTGACCGCCGAGGAAGGTGCGGTGTTCGACGCCGAGATCGCCGCGTCCATCGAGGAGAGCCTGGCGCGCGCCGACTATGGTGCGACGCTGGCGGCCCGCGGCATCACGACCGTCGCACTCGACGAGGACGGCGCGATCGTGCAATACCAACCGGACGGCAGCACCACGGTGCTGACGCCGCAGCAGTGATCCTGGCGCACCGTGACGCGGGCCGTACCGTCGCGCGGTGAAGCGTCTCGATCTCGTCGTCGGATGCAACGGCGCCGGCAAGTCCACCTTTGTCGAACTCACCCTCTCCCCACTGCTTCCGGGTAGCCCCTTCGTCAACGCCGACGAAATCGCCAAGCGTCGCTGGCCTGAAGATCCCGCCCCGCACTCCTACGAGGCCGCGCTGGTCGCCGCCGAAACGCGGGCAAAACTCATCGAACTCGGCGAGTCCTTCATCGCCGAGACAGTGTTCTCTCATCCCTCCAAACTCGAACTCATCGACCATGCGCACGCCGCCGGGTACACCGTGATCCTGCATTGCGTGCTAATCCCCGAAGAGCTGGCCGTGCACCGAGTGCGCCACCGCGTGCAGGCAGGCGGCCACCACGTTCCCGAGACGAAGATTCGTGAACGCTACCAACGACTTTGGAATCTCGTCGCAATCGCCGCGGACCGGGTGGACTCGGCAATGTTCTACGACAACAGCACCGTCAAGGGCCCGCAGATAGTCGCTCAGATCGCCGGCGGGTTCGTCATCGGATCGCCCGCCTGGCCCAGCTGGACGCCGGCGGCGCTCAATTCCCGATGGAATCGATAGCGACGGGAGGTATAGGGTCAGACCCCTCGAGGCGGTCCCGGACTTCTCGCATTCGCCGGGCCAGTGTCTCCTCATCGATGACATGCCTGGCCACCAGTGAATGCGTCAGTGCGACAAGCTGATTCTCGGGGTACGGCAATGTCACATAAACCTCTTGAACCAGGCGATCCTCATCGGTTCGACGAGCGAGCAGCGGCAGTGTCGCGCCCTCGTGGTCAAGTGCCTCGCACATCCCGTCGAGACTCGATTTCCACGGCGGTACCGGATTGGAGACGCCGTACTTCTGCGCCATGCGGGGCCACGACTGCCCCCGCCTCACGATCTGTTCCAGCGTCCGGACCCTGACTGCGGTGACGTCATCTTCGTCGGTCATCGGTTGCCCCTCAGTACCCGTCGGCCGGGCGGACCGCAAGATGCACCGGCCGAGGCGCATTCGCGGTCACCCCGGGCTTCGGCAAGGCGACACCGATCATGCAGTCGCGGGTAACGATCTCGGCGAGTTGCTCCTCGGTCCAGTCCTCAGTTCCGGCGGGCCGCACCGGCAGGACCAGGAACCGGCGTTTGGAATTGGAGTCCTCGACCCGGATTTCGACATCGTCGGACAGGAAAAGCCCGAACTCGCCGAGAACCTGGCGCGGCCAGCGCACAATGCGTCGCCGATAGTTGGGCGTCCGATACCACTCGGGAGAATTACCGAGCAACGGCCGCGGATAACACGAGCACAATGTGCAGACAATCACGTGGTGCAAACTCGGTGTGTTCTCCAGTACCTCCAAGGCGGTGAAATCGCTGGGTGTCCCGAAGCCGGTCGGGTGCAGCCAATCGATTCCGACTTCCCGGCTGGCGGCGATGGGGTCCCGGAGCACCAGCTGCTTGAAATCCGGATCCACCCAAGCCTTCGCGACGAGTCGGGAGCCCGGCGCCGGGCCGATCTGCTCGACGAACTCGGTGTAGTGCCGGTGGTCTTCGGCAGTGAACAGGCCCTTCTCGATCGCCAATTCGCGGAGCGCGATCTCCAAGACCTCGAAATCGGTCACTTCCTCGACCATGGGTGCCGCGTGCCGCTCCTGGGCTTCGTGATGCGTGTGCGCCGCGTCGTCGTGGGTCATGTCGGATTCCTGTTCGTTCCGTCGAATGAGAGGTCTAAGCGAGCGGCCGCAACCACAATTCGGAGATCTCGGCCTGAAGGGTGTCGCCTTCGGCGCCCGCGTACGGCTCCCACACGTCGGTCATGTTGAAGCGCACGATGTAGAACCACTGAGGCTTCTGCTCTTCACGGTCGAACGCCTCGTCCTCGGGTACCAGACTTTCGTAGGACACCTCGACGATCGTCCCGGGCTTCCCGCGCAGATACTCCTGGGTACGGGTGTAGAAGATCGTCGGTAGGTCCCGCACACGCACCCGGTCGCCGACAGCGAATCGAGGTTCCCCGGCCTGGCCGGCGAACCGTTGGGGATCCCCCTTGCCGAGCGCCTCGATGTGATGCCGGTTCCTGGAGACCCGCGTCGGATCACCGACGCTGCGGGGTGCAGCCGAGAGTGCGTCGTCAGCACCGGCGGCCACCCGGGCCCGCACCTCGTCGACCCGTTCGAGCAACTCGCGAAGCGTGATGTGGTCCTTCTCGACGAGGCATCGGGCGACAGCCCACACCCACCGGCCGTAATAGGGGAAGCCGTGGTAAATCGTCCGGCCCACATCGACGTTTCCGAGCCGCCGCCGTTCTTCGGACGTCCAGATGCCACGCCAGCCGAGGACCTCACACGTGACAAAGGTATTGAGCTCCCACGCCTCTTCTTGCTTCTCCTCGAAGATCGCGGGTGCGTCGGGATCACCGCCGACGTCGTGCGGATTCTTCATGAACGCACCGAAAAGCGTGTGGTCGATCTGATCGGGGTAGGGCCAGTCCTGCAGCCGATGTAATGCCGGGCGCAACTGGCTGACAAAATCACCCATGGAATTGTTGGCCATATTCCGTGTCCTCAGGTGGATAAACGGTCTGCCTGCGGCGACGCTATCACGGGCAAACGTGGCTCGACGCTTATCGATGAAACTTCCAACCCCTGGGCGTGGTCATTGAAACTCAACGATGACGACAAGATTCACTGGCGGCAATTTGTTCACCGGGGCACCATCACCCAGCTATCGGCAGGCGCGCGCCCTCTCCGCTGTAGCGTGACGCGCATGAACTCCATTCGCGTGCCTTCCACCGTCGCGCTCGTGGCCTGTGCCGCGTCGTTGACCATGACGCTTGCCGCATGCGGCTCCGACACGGACACCTCCGCGGCTTCGTCCTCGACGAGCACGCCATCCGTCGCTGAGGTGCTCACGCCCTCCATCGCACAGACCGCGACCGAGGCCACCACCTGCCCGACGGCGGCGCCGCAGGGCGCCGGCACCCCCGAATGGACGATGTCCGGGGCGACCGGCAGTGTCGCGGTCACCGGCTCCACCGACACGGCCGCGCCGGTGGTGAAGGTGACCGGACCGTTCAGCGTGGCCGAGACCCAGGTGCACACCCTGAAGGCCGGGGACGGCCCCGTCGTCGCGCCGTCGGCGAACGTTTCGGTCTGCTACATGGGTGTCAACGGGCGTGACGGGTCGGTGTTCGACAGCAGCTACGAGCGCGGCGAACCGGTCGACTTCCCCCTCAACGGCGTTGTGCCCGGCTTCCAGAAGGCCATCTCCGGACAGAAGGTCGGCTCCACGGTGGCAGTCGCGATGACCTCAGCCGACGGCTACCCCCAGGGTCAGCCCGCCGCAGGCATCCAGCCCGGCGACTCGTTGGTCTTCGCGATCAAGATCCTCGACGCCCGGGGCTAGTCACACCGCCCACCCGGGCCCGGAGCCCGCTTGCGACAATGCTCCCATGGTCGAGCGCAGCATCTGGATGCAGAAGGTGGCAGCCGATCCCGGGCATTCGGATTGGTACGTCGAACGCTTTCGTGCCATGGAGCGTGCCGGTCAGGACCTGGCCGGTGAGGCCCGTCTGATCGACGCGATGGCATCGCGCAATGCCCGCATCCTCGACGCCGGCTGCGGTCCCGGCCGGGTGGGTGGATACCTCGCCGAGGCCGGGCACCAGGTAGTCGGCGTCGACGTCGACCCGGTGCTCATCGACGCGGCCGTGCACGACCATCCCGGTCCGCGCTGGCTCGTCGGCGACCTCGCCGAGCTCGACCTACCGGCACGCGGTATCGCCGACCCGTTCGACATCATCGTGTCGGCCGGCAACGTGATGACCTTCCTCGCCCCGAGCACGCGGGTTCGGGTCCTGACGCGGCTGCGCGCGCATCTCGCCGACGACGGCCGGGCGGTGATCGGGTTCGGAGCCGGCCGCGAATACGAGTTCGGTCAATTCTTCGACGACGCGGTCGCGGCCGGATTCACCACCGACCTGTTGCTGTCCGCTTGGGACGTCCGCCCCTTCACCGAAGGCTCGGACTTCCTGGTGGCGATCCTGCGTCGCGCCTAGCTCGAACCGTTCGGGCTGAAGTTGAAATTGGCTATCGCGGTGGACAATCCGGTGCCGATCGGGCCCGACGCGTCGTACAGGCACGCACTGCCGGTGGCCACGCCCTCAGCGCTGGTATGGGTTACTGCCGCCATGCCGATGAACGGGCCGACCGGCAACCGACTGAGCGCCAGCGTGTAATCGGCGTTGATGAAAGCCAACCCGGCCGAACTGAAATTGCTCATCGAACTCGTGACGTCGACCGCCAGAGCGGCTCGCACAAATGGCGTGAGCTCTTCGCCGGCAACGAGCTCACGGACCTCGCGCAGCCATGCATAGCGCGGGCCGGATTGTTGCCACGGAAACCCCTCGCCCGTCCAATTCTCGTGCGGGCCATACGCCCTGATGAACATCGGCACTGTGTCGTCGAACTCGTCCGGTTCCTCGGGCAGTGCCGGAAGGGCGATCTCGGTGGTCCAGAACTGTCCGTCGGGCTGTACGCCGCGTCGTAGATATAGCGCCGAAGCCCGCGCCACCAACGCATCGTCCTGGGTCATCTCCGCATCGACCGCCTGCATCCGGGATCCGGATCGCACCACCGAGGCAGCGACGCGGACCGGAGCGTGAGCGACCCGGCGCAGTATCTCCACGGTGAACCGGGCGGGGTGGAGCCCGTCGTCGGTGACGAGTTGCTCAACGGCACGGGCCAGGAGGCCGCCGACCACCTGGCCGCCCAGGGTGGGCCCCCACCCTCCGTGTGCGATCTTGTTCGGCACGAACCCGTCGTCACTGCTCACAAAGAACGGCGTCATCGCAGTGCGCTCCACAGGTGCCCTTTCGTCCGGTACTTCAGGCAAGCACGGACTCTATTACAGATATGCCTACAGTTGTTGCCACGATATGGCCGGGTGCTCGGTGCCACGGATTTCGACGATCGGGCACAGGACTATTGCCACGAGCGCCCCTTCGTTCTACTATCGCCTGTAGTAGTTACTTGGGGGGCCTATGACGTCACCGATACTCGTTCAGACACAACGCTTTCTGCGTCTGGCGGCATTGATGTTCCTGCTCGGGTGGGGTCTGCACGTTATCGACCACCTACTGCGAGGAATGTCGGCATCACCGATGTTTGTCATGGCCGGCGGCATGATCCAGGGCGTGATCGTCATCATCGCGATCACCATGACCCTGCGCGCGCATCCCCGCGCGCCCGACCTCGCGATCTTCACAGGTATCGGTAGTGCAGTTGTGTTCACCTACGCGCACCTGCTGCCGAATTTCTGGCCGGACTTCCAGGACAGCTATCTCAGCGGTCCCCGCATCAACGTCACCTGGTTCTCCTGGGTGACAGCGCTTTCCGAGATCGGCACCGGACTGTTGTTCGCCTATGCGGGCATACGGGCGAAGCGGGCTGCGGCGTAGGTGCGATTCCGCGGGTAACGTCGACCGATGGGATTGGTGTACTCCAGCATCATCGATGCCCCACAAGAAGAGGTCTTCGCGTGGCACGGCCGCCCGGGGGCGTTCGCCAGGCTGGCACCGCCGTGGCAAGCCATGAAGCTCAGATCCGAGGCGGCCTCACTGCGTGACGGCCGTGCCGAACTCGCGTTACCCGGCGGTTTGCGGTGGGTAGCTCAGCACCAAGCTGACGCCTACGACCCGCCACGGCGCTTCGTTGACGAGATCGCCGGCGGCGGGCCGGCCTCTCTCCCCGCGGCATTGGTAATGCGCTGGAAGCACATTCACGAATTCGAAGCGCTCGATGCGACCCACACCCAGATGACCGACCGCGTCGAGACTCCGGTGCCCGGCCGTTTCCTGCGCCCGATGTTCAGCTACCGCCATCGCCAACTCGCCGACGACCTCGCAGCCCACCAAAGGGCCCGCGCACAGGGTCTGCCGCCGCTGACTGTTGCGATCACCGGAGCGTCCGGGCTGGTGGGGTCAGCGTTGACCGCGTTCCTGAGCACCGGTGGCCACCGGGTCATCAGGCTGGTCCGCCACGCATCTTCCAACTCTGATGAGCGGCAATGGGACCCGGCCGACCCCCACCCCGGCCTGTTCACCGGGGTGGATGCCGTCATCCACCTGGCCGGCGCGTCGATCGCCGGCCGGTTCACCGAGGGACACCGCCGGGCGATTCGCGACAGCCGCATCGAGCCCACCCGCCGACTCGCCGAACTGATCGCCGACACCGATCCCGGTCCGCAGGTGGTGGTCAGCGCCTCGGCGGTCGGCTACTACGGATACGACCGCGGCGACGAAGTTCTCACCGAGACCAGCGAACGCGGCGATGGCTTCCTTGCCGAGGTTGTCACCGACTGGGAAGGCGCGCTGACCCCGGCTGAACGATCAGGCACACGAGTGGTGCGAATCCGTACCGGAATCGTCCAGTCCCCGCGCGGCGGCACGTTACGGCTGCTGCGTCCACTTTTCGCCGCCGGACTCGGTGGCCGCATCGGCGATGGACAACAGTGGTTGCCCTGGATCGGTATCGACGATCTGATCGACATCTATTACCGCGCATTATGGGACAAGCAGCTGACGGGCCCGGTCAACGCGGTGGCACCGGAGCCGGTGCGCAACGCCGAATTCACCGACACGCTCGGCCGCGTTCTGCACCGCCCGACGGTTGTGCCGGTGCCGACACTGGGTCCACGGCTACTACTGGGCGATCAGGGTGCCCGCGAACTGGCATGCGCGAGCCAACGTGCGGTTCCCGCAGTCCTGTCGGCCGGCGGTCACGGCTTCCGCCACCCGCGCCTGGAGCAGGCGCTGAGCCACGTATTGGGACAGTCGCCTACGGCGTAGGAGCCGCCGGCGGCTGCCCCGGCGAGTTGTAGTCGTATCCGGGCGGCGGCGGGCCGTTCAGCGAGTAATAGCCAGGTGGCAGTGGCGGACCAGCTGGACCGCTACCGGGTGCCGGCGCCGTGATCGGTGTCTCCGAGCCAGGAGCGTTGATCGATTTGTATCCGGGCGGCAGCGGCGGAGCCGGACCAGAACCGGGAGGCGGTGCAACTCCTTCGGGCGCTCCCCCGCCGGCCTGGAAACCGCCCGGGTCGTGAGCTTGATGCCACAGATCCCTCAGGGTGCCGACGGGTCCTGATCCGTACTGGCCCGAGCCGTACACAGGGTTGGCGATCTCGGGCACCTGCGGAGGACCGGCCGGCGCCGGCGGCGGAGGCGCAGCCAGTGCGGGATCCGCCGGTGCGGGCGCTGGATCAGGCACGACAGGGTCCGCTGCGGCCTGCCCTCCCGCGGCCAGCATGGCGCCGACGGCGGCCAGGCCTGCGATCGCGAGCTTCGCCCCGTTCACGGCGAGGGTGGCGCGGTGCGCTTCGGTCATCTATCCGGCGGTCCTCTCTCGATGCACCCGCACAAACTCCGGCTCGGGAATCAGGGCGAATACCGGGCGGTCCGTGCATCGTCGCACACCGCCCCGAGGACGCGCTGGGTTAGAGCGTCCATGATGGTGCCTCGGACATGCCGCGAGGGCGATGCGTGAGCGCGTCCCGGCGACCCCGGTGTGTCTCGCGTGGCAGGCTGAATCCGTGTCTCGGGTTCTGGTCGTCGGATCGGGTTTCGCCGGGCTGTGGGCAGCACTCGGGGCCGCCAGACGCATCGACGAACTCGGAGCGGCGGCCCACGGCGTGCAGATCACTGTGATCAGTGAGCATCCCTTCCACGACATTCGCGTCCGCAATTACGAGACAGATCTCACCCACTGCCGCATCCCGTTGCGGGGGCTGCTGGATCCCGTCGGTGTGGACCACGTTGCTGCCGAGGTCACGGCAATCGACGTCGAAGCCCGCAACGTCACCACGCAACAAGATGGCCGAACGCGCGTCATCGGCTATGACCGGCTGGTCCTGGCCGCCGGCAGTCGAGTTGCGCGACCGGCTGTCCCCGGGCTTGCCGAATTCGGTTTCGACGTCGATACATTCGACGGGGCCAGGCGCCTTGCCGGTCACCTGGATACGTTGGCTGCCGATCCCCAGGTATCAGGCGCCGGCACGGTCGTTGTCGTCGGAGCGGGGCTCACCGGTATCGAGACCGCATGCGAACTGCCGTCGCGGCTCTCCGCGCTCTTCGATGGCAGCGTCGCACCGAAGGTCGTGCTCGTGGACCACAACCCACAGATCGGCTCGGATATGGGCGACGCATCCCGCCCGGTGATCGAAACCGCTTTGTCCGACAACGGAGTTCAGACGATGACCGGTGTCGCCGTGACCTCCGTCGACACCGGCGCCGTGACCTTGTCATCCGGCGAGGCGTTGCCGACGGCAACCGTGGTGTGGTGCGCGGGAATGCGGGCCAACCCGCTGACGGCCCAACTGCCGGTGATGCTGGACCGGTTCGGCCGACTGCCCGTCGACGACTACCTCCGCGTCGAAGGCGTACCCGCGGTGTTCGCGGCCGGCGACGTGGCCGCCGCGCGGGTCGATGACAGCCACCTGTCGGTGATGTCGTGTCAACACGGTCGGCCGATGGGCCGTTACGCCGGCTACAACGTGATCGGCGACCTCCTCAGCCGGCCCATGCGCACGCTCCGAATCCCCTGGTATGTCACCGTTCTCGATCTGGGCCCGGCCGGTGCGGTCTACACCGAAGGCTGGGATCGCGATGTCGTGGCAACGGGCACGGTGGCCAAGGCGACCAAGAAGACCATCAACACCGAACGGATTTACCCGCCGTTGACCGGCGATCGGCGGACCCTGCTCGCAGCCGCCGCACCCGATCTTCAGGAGCGCCCACCCCGAGGGTGACTGCCGTTAGCCTTCCCCTCGCTCCGCCTCAGGCGGCGGCGTCACCGCGTCCCATACGGTCCACGTGTAGTGCTGATCGGGTAGACCGCTGGCACCGAGCATGAACGCACGGTGCGAGCGATTCTCGCGGGCGATGGTGGTCAGCCACGTGGTCACCGTGCTGACGCGGTTTCGTACGCCGGTGAGGAACGCGATGTGGATGAAACCCCAAGCCAGCCAGCCGAAGAACCCGGCGACCTTCACCGGACCGACCTGCAGAAGTGCCTGTCGGCGGGCGATGTACGCCGCTGAACCGAGGTCTCGGTACCGGAACGGCCGCCGGGGTTTCCCGTCGAGTTCCCGGCGAACGCACGAGGCGACGTGGAGCCCACCCTGCATCGCGTTCTCGGCAACACCCGGCAGGTTCTCCCGGCCGGCAAGATCTCCGATCACGAAGATCTCGGGACGGCCGTCGACCGAAAGATCAGGTCCCACAGCGATTCTCCCGCTGCGATCCGCCTCCACTCCCAGCACCTGCGCGAGGTGCCGGGCGAACGGCACGGCCTCAACGCCGGCCGTCCACAACACGGTTCGTGCCGCGTACTGCTCGTCGGGCCCACCGGCCTTCGGGCTGACGGTCACCCCGTCCCGATTGACGTCCGTCACGTGTACACCCATGTGCAGCTCGACACCGAGTTTCTGCAGCGACTTCGTCGCCTTCTCCCCCAGTTCGGCGCAGAAGGACTTCAGCACCCGCTCCCCACCGTCGAACAGCAGCACCCTGGCTTCCTCGGGCTCGATGCTGTGGAACTCGTGAGCCAAGGTGCGCGTGGCCATCTCGCGGATCTGCCCGGCCAACTCGACACCGGTGGGCCCGCCCCCGGCGACCGCGAACGTGAGCCAACCATCGCGCTCCGGACCGGGTGGCAGTGTCTCGGCGATCTCGAAGGCGGTGAAAACCCGCTGCCGGATGTTGAGCGCGTCGTCGAGCGTCTTCATCCCCGGCGCCCACTCCGCGAAATGTTCTTTGCCGAAGTACGACTGTTGCATCCCCGCGGCCACCACAAGTACGTCGTAGTCGAGGGTGAATGTCGTCTCATCGGGCCGGCGGGCCGTGACCCGGCGCAACTCGGGATCGAGGTCTATCGCTTCACCGAGCAGCGTGGTGACGTTGCGGTGTCGCGCGAACTCCTCGCGTAGCGGCCGGCTGATCTGGCCGAAGCCCAAAGTCCCGGTGGCGCATTGATAGAGCAGCGGCTGAAACAGATGTCCCGCCGCCCTATCCAGCAGCGTCACGTCGACATCGACCCCGCCCAGCCGGCGGGCACAGAACAGCCCGCCGAATCCCCCACCGATGATCAACACCCTCATCCGACTGTTGCCCACACCTAGGAGGTTAACCGCCCGCCTCGGAAATGCGACGGTGCAGCTCAGATGCGCGCAGGGTGAGGTGATTGCGCTCGGCCAGTGATTGAGCCTCGGCGGCGGCCTGCACATACAGCTGCGCCGCCGATGCGATGTCCCCGGCCTGCTCATGCAGGTAGGCCGCCGCGGCGGTGTGGCGCGGCAGCGCCGGGTCGAGCTCGGCGAGGGCGGCCAGGCCTGCTCGCGGCCCGTCGGCTTCCCCGACGGCAACGGCGCGGTTGAGCCGTACCACCGGGCTGTCGGTGAGTGCGACGAGCTCGTCGTACCACTCGACGATCTGCACCCAGTCCGTCTCCTCGGCAGACTGGGCGTCGGCGTGCAGCGCCGCCACCGCCGCCTGGGCCTGGTACTCCCCGAGTCGGTCGCGCGCCAGTGCCGCCTGCAGCACGTACACCCCTTCGGCGATGAGATCGCGCCGCCACAGCGCGCGGTCCTGCTCCGCCAGGGGAACCAGGGTCCCGTCTGCACGGGTACGCGCCGAGCGCCGGGCATGGTGCAGAAGGAACAGCGCGAGCAGGCCACCGACTTCCGGATCGTCGGTGGTCCGGGCCAGCCGGCGGGCCAGCCTGATCGCCTCGGCTGCCAGGTCGACATCGCCGCTGTAACCCTCGTTGAAGACCAGGTACAGCACGCGCAGCACAGTGTGCAGGTCGCCGGGACGATCCAGCCGGACCGCGCTCACGGTGCGCTTGGCACGGCTGATCCGTTGCGCCATGGTCGCTTCAGGTACGAGATAGGCCTGCGCGATCTGGCGCGTGGTCAGACCCCCGACGGCACGCAGTGTCAGGGCGACAGCCGCCGACGGGGTCAGACTCGGATGCGCGCACAGGAAGTAGAGCTGCAAGGTTTCGTCCACCGCGGGGGCCGGCCCAGCCGCCGGCTCCGCAGAAACCCGGACCTCGCGGTTGCGCCGCGCGACCTCGGATCGGGTCAGGTCGAGGAAACGCCGCCACGCCGTCGTGATCAGCCAGCCCTTGGGATCGTCGGGTCGCCGGCTCGGCCAGGTTTCCCAGGCTCGGACCAGGGCTTCCTGCACCGCGTCCTCGGCAGTCGCGAAGTCGGCCCCGCGGTGGACGAGGACCGCCAGGACACCGGGAATCAGATCCCGGAGCCCGGCCTCGTCCACCGCACCGGCGTCCATCTACTCGGTGACAGTCGGCGGAGCGGTCAGGAACGGACGCACCTCCAGCCACTCGTGGATGGGCCGCCCGCCCGCACCCGGCGCGGCCGACAGTTCTCCGGCCAACGCGACGGCGCGTTCGTAGGAGTCGACATCGACGAGCATCCAGCCGGCGATCAGGTCCTTGGTTTCCGCGAAGGGGCCGTCGGTCACGGGCGGCTTCCCCTCACCGCCGTACTGCACCCACGCGCCCTCCGGGGCAAGGGCCTGACTGTCGACGTACTCGCCGCTGTCCTTGAGCCGATCGGCGAAATCGTTCATGTACTGGATGTGAGCTTGGATCTCCTCCGGCGTCCACTGATCCATCGGAATGTCGTTGACCGACGCGGGGGCACCTCGGTAGTGCTTGAGAAACAAGTACTTCGCCATGGGATTCTCCTTCGGATTCGCGACCGTGGTTGGTCGTTCACAACGGGGACGGAGCCGCCGCGGCATTCTCGACACCGAGGCCCGAAATATTTCTGATCTCATTGTCAGGCCGCGTCACAAGGGTCCAGGATGACGTATCAGCCCGTCGCCGACCTCAAGTGCAGACTCGATCACTTCGTTTGGCTAAGCTTCGGGTATCCAAGTTCAGAGTCAAGCACCGAGGTGGACATTCATGTTCGGAAGCAAGGCAACCCTGGCGACCATCGCCGCCACCGGCCTGATCGGCGCCGCCCTCGGCCTGGGCACCGCCATCGCGAGCGCGGAACCCGACCCGAGCCTGCCGCCGCCGCCGAACGCGCCGAAGAAGCCGGCTGAGACGTGGCAGGGCCACCCGATGGTCTGGTGGAACCTGCCTGCCGGCGGCCACTGGGGGGTCTGGGTCAACGGCGACTTCCTCCCGTTCACCTGATCGAACACCGGACCTGCAGGCCCGATGACATCGGCCGCGGCCATCGCCGCCGTCCCGTTCATCGACGGGATCGTCTACGGCGAGGGGCCACGTTGGCACGGTGACCGGCTGTGGTTCACCGACGGTCTGGCCGGCCGGGTGTACTCGGCCGGCGCAGACTCTGACCTCACCGTCGAGGTCGAGCTCGCGCGTGCCTCCGGGCTCGGGTGGCTACCCGACGGGACACTCGTGGTGTCGACCCTCTTCTCAGCGGAGCTGCACCACGCAGATGCCCGCGGGAACGTGACAGCCAGCTACGACGTCAGCGACATCGCATGGTCCACCAACGATCTGCTGGTCACGCCGGACGGCCGGGCCTACGTCGACCTCTACATCTCTGACGGCGGCGGCCTGAGCGGAGGGATCGGACTGGTTGCCCCCGACGGCACCGTGCGAGTCGTCGCCACTGGACTGTCGATGCCCAACGGCCTCGGACTCCTGCCCGACGAGTCGACCCTGGTGGTCAGCGAAACACACGGCTCACGGCTGGTGGCGTTCACCGCCGGCCCCGACGGCAGCCTGAGTGAACCCACCATCTTCGCGGATCTTGGCCCGGACCGGCATCCCGACGGGTTGTGCGTCGACACAGCGGGAGGAGTCTGGGTCGGCTGCTATGACACCGGGGAGTTTCTGCGCGTGGTCGCCGGGGGCGAGATCACCCACCGCATCGAGATCGACCGTGGATGGGCGGTGGCACCGGCACTGGGCGGGCCCGACGGCCGAACGCTGTACCTCGTGGTCGACGACACAACCCACGAAGGTCTTCTGGCCGGCTCGTCGACGGGACGAATCCTGCAGGCGCGTGTCGACATTCCCGCCGCCGGATCGCCCTGATCTCGTAATTCAGCTGTCGGTCTCTGCACTCTCGTCGTCGTCGGGCTCCTCGGCCGGGACTGCTTCCAAGGGAACGCTTTCCGCGCGTGGTGCGGTGATGGCCGAGGTGTTGTCGGCCGGTTGCAGCCGGACAACTTCCTGACCCACTGCCCGGCGCAACCCGGGAGGTCCTTCTTTACGGAAGAACTCACCGATGCGGCCGGCGCGGTACCGCAGCGGCGAGCCGAGCAGCTCACCCATCACCACGCCGCTGCCGAGTGCCAACGCCGTCGCTGCCGCACTGAGCAGGTGCGCAAGCCCCTCACCGAACTTCTCGTCGACGGCAAATGCGAATACCGCCCAGAACACCGAGAGCCCGGGCAGCATCGGCATGATGCCCGCGGTCGCCGTCACCAGCGCGGGAGCCTGCCGGCGAATGGAAATGAGGGTGGCCAGAAGACCGACGCCGACCGCCGCGATCCCGGTGGCCGCCCACTGGCCGAACCCGGCGGTCCCGAGCCCGATCAACGTCAGCTCGGCCAGCGCGGCCGCCAACCCGGCGGTGGGTAATGACCGCAGTGGTGCATAGCTGGCCATGGTCAGGCAGATCCCGGCCAGCGCGGCGCCCAGCACCGCCAGGACGATCGCCACCGGTCCTCTCGGCGTTATGAAGGTGCCCGCCGTGTTGACGTGCAGTTCGATCTCGATCCCCAGGAGTGTGGCGGCCTGCAGTGCACCGGTGATGCCCACGACGATTCCCGCGGTGAGAAACACCGCGTCACCGAGCCGCGCCATCGCGGTGACCATGTAGCCGGTCAACGCGTCCTGCACGGCACCGACCAAAGTCATGCCGGACAGCAACAACACGATCCCGGTGGCGACCAGCGCACTGAGACCCTGACCGGCGTACCGGTAGGCAGCCAGCGCGATCAATGTCGCGATCGCGGCTCCGACCGCGTGCTGGAAAAAGAACGGGGTGCCGATTCGATTCAACAACCGGCCGACCCGGTCGATCAATGCGGCCGTCACGGTGGCCAGCAGACAGGTCAGCCAGTTGCCACCCAGCAGCATCGCGATACCGAGCGCGAACCCGGCCCAGCCGGCGGTCGCAAGCCACCGCGGGAACGGATGCGGGCTCTCGGTCAGCTCATCCATGGCCTCGTGCGCCTCGTCGACGGTGATACCGCCGGAGGTGATGCGCCGCACCAGCCGATCGAGTTCGGCGAGCCTCGTGTAGTCCGTGGACCTGGTCCGCACCGCCCGCATGATCGTCACCGGCGGGCTGTCCGCGGTGGGCAGCGCCGACACGATGATCGTCGCGACGGTGATGTCGACAACGCAGTCCGTGAGCCGGTAGGCCTGCGCGACGTCCTGGGTAGTGGCCACGACATCGGCAGTACCCGAGCCCGACGACAGCATGACCTCCGCGAGCCGGATGGTCAGATCGAGGACCTTGCGGGTGTGCACGTCGCCCATCCCGGCCGACGCGCGACTGCGCCGGCCGGCCACCGGTGCCGGGTCGCGGCGTCCCCGCAGAGCCATGCGCAGCCCACCGCGCAAGCGATCCCTGCCGTTCAGACCTTCCTCAGCCATCGTTGGAAAGCGTACTGATGAACGCGCTTGTGCTGGTGGAAGACAGGCGGCGCCTCCGGCGGGAGTCGTCAGCCGGCGTGGCGGGCGCGGTCCGCGGCCCGGATCACATCAGAGCCGACAAAGGTGAAGATCTGGGCGCCGGCTGCCAGTGGTTCGGGTTGCCCGGTGAAGCGATGGGCTCCCACGCCGTAGCTCACATCCGGTTGCGACACCCAGATCAGGTCGAAATCGCGCTCGTCAAACCAGTTGAGGATCAAGGGAACCCGGTCCGGAACAGTGCGCCCCCGAGTCCACAGCACCGTGCCGCCGGACTTGGTCAGCTGCGGGAGGAAGCCGATGGTCCGCTCGATGTCCTCATCGGTGATGTTGCCGAAGATGCCGCAGGCCACCACGATGTCGGCGGGCACCAAATCCTGGTAGTGGTCGATACGCGCGGCATCGGCGGTCACCACCTCTACCCCCGTCAGTCCACTCTTGTTCACCGCATCGGCGGCGACTGCGGCGTTGCGGGGATCCAACTCGACCAGGCGCGCCCGGACGTCATCGCGTCGCGGATGGCCGGCCAGTACCTCGAGCAGGTCGCGGCCCTGCCCGGCGCACAGGCTGACGACCCGCAGTGGGCCGGCCGGAGCCTCATCCAACGCCTGTCTGATCAATGTCTGCACCGCGCGAAGTCGGTGCGCCAACGCCGAATCGGGCCGGTCGTAGTCTTCGTGCCAGCTGTGCCAATCCACCACGGGAGGAACCCTATGGCCGGAGCACCCTCGCCCGCGCCATTGCAGGACGGCCGGGCGCTGCTGCACTTGACCATGTACCGGCGCGACGGCATCGTGAATTCAGCTGGGAAAAGCCACTTTTCGATAGTCCCCAGCGGGCCGATCGGAGCTCGGGCGGAGTTAATCGCGGCGTGATGAATACTGGCGACTACCGCTGGAATCGCACATAGCGGTCCACGATGCCTGCCTCGCTCTGGGAATAGGTGACACTGTCCATCTGAGTGCCGTGATCATCGACCAGCAGCAGGTTTCCACCCGAATTACCGAGCTGGGCACCTGATCCGTCGAGCCCGATGACGGCCGACGCGCCGCCGGGCAGGTCCGCATCCAGCTTGCTCTCCCGGCCGTTGCGGTCGACCAGCCGCCAACCGTGCAACGAGACCGTCGTGGTCGCGTAGTTGCCGATCACCACGGCCTCCTGTCCGGGATCCGGGCCGGCGGGGTTGATCAGCGCCCGCTCCAGATACGCCGATCCCGGACTCATCTGCCCGACGGGTGCAGGCCCGATCAACCGGGACAGCGGTTGGGCAGCGGGGGCCGCATTTCCCTCCGCATCGGTCGGTACCCGCTGGGTCTGGAACGCGAGCAGGATGCCCACGGTCCGGTCGGGGAAGGCCAGCAGAAGCCCGCCGTCGTGGAACGCGCCGTTGTCGGCACTGTGGGCGCCGACGTTGCCCTGGTTCATGTGGATGTCGTGCACTCCGTGCAGACCGTCGGCATTGCCGAACTCGGTATCGATCGGCTTCTGCAGGTTGCGGTCGAACTTCGCACCGAAGGCGTAGAGCTCACCGCCCGCAGCCTGGCATTGGGTCAGGTACAGGCTCAAGAGGTCCTGCAGGTCATCGGCGTTCGCGTTGCCGCTGGGCGGAAGCGCCCGCCCGAGCGTGAAATCGAACATCGGCGCCTTGACGTAGTCCAACGATGCCGCCGAGCTGCCTTGGGTGAAAGAGAATCCCGACGCCACGGCGGCCAGCCCGTCGACGATGGGGTGCCCGACCAGCGGATCCACCACCCAGAAGACGACCTCGCTGCCGTCGCTGGACTCGACGTTGACCGCGACCCGCCACGGTTGCCCGGAGTCGTCAACCGCCCGGATCTGCAGGTGCGGACTGGATTGCCCGTCCTCGCGCACGAACCGGTCCGGTCGTGCACGCAGGACGCCGTAACTGATCGCCATGATCGACTCCTCCGTTTCGATGCGGACACAAGGACTTTCACGTGCCCGCATTCGCAGAACGTATCGGCCCGGCGCAGCATCGACACGCGTAGCCGACTACGCGATTCGGCGGCGCGTTCTATCTGCCGTGTGAGGCGAAGAACTGCCCGGAGGCGTCCGAGGCATCGAAAGCCCGGCTGGCGGCTCCGACGGATTGCGCGGGAAGGATCTCGGGCACACCCGGCCAGGTGTGCCCGCCCCCGTCGACCCGCATGAACACCACCGAAGTTCCGGCGGCACACCCGTCGGAGGCGATGCGGTGGGTTTCCGTGCCGTCACCAGTGCTGGGCAGCACCTCGTCAGACGGAGCCGGGCAGCCGTTGATCTGGCGCCACCGGTCCACCATCGCCGGCCCCGAAACCACGGTGCTCCCTCCCCCACGCCCCGTCATCGGCCCGCCGTTGAACGGCACCACCGGGTCAGCCGTCCCATACGTCGCGAGCACCGAAACAGGCCTCGACGGACTGCAGCCCACATTCGTTCCGAGCGTGCCGGCGACCGGGGCAATCGCGGCGAACAGGTCGGCGCGGTCACACGCCAGCCGGTTGGCCATGAAGCCGCCCGCCGACAAACCGGTGGCATATACGCGGCCCCCGGGGATGCCGTTTTCCGCCACGAGACGCTCGACCAGGGCCGAGATGAAACCGACGTCGTCGACCCCTTGGCGGTCCGGCACCGACGCACCACGGCCGTCCGCCCAGCTGTAATCGATACCGTCCGGGTAGACCACAGCGAACCCGTGGGCGTCGCCCACCGCGTCGTAATGGGTGAGCGCGGCCTGATCGCCCCCCGTCGCGCCGGCGGCATGCAGATTGACGACCAGCCCCGAAGGTGGGCCGCCGGGCGGCAGGTGCAGCCGGTAGGTGCGCATCACTCCGCCGAAATCGATCTGTGCCGACGGCAAGGGCGCAGCCGCTGCGGGCGTCACCCCGGCCGCGCACCATGTCAGCGCGATGAGCGCAGCCGATACCACTGTTCTGAGCCGTCCCGGCGTGAAAAGCACCGGGGCAGAGTAGATATCACGAGCGAACTCTGGGGCAACGCCAGGTGACCTACCGGAGAAAATCCTGTCGGCAACCGTCGCCATCCGCTTCCACGCCATCCCGGCCCCCACCGATTCGTCGTCCAGCAAACGAAGTCACGACGCTACCCGTTCGCTGTGACCAGCGGGGCGAGATAACCGGATTCGACCATCGATCAGACGGTCAGGACCATCCGGTAGCGCGCCTGCCCCTGCGCCATCGCCGCGTAGGCGCTCGCTGCCTCGTCGAGCGGGCGCTCCTCGATCCGGGCCCGAACCCCCGACAGGACCGCAAAGTGCATCGTCTCCTCGACGTCACGTGCGGTACCAGACGGGTGCCCGGAGATACTCAGCGCGGGTTGGATCAGTTGCACCGGGCTGATGGGCAACGGATCGGCCGACACCCCGATCGCGACCAGCTCCCCACGCGGCGCGAGCCCGCCCACGGTGTCGGCCATCGCCTGTGAGTTGCCCACCGTGGCCAGCACCACCGCCGCTCCGCCCAGGTCACGCAGGGCGCCGCTGACATCCCCGGCGGTCGAGTCGATGTAGTGCCCGGCCCCCAGCGATCGCGCATCCGCCTCCTTGCCCGGGCCACGGGCGATCGCCACCGTCTCGAAGCCCATCGCGTGGGCGAACTGCAGACCGAGGTGGCCCAAGCCGCCGACACCGAGTACCGCAACCAGGTCACCAGGGAGTGCGCGGGTGTGACGAAGCGCGTTGTACGTGGTCACCCCCGCACACCCCATCGGGGCGGCCTCGGCGAAGGAGAGTTCGTCGGGGATCCGGGCGAGCGCATTGGCCGGGACCGTCACCGATTCTGCATAGCCGCCCGGGTAATGCAGGCTCGGAATCTGCCCCTTCTCACAGTGAATGAACAGGCCCTTACGGCACTGGATGCACACCCCGCAGTGGCCGCCGAACCAGCCGATCGCGACGCGGTCACCCGCCGCGAAATCGGTGACACCCGCGCCGACTTCGGCGATGGTGCCCGCGATCTCGTGGCCGGGAGTCACCGGCCAGGCCATGCCCGGGAACCCGCCGTTGACGATGGCCTGATCGGTGCCACAGACGCCGCATGCCGCCACAGCCACCCGGACCTGTCCCCGATCCGGTGAGAGTGTTTGGGCGTCAACAAGTTCCAGGGTGCCGCCAGAAGACTGGACGTGAACAGCTCGATGAGTAGCCATGGGAGTCCTTACTGTCGCCGTCGGTGTACCAGGCCATCATCGACCGTTGACAGCCCACTTGGCCAGCGTCAGCCCAGGATGAACGGCAACCGTGCAACCGCTGCACCGAGAGCGGTCTTCTCCGAATCGGTGGGGACCCGCCGGGCCGTGCCCACCAGCAGTACGTCGGTGTCCGAGAATTCTGCCGGGAATGGGAGGCCCGCGATATCGCAGAACATCACGCGTGATCGGGCCAGCCCGGCTGCCGGCGGTCCGGCTGCCGCCGGCAGATGCGCGACCAGATCAAGGTGGTGCAACGTCGATTCGAGAACGTAGGCGTCGAGGTAGTCGCCGACGGTGAGAACTTTTTCCTTCGTGCCCACCGGCAGATCCGGGTCGGCGAGATCCGCCGCCCGGCCCGCAGCCGAACCCAGATCGTCCAGATGGAACTTGAGCAGTTCCGGATCCTCGTATGCGGCGGCCAGCCGCACGGTCAGCGCATCCAAGGGATCCGCACCGGTGGGAGGCGTACCGGACACGTCCCAGTAGGTCAGCGCGTTGCAGGTCGCGTGAGCATCGGCCGGGGTGGCCAGTGTGATCAACACATCCTGGGCGTCAATGATGAGGTGGCACACCAGGTCTCGAATCAACCACCCGGCACAGCCGGAGGCCAGCTCGAACTCCTCCGGCCCGAGCCCGGCCACCGCCGCACGTAATGGCGCCCACGAATCCGAGAACTGGCTCACGCCTGCAAACTAGCAGCGAACCACTTTCTCGGCCGCCGTCCAGTCGTAGGGCAGAAACTTGCCGTCGAACGTCACCACCACGCGGTCCCCGGCGGGGTGCGATTTGCGCTGGATGTCGACGCTGAAGTTGATGGCACTCATGATGCCGTCACCGAACTGCTCGTGGATGATTTCCTTGAGTGCCCCTCCGTATACCTGAAGTGCCTCGTAGAACCGGTAGATGGTGGGGTCGGTGGGCACGGCCGTCGGCAAACCGCCACGCATCGGCACCGCGGCCAGCACCGGGATGACCGAATCGTCCAAACCCAGCAGGTCCGCGATGATCTTGCCGGACTCGGCCGGAACCGGATGCTGTCCCAGCAGCGCAGACACCGTCCACACCAATGGTTTGTCGATGGCATCGGCCAACTGCTGCCAGGTCAGGCCCTTGGTCAGGCGGGCTTCCACGATCGCGGCGGTGATCTCGTCTCTGCTCATACCAGCAGCATGCCTGCGACGGGTGGTCACCGCACGCCCAATGTGCCCTCCAGATACTCACTGCGACATGCCACCCGGGCCAGCTTGCCGCTGGTGGTCCGCGGGATCGCCCCGGCCGGAAGGAACCGCAGATCGGCCACGGTCAATCCGTGCCGATCGGCCACCGCCGCGCGAATGGCATCGCATGCCTCGGTGGGGTCGGCTCGGCTGGTCCCGGCCGCACGTTCGGCGATCACCACCAATCCGGCACCGTCGGCGTCGTCGTCGTCGGCGTCGGGGGGTGCGGTGAACGCCGTGACATAGCCACGCCGGACCAGCGGCGAGGCCTCTGCCACGGTGGCCTCGATGTCCTGCGGGTAGTGGCTGCGACCGTCGATCTGCACCAGGTCGGCCATCCGCCCGGTCACGTAGAACTGCCCCTCGAAGTACACCCCGAGATCGCCGGTGCGCAGCCAGGTGACGTCCTGCCGAAGCCCCTCGGCGTGACTGTCCGAGACAAGGCGCGAATGCAGCGATACACCGAAGACCCTGCGCGTCTCCTCCGGACGGCCCCAGTAGCCCCGGCCGATGTTGTTGCCGTGCAACCAGATCTCCCCGATCTGACCGTCGGGCAGCTCGGCTGCCGGCCCCTCGGCAGTCGCCGGATCGACGATCACCGCCCACAGGCTGCGGGCCGGGTGGCCACACGACACATGTGCGACGGCACTCTCGGCGCGAGCCCGCGAATCGGCACTGACGCGGACTGCTCGCCCGGCGGCGAGTTGCTCGCGGTCGAAGTAGACCACCGACGGCTGTTCGGCCGGGGCGATCGTCGAGATCAACAGGGTGGCCTCGGCGATACCGTAGGACGGCTTGAATGCTGTCGGCGGCAGCCCGTACGGGGCGAACACCTCATTGAATGCCGTCATCACCTCGGGGATCACCGGTTCCGAACCGATGATGAGCACCACGTTGCTCAGATCGATGTCCTCCCCCGCTGCGGGCACACCGCGCTGTGCGGTCCATTCATAGGCGAAATTCGGTGCGGCGGTGATGACGCGGCCGAGCTTCGACGCCTCCGACAACGCCCGGATCCACCGCTCGGGTCGCCGGATGAACGCGGTCGGAGACATCAGCGTCGAATGCCCGCCGTATACCGCGGGAAATCCGATCATCGACAGTCCCATGTCGTGATACAGCGGTAACCAGCTGAGGCCGTGCGTGTTTCGGTTCAGCAGATCGATGGACAGGATCATCTGCAGCAGGTTGGTGCCGACCGCGCGGTGGGTGATCTCCACTCCGACCGGCGGACGTGTCGAGCCCGAGGTGTACTGCAGGTGGGAGACGTCGTCGGGACCAACCTCGATCGGGGTGAAGCCGTCCCCCACCGAGTCGGACACTTCGTCGATGATCACCACCTGGGGCCGCACGGTGTCAGGTAGCTTCGCCAGGAACGCCCGTACCGCGTCGGCGGCGGCTGCGGTGGTGAGCACCGTCGTCGGACGGCAATCGAGCAGCGCGGTTTCGAGGCGTTCGGCGTGACCCTGCAATTCCGGCGCGAACAGCGGCACCGCGGTGTTCCCTGCCTTGATCGCCGCGAAGAAGCCGACAACATAGTCAAGGCCCTGCGGTGCGAGGACGGCAACACGGTCACCCCGGGCGGCGACCTGCTGCAGCAGCGCAGCGACGGCCCGTAGCCGGACGCCCAGCTGGGTCCAGGTCAGCTCGAAGATCTCTTCCTCGCCGTGGCTGTAATCCAGATAGCGGTAGGCGACCAGGTCGCCGACGTGGGCGATGTTGCGGTCGATGAGCGAGATCAGCGTGGTGCCCGGGGGCAGCACGATGCCGCCATCGTCGTCCAGACAGTCCTCGATGCGGAGCAGGCCTGCAGGGGCCTCGTATTGAACCTGGGTACCGCTGTCCATGACCGCAGTTTAGGTCGCGGCGCGCTCGAGGCGGATTCCCAGCTGCTCGAAAGTGAGGATCCATCCGTTGTGGAAGCTGTCGAATTCCTCTGGCGGCAAAAGGGAATGCTCGATCGACATCATCGTCTGCCCGTCGCCGGCCGGCTCGAATTCGACGTTGACGATGCTGGTCACGGTCGGATCGACCCAGTCCGAGTTACTCCAGGTGAAGCGCAGCACGCGGGGGCGATCGATGGTCAGAAACTGGCCCGTGATGAGGACGCCGGTACCGGAATCGTCGACGTCGAAGCGCACCAGCCCCCCGACCCGGGGTTCGACCACGACTTCGACGCACCGCACCGGGCGCGGACACATCCATTCCCGCAGCGACTCTGCATCGAGCCATTGGTCGAACACCAACTCCGGGGCCGCGGGCATCAGCCGCCGCACGCGGACCGTCGCCGCCTCGGTCATCGAGGATCCGCCTTCCGCCGTAACCGTGCGGCCAACGCATCGGCGCGCGTCGACCAGAAGTCCGTCTGCTCGCTCATCCACTGCTGGGCCATCGTCAACCCGTCCTGCTTGAGCGACACCCAGTGCTCGCGTCCACGGACCTCGCGCTGCACCAGACCGGCGGCTTCCAGCACCCCGATATGCCGCGACACCCCGGCGAACGTCATGGGCAACGGGGCGGCCAGGTCGCTGATCCGGGCGTCACCCTGACGCAGGGTCTCCAGCAGCCGCCGACGTGTCGGATCGGCCAGGGCCGAATATGCGCGGTCCAGAACTTGATCTTCAACCACATTGTTGACTATAGCCGCGAGCCGTGGTTCGCTCGAGGAAGGTTATTCAACTGAGTTGTTGAATATTTTGGGAACGCCGCAAGATACCGACGACGGGAGCAGAAATGAAGACCCCACCGATCGTGCCGGCAACGGAATGGCAAGCCGCACTTGACGAAATGCTGGTCAAAGAAAAGGAATTCACCCACGCGCGGGACCGACTCGCCGCGCTGCGCCGGCGCATGCCGTGGACGCCGGTGACCAAGGATTACGAGTTCGAAGGCCCTGACGGCACCGCGACCCTGCTCGACCTGTTCGCCGGGCGTCGCCAGCTGATCGTCTACCGCGCCTTCCTCGACCCGGATGTGCACGGTTGGCCAGACCATGGATGTGTCGGCTGTTCGTTGATGGCCGACCACATCGGCAACCTGGCCCACCTCAACGCCCGGGACACCACCCTTGTGTACGCCTCACGCGGTTCGCAGACCGACATCGCCCGGATCAAGACGCGCATGGGGTGGAGCCATCCCTGGTACACCATGGTTCCCCGGGCAGGCGCAGAGTTCGACGTGGACTTCGGCGTCGACGAATGGCACGGCACCAATGCGTTCATCCGGGACGGCGACCAGGTCTTCCGCACCTACTTCATCAACGACCGGGGCGACGAGGCATTCGTCAACACCTGGAACTTCCTGGACATGACCGCGCTGGGCCGCCAGGAGAACTGGGAGGACTCGCCACCGGGATACCCGCAGACCAAGCCCTACGAGTGGTGGTCCTGGCACGACGCCTATCCCGAGCACGAACCGTCGCGGTGGTTCGGTGCCCCCGACCCCGACAACGCGCACGATCCACGTCCGCCACGTGATGACTGCGCCGCCTGTGGGAGTCGCTGACCCACCTCGAGTAGACCGGCGACATCCATTGGAGAAGATGGGCAGGTGACGCAATCCCCGTTGACCATCCCCGCTCTGCTGCACCACAGCGTCGCCGAGTTCGGCGAGTCCGTCTATCTGGTCACGCCGACCGATCGACTCACCTACCTCGAGGCCGAGCATCGGTCCGCGCAGCTGGCGCGATGGCTGCTGCACGAAGGAGTGGGCAAAGGCAGTCGTGTCGGCCTGTTCTTCCCCAACGGTTCCGAGTGGGTGACGTGGTGGCTCGCGGTGTCGCGAATCGGGGCGGTGGCGGTGCCACTGAGCACGATGTACGCGCCGGCCGAGATCGCAAAGGTGTTGCGCCTGTCCGACATCGGGCTGCTCATCGCGCCGAACTCGGTGCTGAACATCGATGTCGCCGAACGGCTGGAGAAGGCCCTGCCCGAACTGTCCGGCCAGTCCACGAGCCGGCTGGCCCTGCGCGCCGCTCCCTATCTGCGCCGCATCGCGATGATCGGCTCGGCGGACCGGGCCTGGGCGTCGCGCGGCCGCGATGAAACCAGCGACGGCGTGCCGGCCGACGTCCTGGCCGCCGCGGAAGCCGAGGTGTCCCCTGCAGACCTCGCGATCATGGTGCACACGTCCGGATCCACTGCCGATCCCAAAGGTGTCCTGCACACCCATGGCACCCTCGTGCGTCAAACCTCGACCTGGCCCGCCGCCATCCGGGCCATCACCCGCTCGCAGGACGAGTCTCGGGTGCTGTGCGCGATGCCGTTCTTCTGGATCGGCGGACTGCTCGCGGTGACCGGGGCCCTGCATGAACCCGTCAGCTTGGTGGTGTTGCCGAAACTGGAACCCGAAACCGCGCTGGACCTGGCCGAGCGGGAACGGATCACCGGGATCGTGGGCTGGCCGGCGTTCACGCAGCGGTTGCGCGATCATCCGTCGTTCGCCGACCGGGATCTGAGCAGTGCACCGATGCTGCGCGAGGGCCCGCTGGACATCGCCATGACCGATGTACCCGACGGATTTCCGGTGCACCGCACCATGTCTGAGACCGCAGGCGGCTTCGCCTTCACCGACATGGTCATCGTCGATGACGACGGCATCCCGGTGGCGCCCGGGGACACCGGCGAACTCCTGGTCCGAGGTATCGGGGTGATGGCCGGCTACAACAAGCGCGAACGGTCGGAGACGTTCGACGCCGACGGCTGGTATCACAGCGGCGACCAGGTGTACCGGCGCGACGGCGATCCCCGGCTGTTCTACGTCGGGCGCACCACTGATCTGATCAAGGCCGCCGGGGCCAACGTGTCCCCGTTAGAGGTCGAGGCTGTCATTGCCGAGTACGCCGGCGTCGCGCAATGCGTCGTCGTCGGCATCGACGACCCACACCGCGGCGAGGAGGTCTGCGCGGTCGTTGTGCCCGCGGCGGAACTCGACCTGCCGGCCCTGGCCGCCTACACCCGGGAACAGTTGTCCGCCTACAAGGTGCCTACCCGCTGGGCGCTGACCGACAGCGAACGGATCCCGACCCTGCCCAGCGGAAAGTTCGACCGGAAAACATTGCGGCAGTTGATCATCGACGGAGAGATCGAGGCCAAACGACTTCAGCCCGCACAACGCCCCGCACAGTAGTCAGAATCACTCGATCAGCTCGCGGAAGCCGGCGGCCGGCTGAACCTGCGCGCCCACCCCGCGGACCCTCGCGGCCAGCCCGCTGTCCGAAGTCACCACGGTGATCTCGTCCGGTCGAGGAGAAGCCCGCACCAACCGCACGATCTCGTCGTCCGCGGAATTCGCGGTGGCCCGCGGAGCGTGACCCACCTCGATGACTCCCGACTCGATGGGTGGCGTCGTCGGCCCTTCGAACACGACCGTCACCGGGTGTCCCCGGCCGCGGCCCAACGCTCGAGCCGCTCGACCAAACCGGCCATCGCGCCGTGGCGGTCCTTCCACCAACCGTCAGGCCGGGTGCCGATGACGTTCATGCCGTCCACTATCCAGCGCACCCGATCGACGGTACGGGCACACCGCATGCAGAACCTGCCGAATCGGAGTTGACTGGACTGTCTCAGCCGGGCGCATGCGCGGAGGAAGGAGCACCGATATGGTCGCCGAATCAGGTGGTGCGTCCGCGGAGCCGGCGAAGGCCCGCCACATCCGGTTGACGTCCCACAGCGCTGTCGCGGGTACCCCGACGATCCAGTGGGCGGCACCGAGCGCCGCCGAGCGCGGTCCGGTGATCGGCACCACCACCACACGCGCGCACCGCAATGTGATCGGCACCCACAGCGGCTCGTACAGCGTCTACCGGGCCTTGGCTGTTGCCGCGGGCGCGCTCTCGCCGGAGCACCGGGCCGATCTGACGAACACCGCCCCCACGGACGTGATCGGGCCGTATCCACAGTGGAGTCGACCGGAGGCGATCGTCAGCCTGGATCCGTGGGGCGCGATGGTCTCCGACGCGTTCGCCGCCGAACTGGCCGCGGGCTATGACATCCGGCCGACCATCGCGGTCACCAAAGCTCACGTGATCGTGCCGGAGATCGCCGCGGCCATCGCCGCCGGGCGCCTGCACCCGGATGGCCGGGTGCTGTTGGAGAGCGGTGCGGCATTGGTGACGAAGGCCGCCGTCGAGCCGGTGTGGTTCCTACCCGGCGTGGCAGCCCGATTCGGCTGCACGGAGACCACACTGCGCAGGGTGTTGTTCGAGGAGACCGGGGGCATGTACCCAGAGCTCGTCACTCGTGGTGATCTCGAGGTGTTCCTGCCCCCCATCGGCGGGCAGACCCTCTACATATTCGGCGCGCCAAGCGATCTGGCCGATCCGAGGGTCGAACTGACTGCACGGGTACACGACGAGTGCAACGGTTCAGATGTCTTCGGCTCCGACATCTGTACCTGCAGGCCCTATCTCACACATGCGATCGAAGAATGCATCGCCGGCGCCCAGCGTGGCGGGGTCGGTTTGGTCGCCTATTCACGCAAGGAAGGACGCGCACTGGGCGAGGTGACCAAATTCCTGGTCTACAACGCCCGCAAACGCCAGGCGGGCGGCGACACCGCCGACCAGTACTTCGCCCGCACCGAATGCGTGGCGGGCGTGCAAGATATGCGGTTCCAAGAGCTGATGCCCGATGTCCTGCACTGGCTCGGCGTCCGCAAGATCCATCGTCTGGTATCGATGAGCAACATGAAATACGACGCGATCACCGGTTCGGGGATCGAGGTCGGGGAACGGGTCAACATTCCCGACGAGCTGATCCCGGCCGATGCCCGGGTCGAGATCGACGCGAAGACGGCCGCCGGCTATTTCACCCCCGGACCGGTCCCGGGTATCTACGAACTCAAGATGGCCAAGGGTCGCGGGCTCATGCCATGACCACAACCCTGGACAGCTCGGCGGCCGTCGCGGCCCTGCGCACCACGTCTGCGATCCGTGAACGGGCTCAACATCTTCTGCAGCGCGCCCGGGACGGCGGCTCCGCCTGGTTTCTGGTCGACGAGGAAGCGCTGGACCAGGCAGCGGCCGAGGTCGCTGACGTCACCCGTACCCGGTACCCCACACTTGCCATTCCCTACCACAGCAGGTGGCGACATTTCGAGGCCGGAGGCGTGGATCGCCGCGCTCAACTGGAATCGCACACAGCCGATTTGGATACTGCAGCCCGGGCCCGCTCGATGATCGACCTGACCGTGGTGAGCGTCTTGCTCGACGCCGGCGCCGGAACTGATTGGCACTACGTCGAATCCGATACCGGCCTCGATCTGACCCGCTCGGAAGGATTGGGCGTTGCCAGTTGGCACGCTTTCTGCGGTGGCATGTTCTCCATCGACCCCGGCGATCCGCTGCGGGTCGATGCCGCCGCGTTGCGCCGCCTCGACGTCGAAAGCCTGGCCGCGGCCTTTCAGGTGAATCCCGGAAATCCACTGGTCGGTCTCGCCGGTCGCGTTCAGCTGTTGCATCGCCTCGGGACGCAATTGGCCACTCGCCCCGACGTGTTCGGTCCGGATGGCCGTCCCGGCAGATTGTTCGATACGGCGACCGGCCCGTCCATCGCCGCCCACGATCTCCTCGCCACGGTGTTGAACACACTGTCCGGAGTGTGGCTCACCGGCAACGCCATCGCGGGTCAACCGCTCGGTGACTGTTGGCGGCACCGGGCAGTACCCGGTCCGGGCCTCTCCCGCGGATGGATGCCGTTTCACAAACTGTCTCAGTGGTTGACCTACTCACTCCTGGAGCCGTTCGAGTGGGCGGGCATTGCAGTCACCGATCTGAACGCGCTGACCGGGTTGCCCGAGTATCGCAACGGCGGCCTGCTGCTCGACACCGGCGTGCTGCGGTTACGTGATCCTGTACTCGCGCAGTCGGACTGGGCGGTGAACGACGAGCTCGTCGTGGAGTGGCGGGCCCTGACCGTCGCGCTGCTCGATGAACTGGCTCCGCTCATCCGCGGCCATCTCGGGGCCTCGCAGTTGCCTCTGGCCTGCGTGCTGGAGGGCGGGACGTGGGCCGCCGGGCGGGCGCTCGCCGCGCACCTGCGAGACGGCCGCCCTCCCCTGTCCGTTGTCAGCGACGGCACGGTCTTCTAGGAGGGCAGATGGGCAGCAACCTGCATGTCATCGACCACCCGCTGGTGCAGCACAAGCTGACCCTGATGCGGCAGAAGGACGTGTCCACCAAAGGATTTCGCCAGTTGCTCAATGAGATCTCGATGTTGATGAGCTACGAGGTACTGCGCGACATCCCGGTACACGACATCGACGTCGAGACGCCCTTGGAGTCCACCACAGGGTCCGTGATCGACGGCAAGAAATTGGTGTTCGTGTCCGTTCTGCGCGCCGGCAGCGGCATCCTGGACGGCATGCTCAGTGTGATGCCGAATGCCCGGGTCGGCCATATCGGCCTGTACCGGGATCCGAAAACCCGGGTGGTCGTCGAGTATTACTGCAAGCTGCCCAGTGACCTCCACGAGCGCGACGTGGTGGTCGTCGACCCGCTGTTGGCCACCGGCAACTCGGCCGTCGCCGCCATCGACCGCATCAAGGAATACGGGCCCCGATCCATCAAGTTCGTGTGCCTGCTGACGTGTCCGGAAGGCGTCGCAGCCATGCATCAGGCGCATCCGGAGGTCCCCATCTACGCCGCGGCACTCGACCGAGAACTCGACGAGCAGGGCTACATCGTCCCCGGCGTCGGCGACGCCGGTGACCGGATCTTCGGGACCAAGTGAGCGCACACCGCTGGGGCCTCGGCGCCTTCGTCGTCGTAGAGGCCGTCTATCTGCTCGCCTCGGCCGCGTTCGGCGTGTTCGCACCCCCGGGCCCGCCGCCGGCCGAATTGATCACGCTGGCGATCGGGGTGCCCACACTCGTCGCCGCGACGCTGGCCGTCGCCATCGCGAAATGGCGCGGCAACGGTGCCCGCATCGACTTTCGATGGCAGTGGTCCTGGCGTGCAGTCGGTCTCGGGTTGGCATTCGGCATCGGCGGGCTGTTCGTCACACTGCCGGCCGCGTTGCTCTACCAGTCGATCGTCGGACCCGACGCGACCTCGGCCGTCGGCGGGGTCTACGAAGGCGTCCGGACCGGGTGGCCGCTGGCGGTGGTCGTCCTGCTGCTCGTCGCGTTCATCGCACCGATCTGCGAGGAGGTGGTGTATCGCGGACTGCTGTGGGGTGCGCTCGAGCAACGGTGGGGGCGCATCGTCGCGGTGGTCGTGTCCACCCTCGTATTTGCCATGGCCCACCTGGAACCCGAGCGGGCTCCGCTGCTGCTGGTGGTCGCCATCCCGATAGCATTGGCGCGGCTGTACTCCGGAAGCCTGTGGGGCGGCATCATCGCCCACCAGGTGACCAACCTGCTGCCGGGCCTTGTCATGATGTTCGGACTGCTGGGCATGATGCCGGCCCGCTGAGGTGCTACCTCTTGCGATCGCGCACCTTGTACGTCGAGGGCCACGACATGCGAGATTCATCGCCCACCAACGGCGTTCCCGAACCTCCCACCCGAACGTCATAGGCTTCCTGTCCCGCGCCGACCTCGCGATTGGCGTGCTCTTGAGCCAGGTAGTAGAGCTGGTCGATCTCAGCTTCGGAAAATGCCACGAACGTGGTCTTGCGCACTATGTCGTTCATGCCCGCCGTCATTCGGTCGGGCAGGACGCGTGACGCCAGCGCCGCCAGACCGAGCAGCGTGAACGGGATGACCCAGTAGCAGATGAACGACAGCGGTGACTTGGTGTCCAGAATCGTGGCGTCGCCCTGCACGATCGGCGGGATCACCGAAGAGACCGTCATTCCGGCGAATGCACCCACCCAGATCCAGGTGAGGATCTTCACGATCTGTTGGAACAGATCACTTTCCACGACCCCCGGGGGCTGGCCCGCCGCCGCGAACTCCAGCACGAAGGGCTTGCCGAGCAGTAACCCGGTCAACGCGACCAGGAAGATGCCCGCGTTGCTCAGCGGTTGCATCCAGCGTTCCATCACGTCCTGGTTGAGTACCAGGGTCAAGATCGTCAGGACCACGAAGGTGGCGAGCGCGCCGGCCTCGAGAGTGCGGCCCGGCGCGCCGGAGATGCGGCTGATCGTGAAGGTGGCGATCGCCGCCGCGAGCGCCACCAGCACGGCGACCAGGAACGGCACGTTGCCGACGAGTACCCAATAGATGATCCACGGCGCGAAGCCAAACAGGATGCCCACGGCCGCCTAGTCTAGAGGCTTACCGTAGGCCCGACGGCAATCACCCGTCGGCCCGCTACTCTTCGCCCGGCCTGTTGTTGCGACGCCACTCGGAGATCTTGCGGCCCATCGCGTCGGCCGCACTGGTCGCGGCCTGGCCGACTCCGTCGACCACGCCGCCCAGGCCGTCCCGGATCCCGCGGATCAACGGATCCTCGGACTGGTCGAAACCGTCCTTGTAATGACGGGCCGCCGCGCTGACATCGTCGTTCCAACTGGCCGTGTCATCGTCGGACCGCAGCGGATAATCACCCGCCATGATCGCCCCGTATCCGCCGGTATCAACCCACTTGGTCAGCGCCGCCGCCCGGAGCACCGAAAACGGATGCGTACGCATCTCCAGATTCAGAAGTTTGAGCAGTCCGTCGCGCATATCGCCGGTCGCCTCGTAGTCACGCGCCTGGGCGAGGAACGCCTGCGAGTCGAGCTTCTCGAGATGGCTGCCCGCCGCTAGCTTGAGCTCGACCCGGATCGCCATGTCGAAGTCCTGCCCGCACAACAGACCCGCCCGGTCCCCCGAAAGTTCGGATTTGCGTTGCCATTCCTGCAAAGCGGCGACGATGGCCCGCAGGGCCCAGCCCCCCAGGGGGATGAAGCCGAACGACGAAGCCAGCCGCAGCAGATGATTGAGCATCGTGCGGTACACGGCATGGCCGCTGAGCGCGTGGCCGAGCTCGTGACCGATGATGAACCGCATCTCGTCGTGCGACATCAGGTCGTACATGCCGGAGGTGATGACGATGAACGGATCGTCCATACCGATGCAGTAGGCGTTGGCTTCGGGCGCCTGAATCACGAACATCTCCGGACGTACCGGGGCATCGAGAACCTGCACGCATTCGTCCAGTAGCGCATCCAGATCGGCGAACTGCCGCGGACCGACCCGTGCCGAACTCGCCAGATACAACAACCGGTGCTTGCGTTCGCGCAGCATGGCCGACAGCACCTTGAGGATCTGATCGAATCCCTTGAGCCGACGGAGCGCGGTCAGCGCGGTCCGGTCCGCCGGATGCTCCCAGGCCCGCGAGCTGATGCCCGCAAAAACCGTCCGCGTAGTCGCAGGTATCTGTTCCATCGGTGCTGAGCGCCCTTCCTCGTCGACAGCTCAAAGCCTACGGAGGGTTGAGCCGTCTCAGGCGCACCAATACGGGGTCAGGCGATGATGCGGACCAAATACGGTGTCATGCCCTCGGCGCGCACGGGTGTGACGGCGACAGCGGGCTCGGTGCCCTGGATCATCTGGTTGTTGCCGAGGTAGAGCGCCACACTCTGGGTGCCCTCAGGTCCGTAGAAGATCAGGTCACCGGGCAGCGCCTGCGACGGAAGTACCTTCTGCCCGACCTTGTACTGCTCGCCGGACGACCGAGGCATCTTCACCCCTACTCCGCCGAACGCGTAGACGATGAGGCCGGAGGCATCGAATCCGACCACATTCGCCGATGGATCCGGCGCGACACCGAGACCCGGGGTCAGCACCGGAGCGACATGCGCGGTCACCGCGGGGGTCGACAGACCCGGTGTCAGACCGCCGCCGGCGAGCTGCGGCGTGGCGGGTGCCAGGCCCGGGGCGGGAAGGCTGCGAGCGACGCCACGGGTCGGCCCGTTCACGTCCCCGCCTCCGTAGCTGAAGGGCACACCGCGCTGTGACATCGCGCGGGCGATCACAAGCTCGACATAGCGCTGGTTGCCGGTGGGGCGTTCGATCGGTGCGGCGCCGGCCAGTCCGGGAGCCGCTACCAGAAATGCCAGACCGAACACCAGGGCAAAGGTACGTCTCATCGAACATCAACTCTCTCGACCACCGGAAGGCGACACCGGCCGCTGGTCGTTGTCAGCCGGGTCAACCATTTGTACCCCTGGGCGCCAGGATTGCCCAATTAGTTTGGGGCGCAGGGACGATCAGATGCAGGACTGTGACCGAACAGTTACCGCACATGCTTATCGCGGCACGTCGGGGCGCCGGTGACACCGTCCGCGCCGGGCACCGGCGCGCCTGCCGGCGGGCAAAGTTCGCGGGGCAGCTCCGATTTGACTCCGCCGCCGTGAAAATCGTTGCGGTACATGGTGCACCGGGAGGGTTCACCACGTTTGCGGGTCACCTGACACGATGGTGACATGCACCCCGACGCGCATCCGCAATCCTGGTCGGCCCGACTCTGGGAGCCGATCGAGCCGACGTTCACCGCGATCCTCGCCCACCCGTTCCTGACCGGACTGACCGACGGCAGCCTGGACGGCGCGGCGTTCGCTCACTACGTGGCACAGGACGTCCACTACCTGCGCGACTACGCCCGCGCGTTGGCCATTGTCGCCGCCAAGGCACCCACCCTGGCCGACACCGCGATGTTCGCCCGACATGCCGCCGAGGTCTTCGATGTCGAATTGGGTCTGCACAACGAACTGCTCCCGGAATTGGGGCTGGATATCGCAGCGCTGAACGCGACGCCGGTCGCCCCGACCACACGCGCCTACACGAGTTATCTGCTGGCCACCGCATACAGCGGCACGTTCGCCGAAGGCCTGGCGGCGGTCCTGCCCTGCTACTGGATCTACGCCCGGGTCGGAACGGCGTTGCTGGAACGCGGTTCGCCCGATCGGCGCTATCAGCGTTGGATCGACAGCTACGGCGGTGACGAGTACGCCGCCACGGTTGCCGAGGTGCTCGACCTGACGGATCGGCTGGGGCCGACGCTGGGCGGGGCGGACGAGGCCGCCGCACGAGCCCATTTCGAGGTCACGGCGAAATACGAATGGATGTTCTTCGACGCGGCCCATCGCCGCGAGCAGTGGCCGGTCTGAACGCCGGCCGGTCCCTCACCGGCGCGAGGTGCGCCGGTGAGGGAGGGTGACGACGATCAGAGTGCGGCCAGCGCGGCGTCGTAGTTCGGTTCCTGAACGATCTCGGGCACCAGTTCGGTGTAGGCCACCTTGCCGTCGGCACCGATGACGACGACGGCGCGTCCCAGCAGACCGGCCATCGGGCCGTCGGTCATGGTGATCCCGTAATCCTCGCCGAAGCTGTCCCGGAAGGCCGATGCGGTGATGACGTTCTCGATGCCCTCGGCTCCGCAGAAACGGCTCAGCGCGAACGGCAGATCCTTCGACACGCACAAGACCGTTGCCCCGGCGGCAGCCGCCCGTTCGTTGAAGGTGCGCACGCTGGCGGCGCATATCCCGGTGTCCACCGACGGGAAGATGTTCAGCAGCACCGACTTGCCCTGGAACTGGTCGTTGGTGACGGTGCCGAGATCGGTGCCGGTGACCGCGAAGCCGGGGGCCGGGCTACCGACTGCCGGCAGGTCGCCGACCGTATTGATGGGGTTTCCCTTGAAGGTTATCTGTGCCATGGAGCACAGTCTGTCAAAACCGGGTGCTCGGCGGGCGGGCCGGGGTGCGACGATGGGCGCGATGATCGATCTGCCCGAGGCCGTGCGCGCGATGGGCAGGCGAGGACCGCAGTGGCAGTCCTGGGTGGACGGCTTGCCCCGCATGATTCGGGACCAATTCGACGAATGGGATCTGCGGGCCGACGGACCTGCTGAACACGGCCATTGCTCGATCGTGCTGCCGGTACACACCGGAGAGGGTGTGCCCGCGGTCCTCAAGGCGGCCTTCCCCGACGACGAGTCCGAACATGAACACCTCGCGTTGCGACGTTGGGCAGGTGCGGGAGCGGTCCGGTTGCTCCGGGCCGATCCACACCGGCGGACGATGCTGCTGGAACGGCTGTACCGACGAAATCTCAATGAGCTCTGGGATATTGAGGCGTGTGAGATCGTCGCCGAGCTGTACGGCCGGATCCATGTTCCGTCGCTGCCCCAGCTACGTTCGCTGGCCGAATGCACGTCACAGTGGACGGCCGATCTGGTGCGACTCCCCCGCAACGCCCCGATTCCGCGCCGGCTCGTGGAACAGGCGATCACGCTCGGCACGCACCTGGCCACCGATACCGCCGCCACCGGCACCCTGATCCACAGCGACCTGCATTACGAGAATGTCCTCGCCGCTGACCGCGAGCCATGGCTGGTGATCGATCCCAAGCCGATGAACGGGGACCCGCACTACGCGGTTGCGCCGATGCTGTGGAACCGACGGGAGGAGCTGGCCGGTTACGTTCGCGACGGGGTCCGGCGCCGGTTGTCGGCTCTGGTCGACGCTGCCGGCCTGGATGTCGACCGGGCCCGAGCCTGGGTCATCGTACGGATGGTGCACAACGCGATGTGGGAGCTGACCGAGACGCCCGAACCCGACGCGGACTGGCTGACCACCTGTGTGGCGATCGCCAAGGCGGTGCAGGACTGACGCCTCAGATGACCTTGTAGGTGACTTCGTACAGTGCGCCTGCGCCGCTGACCTGCTGGGTGAGCTCTCCGCGCCCCAACTCGTCGGAGCGGATGACTACCGAGCCGACGTCCTCCATCTCGTCGGTACCGGCGTCCACCTCCCTCAACACGATCTCCAACTGGCCGTCGAACGGCAGCAGCCGGTCCAGATCCACCACATCCCCCTGGCACATCGAGACGGCCTTGAACTGAAACCCATCAGCTCGGCTGATGCTGAGCTCGTCGGCTCCGCCGGAATCCTGGGTTCTCACCGCCCGAAGTTCCGACAGCTTCGCGAACAACGACATGGCATCCTCCGTTGGATCTCCCCGCCAGCGGTAGCTGACGAAGTCGATTCTCGAGTTGCCGCCAGGTCGCGCACATGCGTAGTGCGCTACTTGAATCTGTTCGGTGAAGATTGCTGCTCCCGCTCCCGAGTCGCCTCACCCGATACTGCATCGGGGCAGTTCACGATGCAGTAATGGCACTTTGCAGGCGCTCGCGCCACCACGCCAGCCGGGCCGGGTCGGTGACGGCGTACTGCTCGAGTCGGTCGCGCTGCGGCGCCGGGGGCATCGGCGCGACAGGTAGGTAGCCATCCACCGCGACCAGGGAACGCGAATCCGCGACGACGTCGCCGGCGAGAAATCGCCTGGTCCCCAGCTCGCACGCGAACGCGAGCTGGGGTAACGCGCCCGCCAGCGCGAGCCCCGCCGCAAGTCCGATGGTCGTCTCCAGCGTCGAGGTGACCACACAGGGCAACCCGCAGGACTCGGCGACGCGCAACGCGCGCCGGGCTCCGCCCAACGGCCCGGTCGCGAGCACGGCGATGTCGGCCGCCTCGCCAAGGCGCAGGCCGATCGGGTCGCCGGATTCGCGGATCGACTCGCCGGCCGCGACGGGTACCTCGACCCGGCGCCTCACCTGCGCCAGCTCACCGATCGTGGGGCACGGCTGCGCGATGAACTCCAGACCCCCGCCTGCCCGATCGAGAGCAGCGATGGCGGTGACCGCGGTGTCCGGATCCCACCGCCCCTTGGCGTCACACCGCAGGACGCCGTCCGCGCCGAGCCCGTCGCGCACCGCCCGGACCCGCTCGACATCCTGCGCCAATCCCCCGGCGCCCACCTCGACCGCCGCGGTCCGACAACCCGATGCGGCGGCGATCTCGTGCGCCCGCGCGGCGTCGACGGCGGGAATGGTGACCGCGATGGGTACTCGTCCACGCACCGGATCCGGCCAGCCGACAGTGCCCGGCTCGGTGGCCGCCGTGAGCCAGCGGCCCAGCGCACGCTCGTGCGGCAGTGGGCTGAACTCCCCCCAGCCCTGCGGCCCCTCGATGAGCATTCCCTCACGCACCGTGAGCCCACCGACCGGCTCAAGGGTCGGGATGGCGAAAACCGGCGCACGGTCAAAGTCGATCAGGGTCTGCACAACCACGTGACGCTAGCGGACCGAACCGCTCGTGGGCGGACAACCCGCGGCTTAGACTGCGCCCGTAGGTCCTGAAGCGGTGCTGCCGATGAGGAGACAGCCAATGACGAGCGCAGTGTGGCGCGGGGTATTCACGGTGGTGTCGGCCGCGGTGCTGTCAGCCGGATCGATGGCAGTCGCCACGATCGTGACGCCGGCCCCGAGCTCGGCATGCCAACCCGGGGAAACCGGCGTCACCAACGGTTGTTCTCCGTTCTGCGTACCGGGCAGGCAACTCGACACCGCGACCGGGCTGTGCCTGCCGGTTCCGCCCCCGCCACCCGCTCCGAATGGCGTTGCGACACCACTTTTCTAAGCCATTACGCTGGGCGTCATGGCGCAGGTACTGACGGTGAACGTGGCTCATCCACGACCCAACACCGCCGAGGGGCGTGCCGTCACCGGCATCGACAAACGTCCCGTCGACGGGGCCGTCGCGGTCCGCGCGCCGGGCCCGATGCACGGCGGGCTCGGCAGCGGCCTCGTCGGCGACACGATCGGCGACCAACAGTTCCACGGCGGCGACGATCAGGCGGTCTACGCCTACGCACGCGAAGACCTCGACGGCTGGCAGACCGAACTGGACCGCGAGATCGCCAACGGAGTGTTCGGCGAGAACCTCACCACCGCGGGCATCGACGTCACCAACGCCGTCATCGGTGAACGGTGGCGCATCGGATCCGACGGGCTCGAGCTCGAAGTGTCCCGGCCACGTATCCCCTGCCGGACGTTCGCCAACTGGTTGGAGCTCAACGGATGGGTCAAAACCTTTACCAGAGCGGCGATTCCAGGTGCGTATCTGCGTCTGGTGACACCCGGATCGGTATCCTCCGGCGATCAGATCGTGGTGACCGATCGGCCCGACCACGACATCACCGTCGGATTCGTGTTCCGTGCGCTGACCCTCGAGCCACAGCATCTGCCCGCGATCCTGCGCGCGGCCGCCCTCCCCGACCCGCTGCGGGAGCTCGCCGAACGCCGGACCGCCTCGACCTGATTACCCGGGGTTCGCCTGTGGGACAGGCTATTCCGGCCATTTGTTCGCGAGAATCACCTCGACGAAGTCCTCGCGCACGAACGAATCGTCGAAGTGGGCGAGCACGTCTGCGTTGACCGTGCCGAAGGTGGACCCCGGACGCTTCTGCACCCCGTCGGTGAATGCCTGCAGAATCCGGTTCTTGAAATCAGGCCGCGGATGCGCCGTGGTGACGGCACTCAGATCCCCCGGCGCCAGATTGTCGAGGCCGATCCCCAGCACATCTGTTTCCACACCGGCGCTCACCAGCGCGATCTCGGGATCCAAAAACTCGGGGACGCCCGGGGTGGTGTGCAACGCGATGCCCAGCCAGACCTTGCGGGCGGCGGCATCGTCGAACCCGTGCTGCAACAGGAAGTCCCGCGCGGCTTCGGCACCGTCGACCTCGAACCGCAGTTGCGACGTCGTACGGTACCGCTCCGTCAGCCCGAGGTCGTGGAACATCGCACCGACGTACAGCAGTTCGAGATCGGGCTTCAGTCCCCGACGCAGGCCCTGTAGCGCACCGAAGTAGAACACCCGGCGCGAATGGTGGAACAGCAGGTCATCCTCGACGTCGCGGATGTATTCGGTGGTATCTCGAACCAGCGCGGTATCGGGGAGCTGGATTCCGGCGATGGTGTTGGCTGTCGACGTTGTCATGTCGGTCCCTTTGTCTCATAACGGTTTTACCTGGCTCGGCGCTCTGGGTGCACTTCGCGTGATTCGAGTCTGCGCCGCGGCCCAACGCCCCGACCATGTCCGATCTGCCATCTTTCCCACAAAAAGCGACACAATGGATAGATGGCGCAGGCTATGGGGCCCCGTGAGATCGTGATCGTCGTCTTCGACGGGATGAAGTTGCTGGACGCCGCCGGGCCCGCCGAGGTCTTCGCCGAGGCCAACCGGTTCGGCGCCCACTACCGCCTCCGGATCGCCTCGGTCGACGGCGCCGACGTCACGACCTCGATCGGCACGGAGTTCGCGGCGACCGATCGAATCGCCGAGATCGATGGCGTGGATACCGTATTGGTCTCCGGTGGAGACAATCTCGTGGGCCGGCCGATCGATCCGGGTCTGGTGGAAGCGTTGCGCGACCTACCGACGCGGACCCGGCGGCTGGCGTCGATCTGCACCGGGTCCTTCCTTCTGGCCGAGGCCGGACTGCTCGACGGCCGCCGGGCCACCACCCACTGGCGGCACGCACGGCTGCTGGCGCGCGCGTATCCCACGATCTCGGTCGAGCCTGACGCGATCTTCGTCCGGGACGGCAACATCTACACCTCAGCGGGAGTGTCGGCGGGCATCGACCTGGCATTGGCGCTGGTGGAATCGGATTGCGGAGCCGACCTGGTGCGCGACGTGGCACGGTCACTGGTGGTGTATCTCAAGCGTGCGGGCGGCCAGTCGCAGTTCTCCAGGTTGGTCGAGTCGGACGCGCCGGCAGAGTCGACATTGCGTAGGGTCACCGACGCGATAGCGGCTGACCCGACTGCCGACCACAGCGTGAAAAGCCTTGCGGCACTGGCCTCGTTGAGCACACGACAACTCACCCGGCTGTTTCAGGCGGAGCTCGGCACCACCCCGGCGCGCTACGTCGAAACGGTTCGGATCGACGCCGCACGAGCAGCCCTCGATGCAGGTCGCCACGTCGGAGAAACCGCCCGCCTGGCCGGGTTCGGGAGCGCCGAGACCCTACGAAGGGTGTTCGTCAACCACCTCGGGGTGTCACCGAGGGCCTACCGCGACCGGTTCCGCACCACGTCCGGCAGCTGAGCCCGCGCTCAGACCCAGCGTGGGAGTTCCTTGCCGATCAGCGGTGCGATCTTGTCCGCCATGTAGGCGTGGCCGGCGTCGGTCGGGTGAATACCGTCGGCCCCAATCAACTCCGGGTTGTCGAAGAACCATCGCTCCGCGATCGGATCGACGAACGTCGCCCCTACCTGCCGGGCCTGATCCCGCAGGATGTCACGCACACCGAGCAGATTCGGCGGAACCTCCGCGTTCACCCACGGTGGCCCGATCACCAGCATCCGGGCCGTCGGCGCGGACTGACGTGCCGTCGTCAGGGCGTCGTGGCTCAACCGGGTGACCACACCCAGATCGGCGTCCTTGTCGTTGCGCGACCCGAAGAAGACAATCAACGCGTCGTCGGGCTGTACCGCCCTCGGTGTCAGGTCGGCGAAGACGCTGCCGTGGTTTCCACGTGCCTCATAGCCGGCGCCGCCCTCGGCCACCACATCGGCGTCCACCTGCACACCGCGTTGCGCCAGTTTCTGCCAGGCCAGCGGCGCCCAGTTCCTGGGTCCCATGCCGCCCTCGGCGAGCATGCCCGTGGTGTAGGAGTCCCCGATCACCGCGATGTGGTTGATCTGGGGATCTAGGCCCGAGGTGACGTAGCGCTGCTGAGGAGGCTGCGCGAAAAGCCCGACCGTGAGGCCGAGTGAGACGATGAAAGTGGTCAGACGACCCACTGCAACCTCCACTGCCGGCGAGACCCAATTCGTCCCGGACCGCGATACCGAGACAGCCTAAGGTGTGAGCCTGGGCCGTAGATAGGCGGCCGGTGACACAGCGATAACAAGGGCATAACAACCTGTCGCGCAGCGAGTTTGGATGGTTACAACGGTCAGCCCGCGCGGGCCGAAACCTCGTCGGACCGGTCTGCGGACTCGGTGTCGATCCGGTGCAGTTTCTTGTTCGTCTGCTCGACCGGCCGGATGTCGACCATCCTGCGCATCCAGCGTCGGGCCGGCTCCTCCACGAGGTGGTACAGCGCGACTGCGCCCACCACGGCTATCGCGAACAGACCGAGAAGCGTCGCCTTACCCGAAAGCGTGGGTGTCAGGGTCAGTTCGAATTGCCTGGTGGTCCAGATCCAGGCGGTATGGACCAACTCGTGCACCATGTACAGACCGAACGAGATTTGTCCGCCGTAGACCAGAAGCCGGGTGGACAGCAATGCCGGCAGGCTCCCGACGCCGACCGCCAGCGCGACAACCTGCGGGACGAAGAGGATGTCGACCATGCCGCCGGCATCGCCGACCGTGTTCAACGGGTGCTTGTCGAAGAAGTACAGTCCGCCGACGATGGCGGCACCCAACAAGATCGAGAGGTAGCCCGCACCCTTCTGGGTCCGATCCGTCAGATGCAGTTTGCGAACCGCCGCACATGCCAGCGCACCGGCGGTGAACTGCATGACGATGCGGGGCAGCCAGCTCCACGGGGTGTAGAAGTGGCCGGTGGCCATCAAGAGCACGACCGGCGGCACCGCGGCGGCGATGGCCAGCAGGACCAGACTTCGCGCCCGGGTGGCGCGGGCGATCCGGAAGATGACCAGGATCAGCGCTCCGAACAGCAGGTAGGCCAACCACTCGGCGCTGATCGACCATGCCGGCCCATCCCAGCTCGAGCCGTCGAAGTAGGGCTGGAACCACAGTTGGACCAGGAACAGCTGCCGGAAATAGCTGACGGCGTTGTAGCCACTCGTGTCCTCAGGTGGGATGTGCCCGACGTTGAGGGTGAAGATCAGCCACAGTGCAGCCAGGTGCAGCGTGACGAGGTACACCGGCCACACCCGGGACAACCGCAGCCACAAGAAGTGCAGCGTGGCCCGCGTGGACCAGGTCGGCCCCATCCGGTCGATGTAGTTCCAGGTCAGGACGAATCCGCTGAGGATGAAGAACAGGTCGACGCCCTGTGCGCCGCGGTCGAGGACGGGGGCGAGCGCTTCGGTGACGTCAGGGGCCACCTGGTAGAGCAGGGGCCGGAAGTGGAAGAGAACCACCCACACCGCTGCAACGATGCGCAGTCCCGTCAGGGCCTTGATCTCTGCGCCGCGCACTACACCCTTTTCCGTATCCACTGAGCTGATCCGTCACGCTTCCGCCGCGGCTGGCCGGGCGGATCGGCCCGCGATTCGCGCAACCGGCAGCTCTCGCAGACTAGCAGCGTGCCGTTGCAGAGCTTGGTCCCCGCGCGGTGCGCACTTCCCCGGGGACACGACCGGGTGCGCGAATACCAGCTCGGGTGATCTTGTGCAGCAACGCATCTGCCGACGCCGGCACTGTCGCTGGATCGGCGTGGTCAGCGACCACGCGGCGTGTCCGATTGCTGGCAGCCAGCTCAGCCGGCCGATAGGCTCGGGTTACGTGATCTCCCGGGAGGTTTGAGATGTCCAGCATCATCGGCCGCTGCGCCGCCGGCGTCGGCGCGGTATTGGCGCCGTTCGGTCTCATGGCAGCGGTTACGGTCGCCACACCGGCAGTCAGCTGGGCCGACTGTGGGGCCGGAGAATGGTGGGATCCGGTGGCGAATGTGTGCCGCCCGCCGGTCGTGCCACTGGAGTGCGAGAACGGCGCGTGGTGGGACCCGGTTGCCAATACGTGTCGCCCGCCGGTGGTGTCGCCACCGCCGATGTGTGACAACGGCTGGTGGTGGGACCCGGTCGGCAATGCCTGCCGGCCGCCGTTGCTCCCCGGCTGATCACCGGTGCCGAGCCGTCAGGGCATCGGCACCGACGACCCGTCATAGTTGCGGGCGTTGTTGTTCAAGGTGTCCATCCACGAGCGCAGCTTGGCGCCACCGACCAGCGCCGGGATGGCGCCGTTGGCCGGGGTGTCGGGGACCGCGTCGGTTGGCTGCCACGCCTGGCAACCACTGGTCTTGAACGCCTTGTCGGTGGCCTCGATCGTGATGACCTGTGGCTTCTTGCTGAACGCGTTGTCGATGATGTCGCCGCCGTGCAGATCGGCCATGCGCTTCCAGTAGCAGGTACCGCCCTCGACCGGTCCGGCCGAGGCGTAGTTGCCCGGCTGGATATCGGTACCGACCATGAAGAGGCCGTCGTGGTCGATCGCCTTCCCGCCGGCAGGGGCCGCGGGGGCCGCTTCGGCGGGACCCGGCGGAGGGCCGGGCGCGGCAACAGGACCCGGAGGTGGGCCCGGCGCGGGTACGGGGGCCGGCGCGTCCGGATCGGCGCTGGCGATGCCACTGAACGCCCCACCTGCAGACACCACCAGGGCGGCGGCGAGGATCACGGCTCTCATCGGCTTCATGAAAACCCAGCGTACCGGGTACAGCAGAGTGGTCGGGCGCCCTTGGGCCGAGGTCTGCGTCGGCCAAACCCGCCGACGTGATCTGTGGCACGCTCGCGGTGTGGAGCCTGCGCGTCCCGATCCCGATGCACCCCACCTGGCCGATGTGGTCCCGTCGGTGCTTACCGCGATGGGCGCGCCGGGATTCGATGCGCGGATCAGCTGGCCCGGCCCCATCCGCGGAGCATGCGTTCTGCTGATCGACGGACTCGGCGCCGACCTGCTGGCCGCCCATGCCGCCGATGCGCCGGTCCTCACCGCCATGTCGGACCGGGCGGCCAATCGGACACTGCACGTCGGGTTCCCGTCCACCACGGCGGCGGGATTGGCGGCGATCGGCACCGGCTACCGCTCGGGTGAGCACGGATTTGTCGGCTACTCGTTCCGGGTGCCCGAGGCCGGACCGGAATTCGATGTGATCAACGCGCTGCGGTGGCGCCCCCATCCGTGGGGACCCGATCTTCGAGACCGCGTGGTGCCCGAACAGATCCAGCCGTTACCCACCACATTCGAACGGGCCGGGGACGCCGGGTTCGAGGTCTCGGTCGTATCGGGCGCCGAACACGCCACTTCCGGACTGACCCGGGCGCTGTTGCGTGGCGGGCGTTACGTCGGCGTGCATGCCCTCGGCGATCTCGCTGCCGAGATCATCGCGGCCGTCGCGGGCAGCGGCTTCTGTTACGGATACCACGCCGACCTCGACTTGACGGGCCACCTGCACGGGCCCGGCTCCCCGGCCTGGCGGATGCAGTTGCGGCAGGTCGACCGGCTGGTGGAATCGGTGCTCGAAGCCTTGCCGTCGGAGTGCCTGCTGACCGTGGTCGCCGACCACGGCATGGTCACAGTGGACCCGGCGGCCGCGGTGGACATCGACGAGTGCGATCCGCTCCGCGACGGGGTGGTCGCCGTCGGTGGCGAAGCCCGCGCCCGGCACGTCTACACCGCCGCCGGTGCGGCCGACGACGTTCTCACCGCATGGCGCACCACCCTGGCAGATTCGGCGTGGGTGATGTCTCGGGAGGAGGCCATCGCGACGGGTTGGTTCGGACCTCGGGTACGTGACGACGTCCGGCCCCGAATCGGTGATGTCGTGGCTGCCGCGCGCGGCTCAGCCGCGTTGCTGAGACGCCATGCCGAACCTCTGGAGTCGGCATTGATCGGCCATCACGGTTCGCTGACACACGCCGAGCAATACGTCCCGCTGCTGTCGGCGATCGGCTGAGCGAACCGCACACCCGAAACAGGCTTAGATGGGCTAAGATTCACCGCATGAAGCTTGCAGGGCTGGCAGTGATCGGTGCCGCGGCGGCAATCGCCTTCGCCGCTCCCGCACATGCCGAGATTGATACTGATTTCGCCAATGAGCTGCACACATTCGGTATCTACGGGCAGCGTGACTACAACGCCTGGATCGCCAAGATCATGTG
>NZ_JBVAXU010000009.1:0-223317 GCF_055419505.1 Mycobacterium sp. IDUB_9 | reverse complement strand
GGCGTCGCCGCCAACACCACCGACGTCTGCCAGAACTACCCACCCAACGACATGTCGGTCTGGGACTGGCACTGACGGAACTCCCCTCGGGCTGGGCACCTCCGCCGACACGGCGGCGAGGCCCAGCCCGATTCCGTTAGCTCCATCACAATCAGTATCCCGGCGACACCCGACAGCGCAGCTGGTACGCGGCGAAAATGCTGCCTGACCACTGACTACGCGCCCGTAGGCGGAGTCCGAAGTTCACCGACGGCAGCTCAGGACCGCGGGCGCCGCATCACAGCTGTGTCACCGTTTTGCCACTCATTTAAATAGGCTAATATCTCGCTAAGTTTTTAGTTAGCCATTCGGCTAGACAGCGAGACGTATCGAGGTGAACATGGTGCACGGGTGCTCCCCCATCGACTGCCGTGCCGCCGGCTTGGCCACGGCGCCTCGCCGCCTCGACACCCAATTTGCCCACAACCGACGGACCGGTGCCATTTAACGATGACCAACGCGACGAAAACCTCTCGCCGGAAACTGTTTTCGATTTCTGGCCTGGCCAAGAAGTTCTGGATCCCCCTGATCATCGTGGTGGTGGTGGTGGTCGGCGGATTCACGGTGATGCGGGTGCGCACGTTCTTCGGCGCAGGCGACGGCTCCGGTATGGCCAGCGCGAAGGTCGATGACACCAAGCCCTTCGACCCCAAGGTCGTGGTCTATGAGATCTACGGCGTGCCCGGTGCGACCGCGGACGTGAACTACCTCGATCTCGACGCCCAGCCCCAGCGCATCGACGGGGTCACCCTGCCCTGGACGCTACGTCTGGAGTCCACCGCCCCGTCGGTGTTCCCCAACGTCGTCGCCCAGGGCACCGGCGACACGATCAGCTGCCGGATCACCGTCGATGACGAACTCAAGGACGAGAGAACCTCCAACGGCGTGAACGCCCAGACCTTCTGCTTGGTGAAATCTGCATGAGCACCCACGACGCCCCGACCGACTCGATCCCGGTCACCGGGCCGAGGCCGGCCCAGCACGGTGGGATCGCCAAGTGGATCCGGCGCCTGGCCGTCCCGATCATCATCGGCTGGATCGTCCTCATCGGCATCCTGAACACCGTCGTGCCCCAGCTCGAAGAGGTGGGCAAGATGCGGTCGGTGTCGATGAGCCCCGACCAGGCCTCATCGATGATTGCGATGAAGCGTGTCGGCGAGGTGTTCCAGGAGTTCAAGTCCAACAGCTCGGTCATGGTCGTGCTCGAGGGCGACGAGCCCTTGGACATCAAAGCGCACGATTTCTACGACGAGGTCGTCGCCAAGCTCGAGGCCGACAAGTTGCACGTCGAGCACGTCCAGGATTTCTGGGGCGACCCGCTGACCGCGTCGGGTGCCCAGAGCTCCGACGGCAAGGCCTCCTACGTGCAGGTCTACACCGCCGGTAATCAGGGCGAGGCACTGGCCAACGAATCGGTCGAGGCCGTCCAGAAGATCGTCGAGAGCGTCACTCCGCCGCCGGGCGTCAAGGCCTACGTGACCGGCCCGGCCGCACTGGCCGCCGACCAGCACATTGCCGGTGACCGCAGCGTGCAAGTCATCGAGGCACTGACCTTCACGGTCATTATCATCATGCTGCTGCTGGTCTACCGCTCCATCATCACGGTGATCCTCACGCTGGTCATGGTGGTGCTCTCACTCTCAGCGGCCCGCGGCGTCGTTGCCGCACTGGGCTACTACGACATCATCGGGCTCTCGACGTTCGCCACGAACCTGTTGGTGACACTGGCCATCGCGGCGTCGACCGACTATGCGATCTTCCTGATAGGGCGATATCAGGAAGCCCGAAGTGTCGGCGAAGACCGCGAGCAGTCGTACTACACGATGTTCCACGGCACCGCCCACGTGGTGCTTGGCTCAGGCCTGACCATCGCCGGCGCCACGCTGTGTCTGCACTTCACCAACCTTCCGTACTTCCAGTCACTGGGCTTCCCCTTGGCCATCGGCATGGTCACCGGCGTCCTCGCCGCGCTGACTCTGGGACCGGCCATCATCTCGGTGGCCAGCCGGTTCGGTAAGACGCTGGAACCCAAGCGGGCAATGCGCACCCGCGGCTGGCGCAAGATCGGTGCGGCCGTGGTGCGCTGGCCCGGCCCGATCCTGATCGCCACCATCGCGCTGTCGCTGATCGGCCTACTGACCCTGCCCGGGTACAAGACCAATTACAACGACCGCAAGTACCTGCCGGCGGATCTGCCGGCCAACACCGGGTACGCCGCCTCCGACCGCCACTTCTCGCAGGCCCGGATGAACCCCGAGTTGCTGCTCATCGAAAGCGACCACGATCTGCGCAACTCGGCGGATTTCCTGGTGATCGACCGAATCGCCAAGCGAATCTTCGGTGTGCCCGGCATTTCTCGGGTCCAGGCCATCACGCGCCCGCAGGGAACGCCGATCGAGCACACCTCGATCCCGTTCCAGATCAGCATGCAGGGCACCACCCAGATGATGAACATGAAATACATGCAGGACCGCATGAAGGACATGTTGAAGATGGCCGACGAGATGCAGACGACGGTCACCACCATGGAGCAGATGCTCACGCTGGTCAAGCAGATGTCCGACACCACGCACAGCATGGTCGGAAAGATGCACGCGATGGTCCTCGATGTGGCCGAAATGCGGGACCACATCGCCGATTTCGATGACTTCTTCCGGCCGATCCGCAACTACCTGTACTGGGAACCGCACTGCTTCGACATCCCGATGTGCTGGTCGATGCGCTCGATCTTCGACACGCTTGACGGCATCGACACCATGACCGACGACATCCAGAAGTTGATGCCGGACATGGACCGTCTCGATGAGCTCATGCCACAGATGCTCACGATCATGCCGCCGATGATCGCGACGATGAAGAATATGAAGAACATGATGCTGACCATGCAGGCCACCATGGGCGGGCTGCAGGATCAGATGGAAGCGATGATGAAGGACCAGACGGCCATGGGCCAGGCCTTCGATGCTTCCAAGAACGACGACTCGTTCTATCTGCCGCCGGAAACCTTCGACAATCCGGACTTCAAGCGCGGCATGAAGATGTTCCTGTCCCCCGACGGGCACGCGGTGCGGTTCATCATCAGCCACGAGGGCGATCCGATGAGCCCCGAAGGGATCTCCCACATCAATGCGATCAAGCAGGCGGCCAAGGAGTCCATCAAGGGCACTCCGCTGGAGGGCTCCAAGATCTACCTCGGCGGCACCGCGGCCACCTTCAAGGACATGCAGGAAGGCGCCAACTACGACCTGTTGATCGCCGGGATCGCGGCGCTGTGCCTGATTTTCATCATCATGCTGATCCTGACCCGAAGCGTCGTCGCCGCCGCGGTGATCGTCGGCACCGTGGTGCTGTCCCTCGGCGCATCATTCGGTCTGTCGGTGCTCATCTGGCAACACCTGATCGGACTGGAGCTGCACTGGATGGTGCTGGCCATGGCGGTCATCGTGCTGCTGGCCGTCGGCGCGGACTACAACCTGCTGCTGGTCTCCCGGTTCAAAGAGGAGATACACGCCGGGCTCAACACCGGCATCATCCGCGCCATGGGTGGCACCGGCTCGGTGGTCACCTCGGCGGGCCTGGTGTTCGCCTTCACCATGATGTCGATGGCGATCAGCGAGCTGGCCGTGATCGGTCAGGTCGGCACCACGATCGGCCTGGGCCTGCTCTTCGACACCCTGGTCATCCGCTCGTTCATGACCCCGTCGATCGCGGCCCTGATGGGCAAGTGGTTCTGGTGGCCACAGCGGGTGCGTCAGCGGCCCCTGCCGGCACCGTGGCCGACTCCCGTCCAGCGCGACCCGCAGGACTCGCTCGTCTAGGAGGCCTGCTCCAGTCCGGACTTCAGGCTGGACAGCTTGACCGGCCAACCGTGCGAGATCATCTCCCGCACGGTGCCGGCGGGGTCGAAACCGTCGTGGGTCACCGTGACCTTGACCCGGTCCCCAACCGGCTCGATGTCGAACGACACCCGCGACCGCGGCTCCGCCGCCGCCTTGGCGATGTCCTCCTGACTCAGGTCCGGGGCGATTTGTCCCAGTTCGGGTGTGAATGTGTGGAACGTGAAGGCCAACCGCTGATAGGGATCGGACTCGACGATCACCTGCTCGGGGTCGTCGATCCGTAGCCCGTCTTCGACCCAGGTGTAGGTCGATCCCTTCTGCCATTCCGATTCGATGGCGTGTCCCATGAAGCCGCGGGAGAACACCGGATTGGTGATCGCCTGCCACAGCCTTTCCGGGGTGGTGAGGATGTACGTGGTGTACACGAACTCGCCGGGCAGGGCAGGGCTCTCCAACACCGTCTTGAGGTCAGCAAGGGTCTGCACCCTCGTCGAGTCGTAGCGGTCGATCCAGCGCTCGGCGATGGCATTGATCGGCTCAGCATTGAGGTAGTGCAATTTTTCCCGACCCTGACGCAGCGTCGTGACGAGGTTGGCCGCCTCCAGCACCGCCAGATGCTTGCTGACCGACTGCCGGGCCATAGACAGGCCGCTACAGAGCTCTCGCAGGCTCTGGCCGTTGGTGTGGTTGAGGCGGTCCAGCAGCAGCCGCCGATTAGGGTCCGCCAGTGCTTTGAAGACCTCGTCCACCCTCGCCATCCCGTCATACGCAGCCGCTCGGCTGCCCCATGCGATTATGCAGCTAATCGGCTGCATGTCCAAGCCTCGCCGGCCCGGGCGGACGTATCAGAACCGTGCGTCAGCCCGCCGGATCGCAGGCGCCCAGCCACCGCCAGGAGGAGCCGACGTTGCCAAAATCGCACACCTGCGTCTAGTCAGCATTGGAGAACACCACACTGGGCCCCGTCGGCAGCGCCGACGGGGGCCCCACATCGCACGCGCGCCCGGTTGAGGTCCGAAATACCCTTGACGTCAAGGTAATTCGAGATTCCGACCGGCCGAACCAGTTGGGATGACAGACCACGGATCACCGGACAAGCCCAGTGTCACAGCACTATTGGCGATAGTTCGATATGGCGATAGGCCACCGGCGACACGCCCGTCGCCCGCAACGGAATTAGCCCCGCAGACAACCACACTCAATCCCACAGCAGGTGAAGCAGTCCATATACAACACCCGTTGTGAACGGAGTCACATATTTTGCCCGCTCAAAATCGGCTCTGCTAGCGTCCCGCCGCATGTTTGCTATCGCGACGCTTATGGCGCTTGTCCAGCAGGTTTCGGGCACGCCGTACATCTCGGGTGGAGACTCGCCGGCCGGCACAGACTGCTCTGGCCTGGCTTCCTGGGTCAGCAATATGGCGACCGGCCGTCCGGTCTACGGCGACCGGTTCAACACCGGTAACCAGGAGCGTGCACTCCTGGCCCGTGGCTTCAAGTACGGCACACAGCCCGGCGCCCTGGTGATCGGCTGGAACGGCGGCCACACCGCCGTGACCCTGCCGGACGGCACGCCGGTGTCCTCGGGCGAGGGCGGCCACGGCGTGAAGGTCGGTGGCGGCGGCGCCTACCAGCGCCAGTTCAACCACCACATGTACCTCCCCGTGGCGGCAGGCGAGCCACAGGAGGCGCCTGCGGACGCACCCATGGACCCCTTCGCGCCCCCGCCGCCCCCGCCGCCCCCGCCGATCGACCCCATGGCCGCCCCGGCACCCATGGACCCCTTCGCACCGCCGCCGCCCCCGCCGATCGACCCGATGGCCGCCCCGGCACCGATGGACCCGTTCGCGCCGCCCCCGCCGGCCGATGCAATGCCACCGGCGGCACCGATGGACGGTCCGGCACCGATCGTGCTGGATGTCCCGCCCCCACCGGCACCCCCGGCCCCCGACGAGCCGGCGCCGATCGCCATCTGACATCACACCGGTCGGTGGTGAGCGAACCGCAGACATTCGGCTAGCGTCTGGATGTGCTCGTGCTGCTTCCACCGTCGGAGACCAAACGCACCGGCGGGGACGGCCCGCCGGTGCGTTTGGACATTCTGAGCTCGCCAGAGCTCACCCCACTCCGCCAGTCACTGATCGACGAACTGATCGAGCTCGCCGCTGATCAGCCCGCGTGCCGCAGGGCTCTGGCTATCTCCGCCGGCCAAGACGCCGAGATCGAACGCAACGCGGCACTCCGACAGGCGCCCACGATGCCGGCCATCGAGCGATACACCGGGGTGCTCTACGACGCCCTCGACGTCGGATCGCTGCGCGGTGCGGCCGCCGACCGGGCTCGCACCCGGCTTGCCGTCGGATCCGCGCTGTTCGGTCTACTCCGTGCCGACGATCCGGTGCCCGCCTACCGGTTGTCCGCCTCGTCCAAACTGCCGGGACAGCCCGGCCTGGCCAAACGTTGGCGCCCGCTGCTGGAGCCCGTACTGGCCGACCTGTCAGCCCGCGAGTTGATCGTCGATCTGCGATCCGGGTCATACGCCGGTCTGGGCCGACTACCCGGTGCGGTGCGGGTCCAGGTCCTGGCCGAACGCGCTGACGGGCAACGCACCGTGGTCAGCCACTTCAACAAGGCCCACAAAGGCCACCTGGCCCGTGCACTGGTCAGCTCCCGAAGCGAACCCGACAACGCCGCCGGCGTCGCGGCCGTGGCCCGCCGCGCCGGGATGAATGTGGAGCGCGACGGCGACGAGCTCACCGTCGTGGTGCCGGCCTGACGGCTCGCCGTCTCAGGCTGTCTCGAACGGCTCGCCGCCTCAGGCTGCCTCGAACGGCTCGCCGTCCAAAGCCACCGAGGGCCGGCCGTCCGGACCCCTCGGCACATCCCCCACCAACGTCACGCGATACAACCGACGGTCGTACTCACCGGTGAGATCTGACGGTGCCAGATGCACTGTCGAGCGGTTGTCCCAGAACGCGATGCTGCCCGGCTCCCATTTGAACCGCACGGTGTACTCCGGACGAACCAGCTCGTCGTAGAACAAACCGAGAAGGCGGCGACTCTCGTGCGGCGACACATCCACGATATGGCTGGTGAATCCCGGGTTGACGTAGAGCGCACGCTCTCCGGTCTCCGGATGCACCCGCACCACCGGATGCTCGGTCAGCAGCGGACGGCGGTCCACCCGGCGCTGATAGTCCTCGGTCGCCGTCGCGCCGTCCGGTGGCGCGAAACGGTGCACCGCCCGCAGTCCGTCGGCGAGCCTCTGCAACGGCGCCGACAGCCCGGCGTACGCCGCGACGGTGTTCGCCCACTGGGTGTCACCGCCGTAGGGCGGGATCACCTCGGCCCGAAGTATCGACGCGGCAGGCGGATTCACCGCCGCGGTGACGTCGGCATGCCAGTTCGCCTTGTCGTAACCGCGGCTGGTGCCGTAACGGGACTTGAACCGGTCAGCGAAGATGGGATAGATCGTCGGGTAATCCGGGTCCGGGATGGAATCGAACAGCGGATGGGCGGGGGTCGGAGAGCCGAAAGCCCGAGCCAACCGAAGATGATCATCGTGGCCGATGAACTGATCGCGGAAGAACACCACTTTCCATTTGAGCAGCGCAGCACGGATTTCGGCGACGTGTTCATCGAGTAACGGTGCGGTGAGGTCGATTCCGTGGATCTCGGCGCCGATCCAGCCGGACTGTGGTCGGACACTCAGTGCGGATGCCAGTTGTGTCATCGATGTTCCTCTCGGTTCTATCTATTTGGGGCCGCTACGATTTCAGCGATTTCGGTGTGACACCGTCGAGTTCGTTCTGGGCTCTGACGATGTCGTTGTAACGCCCGTCGACATAGGGCTTGACGTCAATGCGGCCCTTGATCGTTCCGGTCTCGTGCAGGCCGTCGGCAACGGACTGGAACAGCGCCGTGGACTCCGCATCGATCGGGTAGTACGAGGCCACCCCGTCCTCGTCGTAGAGCTTCCTGCCCTGGTCGGAGGCAATGCCCTGAACCTTGACGTAGTACTCGTCGATCCACTGGTCGGCGTGGGTGTCCTTCCAGTTGTTGGCCGCGACCGACCTTCCGACATAGTCGCCGATCGCCGCCGCCTTGGCGGGATCGTCGAGCACGTCCCTTCGCACGATCAGTGTCTGGATGCCGGTGTTGATGCCCTTGCCGTCACCGAGGATCGGCGGCTCACCCAACTGGTAGTACTGATTGCCCAGCACGATGGCCGCATCGACGGCTCCGGCGGCGAACGTCGGGACCACCTCTGCCCCAGCCAGTTCCACCGGCTGAACGTCGGTACGCAGATCCAGGCCATGGCGCTTGAGCAGCCCGGCGGTCACCATGTGCCGGCCCGACCCAGGCGGGTAGGCCACCCGCCTACCACGGAGATCCTCGATCGTCCTGACTCCGCTGTCGGGTCGGGCCACCAGGTAATAGCCACCGCTGGTGCCCGGATTCGCCTGCAGCCCAACGGTCACCAGGTCCGTGACGCCGCTGTCCACCGCGATGGGTATCGGCGCTTCGCCGACGGATCCGATATCTGCTGCCCCCGAGCGCAGTGCCTCGATGACCGCGGCTCCACCGCTGAAATCGGCGAAATCCACCGTGTAGGGAGTTCCCTGGCCGGCGTTGGCCAGATTCCAGGGCAGCGACTGTGTCCCGTTCTGCTCGGCGACGACGAGCTTGGTGCCGGCCGGCACCTCGGTCTTGGCCGCGATCTTCACCGTGTCGATGGCGCCGCCGGACTCGTCGTCGGACAACCCGCACGCGCTCAGCAGCAACGGAACCAACAACACGAAGGACCGCAATCGAGCTCCACCAAAGGGCATCTGATCATTCCTTGTCTTCGGACACACCGAGTTCGGAAAGCAATTGCTTTCGCAGCGTGGTGAATTCGTGGGTGTCACGGGCTCGGGGTTTGGGCACCGTGACGTCGACGTCGAGAGAGATGACGCCGTCGGTCAGCACGATCACGCGGTCGGCGAGCAGGATCGCTTCATCGACGTCGTGGGTGACCAACAGGACCGCCGGAGTGTGCCTGCGGTACAGGTCCATCAGCAGGCCGTGCATTCTGATCCGCGTGAGCGCGTCGAGTGCACCGAACGGTTCGTCGAGCAGCAGCAGTTGCGGCTCACGCACCAAGGCCCGGGCGAGCGCGACCCGCTGAGCCTCTCCTCCGGACAACGTGCGCGGCCACGCCTTTGCCTTGTCGGCCAGATTGACCTCGCCCAGCGCCGCCAGCGCGCGCCGTTGTACCGCGCCGCCGGCGGGCAATCCGATCGTCACGTTCGCCAGCACCCGCTGCCAGGGCAGCAACCGGGAATCCTGGAACACGATCGCCCGCCGGCCGGGTACCCGGAGATATCCATCCACATCACTGTCGAGCGCGCCCAGTGCCCGCAGGAACGTGCTCTTGCCGGAACCGCTGCGGCCCAACAGCGCAACGAATTCGCCGGCCCGGATCTCCAGATCGAGTCCGTCGATGATGACGTTGTCCCCGAACCGCTTCCGGACGTCACGGGCGATCACTACCGACGGAGCACCGGCAGTGGATGCCGACGTGTCAGTCTCCGTCATAGGCCCGCCGCCAGGTGAGCAAACGGCCTTCGAGGAACCGGACCACCAGAATCGAGATGAGGCCGAGCATCGCGTACACCGCAATCAACACGAACACGATGTCGATCTGGAAGTACTCGCGGGCGTCGGTCATCATCCGGCCCAGACCTTTCTTGGCGTTGATCGTCTCGGCGAAGATCAACGACAACCAGGAGGCCGTCAGCGCCAGCCGCAGGCCGATCAGAAATCCCGGCAGCGATCCGGGAATGATGACCCGGTAGATCATTTCGCCGCGGCCCGCACCGAAGGATCTGGCGGCCTCGACGAGCGTCGCATCGACACTGCGGATCGCGCTGAAGGTGTTGATGTAGATCGCCACGGCGACCGCGAGCGTGATCAGCAGGATCTTCGGCACCTCGCTGATGCCGAACCACACGATCAGCAGTGGCACCAGTGCGAAGTTCGGAACCGCGCGCAGCACTTCCATGTTGGCGTCGACGAAGTTCTCGCCGATGCGGGACAGCCCGGAGATCAGTGCCAGCCCCAGTCCGAGCACGATGCCGAACGCCAGGCCGTATCCGACACGCAGCAGGCTGGCGGTCAGGTGTTCCTGAAAGGTTCCGTCGGCGATCAGCGTCCATGCCGTAGCGAGTATCCGGGCCGGCGGGGGCACGGTGCGCTCGTCGAAGATGCCGACGGTGGAGAGCAGCTGCCACAGGCCGACAAGTAGGACAGGGCCCAGCAGCCGCTGCACCGAACGCGGCACCATCGGCTTACGCTGTGCCCTCCGGACCGCCGCCCGCGGATCGACGAGCCCGATCGGAGTATCGGTATGCGCGGCGCCGGGCGGCCGCGACAACAGGATGGACATCTCAGGCGGCGCCGAAGTAGTCGCCCGAAATGGACTCCGATGCAACACCATCGGGGCCCACCGGAATCTCACCCACCAGGGTGATGCGATGCAGCTCCCGCTCACCCTCGACATGTTCGAAGTCCCGCGGGGCCAGGTGCAGCACGGCCCGGTTGTCCCAGAACGCCACACTGCCCGGCTCCCACCTGAACCGCACCGAGTACTCGGGCCGGGCGATCTCCTCGAACAACAGATCCAGTAGGTGCCTGCCCTCCCGCGGCGAGAGATTGACGATCTCGCGGGTGAAGGACGGGTTGACGTAGAGAACCTTCTCCCCCGTCTCCGGGTGAACCCGGACCACCGGGTGGATCGTCGCGAGCGGATTGCTGCGCACCAGATCACCGATCTTCTCGGTGCTGCGTTCAGCCGGCGTCGTCGAACCGAAGCGGTGCTCGGCACGCAGTTCGTCCACGAGTCCCTGCACCGACGGCGACAGACCGGCATACACGGCAGCCACATTGGTGAACTGGGTGTCGCCGCCGTAGCCGGGCACACGCTCCGCCCGCAGTATCGAATGCGACGGCGGGTTGATCAGCGGGGTGACATCGGCATGCCACCCGGGGCCGTTCGGACTTTGCCGCTTGCGATATTTCGTGCCGTACCTGTGGTCGTAAGCGGCCGGGGACACCGTGTGGATCTGCGGGAATCCGGCTGGGGCAGAGTCGCCCTCGTAAGGATGGCCGGGCGTGACCTCGCCGAACTGGGCGCCGAACGCAATCTGCGATGCGTGGTCGAGGTCCTGCCCGCGGAAGAACACCACCTTCCACCGGTGCAGGGCTTCGCGGATCGCCGCTACCTGTTCGTGGGCCAGCGGCGCCGACAAGTCGGCCCCGTCGATCAAGGCGCCGGTGAATCCCGACAGCGGACTGATAGTGAGTTCCGTAGAAGTCATGGCCACACTCCCCTCGAAAGCGGCTGCATATATCGGCCATTGGACGCTAACGGGGTTGGCCGCTGGGCTTACCCGTTTGAATCGACGTGACCTGAAGTGGTTTCGTCGAGCAGGTGACCGAAATTGCGTTGCCGGCCGCGGCCCGAGCCGACGATCCAAATCGCCCCTGCCTGCGGTGCACTGACACTTCGCCGGAGTGCGGGTGCGAATCGCACTGTTGCCGAGCTACTTTCAGCGCGGTATTGCCACCGCAACGCGACCGGCCCACACCGCCACCCGATTTCGGCGAATTCCCGGGTGTCACCCACAGCGGCCTGCCTCGTCGTGCAGAATATGAGCTCGCGTCAGCGCCCGTCGCCTGTGCCACGCCCATCACACCGCCGTTTCCCGGGAGCAAGCTTGGTCACCCACCCAGTTTCCACACCGCATCCGCCGCATCCGCCGTATCAGCCGGTTCGCCGTGGACGGCACCGGAAGGCGCCGCAGCGACAGTGGCTGCCTGTCGGGATCGGAGTGGCGGCCGCAGCCGTGGTCAGCTCCTTGCTCACCGCATTCGTCATCATGACCACGTTGGCTTCCAAGCTCTCGGCCAGGGATTCGGTGTACGCCGTCGGCGCCAGAACGTATGAGGTGATACCGAATCGGCCGCAGCAACCCGTATTCACCGAGAGCGCCACCGCTCCGCTGACCGCTGCGTTCGCCTCCGACGGGTCCGGCTTCGTCGACTCCCAAGCGCGCTGCCGCGATACCCAGACCGCGCGGGCCATCGGCCGCACCGAAGGTTCGCTTGTCGTGATCTGCCTGGACCGCACCGGCCGACTGGAATACCACGGCGTGCGGCTGACCGACCGGGCCGCTCTGGCGGCGTCGGCCGATGTCACGCCGGGCCGCAGGTTCGTCGCCCGCAACTACCAGGTGAACTACGCGGTCTCACCGACCGAGTTGCTCGTCACCTCGGGAAGTGCGGTCCTCAAACGCGAACCGATGGTCGAATACCGCGAAATCCTGTCGACGCCGGTAGTCGTGGCACCGCGGTAAGCGCGCTAAGCTGGCCGCTCATCGGCCATGCGGCGGGAGATCGATGTCCACATTCTGGCGGTATATCCGCATCCAGGCCATGGTGTTCGTATTCGGAATCGTCGGACCGATCTTCCTGATCATTTACTTTGCTGCACAACCAGATCCGACTTTCAAGTGGATGTACTTCGCGGGTCTGATCATCACTGCCGTCGACGTTCTCATCGCGCTCGAGGTGACCCGCAGCACCGCACGGCCGAACACCACCACCAGCGACCTCCCGGAGTGATGTGGCATGGACTCCTCGTCGGCATTCGAACTTGCACGCACCGATGCGATCGGGCAGGCAGCACTGGCCGCCGCCGGCGAGCTGACCGCTGTCGAGCTTCTCGACGCGGCAATCGCCCGGGTCGAGGCGACCCGCGGACTCAACGCGGTGATCACCGACCTGTTCGAGAGGGGCCGCGCACAAGCTGCCGCCCTCGACGAGTCCGGAGTGCTCCGCAACGAGCAGGCCGGCCCGCTGGCCGGGGTGCCATTCCTGCTCAAGGATCTCGGTGCAGCGCTCGCCGGTGCCCGCGAGGCCATGGGGTCGCGCGCGTTGCGCGACCATGTCGCAACCGAATCCGCATGGACGGTGGACCGCTACCTGGACGCGGGCCTGGTGGTGTTCGGCAAGACCAACACCCCGGAGTGGGGCAACCACTGCACCACCGAGCCGATGCTGTTCGGCCCCACGGTGAACCCCTGGTCCCCCCTCGTCACCCCGGGTGGATCCAGCGGCGGGTCGGCAGCGGCCGTGGCCGCCGGGGTGGTGCCCGCGGCCTCGGGCGGCGACGGCACCGGTTCCATCCGGGTGCCCGCCTCATGCTGCGGCGTCGTCGGCCTCAAACCGCGGCGCGGGCGGTCGTCCTTCGGCCCCGACGGTGGCCACGGACTCGAAGGCCTGGTGAACGGCCACGCCCTCACCCGCACAGTGCGCGATTGCGCGGCACTGCTCGACGTCATCACCGGTAGCGCCCCCGGCGACCCCTACACCGCCGCGGCCCCGGCGGTCCCTTTCCTCCAGTTGGCCGCTCAGACCCCACCGGCCCAACGCATCTTGATCGCCACCTCGTCACCCTTTCCCACCGACCGGATCGACCCGGAGGTGGTGGCGGCGGTCGAGGCGACGGGTCGTCTGCTCGAGAGCCTCGGGCATCGGCTCACTCCAGGGGCTCCGACCATCGATGCGGATGCGGTCGCGGATGCCATCGCGGTGCTGCACACCGTCAGCAACGCTGAACTACACGACCTGGCCGCCGACCACCTGGGACGGGCGCCGCGTGAGGACGAATTCGAGCCGAGCACCTGGGTGATGATGCGCGAGGGCTTCACCACGACGGGAGTGGCGTACGCGAACGCGATCTCGGCGATCCATGCCCAGACCCGTCGGTTCACCCGGGAAATGGCTGGTCACGACGTATTGCTGGTACCGACGCTGCTGACCGGTCCCCCGCCGTACGGGCTGCTGAACCAACCCCGGGGCACCACCCGGGCCTTCTTCGACGTCGAGTTCGCCACCACCGGATGGACCGCCCTGGCCAATGTGACCGGCTGGGCGGCGATCTCCCTGCCACTGGGCCAGACGCGGGACGGCTTGCCGATCGGTGTACAGCTGATGGCGCCCGACGAGTCGATCCTGCTCAGCCTGGCCGGTCAACTCGAGCTGGCGGCCCCGTGGGCCCCCCGCATCCCGCCCCGATGGGTGGCCGCCACCACCGTGACGTAGCCCGCATATCCTCTGAGGCGAACGGGTGCGTCACCGGCGTATTACACCGCCCGGCACCCCACAGCACGACAACAGCACGACCGTCTTCAAAGGAGTGGACAACCTCATGGTGAACCAGCAGCAGGCCGACAAGATGACCACGGGCAAGGGCTTCATCGCCGCGCTCGACCAGAGCGGTGGGTCGACCCCCAAGGCCCTGCGTCTCTACGGTGTCGAGGAGAGCGCCTACTCCTCCGAAGAGGAGATGTTCGACCTGATCCACCAGATGCGCTCACGCATCATCACCTCCCCGGTGTTCACCGGTGACCGGGTGCTGGCCGCAATCCTGTTCGAGCAGACCATGGATCGCTCCATCGACGGCAAGCCCACCGCCACCTACCTCTGGGAGGACAAAGGCGTGGTGCCGCTGCTCAAGATCGACAAGGGTCTGGCCGAGGTCTCCGACGGTGTGCAGGTGATGAAGGCGATGCCCGGCCTCGACGATCTGCTGGCCCGTGCGGCGAAGAACGGCATCTTCGGCACCAAGGAGCGCTCGGTGATCGGCGCGGCGAACGCCGACGGCATCGCCGCCGTGGTGGCCCAGCAGTTCGAGGTGGCCAAGCAGGTGCTCTCGCACGGCCTGATTCCGATCATCGAGCCCGAGGTCACCATCTCGATCTCCGACAAGGCCGAGGCCGAGGATCTGCTCCGCGACGAGATCACCAAGAACCTGGATGCACTGCCCGCCGACCAGTTGGTCATGCTCAAGCTGACCCTGCCGACTCATGCGAACCACTACCAGTCGCTGGTCGATCATCCGAAGGTGATGCGGGTGGTCGCGCTGTCCGGCGGGTACTCGCGCGATGAGGCCAACAAGATGCTTGCCGAGAACTCCGGCGTGATCGCGAGCTTCAGCCGGGCGCTCACCGAGGGGCTGTCGGCTCAGCAGAGCGATGACGAGTTCAATGCCACTTTGGACAAGTCCATCCAATCGATCTTTGAAGCCTCTGTCGCGTCCGGCGCAGAGTAATCGGACCCGGCGAGGCGCACACAGATGGTCATCCCGATCGATCGCCCCAAACTGGAGGGCAATGTCGCCGTCGACGACGGCCGCCAACTCGGATTCGCCGAGTTCGGCGACCCACAGGGCCGTGCGGTCTTCTGGCTGCACGGCACCCCGGGTGCCCGCAGGCAGATCCCGACCGAGGCCCGGATCTACGCCGAGCGGAACCACATCCGGCTGATCGGGGTGGACCGTCCCGGCATCGGCTCCTCCACGCCACACCAGTACGACCGCGTGCTGGATTTCGGTGACGATCTGCGCACCATCGCCGACACGCTCGGCATCGACAAGATGGCCGTCATCGGGTTGTCCGGCGGCGGTCCCTACACGCTGGCCACCGCGGCCGCCATGCCCGACCGGGTCATGGCGGCCGGGGTGCTCGGCGGTGTGGCGCCGATGGTCGGCCCCGACGCGATCAGCAGTCCGTTGATGCAACTCGGCGCGGCAGTCGCACCGATCCTGCAGGTGGCCGGCGCACCGATCCGGTTGGCCGCCTCGGGCCTGATCCGGCTCATCCGGCCCGTCGCCTCCCCCGCGCTGGAGATCTATGCGCGCATCTCCCCCGAAGGAGACCGGCGCATGCTCGCGCGGCCCGAGTTCAAGGCCATGTTCCTCGACGACCTGCTCAACGGCAGCCGTAAGCAACTGGCCGCCCCCTTCTACGACATCGTGGTGTTCGAGCGTGACTGGGGCTTCCGACTGGACGAGGTCAAGGTTCCGGTGCGCTGGTGGCACGGCGACCACGACCACATCGTTCCGTTCGCGCACGGCCAGCATGTGGTCTCCCGGTTGCCCGATGCGGTGATGACCGAGTTGCCCTACGAGAGCCACCTCGGTGGACTGGGCTGCGCCGAGGAAATCATGGGCACCATGATCTCGACGTGGGACCAGGCGAAAACCGACTGAGCTCGCCGAGGATTTGACCTCAACCATTGTTGAGGGTCGAGGCTGTTGTCATGACAAACTCGATGAACCAGATTCGGCCGGACCTGTGGGAAACACGCACCGACACACCGTTTCCCGGACTGACCACGCACGCCTACCTGTGGACGCCGGACGGGCCCAACGCACTGTTCTACTGCCCGGCCGGCGACGCCGACTTCGCCACGCTGGACTCGCTCGGCGGAGTCGGCGACCACTACCTGTCACACCAGGACGAGGCTGGACCGATGCTGGCCCGCGTCGCCGAGCGGTTCGGTTCCCGGTTGCACGCACCTGCCGCCGAACGCGAGACGATCGAGCGGCACAACCCGATCGACGTACCGCTCTCGCACCGACATGTCGATGACCGCGGAGTCGAGGTGATCCCCACCCCCGGTCATTCTCCGGGCAGCACGAGCTATCTGGTGGAGGGCGCCCAGGGCCGCTATCTGTTCACCGGGGACACCATGTTCGTCGCGGCCGACGGGCGATGGTCGACCTTCGTGATCCCGGGCGTCGGCGATGCCGCAGCGATGGCCGACAGCCTGAACGTGTTGGCGCGCCTGCAACCCGATGTCGTCATCTCCAGCGCCTTCGGGGCGCGTGCGGTCACCGTCCTCGATAAGGGCACCTGGCCGGCATGCGTCGACGAGGCGCGGCGCTCGGTACCGGTCGCCCACTGACGTTCGAGTAGCGCACTACTCTAGGCCCGGCTCCGGCCTGCCCCGATACTTCGAACAACTGGCGACGAGCCAGCTCGGTGCGGAGGTCGGCAATGGCAACGATCGGCGAACACGCAGTGGTGCTGGGCGCGAGCATGGGCGGGCTGCTGGCCGGCCGCGTCCTGGCCGACTTCTACGACACCGTCACGCTCGTGGAGCGCGACGTGCTGCCCGACGGCGCGGCCCAGCGACGGGGCGTCCCGCAGGGCAGGCACGGCCATGGCCTGCTCAGCGGTGGGCTGCAGGCGTTGGCCGAACTGTTTCCGGGGCTCCCCGAGGAACTGGCCGCCGACGGTGCGACGGTGCTCGACGGGCCGAACCTGTCACTCGTCTCGCTGACGTTCGGCGGTCACCGGCTCAATCTCAACCGGGAGCCGTCCAGACCGATCGCGACCTATCTGGCGAGCAGACCGTTCCTGGAAGGTCATGTGCGGGACCGGGTGCGCGCGATTGCCAACATCGACATCCTCGACGGGCATGACGCGGTCGAGTTGCTGATGACCGACGCCCGGCGCGTGACGGGCGTCCTGGTCGCTCCCCGGGGCGGCGGCACCGGACAGGCGATAGCCGCCGATCTGATCGTCGACGCCATGGGGCGGGCCGGCCGGTCCCCGGTGTTCCTGGAGAGCGCGGGATTCGGACGTCCGGCCGAAGACCGGGTCGAGGTGAAGGTGGCCTATTCCAGCCAACTGTTGAGCTTCGGCGACAACGTCCCACGCGATCGCCTCACCCTCGTGGGTACTGTTCCTGAAAGACCAAGTGGTGGATCATTGTTCGCCTACGAGAACAACACGTGGCTTCTCACCACCGCCGGGATGGCGGGCTGCGAACCACCGACCGATCTGGCCGGGATGATCGACTTCGTCGAGGATGTGTTCCCGGCCGAGACGGTCGCGGCCCTGCGCGAAGCCCAACCGCTGGGACCGGCGGCCACCTTCCGTTATCCCGCGAGCGTGCGCAGACGGTATGAACGCATGCCCCGTTTCCCCGATGGTCTCCTGGTCTTCGGTGACGCGATCTGCAGCTTCAATCCGGTGTACGGGCAAGGGATGTCGGTGGCCGCGCTAGAGGCGCTGGCGCTGCGCGACTGCCTGGACCGGGGCGCCAACGATCTGGGACGCAGGTTCCTGCGGGCCGCCGCCGACTGCGTCGACACGCCATGGCAGATGGCATGCGGTGCCGATCTGGCGCTGCCGCAGATCCCCGGCCACCGGCCGGTCTCGATGCGGTTGTCCAACTGGTATACCGAACGGGTGCTCGCGGCTGCCGAGGACGATCCGGTGGTGACCGAGGCGTTCTTCCGCGTGATGAACCTTGTCGACCCACCCAGCAGACTGGCACAGCCGTCCATCGTGGCGCGGGTGGCGCGCAGTACCCCGCGACGACGCCGAGAAGCCTCCCGGCCCCGGACCGTTCCCGCAGCAGCGGCCGTCCGCGAGGAAGTGGCGGGCTAGTCCACGGTTTCGGAGAGCGCCCGGCGCAGCAGATGCATGGCGACCGTGGTGGCCCGCTCCCGGATGTCGGATCGGTTGCCAGGGAGCCGGAGGGTTCGGGTGATCGCGGCCGATCCGGCCCGGACCGCGAAACATACGGTGCCGACGGGCTTTTCCGGAGTGCCGCCGTCCGGGCCGGCGATGCCGCTGATGGCCACCGCGGTATCGGCGCCGAAATGGTGCAGCGCGCCGTTGACCATGGACTCGACCACCGGTTCGGACACCGCACCGTACTCGGCGATCAGAACCGGATCCACGTTCAGCAGTTCGGCCTTCGCCTCGTTCGAATAGCTGACCACCCCACCGGCGAAGTAGTCCGAGCAGCCGGGGATGTCGGCCAACCGGGCGGCCAGCAGTCCGGCCGTGCAGGATTCTGCCGTGGCGATCCGCCGCCCCGCCAGCAGAGCGGCCACCTGCTCGTCCACGGTGGTGCCGTCCTCGGAGTACAGCGCGGCACCATGCCGGTCGCGCAGCAGGGTCAGCAGATCGTGGTAGGCACCGGCAGCGTCGGGCTCATACCGGGTGACGATCTCGAGTTCACCGCGGCGCAGGCACGTGGTGATCTCGAGTGCATCGAAGCCCGCGACGGCGCCCTCGGCCTCGCGCAGGGTCTCGGCCAGGCCGGATTCCGCCAGGCCGAACATCCGCACCATCTCCTGCCGGTACTTCGTCCGGCCCGCGATGGCCTGTTGCACGGCCTCGGTAGCGACGGCGGTGTGCCACATCGGCTGCAACTCCCGCGGCGGGCCGGGCAGCACCACCACCGTCGGACTGCCGCTCACCACCACGCCTGGCGCGGTGCCGACGGGCGCGAGGACGTCCGCGCCGACGGGCACCAGGGCCTGTTTGCGGTTGGCCGCGCGCACCGCGTCGAAATCCACACCCGGTCGGTCGCCGATCATCTTGCGCAGGATGGCGGCGATCCGCTCCTCCATCGCCTCGTCGAGCACGAGCTCGCGACCGCAGAATTCGGCGACCGTCGCCACGGTGAGATCGTCGGCGGTGGGTCCGAGCCCGCCGCTGGTCACGATCAGGTCCACGCCCTCGGCGGCGAGGAACCGCAACTGTGCCTGGATGTCCCGGGGACGGTCGCCGCAGATGGTGATGTGGGCGAGTTCGACTCCGAGCTCGAGGAGCTGGTCGGCCAGCCACGGACCGTTGCGGTCCTGAACCCTGCCCGTGAGTACTTCGGTTCCGGTAACGACTATGCCTGCGCGTGCGCTCACCAGATGAACACTACGCAGCAGGGTCTCGCCGCCACCTAGAAGCTGTAGCCCAGCTCGGCCGGAACGTCGCTCGCGAAGGCCGCACCGAGCTGCCGCACCACGGCTGAATCCTTGCTGCGCAACCGGTTTGCGGCGACGAAGGCCTCAGGTCGGTGGGTACCGAGGTAGAGACTCCCGAGCACGTCGAGCCCCAACTCGATGTCAGCCGGGGCCTCGGTGGGCGTACACCGGGCCTGGCCGTCCCGAATCTGCAGGGCAAATCGTCCGCCGTCATCGCGGAAGCCGTCGGTGACGTCGAGGACGGTGTCGAGGTCGGCCAGGTACCGGCGGGACTCAAGGGCGACCGGGATGTCCATGATCCGGATCCACATGTCGTCGCTGCTCGAGGTCACCCGGGCCAGCCGTGGATTCGTCAGCAGGTAGGGCAAGGCCTCGCCCGGGTGCGTCCAGATGCTCACCTTCTCCATGAGGTCCATCCCCAGCAGTGCCCGCCACAGGGCGATGTAGGCATCGGTGGTCACCGCGGTGACCTCGCGTACGCGGATCGACCGGGATTCGTCACCGTGTACGCGGTACATCGCATAACCGTCCGGGTGCAGGAACGCGAACAGTTCCGATCCGCCGTCTCGAGTGTTCTCCCGGTCGGCGAGCAGGTCGTCCCACAAGGGCGTCGGGCACACCAGCCCGCCCGGCGTCTGCTGTCGCCAGCGGTCGTAGATCGCGGCGAACGTGTCGCGGTGCTCGGCGGGTGTGACCAGCCGGACTCCGCCGGGGTCGGGGACGGACGCCTGGAACTCGGCGAACCTGCGGTCGATGGTCAGCAGGTGCACAGTGGTGGCCGGGCCGTAGCCGAATCGGCCATAGATGCCGCCTTCACTGGCGGTGAGCGCGGCGATCGGATATCCCGCTTCGGCGATCCGGCGATGCAACTCCGTGTACATCGAGCGCAGGATGCCGCGGCGTCGATGAGTGGGCGCGACGGCCACATAGCTCAGACCCGCCGCGGGTAGGACCGCGCCACCGGGCACTGTGAGAGTGAGATCTAGATAGATCGATTGGCCGACGATATTTCCGTCGCCGGTGCCGTCAAACATCACCACGCCACCGTCAGCGGGCACCATCTGCCGCCACGCCGACATCGAATCGGGGTGGTTGACCTCGCCGAAGGCGGTGTTGCCCAGCAGCGCCATTCCCGCCCAGTCGAGGTCGGTGACGCTGTGCAGCGTGAGGGTTGTTGCCGGAGAAGCGACGTTGTCGATCACAGAAACCGACAGTGCCACACCGTCACCGGCCAGGGCGACCGATTTTCCGGCCGCGCCGGCGGGCCGGTGGGGTGAGTCAGCGCTTGAGCCAGTTGTTCAGCGTCGCCAGTTCACGGGTGTAGGTGGTCATGATGTCGTCCTGGTACAGCGTCGCCCCGCTGATCTTGGTCGGGCCCTGCCACACCACCCTGATCCGGTTCGCCCCGCGCTGGTAGTCATCCACCCGGTCGAGGTCGCGGTGCCGCCATCCACCGCTCTCGGCCAGCCGGCCGACCTCATGGCGCTCATCGGTTGTGGTCATCTGCCGATCCTATCGCCGTACCCGCTGGTCGATCGGCACCACCGTCGGTGCGCTGTTGTAGCCGCCGACGCGAACCCAGTTCGCGGCATGCTCCGATCCGGCCACGGTGCCGGTCACCTCGACCGTCTCCCCCGGATACACCGTGACGTAGTTGTCGGAGTACTCGATCGGCAGGATCTCGTCACCGTCACGGGTGGTGGTGATCTCGGCACGTTCGAAGAAGGCGATGTGACCGCCCGGATTGTGTAGACGGATCTTCACGCTGGCGCCGCCGTCGGGCGATTCGGTGCGGTGCGCGGTCACCTCCAGCGGTGCCGGCGCCATGGTGTTGAGCGGCGTCATGTCGGCCCAGCTGGCCTGCATCAGGTCGAAGGCCTGGTCGTTCACCGGGGGGCCGACATCATCCCGTTTCTGCGACTGCCAATAGGTGTTGTCCGCGACGACGGCGCCGGACTCGTCGAGCAGTTCGCAACGGACGAACACCACCGGCGAGTCGAGGGCCAGCCGGGGCAGCGTCAAGCCCGGCGCCACTCCGTTCGACGGCACGGCCGGCACATCGGCACCGCGGTCGTCGCGTATCCGGCCGGTCAGGTCGTAGGTACGCACCCGCACCCGAAGACCTGTCCGCTCCAGTGGTGACTGGTTGACCACCTTGACGCCGGCCGTGTCGTGATCACCGGTCGCATATGAGTCGAAGACCACCGACAGTGGACGCAGCCCCTTCTTGGCTCCGAAGTACGCACCGCCGGGACGCAGGTAGTAGTCGAAGAGATGGCCGAAGAACGACGGCCAGTGATTATTGAGCATCCAGTAGATCGTCATCTTGTGGTTGTCCCACCCGCCGGCCGCGAAGGCCTCGAACTGTGCGCGGGTCGACTCGTAGTGGGCAAGCTGCGCCTTGCGGGCGAATTCCTCTGCGCCGCGCGATGATCCGTAGCGCTGGACCACCGCCGTACGGATGCTCTCCAGGGCGGCGTTGCTGGGGTTTGCCCCAGCGTGGAAATACCAGGCCTCGTTGATCGGCCACAGCTTGTCCTTCGGGATGAACTTCTGCAGGCTGGCGAACGGCGGGATGTGTTCGTTGTCGCCCTGTTCGGCATTGGAGCCGCGGGTGGCCTGATAGCGGCCGTCGAACCAGTAGCTCGGTGGGCGCCAGGTGTACGGGCCCGCCATGTGGATGCCATCCCAGTCGGGCTCGCCGTTGGCATCGCGGGCCAACGACGACACCGTGTCGACGACGGTGTTGGGCCAGTGCAGCTCACCCAGGATGCGGTGGTAGCCGTCGAGCACCGGCGCCGGGGGCTTGCCGTCGCTGCCGTTGGCCCACAGGAACGCCGATGCGTGCCCGCGCAGGGAGAGGATCTGTGAGCGCATGCTCTCGTCGGCCACCCGCCGGTCCTCGTCGTCCCACTGCCACCACTTCTCCCACTGGTTGCAGCACATCCACCCGTACATCAGTGGAATGCCCAGTTCATCGGCCCGCTCGATGATGTTGTCGCCCGGGAACTTTCCCTCCAGGCGCAGCATGTTCAGCCCGAGGTCCCGGACGTATCCGAGGATGGCGTCCTCACGCTTCGGGTCGTAGGAGAACAGCAGATCTGGCGTGTACGCCGCACCCCGGACCAGGAAGTCGCGCCCGTTGACGGTCAGGTAGAAGCTGCCGCCGCGCCCCAGATCGGGAAACTCCTCGTCGTTGTCCCGGTGCTGCGCCACGGTCCGGATGCCGAATCGCGAATCCACGGTGTCGTCTGCCCGGCCATACCGCACAAACTCCAGCCGCAGGTCGTACAGGTCCGGCTTGCCCATGGTGTATGGCCACCACAGGTCCGGGTCGCTCACCCGCAGCGCTGCGAAAGTGTCCGGATCGAACCGGATTTCACGCTTCTCCCCCGGCGCCAGGCTGACCGCTTGATCCACCGAGATCGTCGGCTTTCCGGGTCGGCTGATCCGGGCCCGCACCACGCCGCGCATCGGAACGTCGGCGGTGTTTCGGATGTCGGAGTAGACCGTGAGCCGGGCGTGAGCGGTGTCAGGCAACGGCAGCTCCGAGGTGACCAGCGGGTCGCTGAGCACGACCTGGCCCGAATAGCTCAGGTAGACGGGCTTGAAGATGCCCGCATTGCGGTCGGCCACATAGGAATTGCCGCGCAGCGGGTTCTTGTCCGGGCCCTGGTAGCCGATGCGGTTCCAGTTGAGCCAGTCCCACCAGCTGTCAGCCAGCTCGACCCCGTCGATGTCCTGCAGCGCCTGCTCGGGTGTCACCTTCACGGCGAGCGTGTTGGCGCCGCCGGGGTTGATCCACGGCGTGGCGTCGATCTCGTGGACCGTATGCATGCCGACCACCAGTGAATTGCCCGCGATCAGCTTGCCGTTGAGCCAGACCTCGGCGCGGTAGTTGATGCCGGGAAACTCCAACCGGTAGCTCGAGCTTCCCTGCGGTGCGCTGAACGTCGTGCGGTACCACCAGTCCTGGCGGTACAGGTCATCCGGCACATCGGCCAGGTTGTCGCCGACATACAGGTCCGGGTAGGTGCCGTCGTCCTGCAGTGCCGCCAGGACGGTGGACGGCATGTGCTTGACGGAGTGCCAGTCGGCGTTCACCTCGCCCGGCGTGGACAACGCCGCACCGTCGGCCGTCACGGTCCGCGCCGAGGCCAGCTGCCAGCCCTGCGCGAGCTCCACCCGTCCCGACGGCGGCTCCGGCCTGGCGAACGGCGGGAAATCAGCCGCACACAGTGACAGCACCAGCAGCGCGACGACAACGAGACCCGCCAGACTCAAGCCGGCGCGGCGATTCCGGGCGGAAATGGGCAGCTCCTCAAGGACCGGTCCGGCACCGTGTCGGTGAGTCGATGCCGTGACCGGTCATTCTGCCGTGGTGAATGCCGCCCCGTGCGGCCGGTGCACCCTCAGAGCTTGTGCGGGACGTCGTTGACGAGGCCACCGTCCATGACGAACTCGGCACCGGTGGCGTAGCGGGATTCATCGCTAGCCAGGAAAACCACGAAGCTGGAGACCTCATCGGGCTGTCCGGGCCGGCCCAGCGGAATGGTGAGCATGTCCTCGGGGAAATGCTCGGTCATCGGGGTCCGGATGAATCCTGGGTGGATCGAGTTGACCCGGATCTGCTTGGGTCCGAGCTCGAGCGCCGCGGACTTGGTCAGGCCGCGCACCGCCCATTTGGAGGCGACGTACGGGTGCACCATGGCCGCACCGCGCAGTCCCTCGATGGACGAGACGTTGATGATCGAACCGCCTCCGGCGGCTTTCATCGCCTTCACACACGCCTGCATGCCCAGGAAGGTGCCGGTCAGGTTGACGTCGATTACCTTCTGCCACTGGGCCATATCGAACTTGCCGATCTGGCCGATCGCGACGATGCCGGCGTTGTTCACCAGCACGTCGAGCGACCCGAACTCCGAGGTGGCGGTCTGCACCGCGGCGTCCCACTGGTCGGCGTCGGTGACGTCGAGGTGGACGTAGCGCACCGCGTCGCCGAGCTCGGCGGCCAGCTTCTTGCCCTCGTCGTCGAGGATGTCCCCGATCACCACCTTGGCGCCTTCGGCGATCAGCGCCCGGGCGTGCTCCGCGCCCATACCCCGCGCGCCGCCGCTGATGAGTGCCACTTTTCCGTCTACCCGTCCCATGACGGGTGAGGCTACCGCCTGCGGCGCGAAATTAGAACCTGTTCCAATTTGGGCACCGGATCGGCATACTGCGACTAGACCGCACACCTTGAGGAGACCTGTATGGCCATTCGCGTGGCGATCGTCGGCACCGGAAACTGCGGCCGGTTGGCCCTGATCCAGCTCATCGACGACCCCCGGTTCGAACTCGTCGCGGTGGGCACCTCGACCGAGGCGAAGGTCGGCCTGGACGCCGGCGAACTGGCCGGACTGGGCGGCGTCACCGGGGTCACCGCCACGCTGGGCATCGATGCCTCGATCGCCGCCAAACCGGACTGCCTGGTGTACTGCGCGATGGGTGACACCCGCCCCGTGGAAGCGACCCGCGATGTGATGGCCGCACTGGCCGCCGGGATCAATGTGGTCGGCTCGGCCCCGGGCGGCCTGCAATTCCCCTGGGGCGCCATGCCGGAGAAGGCCATCGCACGGGTCGAGGAAGCTGCTCACGCGGGTAATTCAAGTGTGTTCATCACCGGGGTCGACCCCGGGTTCGCCACCGACCTGGTGCCGTTCGCGATCGCCGGTACATGTCAGCGCATCGATCAGATCAAGACCATGGAGATCGCCGACTACGCCACCTATGACGGCACCGAGGTGATGTCGATCGTCATGGGATTCGGCAATCCGATCGACCAGCCCGGAATGTTGTTTCTCCCCGGAATCCTGAGCGCCGCTTGGGGAACCGCGATCCGGATGCTCGCCGCCGGACTGGGCGTCGAAGTCGAAGACATCACCGAGCACTACGAGTTGGAGCCCGCGCCCGAGGACATCGAGGTCGCGACCGGCGTCATCGCCAAGGGCACAGTGGCGGCGATGCGCTTCCAGATCAACGGCATGGTCGGCGGTAAGCCGGTGATCGTCGTCGAACACGTCACCCGGGTGCGTGCGGACCTGCGACCGGACTGGGCGCAACCGGCCCAGCCCGGCGGCTCCTACCGCGTCGAGATCACCGGCGAGCCGTCGTATGTCGTGGACATCTGCCCGACCAGCGATCGAGGTGACCACAACCACGCCGCGATCGTGGCGGCGGCCGGGCGCATCGTCAACGCCATCCCGGATGTGGTGGCCGCGCAGCCCGGTATCCGTACCACCCTGGATCTGCCGCTGGTCACCGGCAAGGGTCTGCACAAGCTGAGCTAGGCACCGGGTCGCAGCCGACGATCGCCCCGACGCCGGCTGCCGGGACGCGGCACGGTGAGCACCGGCCAATCCTGGTCGGTGGCCACCGCGGCCAGGCCCGGTCGCGGGTTCACCGGCCGGGGCCGGCCCACCAACCGCATCAGCGCGCCGTCTTCGTCGCCGTCGGCATAGAAATAGCTGTGGGCCAGGTCGACCTGCCTGGCATGGCAGAAATCTTGCACCGCAGCGGCTTTGCGCGGTCCCCAGATGATGGGCTGGACGATGCCCCCGGTCAGCCGCCCCTGGCCGTCGGTCAGGAAGTGATTGCACAGCACGTGGCTGATCCCGAGGTGGCGGGCAACCGGCTCGGCGTGGATGGTCAGGGCCGAGGAACTCATCACGACGGTATGGCCGCGGTCCTGGTGACGACGCACCACGTCCCGCATGTGCGGGTAGACCCGCTGGTTGATGCGACTCTCGAACAGGTACTCACCCAGCTCGTCGAGCTCGAGCAGAGATTCGCCCCGGAGGTATCCGGCCGCCCGAACCAGCAGCCGCTCGAATGGCATCCGGCCGATCCGATACCTCACCGAGGCTTCGACGATTCCGAGGATCTCGCCGGCAGCGGCCTGCCGCCGGCGGATGCGGTGACCGGCGTGCGCCGTGGCGGTGAATCCGTCCACCAATGTGCCGTCCAGATCGAAGAAGGCCCCCACCTGCGCGCCACCGGGACCGTCCCCGATCTCATCGAGCGACTCGGGTGGCGACAACGTGCGGCCCATGGGGCTAGTACATCAAGCCGCCACGACAATCGGCCAGTCGAGACTGGATCAGGACTAGAACAGAAGGATGTCCGAACAACTGCACACCATCGCGATCAAGGACATCGCGGCCGTCATCGCCACCGGCCGATTCGAGGCCGCGAAGCACTGGTATGCGCGGCTCCTCGACCGCGAACCCGACCTGGAACCGGTTCCAGGTGTCGCGGAATGGCAGCTGACCGCCACCGCATGGCTACAGGTCGTCACCGATCCCGCCCGCGCAGGCCGGACCGCCGTGCGGTTCGGGATCGACGACCTCGAAGCCACCGTCGCCCGGCTGCGGGGCGACGGTGTCACAGTCGGAGAGCCGCAGGTCATCGCTGACATGGTCGCTGTGATCGACGTAGCCGACCCGGACGGCAACGAAGTGTCCTTCGTCGCGGATCTCGCCTGAAACTTCTGGGTCGAGCCCCCAAACGATCCGCCGTGGTACTAAACTAGAACACGTTTCACTTCTGTCCGGGTCGGATCGACCGGGGACTCGCAAACCGCACCGCCACCACAAGGAGCTCCGAATGCACACCGCACTCTGCGACGAGCTCGGGATCGACGTCCCGATCTTCGCATTTACCCACTGTCGCGACGTCGTTGTCGCCGTCAGCAAGGCCGGTGGTTTCGGCGTGCTCGGCGCCGTCGGATTCACCCCCGAGCAGCTCGAGATCGAGCTCAACTGGATCGACGAGCACATCGGTGACCACCCGTACGGCGTCGACATCGTGATCCCGAACAAGTACGAGGGCATGGACGCCAACATGTCGGCCGACGACCTCAAGGGAATGCTCCAGTCCCTGGTGCCCCAGGAGCACCTGGACTTCGCCAAGAAGATCCTCGCCGACCACGGCGTGCCGGTCGACCACAGCGACGATGACGCCCTCCAGCTGTTGGGCTGGACCGAGGCCACCGCGACGCCGCAGGTCGAGATCGCGCTGAAACACCCCAAGATGACGCTGATCGCCAACGCGCTGGGCACGCCCCCGGCCGAGATGATCAAGCGCATCCATGCCGAGGGCCGCAAGGTCGCGGCGCTGTGCGGATCGCCTTCACAGGCCCGCAAGCACGCCGACGCGGGAGTCGACATCATCATCGCCCAGGGCGGCGAGGCCGGCGGTCACAGCGGTGAGGTCGGCTCGATCGTGCTGTGGCCCCAGGTGGTCAAGGAGGTTGCGCCGGTTCCGGTGCTGGCCGCCGGCGGCATCGGCAGCGGCCAGCAGATCGCCGCGGCACTGGCACTCGGCGCGCAGGGCGCCTGGACCGGATCCCAGTGGGTCATGGTCGAGGAGTCCGAGCACACCGAGGTGCAGCACGCGGCCTACGCGAAGGCGACCAGCCGCGACACGGTGCGTAGCCGGTCGTTCACGGGCAAGCCGGCCCGCATGCTCCGCAACGACTGGACCGAGGCCTGGGAGGACGCGGACAACCCGAAGCCGCTCGGCATGCCGCTGCAGTACATGGTGTCCGGCATGGCCGTGGCCGCCACACACAAGTACCCCAACGAGAGCATCGATGTCGCGTTCAACCCGGTGGGCCAGGTGGTCGGCCAGTTCACCAAGGTGGAGAAGACCTCCGCGGTGATCGAGCGCTGGGTGCAGGAATATCTGGAGGCGACGGGCAACCTCAATGCGCTCAACGAGGCCGCCGGCGTCTGATCGGCGCCGCGCCGGCCGCGAAGTCGACGAAATGGCTGCGAGAACCTAGGTTCTCGCAGCCATTTCGTCTTTTTCGGGGAGGTTCTGGTCCCAGCCACCGCCACTATGTATGGTGACATACATAATCGTCGAAAGGGCGTCGACATGGCTGGTCCTCGTGAGCGCATGGTGGCGTCGGCGGCATTGCTGATCCGGGAGCGCGGCGCACACCCGACCGCGATCGCCGACGTACTGGCCCACAGCGGCGCGCCTCGCGGCTCGGCCTACCACTACTTCCCCGGCGGCCGTACCCAACTCCTTTGCGAGGCAATCGATTACGCCGGTGATTATGTGGTGGCCCGGCTGGCGGAAGCCGACAGCGCCGCGGCTCTGCTCGACGGCATGATCGAGATGTACCGCAAGCAGCTTCTCGGTTCGGGCTTCCGCGCAGGCTGCCCCGTGGTCGCCGTCGCGGTGGAGGCGGGCGATCCGCAGCAGGCCGAGGCGCCCGACCCTGTGCTGGAACGCGCCGGAGCCGCGTTCACCCGGTGGACCGGCCTGATCACCGACAGACTGCGCGCCGACGGAGCCGATCCGGACCGTGCCGACGAACTCGCGATGCTGATCCTGTCGGCCATCGAGGGCGCGATCGTCATTGCCCGCGCCACCCGTGACCTCAAACCGCTGGACCTCATCCACGGTCAACTTCGTGCACTCCTGCCGGAAGGAACATCGTCATGACCGTCGACCAATGGCAACCCACCGCCTGCATCCTGTGCGAGTGCAACTGCGGCATCGTGGTGCAGACCGAAGGCCGGTCGATCACCAAGATCCGCGGCGACAAGGACCATCCGGCCTCACAGGGCTACACCTGCAACAAGGCGCTGCGGCTGGACCATTACCAGAGCAGCACCAACCGCCTGACCTCGCCACTGCGCCGCAAGCCTGACGGCAGCTACGAGGAGATCGACTGGGACACTGCGATTTCCGAGATCGCCGCCGGTTTCCTCGCCATCAGGGACAGTCACGGCGGGGACAAGATCTTCTACTACGGCGGCGGCGGGCAGGGCAACCATCTCGGCGGCGCATACAGCGGCGCGTTCCTCAAGGCGATCGGGTCGCGGTACCGGTCAAATGCCTTGGCACAGGAGAAAACCGGCGAGGCGTGGGTCGATGCCCACTTCTACGGCGGACACACCCGCGGCGAGTTCGCCCACGCCGAGGTCTCGGTGTTCGTGGGCAAGAACCCGTGGATGTCACAGAGCTTCCCGCGCGCCAGGGTGGTGCTCAACGAGATCGCCAAAGACCCGGACCGAGCGATGATCGTGATCGATCCGGTGATCACCGACACTGCCAAGCTCGCCGACTTCCACCTGCGGGTGAAGCCAGGTACCGACGCCTGGTGCCTGGCTGCGATGGCGGCGGTGCTGGTGCAGGAAAACCTTTGCGACGACGCATTTCTGAAGGCTCACGTCAATGGCACCGAGCCGGTTCTCGACGTGCTGCGACAGGTGCCGATCGCCGACTACGCCCAGCGGTGCGGCGTCGACGAGACCCTGCTGCGCCAATCGGTGCGGCGCATCGCCGCCGCCGGCAGCGTGGCGGTGTTCGAGGACCTCGGCATCCAGCAGGCGCCCAACAGCACCCTGTGCTCATACCTCAACAAGATGCTGTGGATTCTCACCGGAAACTTCGGCAAACGCGGTGGGCAACACCTACATTCGTCGTTCGCCCCGTTGTTCGGCTCGGGTGGGGTCGGGCGCAGCCCGGTCACCGGCGCACCTGTGATCGCCGGCCTGGTTCCGTCCAACGCGGTGCCGCAGGAGATCCTCACCGATCACCCCGACCGGTTTCGGGCGATGATCGTCGAGAGCAGCAATCCGGCACACTCGATCGCCGATTCCGCAGCCGTGCGGGCTGCACTGGATTCGCTGGATCTGCTCGTCGTGATCGACGTCGCGATGACCGAAACGGCGCGGCTGGCCGACTATGTCTTGCCCGCGGCCAATCAGTTCGAGAAACCCGAGGCGACCTTCTTCAACCTCGAATTCCCGCACAACGACTTCCATTTGCGCCACCCGCTGTTCGAACCGCTGCCCGGGACCCTGCCCGAACCGGAAATCTGGGCCCGCCTGGTCCGTGCGATCGGCGCGGTCGACGATGCCGAGCTGGATCCCTTGCGCCGCGCCGCCCGGGAGGGACTGGATGCCTACGCCGCAGCATTCCTGGGAGCGGTGGGTGCCAATCCAGGCCTCGGCCGGGTGCTGCCGTACGTCCTGTACGAGACGCTCGGACCGGCGCTTCCAGACGGCCTGGCCGGTGCCGCGGCCCTGTGGGGCTTGGCCCAGAAGACGGCGATGACGTACCCGGACGCGGTCCGGCGCGCTGGTCACGCCGACGGCAACGCGCTGTTCGAGGCCATCCTGGCCGGCCGGTCCGGGTTGACGTTCACCGAACACGAGTATCAAGACGATTTCGCCCTGATCAGCCATCCGGATCACAAGATCGCACTCGACATGCCCGAAATGCTCGACGCGGTAAGGGCTTTGCCGAGCACACCCGCAGCGCTGACCTCCGCAGAGTTCCCGATGGTGCTCTCGGCCGGCGAGCGGCGTGCCTACACCGCCAACGACATCTTCCGCGACCCCAGCTGGCGCAAGCGCGATACCGAGGGCGCGTTGCGGATCAGTGTCGAAGATGCCCGGGCCATCGGCCTGCTCGACGGCGACCGGGCCAAGATCACCACCGCGGCGGGAGCCGCGGAAGCCATCGTGGAAATCAGCGACACGATGTTGCCCGGACACATCGCGCTCCCCAACGGGTACGGCCTCGACCACACCGACGGCCAGGGACAGTCGATTGTTCCCGGAGTCGCTCCCAATGAGCTCACCTCGTCACAGTGGCGTGACGAGTACGCGGGCACCCCGTGGCACAAGCATGTCCCCGCTCGGGTGGATCGGATCCCGGCCGCAAGCGTGACTGCCTGATCGGCTCGTCCGGACCTCAGGGCAGGGGCGCCGGCGGCGGACCGGCCGACACGGCGGGCCCCGGCACTTCGGGCGCCATCGGAGTGCCCGGTGGCATCGGCGTGCCGGGAGACAGCGATGCTCCCGGTGCAACGGGTCCACCCATCGGACCCGACGCGCCCGGCGAGACCGGGACGTTCGGACCGGGTGCCTGACCGGGGACCGGCGTGTTCATCCCGCGTTGCGCGACGCCGAGTATCAGTGCTTCCTTGCCGCTGATCTCCTGGCTCTGCACGGCGTGCCACAGATCCTTGAGATAGCTCAGGTTCGGCGTCTCATTTCCCTGTCCGCTGGGGTCCATCGTCGCTCCCGGCGGCAGGGCGTCCGGGCTCGCCAGGTGTGGGGTCCCGACCGGCGGCTCGACCGGCAGTGCCCCCGGATCTCCGGCAGCCTGCGCTGTCGGCCCGGGTACCGGTCCGGGCGCCGATGCCGGCCCAGGTACCGGGGCGGGAACCGGAGCGGGCGGGACCACCGGGGTGGCTGGTTCGGCAGCCGCCGCGCCGGCCAGCGACAGCGCAACGAGCGGCCCCGACACACCGCACGCCAGTAACGACGCAATCCTCCGGATGTCGACACGCATCTCTATTTCCTCCTGCTGTTGCTCCAGGGACAGATGGTAACGCTGAGTGCATCGTCGCGCTCGTTCAATCGTTACAGCGCAGGCATCAGAACACGTTCCAATACCAACGATGTGGGAGTTTCCGAAACCCGGTCCAAGGGGCCCCACCTGTGGTGTAGCAATGGCTTTACGCCACTACACAACGTCGTCGCGAGGAGCGCCAACGCCATGCCGACTCTCAACCTCCCGCCCGGGTTCGACTTCACCGATCCTGACATATACGCCGAGCGACTTCCCGTCGAGGAGCTCGCGGAGATGCGCAAGCTGGCTCCGATCTGGTGGAACGAACAGCCGCTGGGCCAAGGCGGCTTCGACGACGGAGGGTTCTGGGTCGTCACGAAGCACAAGGACGTCAAAGAGGTCTCCCTGCGCAGCGACGTGTTCTCCAGCCAGGAGAAGACCGCCCTCCCGCGCTATCGCGACGGCACCGTCCAGCAGCAGATCGAACAGGGCAAGTTCGTCATGCTCAACATGGACGCACCGCACCACACGCATCTGCGCAAGATCATCTCCCGGGCCTTCACTCCCCGGGCGATAGAACGCCTACGCGCCGACCTGGCCGACCGCGCCCGGGCCATCGTCGCTGCCGCCGCAGCCGAGGGCTCGGGGGATTTCGTCGAACAGGTCTCGTGTGAACTGCCGCTACAGGCAATCGCGGGACTGATGGGCGTGCCGCAGGAAGACCGCATGAAGTTGTTCGACTGGTCCAATCAGATGGTCGGCGACCAGGACCCGGAGTTCGCCTCCAACGACGCGATCAGCGCCTCCGTCGAGTTGATCATGTACGGAATGCAGATGGCGGCCGAGCGGACGAAGAACCCGGGCGATGATCTGGTCACCACGCTTCTGCAGGCCGACGTCGAGGGGCACAAACTGTCCGACGACGAGTTCGGCTTCTTCGTCATCCTGCTCGCGGTGGCCGGCAACGAGACGACCCGGAACTCGATCACCCAGGGCATGATGGCCTTCGCCGACCACCCCGACCAGTGGGAGTTGTTCAAACGGGAGCGCCCGGGCACCGCGGCCGACGAGATCGTCCGGTGGGCGACACCCGTCACGTCATTCCAGCGCACCGCGCTCGAAGACACGGAGCTGGCCGGCGTGCCGATCAAGAAGGGGCAGCGGGTGGTGATGTTCTACCGCTCGGCGAACTTCGACGAGGAGGTGTTCGACGACCCGTACCGCTTCGACATCCTGCGGGATCCCAACCCGCACGTGGGATTCGGCGGCACCGGCGCGCACTACTGCGTCGGCGCCAACCTGGCCAGGATGACGATCGACCTGATCTTCAACGCGATCGCCGACGGGATGCCCGACCTGACGCCGCTGGCGGCGCCCGAACGACTTCGGTCTGGTTGGCTCAACGGCATCAAACATTGGCAGGTGGATTACCGCGGCCGGTCGGATAGTCGATGATCGATCGCCAGTAGTCATCCGGGATTTCGGTGTTCGACCGCAGCACGATCGCCAGACCGGTTGCCATCGCAATGCCGAGAAGCCCGAGCCACAGTCCCGCGAGCGCGATCGCAATCCAGAGCGCCGTTGTCAGCGCCGGCCACGGCGATGCCACCGCGAGCACCGGCGCGAAGAAGAACCCGGCCGCGACATAGCCGGCCGACCCGGCTCGGTCGGCCGCCATGACGGCGTGCAGCCACCGCGGGATCGATTGGTGTGACTGGGTTTTCTCGCTCATCGCAGCCTCCTCCGTGGGGACGACACCAACCATCACGCGAACTGGGTAATCTCCGCAATTACCCCCCAGGTAGTGGTTATCGCCCTTTGCGTGAGCGAGACTCGGGTGGTGACGAGCGCGGCAACCCAGACACCGATCGGATCGCTCATGCGCGACTGGCGATTACGCCGCCGCATCAGTCAGCTGGACCTGGCCATCGAGGCCGACGTTTCGGCACGTCACCTCAGCTTCATCGAGACCGGACGGTCGGTACCGAGCCGGGCCATGGTTCTGCGCCTCGCCGAGGCACTGGAGGTGCCGCTGCGCGACCAGAACCAACTGCTCCTCGCCGCGGGGCTGGCACCGGTTTACGCCGAGCGGACCCTGGAGGATCCCGAGATGACCGCCGTACGCGACGGGGTAACCCGGGTGTTGGACGCCTACAACCCCTATCCCTGCGTGGTCGTCGATCGCACCTGGAACCTGTTGCAGGCCAATGCGGGCACCGCGGTGATGCTGGACGGTGTCGCACCACACCTGCTGACCCGACCCAATGCGCTGCGTATCACCCTGCACCCCGAGGGCATGGCACCGCGCATCCGCAACCTGGCGGAATGGCGTCACCACCTGATCAGCCGGCTGCGTCGTGAGGTCACCGTGAGCGGATCGGCCGAGCTGGCCGGCCTTCTCACCGAGATCGAGTCCTATCCGGGAGGGATGGAGCCGGTCCGCGATCTCGGCGGAGTCGTCGTCCCACTGGAATTGACCGCGCCGGACGGCACCGCCCTGACCTTTCTCAGCACCGTCACCACCTTCGGCACCGCGCTGGACCTGACTGCCGCGGAACTGAGTATCGAGGCGTTTCTGCCGGCCGACACCGAGACCGCCGACGCGCTGCGCAGGACTCCACTGGTCTGACCACTTGACCTCTGACCGCTAGGCGAGGCAGCATGGTCCCATGGCGTTACAACCGGTAAACCGCCGATCCGTGCCCGAGGACGTCTTCGAGCAGATCGTCGCCGAGGTACTCAGCGGTCAGATGCAACCCGGCGAACCGCTGCCCAGTGAACGCCGCCTCGCCGAGGTACTCGGGGTGTCCCGCCCGGCCATACGGGAGGCGATCAAGCGGCTCACCGAGGCCGGCTTGGTCGAGGTTCGACAGGGCGACTCGACCACGGTGCGGGACTTCCGCAAGCATGCCGGCCTGGACCTGTTGCCCCGACTCCTCTTGCGCGCAGGCGAACTCGACGTGAGCGTGGTTCGCAGCATCCTGGAAACCCGTCTGCACAACGGACCCAAGGTCGCCGAGTTGGCCGCCGAACGGGCGGCGCCCGAGGTCGTCACGCAACTCTCGCGCACGGTCGACGCACTGGCGGCCGAACCTGATCCGGTGGAGCAACAGCGCCACGCGCTCACCTTCTGGGACCTGATCGTCGACGGCGCGAATTCGATCGCATTCCGGTTGATGTACAACACTCTTCGGCAAACCTACGAGCCCGCGCTTCCGGCGTTGGCCACCATGATGGCCGCCGAGGTCGGCCGTCCCGACGCGTACCGGCGGATCGTGGCGGCCATCGAAGCGGGTGACCCGGTGGCCGCCCGCCATGCTGCTCAGCACCTGCTGGAGCCGGCCACCAACGCACTCATGAGCGCACTCGACGCATTGGAGGAAACCCGATGACGCGCAACGCTTTCACCTTGGGCGACGCGGTACGGGAATTCATCAGGCACCCCTCCCCCTGGATGATCGGCACCGCACTGGTCATCAGCGTCGTCGCGCGGTGCGCCGTCGGCAACTGGCAATTCACCGATGCGGTGGTGCCGGTGGTGATGCTTGCGGTGTTCCCGTTCTTCGAGTGGATCGTCCACGTCTTCGTACTGCACTGGCGGCCAAGGCAGTTCGGCGCGCTCAACCTGGATTCGCGGCTGGCTCGCGATCACCGGCGCCACCACGTAGAGCCGCGCGATATCCCGCTGATCTTCATACCGTGGCAGGCTCTGCTGTGGATCCTGCCCATCGCTGTGGCTGTGGCATTCCTGGTCTTTCCGCGGACCGGCCTCGGGCTGACGTTCCTGTCAGTGTTGACGGTGCTCGGACTGTCATACGAGTGGTGCCACTACCTGATCCACAGCGACTACAAGCCGAAAACCCGTGCATACCGAGCGGTTTGGCGGAACCATCGGCAGCACCACTACAAAAACGAGCACTACTGGTTCACGGTCACCACCGCCGGAACCGCCGACCGGATACTGCGGACGTATCCGGACCCGGCGACGGCGTCCACCTCACCGACGTCGAAGAACCTGCACGCGGCTACGACTGCACGACAATAGGATCGCCCAACCCCACCGTGTTGAAGTACCAATCGGCATTGTCCGGACTCAAGTTGATGCAGCCGTGGCTGACGTTGGAATAGCCCTGCGATCCCACCGACCAGGGCGCACCGTGCACGTAGACGCCGCCCCAGGTCACGCGGACCGCATCGTACACAGTGAGCTTGTAGCCCTCCGGGTCACTCAGCGGAATCCCGATGGTGCGTGAATCCATCACCACGACAGGCTCTTTCGCCAGCGCACTGAACGTACCGATCGGAGTGGGGTGCTTGGGCTTCCCCATCGAGGCGGGCATCGTCCGGGCCACGGCGCCATCGATGCTGACCGTGAAGGTGTGCGCATCGATGTCGGCCACGCCGAGCACCTGCGCCCCGGTCTCGAAGCTGGTCTTGGCACCACCGGCGGTGACCGAGATCTTCGAATGCGCCGGCCACAACTGATCGGGTTTCCACTGCATCACATCGTCACTGAGCCATGTGAAGGTGCCGGTTGGTGTTTCCGGCGAGCTGATCTTCAGGCTGCTCTGCGCCGCATCCCGGTCGGTCACCGGGTTGTCGAACGTCACGGTCAGTGGCATGGCGACACCGACCACCGAACCCGCGGCGGGCTCGATGGTCACACCGGGTGCAGGCGTGCTCACTGCGGCAGCTGCGACATTGACCGTGCTCGCGGCAGCCAAGGTGGCCACACCAATCGCGGCAAACACTTTCAGTACCGACGCTCGAACGGTTCCGAATGACGACGATGGGGCGGTCAGCATTCCACCAGTGTAGGTGAGCGCCGGCGCTGCCCCTTTCAGGCGCAGCGTGACGGCGGCAATTCGAGGTCGGCGGTGGCGCGGTGGGTTGCCCATGGTGAACTCATCGGCACGGCGTCTCAGAACGTTTCACCCCACGCATCAGCGCCATCGCGGCGGCCTCAGCAACGTCACCGGGATCAGGGCGCGACGGGAACCGGAGCCTGCGACTCGGGCATGGCCGGGACCTCTTCAGGCGCGGGTGGTGTTGCCTCCGGTGACACCACTTCGGGCGCGGGTGGCGCCGGTTCGACCGCCGGAGCCTGCGCGGCCGTCTGTTGTATCGGCGCCGCCTCTTGCGCCGTACTCGGCGGAGCCGGTGCGACCTCGGGTGCCGGAGGCGGCGGAGGCGGAGGTGGTGGTGGTGGAGGAGGAGGAGGCACCTCCGATGTCGGGGACGGTTCCGGCGACACGGCAGTCTCTCCCGGCGGCATCTGGTCGGCCGACGGTGGCTGTTGCGCCGCATCGGGGGGTGGCGCACCGGGGACGTTCTCGGGCAGTGCCGGCGGGAGCTCGGAAGTCACCGGTGCCGGCTCGGACCCCGCAGGAGCAAGCTGCTCGCCCGGTACGGCGGTGTGCTCGGGCGGGGCGGTGACACTTTGATCGGGGACGTACTCCGGGCCGGCGTCCTGGACCACGGGTTCGAGTACGGGCGGGGATTCGGTCGGCACCGACGGTGCCGGGACCGCCGACGTCTGCTGTACCGACGCCGAGTCGCCCGACGTGCTCACCACCGGACGCGTGCTGCGGTGCGGAGTCGGCTCTGAACCGGGAAGCAGCTGCTGACTGACCGCCAGCGCCAGCGAAACTCCGAAGGCCAAGATTCCACCAACCAATATCGCCAGCGGAGTCAATTGTGTAGGGGGCCAGCGCCAACCAGCCGAGGCCACGCGGTCATCGGATGCCCGCCGGCCCCGCCGTACCGAGGCCAGGGCCGCGCCCCGGGCCAACGGCAACCCGGGTTCGGCCGGTGTGAACACCGGCATCCGGAGGGCCTGCTCCAATTTCGGTAGCACAGAGTCCAGGTCGACGGCGGATCCCACGACCACCAGCGCATCGGGCCGCGGAGCGGCCGCGCCGAGCACGTCGGACAACCAGGTGATCAGGCCGGCCACGGTCTCGATGCCCCGGCTGACCGCGGTCTGTACCGGATCGTCGCCGCCCACCGTCATCGCCTGCACGACATCGGGTTCCAGGACGCACACGCCCGTCGTGTCGAATCCGACGATGCCGGCGACACGCCGCGCCAGTGCATCGGTCGCTTGGGGCAGCCGCACCGGAACCACATCGGCGAACCCGGCATCGGCGAACTTCTTCAGCAACACCGCACCCTCGGCAGCCGCCCCGGAACTCCAGGTGACACCGATCGCGGTCAGTTGCAGACCGCGTTCTGCCGCAACCCTTTCGGCGCGCCGGGCGGCCTTCACGACATCGGCGCAGATGTCATCGGTGCGCGCGGGCGCAAGGCCCCGGATGTCGAGGGATTCGTGGTCGACGGTCGCCCCGTCGGCCTCGCTGCCCTCGACCAGGACCAGACCGACGGTGGACGGTGTCAACGAAACACCGAGCACCGCGTCCACATGCACCCCCGAAAGTGTGGCCGTCGTCCAAACGTTTCACGGTGACATTACCCGGTGGCAGCTTCGTGCCCATCCCCTGCACCTGCGGTCGCTGTTCATCACCGGCACCGAAATGTGCTGTGCCGCAGAATCGCCAGTACACAACCGAGTGTTAGTTTGCCGCCGAGCCCGTCAATATCGACCGACCGGGGTCGGTTGCATGGCAAGGTGGGGGCGCATGCAGGAAATGCAGGATTCGTCGCAGCGCGGCACGTTCTTCGGTCATCCCATCGGGCTGGCCAATCTGTTCGGCGTGGAACTGTGGGAGCGGTTCTCCTTCTACGGGATGCTCACGATCCTCGGCTACTACCTGTACTACGTGGCCGCCGACGGCGGACTCGGGCTACCCAAGAGCACCGCCACCGGCATCGTCGGCGCTTACGGCGGACTGGTGTACTTGTCCACCGTCCTCGGAGGGTGGATCGCCGATCGCCTCCTCGGCATGGAGCGGACGGTGTTCTACGGCGGCGTGGTCGTGATGGCCGGCCACATCACACTGGCCGTCGTTCCCGGTCTGGCCGGTGTCGGTATCGGACTGGTGCTGGTGGCGCTAGGATCCGGAGCACTCAAGGCCAACGCCTCCGCACTGCTGGGCACGCTTTATGCCAAGGAGGATCCGCGCGCCGACGGTGGGTTCACCCTGTTCTATCTCGGCGTCAACCTCGGCGCCTTCGTCGGACCTCTGGCGACGGGATTGTTGCAGACCCACATCGGCTTTCACTACGGCTTCGGCGTCGCGGCCATCGGTATGGCGCTGGGGCTGACGCAGTACGTGATGTTCCGGCGCAATCTCGGGAACCACGGACGCGTCGTGGCAAATCCGTTGCCGCCAGGGTCAATTGGCAAGGTCGTCGGCGTGGTGGCGGTACTGGCGGCGGCCGTGGCGGTGCTGTTCTCGGTGCACCTTGTCAACCTGGCCAACCTGTCGCAGTTCACCACCGCGGTGATAGTCGTGGCCTCGGTCATGTACTTCGTGGTGATGCTTACCAGCACCAAGGTGTCCGAAACCGAACGGACGCGGGTCCGTGCCTTCATCCCGCTGTTCATCGCGAACGCGGTGTTCTGGTCACTGTTCCAACAAACCTTCACGGTGCTGGCCGTCTACTCCGATGAACGGGTCAACTGGTCCGTCTTCGGTTGGACCGCGCCGTCGAACTGGATCGGGTCGATCGAACCTGTGTGGATCATCCTGCTCTCCCCCCTGTTCGCGATCCTGTGGACCCGGCTGGGCAACCGGGCACCCACCACACCTCGCAAGTTCGGCTACGGAGTGATCGGCATGGGCGCAGCATTCCTGCTGTTCTTGCCGATGGCACAGACCACCGGAAAAGTGGTGCCGGCCTTGCTGGTGGCCGCCATCATGGTGGTGTTCGCGGTGTCCGAGCTACTGTTGTCGCCGATCGGCCTGTCGGTGACGACAAAGCTTGCACCAGTTGCGTTCCGGGCGCAGATGATGGCGCTGTTCTTCTTCTCGGTCGGTCTGGGTACGGCGATGTCAGGTGTGCTCGCGCAGCGCTACGATCCGGCGAACGAGTTCGCCTACTTCGGGATTCTCGGCGCGGTGGCGATCCTCACCGGTGTCGTGGTGCTACTGATGTCGCCACGGATCAGCCGGCTGATGGAAGGCATTCACTGATCGCCGGAGAGGATGTCGGCCAGCAACTGTGGCTCGATGTTGCCGCCGGAGACGATCACGACGGTGGGCCCGGGTGGCGTTGCCAACTTGTGGTAGCCCGCCAGCGCCACCGCCCCGCTGGGCTCGGCAACGAGATGCGCGCGGTGCGCCAGTTGTCTTACCGCTGAACGAATCTCACCTTCGGTCACGGTGATGACACCGTCAATAACCCGACGCAGATGGGCGAATGTCAGCTCTGACGGTGTCGAGCGCAGTCCGTCGGCGATGGTCCGGTTGCGTTGCGCCACAGGCCAGTCCACCAGATGACCGGCAGCCAGGCTCTCGGCGGTGTCCGCGGCGAGTTCGGGCTCGACACCGAATATCTTGGCCCGCGGACACATCGCCCGAATGGCGGTGCCGACGCCCGAGGCCAGGCCGCCGCCGCTGATCGGGATCAGTACGGTCGCGATGTCGGGGAGATCCTGCGCGATCTCCAACCCGATGGTGCCCTGGCCGGCGATCACGTCGGGATGGTCGAAGGGTGGCACCAGCACACCACCGGTGCGCTCGACCAGTTCGGCGGCAACCGATTCACGCTGACCCGCCCCGCACAACACGACCTGTGCCCCGCGGTCCCTGGTGGCCTGTACCTTCACGGTCGGCGTCTCCTCGGGCATCACGATGTGGGCGTCCACGCGAAAGGCCGCAGCCGCATACGCCACCGCCTGCGCATGATTGCCGCTGGAGTAAGCCACCACTCCCCTGGCCCGTACATCGGGTTCGAGCCGGCCCAGCGCGTTGAACGCGCCGCGGATCTTGAATGCGCCGATCGGTTGCAGGCTCTCGGGCTTGAGCCACAACGGACGGTCGGGGTCTCCCCACCCGGCGGCCAGCAGCGGGGTCCGCACGATGTCGGGGGCGATCCGCCGGGCTGCGGCGTCGATGTCGTCGAGAGTCACCAGCTTCACGGCACAAGTCTCTCCCGCGGACGGGCCCTGCGAAAGCCCGGGCTGCGGCACCCCGGCTACCGTGCTCACGTGACCCAGTACAGCTTCGGAATCGTTCCGCGTTACGCCGAGATCGACCAGCAGGGCGTGGTGTTCAACGGCCACTACCTCACCTGGTTCGACGAGGCATGCACCGGGCTGTTCGACCATCTTCGGGTGAGCTACGCCGACCTGATCGCCGACGGCCTCGACATGCAGGTGGTGCACACCGAGATCGATTTTCGGGCGCCGGTCCGCTGGCGGGAACCGGTGCGCGTCGTTGTGCGCTGCGAGCGCATCGGCACCACCAGCTTCACGCTGGGCTTCACCGTGCTGGGCACCGACGCCTCCGGCGACGAGCAGCCCAGGGTGTGCGGCAGCAACGTCTACGTCGTTGTCTCGACCGGTGACTGGTCGAAGCGACCCGTTCCCGAAGGTGTTCGCGCGGCACTCAGTTCCGTTGCCGACCAATGAATCTCCCGACCCGGGCCGCCGTGGTGCACAATCGAATGGAGAGCCGACGCCGGCCGGTGAGAGGGGCAATCATGACGCAGGTGGATGAAGAGGGCTTCGACGGCTACGGATTCGACGACGCCCCTGAGGCCGATGTCGTCGAACAGCTGATTCCGGTCGGCGTCGATGACGAAGACGACGCGTTGGCGGATCTGCGCCGGGTGCGAATCTCACCCGATGTGGAGGCCACCGAGGCCGACCTCATCGATCAGGCGATAGTGGTGCCGTCAGACGACGAGTCCGACTTCGACCGCTGAACGGAAGGACGCCCGGCGGCGAATCTGACCCGCCACACACCGAGCGCCACCAAGACGAGAAGGGCGAGCACCCACGGCCAGGCGCCGTGCCGGTGCACCCACCCCGCCAGGGTGCCCTGCAGGTAACCGGCGGCGGCGATCACCGGATCATCGGGATTTCCTGCGGCGCCGAACAATTGGATCTCATACCACCCGTAGTAGGCGACATAGGCGCCGACGGCGATCAACAGGGCTCCGCTGATCCGGCTGATGTAGGGGACGACGCGACGCAACCGGTCGATCACGACGGTGCCGGCCAGCGCCGTAGCCACGGCCAGCACCCCGACGACGAGAGCGAAACCCCCCGCGTACGCGCCGAACACCGCCACCCGGTGCAGCGCGGTGTGCGATTCCAGGGTTGCACCGGTGACCGCCAGGAAAGGCCCGACGGTGCACGACAGTGACGCCAGCGCGTATCCGACGCCGTAGCCGGCCATCGAGCCGAGCCGCGCAGTGGGTGCCCAGCCGGCACGGCCCGCCACCGCGTCGGGCAGCAGAAACCCGAGCCGGCGGCCGGCCAGTAGCCAGGCCCCCAGCGCGACCAAGACGATCCCGATGACCACGGTGACATAGGGAAGATAGGTTTGCACGGTATTTGCGGCCGCCACGGTCAGCAGCCCGAAAGTGCCGAACACCGCAACGAATCCGGCAGTCATCACCGCGGTGGCCACGAGCGCTCGTCCCAACGCGCTGAGCGGCCCGCGCGGCGAGGTGCCCCGCACCGCCAGCGCAAGGTACCCGGGCAGCAGCGCGAAACCGCACGGATTGAGTGCTGCGACGAGTCCGGCGCCGAACGCCAACCCCACCAGGTTGTCTGACACGCCCGGCGACTAGCTCTTCAGAGCCGCGACCCGATCGGCCAGCTCCTGCTGCGGCATCGCCGACGTGGGGTTGTTGACGAACGTGGACGACCCGTCGGCACGGTAGAAGACGTAGGCCGGCTGCCACGGGACGTTGTAGCGAGCCCAGATCGACCCGTCGACGTCATTGAGGTTGGGGAAATTGAGGTGGTATTTGTCGACGAACCCCTGCATGGCCCCGACATCGGAGTGTGCCGCCACACCGACGAAACTGACCTGTGGATTGGCTGCGGCAACCTGGCTCACCGACGGCGCCTCGGCGTTGCAGAACGGGCACCACGGCGTCCAGAACCACAGCACCGCGGGCCGCCCGGCCAGGCCGGACCCGTTGAAGGGCGCGCCGGACAACGTGGTGCCGGTGAATTGCAGCCGATCGTCGGCAGCTGCGGTCGGTGCGGCAACCAGCGCCAACACCACCGCAACCGTCGACAGCACGCCGGCCGGCCCGGCTATCACCGTTTGGCGCAACCACCGGAGTCGCATCCTCATGGCAGTCTCCTTCGCTCAGGGCGCAGCCGCACGCACGGCCCGCGCATACCCCCTAACACGGAAGTCCACACTTCCGGGTTCAACGCGGAACCTCACCGAGCTCAGTTCTGCCGGGGCAACAACTCGGCGGCGAACCGGTCCAGGAATGCGGCGCGCTCGGTGGAGCCTGCCGCCCTGATCACGAATTTGGTCAGCCCGGCAGCCAGGTAACCGTCGATCTGGCGGTGCAGGTCGGGCCAGTCCGCGGCCAGCAGTTCGGTCGGGTCGACGTCGGGCCTGCGCCGGCGCACCGCGGCGAGCAGATCAGCCGAGAGCACGCCGTCCCCCACCGCGAGGCTGATGCCGTAGTGGTCAGGCTCGATGACCCGGCCGGCAGTCTCTGCCTCCGCCTCGATGCGCCGGCGCGCTGCCCCCGCCTCGTCGGGCGTGAGGAAGCTGCCCAGCCATCCGTCGCCGAATCGACCGATGCGGGTCAACGCCGCCGGGGCCGAGCCGCCCAGCCAGATGTCGATCGGTTTGGCCGGTACCGGCTGCACCTGAGCGGAGCGGACAGTGAAGTACTCACCCTCGAACGACACGTCACGGCCGTTCAGCGCCGATCGCAACAGGTGCAGTGATTCGTCGAAGACGGCAGCCCGGCGGCGGTCGGGCACGACGAAGATGTCCCGCTCGGCAGGCAGGGCCGAATGCAGGCCGAATACCGGCAGCACTCGCTTGGGCGCCAGCGCTGCCAGCGAGGCCAGTTGTTTGGCCACCAGCACGGGATGGCGCCCGGGCAGGATGGCAACCGAGGTCCCGACCTTCAACCGCTGGGTTCGTGCCAGCGCGTAGGCCATGCCGATGAACGGATCCACCGCCGGGGTGTAGACCAGTTCGGAGAACCACAGTGAGTCGATCCCGGAATTCTCCAGGTGATCGACGATGCCGCCCAGTTCACCTGGGGCCGTGTCGGCGCCGACGCCGACACCGAACCGCACCTTCATCGGACGTTTCCCATGTCATCCATATTCGACCCAACACCGCGCAACCGCCTCTTGTGCCCGCCGGCCCGGCGGTTCAGAGTAAGACAATGAGCGAACAATGGATTCAAGGGTGCTTGGTCCAGCGGATCGCGTTTCATGATGGCCTGGTGCTCAACCTCGACGACTACAACGAACTCGTCATCTCGGTCCCACTGGAACTGACACTGCCGGCGACCGATACCGACGCATCCGAAGTGGTGTCGCTGGACCCACGGTCACTGCGCGATGAAGTTCGGCCGCTGTTCGATTTCGCCGGTCAACGGTGCACGCACGCCGACTGGGAGGACAACGGCAGCCTCCACCTGAGCTTTTCCGACGGCCACCGGATCGATGTCCGGCCCGAAGAAGGCCGGACATCGTGGGAGCTGTACGGGAAATACCACGGCTACGCCGCATGCCTGCCCCACGGGCGGGTCCGCGTCGTCCGTCACGATCAGGATGACTTCGATCAGGACGGCGACGAGGGCCCCACCCGCGAGAGCGGCTGACCACTACCGATGGGGTCTCAGCGGACGCCGACCCCGAGGATCGGTACCCAGACGCCGAACAGCCACACACCCCACTGGCGGAACCCGTTGTCCCACACAGGGTTCAAGTTGTAGCCCCAGTAGTTGATGGTCGGCGGCAGCGGCCCACCCCGCCATTCGAACGGTGGCGGCGGGCCCCAGCCCCATGGCGGCGGGCCGTTACGGTCGTCCCACCAGTCGTGCCGGTTGTTCGACCACCAGGGACCCTTGTCGTCCCAATGTCCACGGTTGTCGAAATCGTGCCCGCGGTTGTCGAAATCGCGGCCGCGATCGAAATCACGGTCATGGCCGGGCGGCCCGCCGTTGCAGAACGGGAAGCAGTCGTCGTTGCCGTGCCCCGGCTTGAGCGGAGCCGGCACAGCGGGCGACGCCGACGCCACCGGAGCCCCCAACCCCGTGACGCCCATTCCGAACGCACCGACTGTCAACGCAGCCGCCACGAACTTCGTCAGTTTCATCCCTGAACCTCCTACGGTCGTGACCCCGGCGCAGGCCATCCCCCAATGGCCCGGCGCCGCAACGCCTTGCGACTCACCTGGCTGCGAGCGGCGAAACGTGCACCCCAGAGGGGTATCGCCACCGCCGATCCGAGCGTTACCCATTTTCCGGCCCCTGCGGGGCCCTACTCTGGCGGGGTGGGTATCGCACCGCGGATCAATGGGGCGCGTCCCAGCGACGTGCCGCGCTCGGAGATCGACCTCGGATCCTGGCAGTTCTGGCGTGAGGACGACGACGTCCGGGACGGCGCATTCAGCGTGCTGCGCCGTGACGACCCGATCTCGTTCCACCGTGCCTGCGTTCTCGACGGCTCACCGGAGAGCGCCGGGCACTGGGCGGTGACCAGGTACGACGACGTGTTCCACGCCAGCCGCCATCCGGAGATCTTCAGCTCCGCGTCCGGCATCACCGTTGGCGATCAAACTCCGGAATTGGCAGAGTATTTCGGCTCGATGATTGCGTTGGACGATCCGCGGCACACCAGGCTTCGCAACATCGTGCGCAGCGCGTTCACGCCGCGCGTGGTGGCGCGGATCGAGGATTCGGTCCGTGATCGGGCCCGACGCCTGGTCAGTGACATGGTGGCCAGGAATCCCGACGGCACCGCCGAACTGGTCACCGAACTCGCCGGACCATTACCGCTGCAGGTCATCTGCGACATGATGGGGATCCCCGAGCACGACCACCAACGGATCTTCCACTGGACCAACGTGATCCTGGGATTCGGCGACCCCGACCTGACCACCGATTTCGACGAGTTCGTGACTGTCGCGATGGACATCGGCGCCTACGCGACCGCGCTTGCCGACGAACGGCGTGCGGCGCCCACCGAGGATCTGACCACCAGCCTGGTTCAGGCCGAGGTCGACGGGGAACGGCTGACCTCGGCCGAGGTGGCCTCGTTCTTCATCCTGCTGGTGGTCGCGGGCAATGAAACGACCCGCAATGCCATCAGCCACGGTGTGCTCGCCCTGACCCGCTACCCGGACCAGCGTCAGAAGTGGTGGTCGCGCTATGACGAACTGGCCCCCGACGCGGTGGAGGAGATCGTGCGCTGGGCGTCGCCGGTGAGCTACATGCGCCGCACGGTCACGCAGGACACCGTGCTGGGCGGGACACCGCTGCCCGCCGGCGCAAAGGTGACGCTGTGGTACGGATCGGCGAATCGGGACGAGTCAAAGTTTGCCGATCCGTGGATGTTCGACATCACCCGACACCCCAACCCCCACCTCGGATTCGGTGGCGGCGGCGCGCATTTCTGCCTCGGGGCAAACCTGGCGCGCCGTGAGATCACCGTCGCGTTCTCCGAACTGCACCGGCAGTTGCCCGACATCGTGGTGACCGAGGAACCTGACCGGCTGCTGTCGCCGTTCATCCACGGCATCAAGCGCATGCCGGTGGCCTGGTCCACCCGCGCAGCGTCTACTTGACGGTCAGGGTGCCCAGCATCGCGGGGTGATAGAGGCAGTAGAACGCGTACTCCCCCGGCTCCTGCGGGGCCGTCAACGTCGCCTGTCCCTTGCCGTCGACGTGGACGTCGAACAGTCCCTTGGTCCGCGATGTCACCGAATGCTCGACCTCGTCCTTGTTGACGATCGTGATCGCGGTTCCCGGCGCCACGGGGCCCAGTGCGCTGAATCCCATCCCCTCGATCGCGATGACGGGGCCGGTCGGAACTTGTTTACCCGGGCCGGTGGTGGCAGTCCCGGAGTGCTGGCTGTGGCCGGCCGGCGAATTGGCTTGCCCGCAGGCAACTACCGTTCCCGCGACCAGGAACAGCGATACGGCCAACACTGCAACTCGATACATCCGGGACCCCCTGGGAATCGTCCTGAGACCGCAGACAATTATCGGCCCCGCCGGGGTGTGATGTGCGGTTTCAGCCGACCCGGCGACCCACGACCACACCGGCCGCGAACGCGGCTACGAGCACACCGAGGATGGTCCACGCCAAAACGCTGGAACCGCCCACCAGGTCGCTGAGGTTGGTCAGGATCAGAACCAGTGCACCCAACAGGCCCGCGAGACCCAACGCCGGTGCGACCCGCACCCGCCACAGCGAATGGCCATGCCGGTCGGACCCGAAATAGACGAGAACCGCGACACTGGTGGCGATCATCAGGAGCACCACGCCGACCGTCGTCGCCCCGGCGAACCAGGTGTAGAACTGGGCGGCCGGGTCGAGCCCGAACACCACTGCCAGGAGCACGCTGAGCGCCACGACTCCCGAGATCCACAGCGAGGCCCGGTGCGGCGAGCCGTGCCGCTCGTGCGGCCGGCTCAGCCGCGCGGGCAACACGTCGCGCTGCGACAGCGCGAACACGTATCGCGAGGCCACGTTGTGGAAGGCCAGGATGCAGGCGAACAGACTGGTGAAGTACAACACCGTGATGATGTCGGCGCCCGCCGCGCCGATGTAGCGGTGCGCAGTGTCGCCGAGGAACGTAGAGCCCGAGTCGGTGGCACGGGCGACGGCCTGCTCATCGCCCCAGCCCGAGATCAACGCCCAGCTGGTGACCGCGTAGAACACCCCGATCAGGATCAGCGCCAGATAGGTGGCCCGCGGAATCGTGCGCTCCGGAGTGCGGGCCTCGTCGCGGAAGATCGCGGTCGCCTCGAATCCGACGTAGCTGATGATCGCGAACAGCAACCCGATGCCCAGTGAGCCGGAGAAGACCGCACTCGGATTCACGATGCCCGCAGACAGGCCATGCTCACCGCCGTTGGCCACGATCACCAGGTCGAGTACCAGCACGATCGCGATCTCGGCGGTCAACAACACGCCGAGCAGGCGGCTGGACAGCTCGATGTTGCGGTACCCGAGGTACGTCGTGACCGCAAAACCTGCGACGGCGAACACCCACCACGGCACAATCGGCCCGCCGGCCAGCTCGACCACACTCGCCCCCGCCGGGCCGAGCAGGCCGTACACGCCCGCCTCCAGCGCCACGTAGCTCACCAGCGCCACGAACGCGATACCGATGCCGGCGGGCAGTCCGAGCGATTGACGAACATAGGAGAAGAAGGCGCCCGCGTCATCGACGTAAGGGGTCATCGCGGTGAAGCCCACCGCGAACAACAACAGCACCAGCGTGGCGGCGATGAACGTGGCGGGGAATCCGGCTCCGTTGCCCGAGGCGATGCCCAGCGGCACCACCCCGCCGATCACACCCAGTGGCGCGGCCGCGGCCACCACCATGAAAACGATCGAGGCCACTGAAAGGTTGCCGCGCAACTGGCGGCCGGCTACCGGCGGCGGGTCGCCCAACGATTCTGGGGCTGTGGTGGTTTCGGACATGCTCGACCGTCCTTCAGGCAGCGTGCGCGTAAATCTGACCCGCGGAACATAGGGTCGGGCCGGGCCCGGACACCAGGTCTGGCGTCAGCGTGCGCAAAACCCGCCTTGTTACCCGGCTCCCAGTGCGTCGAGCATTCCGGCCGCCGACCGCGGCCAGGTGAACTGTTCGGCACGCTGACGGGCACTGCTGCGCCGCATCGGTTCGGGCCGGCCGATCACCGAGGTGACGGCCTGCGCGATGGCGTGGGCGTCGTTGTCGGCAGTCGCTCCGCTGTCGCAGGTGAGGATCTCGGCAAGTGCCGACGTCCGGGACACCACCGCCGGAGTTCCGCACGCCAGCGCCTCCAGCGCCGCCAGGCCGAAGGTCTCGTGCGGCCCGGGCGCCAGTGCGACATCTGCCGAGGCCAGGATGGTCGCCACGGTGTCGCGGCAACCGATGTACCCGGTGAAGGCCACCGGTAGCCCGTTGGCCTGCCTCTCGAGGCGAGCCCGCAACGGCCCTTCCCCCACCACCACCATTTGGGCATCTAGGCCCGAATCACGCAGTGCGGCCACGGTATCGATACTTCGGTGAGCGTGTTTCTCCACTGACAACCTGCCGCAGTGCACCAGGAGGGTCTGCTGCGGCGCAGCCCAGCGGCTACGCATCTCGGCACACCGGCGCCTCGGGTGGAACTGCTCGAGGTCCACGCCGAGCGGCACGGTCGCCACATTGTCCGCACCGATCCGGTCGAATTCCTCCCGCGCGAAACCTGTCGTGCACACGACCGCGTCGTAATTCGCCGCAGTGCGGCGGTTGGCGAAGTCTGCGACCATGACCGCCGCCGATCGCGGCAGCACCTGACCGACCAACCGGTCCAGGCGTTCGTGGGAGATCATCACGGTGGCCACACCGTGTCTGCGGCCCCACGGCCCCAGCGACCGCAGGGTCAACCGGTCCGATACTTCGATCGCGTCCGGACCGAGCTGCTGCAGCAACGCGGTCACCGGCCGCGGCAGCACCGCGCGGTAGCCGCCCGTGAACGGGATCAGCCTGGCAGGCAAGGAAATCCGCACGACGCCGCTGGCAAGGACATGCCGCTGCGGGTGTGCACCCGGCACGATGAGATACACCTCATGGCCCAGCGCGACATACTCCGCGCCGAGGCGGTCGACCGCGGTACGCAGCCCGCCAGATCGCGGGCCGTAGAAGTTCGCAACCTGGACAACCCGCATGTCACGATGAGAACCGGCCCGCGTGTGCGGTCAACCACAACGCCGCGACCGACGCCTGAACAGCCGCTGAACAAGGCCGCCGACGGGCTCAGGCGAGATGCGTCGCGAACCACTCCTGGATTCGGCGCCAGGCTTCGGCGGCGGCCGCCGGGTTGTAGCGATCGCCGGTGTCGTTGAAGAAGGCGTGATTGGCGTCAGGTTCGGTGATCAGGTCGTGCACCATTCCGGCGCGCTCCAACGCCGCACGTATCGTCGGTTCACCTGCGTTCACCCGCTGATCCAGGGCGCCGTAGAACGCGAGCACCGCGGCGTTGCGGGAACCACTGAAATCCGGATCGTCGGGAGCTGGGCCGTAGAACGGCACCGCGGCGGCCAGCGCAGGAGTACCCGCGGCCAGGAGCCGCCAGACCAGCCCGCCGCCCATGCAGAAACCGACAGCGGCGACCTTGCGGCCGGGGGCGCGGCGTTGCACCTCTTCGATGCCCGACGCCAGATCTGCGATGAACTCCTGCGGTTCGATCCTGCTCAACGCGGCGGTGGCATCGGCAGGGTCGGCGAAGGCCCCGGTGCCGCCCTGCGCCGAGAGCAGGTCGATCGCCAGCGCCGAATACCCGATACCGGCGAACCTTCCGGCCACCGAGCGGATGTGGTCGGTGAGCCCCTTGTTCTCGTGGATCACCAGCACCGCGCCCCTGGGTTCTGGCGCGGCGGCCCAGGCGCCCCGCAACTCCCCGCCGGGGCCGGCCCAACTGACCTCGTCGGTGGGCAGCGCGCCTTCGGTGCCCGGCGGCGGGCCGGCTTTCGGCGTCGATCCCGGTGCGGCACTGGGTGTTGCGGTGGATGTTGCGCCGGGGGCCGATTGCTTCGCCTCACCGCAGGCGGCGATCAGAGCGGCCGCCGCGGCGGCCCCTATTCCCAACAGTCCGAGCCGGCGCAATGCCTCACGACGCGACAACAGCCCGTCGAGGTGATCGGTCGCGATTTCCTCGGCGATGTAACGCTGCAGCGGAGTCACCTCAGCCAGTATGCGCTGAAATGCCGAACCGCAGCTATAGAACTGCGCGCGGCGGGATACTCATCGGATGGCCTGGACACCCGACCCCGAGGCGCTGCGGGGACACATCGCCGTCGTTGCCGGGGCAACCCGCGGCGCGGGTCGGGGCATCGCCGCGGCGCTGGGTGAGGTCGGTGCAACCGTCGTGTGCACCGGCCGCAGCAGTAGATGCGGAAGCCGCCTCTCCGACTACGACCGGCCCGAAACCATCGAGGAAACTGCCGAATTGGTAACGGAACTGGGCGGATCCGGCCTCGCCGTACAGGTCGACCACCTCGACGTGACGCAGGTACGCAGACTGGCCGGGCGCCTGAAGGCCGACTACGGGCACATCGACATCCTCGTCAACGACATCTGGGGAGCCGAGGTGCTCAAGGGACCGCCGGACACCTGGGGGCGGCCGATGTGGCAGCACGACCTGGACGACGGGTTACGGATGCTGCGCCTCGGACTGGACACGCACCTGATCACGTCGCACTGCCTGCTGCCGCTGCTCGCCGATCGCCCCGGCGGCCTGCTGGTCGAGATCACCGATGGCACAACCGAATTCAATGCCGAGAACCCCCGGCTCTCGGTGTTCTACGACCTGGTCAAGAATGCGGTGAACCGGCTGGCGTTCAGCCACGGGCACGAACTCGCCGCGTTCGGCGCCACCGCCGTCGCGGCCACTCCGGGCTGGCTGCGCTCAGAGATGATGCTCGACAACTACGGCGTCACCGAGGCCAACTGGCGATGCGCCCTCGACCTGGCCCGCACCGACGGCTATCCGGCCGCGCCGCCGGGATTCGCCGAATCCGAGTCCCCCCGCTTCGTCGGGCGCGGTATCGCCGCGCTGGCCGCCGACCCGCACCGGGCGCAGTGGAACCAGCATTCCGTCAGCTCGGCCGCGCTGGCGCGCCACTACGGGTTCACCGACGTCGACGGGCGCCTTCCGGACGCCTGGGCCCCGCTGTAATCCCAGCTCAGCCCACTCCCTCGGCCTTCAGTAGACATTTTCTCAAATCTGTTCACCATTTTCATTGACACTGCCACTACCGGGACGGTTCTATGTCTGAGTGAGCTTCGACACGATCATTCGCAACGGCCGCTGGTTCGACGGCACCGGTGCCCCGTCCGCGGTGCGCAACATCGGAATTCGTGACGGGCACGTGGTCGCCATCTCCCCCGACCGTCTCGACGAGACGGACTGCCCTCAGGTCATCGATGCCACCGGCAAGTGGGTGGTGCCCGGAATGCTGGATATCCACACCCACTATGACGTCGAGGTTCTGAACGGCCCGTCGCTGTCGGAGTCACTGCGCCATGGCGTGACGACAGCGATGCTCGGATCGTGCTCGCTGTCGACCGTGCATGTCGGCGGTGTCGACGCGGGTGACTTGTTCGGCCGTGTCGAGGCGATCCCACGCAGCCACGTGATCGCGGCCGTCGACGACAACAAGACGTGGTCCAACTGCGACGAATACGTATCGGCACTCGAATCGCTGCCACTGGGCCCCAACCTTGCCGCCTTCATCGGGCACTCCGATATGCGGACCGCGGTGATGGGACTCGACCGCGCGACCCGCAAGGACCAGCGGCCGACGGCCGCCGAACAGGCCCGCATGGAGCAGATGCTCAAAGAGGCCCTCGACGCCGGCTTCGTCGGGATGTCCTCACAGCAATTGCTTTTCGACAAGATCGACGGTGAGACCTGCCGATCCCGCACCCTGCCGTCCACCTACGCCAAGCCCCGGGAGCTCCGCCGGCTCAAGGCGATGCTGCGGCGCGCGGGCCGGGTACTGCAGTCCGGCCCCGACATCCAGAATCCCCTCAACCTGGCCTCGCAGGTGGCCCAGTCCCTCGGGTTGTTCCGCAAGCAGCTGAAGACCAGCCTGCTCTCGGCTGCCGACATCAAGGCCAACCCGTATGCGATCTGGATGATGGGACCGCTGGCCAAGGCGGCGAACGCGCTCGGCGGGGACTTCCGCTGGCAGCATCTGCCGGTGCCGTTCGAGGTGTACGCCGACGGTATCGACCTGGTGGTGTTCGAGGAATTCGGTTCCGGCGCAGCGGCTCTACATCTGCGTGACGAGGTCGAGCGCAACGAACTGCTGCGTGACGAGTCCTACCGCCGTAAGTTCCGCCAGGACTACGACAGCAAGTTCGGCGTGCGGGTCTGGCACCGGGACTTCTTCGACGCCGATATCGTCGCCTGCCCTGACGAATCCGTGGTGGGCAAGACCTTCGGCCAGGTCGGTCAGGAGCGGGGCGAGCTGCATCCGGTCGATGCCTTCCTGGACCTGGTGCTCGAACACGGCTCCGCGATCCGCTGGCGGACCACTATCTCCAACCACCGTCCCGAGGTGCTCAAGAAGCTGGCTCGCGATCCGGGTATCCAGCTCGGCTTCTCCGATGCCGGTGCCCACCTGCGGAACATGGCCTTCTACAACATGGGGCTGCGCCTGCTGCGCCACGTCCGCGACGCCGAGCGGTCCGGTACGCCGTTCATGTCGATCGAGCGGGCCGTGCACCGGCTCACCGGTGAACTCGCCGACTGGTACCGGATCGACGCCGGCCATCTGCGCATCGGGGACCGCGCCGACGTCGTCGTCATCGACCCGGAGCGCCTCGACGACTCCCTCGATGCCTACGCCGAGGAGACCGTCGACCATTACGGCGGGTTGTCCCGCATGGTGAACCGCAACGACGACACCGTCACCGCGGTGCTCGTAGGCGGACGCACCGTGTTCGCCGACGGTGCGCTGACCGACCTGGTGGGACATCGGCGCACCGGCCAGTTCCTGCGGGCCGCACAACGCGTCCCGTCGATCTCCGCCGAGGATGGGAAGTTGACCAGTGCCCGTTGAAGACGTCTCGATCGAAGAAACCGTCCACGGCATGTGGAAGGCGCTGTCGGAACGCGATTGGGAACTTCTCAAGACGTACCTGTCGGACGACTGCATCTACCTGGACATGCCGGTGGGCCCGGCCGCGGCCGCCAGGGGCCCCGAAGACATCGTCAAGCGGCTCAAGATCGGTCTCGAACCGCTGGCCTCCTACGAGAACTTCCCCGGCCTGCTGGTCGACAACGGTCGTGATGCCATGTACGAACACCACGAGGAATGGCATTGGGCGACAGGTGAATCCGCCGTGCTCAAGTTCGTCACCGTGCACCGGGTCGAGAACGGCAAGGTGACGCTGTGGAAGGACTACTGGGACATGAGTGCCCTGGCCAACCACGCCCCGCCGGACTGGCTGGAGAACTTCGCCACGGCCGACATGTCGTGGGTGTTCGACGCCACCGCGCTGGTCTGACGGCTCAGCCGCTCAGTCGATACCCCACACCAGACAGAACGGGTGGCCGGCCGGGTCACGGAACACCCGGAACAAGGTCTCACCGACGGCATCGGTGACCCGGGTCGCCCCCAGCGCCAGCACCTGACGTTGGGCCTCATCCGGGTCGTCGACCTGGATGTCGAGGTGAATCTGCTGTGACCCCCGCGGATCGGGAAATAACGGCGGCTCGTGCTGCGGCGAGTACTGGCAGGCGAGCCGTCGGCCCGCCGGGTCTGTGACGACCACCCACGTGTCGTCCTCGGCGGCCACGTCACCGCCGAGCACCTCGGCGTAGAAGGCGGCCAGCGCACGAGGATCCCGGCAGTCGAGCACGATAGAGCGAAGGCTTCCGATCATGGCTCCGCAGGCTACAGCGTGATCTTGCAGGTTTGGCCGATGTCGAGAGTCCGCAGCATCCGGCCCATTCCGAGCCACATCGCGCACGACAGCGCCAGGTCGGTGAGCAGTTCGGCGTCGAACTGCTCACGCGCGCGCTCCCAGAAGTCCTCGTCATCGCGCAGTCCGGTGTGATCGCTCGCGAAGCGCGCGGCGAACTCGGCGGCGATCCGCTCCTGCGCGCTGTAGCCAGGCCAGGTCCGCCACTCGGCGGCGTGATCGTAGAGATCCTCGTCCACTCCGGCCGCGGCGCCGTCGGAGTCGCGGGTGTTCTGGCACACCACGCACTCGTTGTCGAGCGCGATCACCATCCGAGCGAGCTCCCGCACCCGCAGGGGCAGCCGGCCCTTGGTGTACACCGCGTTGGTGAAGTTGGCCATCGCGGTGCCGATCTCGGGCGACTTCAAGATCCAGCCGGCCACGTCGTCGTCGGGAAATTCTCCGATACGGCTCATGGGCCGAATCGTACGCAATATTCGGCAGTTCTGGAACAAGTTCTAGTTTTTGGTTCCCGAGCCGGTCAGCTCCGTGGCACGGTCGTCGTCTCCCCAGTCCCGCTGCACCACGACCCGGTGCGCGATGCGCTCCAGCGCGGCCTCCACCTGGGCCCGGTCCGGGCGGCCCTCGAACGACGACGAATCGCCCAGTTTGTCGACGATCCGTTCCACCAGTGCGGCCGAGACGCCGTCGACCTGCCGCACCCCGCTCTGGGTCAGCCACAGGTTGTCCCCGGTGCGCAACACATACCCGTCCTGCACCAACCGGTTGAAGGTCGGCTCGAGCACTTCGAAGGGCACGACCAGGCGGTCGGCGATCTCGGTCAGGCGAGCCGCGCCGAATATCTGGCTGTGCCGGTAGATCTTGAGTAGCGCCCACAGCCCCGCGACATCGAGCTCGCACCCCGACCCGCCCGCAACGTTCCGCAGCCGGATCTCGGGTGAACTGCGCATCAGCCGGCTGACCACGGTCTCGAGCACCTGGTCCGCCGATTCCGAGCTCGGCATGCCGAAGCCTTCGCCGAGATCGCCCGCCATCGTCGCCTCCGACTCGAGGAGTGGCACCTCCTTGAGGAACAGCGCGACGATCAGGCCGATCAGCGCCACCGGCGCGGCGCAAAGGAACACCAGGTCCAGCGCATCCGCATAGGCGTCGACGATCGGGGCGGCGACCTCGGGCGGTAGTTCGTGCAGCGCCGCCGGAGATGCCCCCGCCACCGATGGCGCGCCGCTGGCGGCGAGGGCACCGGGCAGGCGATCCGACAGGAAGCCGACGAACAACGACCCGAAGATCGCGGCACCGAAGGAACTGCCGATGGTCCGGAAGAACGTGACCCCCGACGTCGCCACGCCCAGATCGCTGAAGTCCGACGTGTTCTGCACGATGAGAACGAGCACCTGCATGCACATGCCGATACCGGCGCCCAGGATGAGCAGATACAGCGATTGCAGCGGAATCGGGGTCGCGGCGTTCATGCGCGACAGCAGGACGAACCCGACGAGCATGATCGCGGTACCGGCGATCGGGTAGATCTTGTACCGGCCGGTGCGGCCCACCAGGCTGCCGCTGACGGTTGAGGTGATCAGCAGCCCGATGACCATCGGCATGGTGCGCAGGCCGGATTCGGACGGCGATACGCCGTCGACGAACTGCATGAAAGTGGGCATGAACGTCAAGGCACCCAGCATGGCGAAGCCGACGACCAGCGACAGCACGCAACACGTGGTGAACACCGGATTTCGGAACAGGCGCATCGGCAGAATCGGTTCTGCCGCCCGGGTTTCGGCCCGGACGAACATCGCCAGCGCCAGGACGGACCCGACGACCAATCCGATGATGGCCGGCGAGGTCCAGGCCAGTTCGCCGCCCAGGCTGGTGGCCAGCGTGAGACCGGAGGCCCCGATCCCGACCCACACGATTCCGGCATAGTCGATCAGCGGGCGCGGGCCACGGGAGGCCATTGCCGGGATCGTGGCGGCCGCGACGATCAGGACCACGACGCCGACCGGGATGCTCAGCCAGAAGGCCCACCGCCAGCCGAGATGATCGGTGACGAAACCGCCCAACAGCGGGCCGGCAACGGTGGTGACGCCGAATACGGCGCCGAGCGCACCCTGATACCGCCCGCGGTCCCGGAGCGGGATGACCTCGGCGATCAGCGCCGAGGATGTCACCATGATCGCGCCGCCGCCGATCCCCTGCAGCGCCCGCGCCGCGACCAACATGGCCATCGATCCCGACAGGCCGCTGAGGACCGATCCGGCGAGGAAGCACAGGACCGCGCCCTGGTACACCACTTTCCGGCCGAAGATGTCGCCGACCTTCCCGACAACGGCGGTGACGACGGTGGAGGCCAGCAGGTAGCTGGTCACGACCCATGCCTGATGACCGGCACCGCCCAGGTCTGCCACGACCGTGGGAAGCGCGGTGGCGACGATGGTCTGGTTGAGGGAGGCCAACAGCATTCCGAGCAGGACCGCGACGAACACCAGGTTGCGTCTGCGCACGCTCAGGATCGGACCGCCGGCGGGTTGCTCGGCGGTTGTCGTTGTCGGGCTGGTCATAACTTCCTTTCGCCGGCCTGCCGGTTCACCAGCGATATCGTTAGATAGCCTATGAAAGTTACAGCACGGACAAAGCCGCCCCAGGCAACCGGCGGCTGACCGGCTACCCAGGGCGGCTTGAACCGAAACGCCGAAGCTATTGCGGCGGGCGGGAGACGCACTGCGCTGCATAGAGCGCGTCGCCCAACTTCTCCATCAGCTCCAGCTGGGTCTCGAGGTAGTCGATGTGACCTTCCTCGTCACCCAAGATGGTTTCCAGGATCCGCGCCGAGGTCGCGTCCTCTTTTTCGCGGCACATGATTATCCCCGGACGCAGCCGAGCGACCACCTCGTACTCGATCGCCAGATCGGCCTCGAACTGTTCCCGAAGCGTCTGACCCACGCGCAGCGAAAACAGCCGCTGATAGTTGGGCAGACCGTCCAGAAGCAGGATTCGGTCGGTGATGGTCTCCGCGTGCCGCATCTCTTCGAAGGACTCGGCGCGGGTGTGTTCCGCCAATTCGGTAAATCCCCAATTATCTTGCATCTTCGAATGCAGGAAATATTGGTTAATTGCAGTGAGTTCGCTCGTCAATTGCTCGTTGAGCAATTTCAGAACATCGGGATCGCCTTGCATCGTCGCTCCTAAGCACCTTGAGGGCTGGTCAAGTGTTGCCGTCTGCCGTGCACATCCAATCTAGTCCAGAAAGCCTGGCGTGACGCAATGATTAACACCCAATTCGGCGTGTTCGTGCGACATTGCCCGACCCTCGGCGGCAGTGGGACCGAGGCGTGGCCACGAAGAGTGGACTGGCTGTCCTAACTAAGGTTAGACTGCGCTAATCTCTTGGGACACCACGAAAGAAAGGCCGGTAAGAAATGAGTGAGTACGACTTGCACTCGCTCATTCTGTCCTGCGATTTCCGCGTCGACGATGTCGAACAAATGTGGAAATGGATGAGGAAACATCGCTCAGGACTGTTGTCTATCGGCGCTCATCACGTGGTGCTCTACAAATCAATTTGGGAACCGGGCCGGGTATTGGTGACAATAGGCATTCGCCATGCCCGGTCCATCCGCGATGTCCTGCGTTCGCCCGCAATTTTCGAGTGGTTCGATATTTCCGGCGTCGAAGATATTCCGCCGATATTCGGCGGCGAAGTGGTCGAGAAGATCGACCTGACCGAGCCGTCCCCGGAGGGGCACGTGGCGGGCGTGATCGTCGGAGCGGTGGCCACCGTCGACGACGTTCCCACCTTGATGCGCAAGGTGCACGACGGTCTGGAGCGCTTCGAGCAGGGCGGCATCCGCAAGATCTGGGTCTATCAGGCGCTCGACGACGGCCAGGAAGTGATGATCCTGCAGGAGGTCTCCGACGAGGTCAGCGCACGACAGTGGATCGACCACCCGGACGCCGCCGCCGAGTGGATGACGACGGCCGGATTCGGGGCATACCCCAGCCTGTTCGTGGGCAAGTTGGCGTACATCATGGACGTCGACGGACAGGACGACTGATGTTCGTCTGCCTCTGCACCGGAGCGACCAGTCAGGTTGTCAACGAGATCGTGGAGTCCGGCGCCACCACATCCAAGGAAGTGGCCGAGGCCTGCGGCGCCGGCGCCGACTGCGGACGGTGCCGGCGCACCATCCGCGCCATCATCGCCGCCCATCAGGCGGCCGAGGGGTGCCCCACCCCATTCAACGGCTGCCCGTCGCGGGCCACCCGCTAGCGCTTGCGATCGGCGAACTGAGCCAGCGCGTCGACGTTGGCCGCCGCGCCCACCAGTTCGACGAACAGTGCCTTCTCCCGCTCCACGGCCGCCGAGATCTGGTCGCGGATCGGCGCCATCATGGCTTGTTTGACAGCGATCAAACTGGAAATCGGCTTGGCCGCAAGGATTTCTGCGTATCCCCTGGCCTCGGTCAGCAGCGTGTCGGGCTCGCAGACCTTCCACACCAGACCCATTTCGCGGGCCTCGGCCGCGCTCACCCACTCCGAGGACATCAGCAGCCACGCGGCGTTCTGCCTGCCGAGCAGCCGTGGCATCAGATACGACGAGGCCGCCTCGGGCGCCACGCCCAGGCTGGTGAACGGACACTTCAGTCGCGCCGAGGACGACATGAACGCCAGGTCGGCGAACCCGAGGATGGTGGCGCCGATACCCACGCCGACCCCGTTGACCGCACAGATCAACGGCTTCGGGAAATCCGCGAGCACGTCGAGCATTCCGTAGAACCCGTGCTCACCGGGGGTGGATTCCGGGTTGGTGATACGGGCCTGCATCTCGACGAGGTCGTTGCCCGCGCTGAACCCCCGGCCGGCACCCGTCAGCAACACCACTGCGACGTCGGGATCCTCGGCGGCCGCCCGTAGGGCGACCGTCGTCTCGTCGTACAGCGCCTCGTTGAACGCGTTGAGCGCGTCGGGGCGGTTGAGGGTCAACGTGCGAACCCGGTTGTTGTCCTCGATCAGCAGGGTCATCTCTCACTCCTCGAGTTCGCGCCGTGACCGCTGCAGCCTAACTAGAACACGTTCCACTCTCGTCGCCCGGGTCTACCGGCGGGCCGGCGAACGGGCTGGAGTAGACATACCGGCTGGTCGGCACGGTGTCGATGTTGGCGCTGGCGCCGAAGGCGTCGGTGCTGGCCACCATCTTGCGCATGCGATCGGCCAGATCGTCGTCGTCGGCAGCACCGAAGAACGCGTGCAGATCCGACACCGCCTGCTGGCGGAACAATTCCTCCACGATGCCGTCGATCGCCGGGGCGTCCTCGGTGAGCGCACGCACCACGGTGTTCTGGGTGTAGCCGAAGGTGTCCTGGGTTTCGATGGCCACCGAGGTGTGGTTGCGGTGCCAGCGGTGTAGCCAGGTGGCCTCATCGAGGTCGACGGGCCGGCGCAGCAGCGCGATATTGGCCAGACCATCGGTCCGCTCGCCCACCCCGGTCGCCGGCGCGCACATCGGGACCGATTCGGTCACCAGATAGGCCGCGAGCGAATCACATTCGGCAGCAAGCACTTCCAACGCCCGCGAAACCTGTTCGCCGTAGTACTGGCGGGCCCACAGACTGACCACCGCCACCACCGGAGGATCCAACGTCGTCAGCGTCATCAACGACTCCCGCACCGCGTCGTCCCGGACATTGATGGTCAGGCCGGGCAGCCCGAGCGCCAGCAGTTCGTCGGCGACACTTGTGCGCAGCCGCTGACACCACTGCTGATCCGAATGCGGGGCACGTAGCAGAACGATGACTTTCTCCACGAAGGGAGAACCTACCGGCGAACCGATCCGCGCCACGCGTGGGCGGTTGTACCACCGGCGGCGGGTTGCGAGTGAGAATGGTGCGGTGCACACAGGTGGGCAGGCAGCCGACGCGCTCCGGCTCAACACCCCCGACGCCGGTGCGGTGGCCCGAAGCCTGATCGGCGTTCTGGCGGTGACTGCGCTCGCCCTGGCGTTGGGTTCTGGTGCGACAGCGATGTGGACACTGGGCGGCGGCGTGATCGCCGGTGCGATCGCGCTGCAGCGCAGTCCCGGCGGCCGGGTGCCACTGGTGGTGACCGGCTCCGTGGAACTGGCCATCGCAGTGCTGCTCGGCACCCTCGCCGGTGGGCACAGCCCCATCTTCATCGGCGTGGTGGCCCTGTGGTGCTTCGCCGCGGGCATGCAGTGGTCGCTGGGTGCCAACGCCGGCCTGGTGGCCTCAGCGGCCAGCGCGCTGCTGGTACTGGCGCCGCCGGTCGCACCGACGGTGGGCCAGTCACTGCTGGCGCCCGCCCTGGTCATCGTCGCCGGAGTGGTCCAGGCGGCGCTGATCGCCGTGTGGCCACCGCGACGCTGGCGCGCCCAGCGCGACGGACTCACCCGGGCCTACCAGTCGTTGGCCGGTGACGCCCGCAACGTCGCCGCCGACTGCACAGCGACAGTCGACGACGCCCCGCTGACGTGGCTACGTGAGGTGTTCGCCGACAGTCAGGTGAGCCAGCGGCCACGTGCCTATCACGGCGGATATCGCCTCCCCGAGCGTCTCGCCGGCACCTTGGCGTCCCTGCGCTCCACCGCTGACCGTGACAGCTCGACCGACGTCGAGAACCAGGGCGGCACGGGCCTACCCCAGCTGCTGACCGCCGCAGCGGTGCTGCTCGACGCGATCGCCGACCACGGTCACACCGCGCGCCGCGACGCCGAGCACGCCCTGGTGCGGGTTCACACCGCCACTTCCGCCGTGACCGGACCCGAAGCGGCGCTGGCACAACGCTTCTGCGAACAGCTGCGGGAGGCCGCGGTGCTGAGGTTCGGCCAGCTGCACCGGCCCGACCTGATCGGCTCGCTGGCCTCGGCACCGTCCGTGGTCCGATCGCACCTGACCTGGACCTCGCCGATCCTGCGGCACGCCATCCGGCTGTCGGTGACCACCGCGCTGGCGGTGGCAGCAGCCCGCTACGGCGGGCTGGAGCACGGCTACTGGATGCCCCTGACGGTCGTGGTGGTGCTGCGGCCGGAAACGGCGCACACCTACACGCGGTGCGCCGGACGGATGGCCGGCCTCGGCGTCGGCATCGTCGTCGCCTCGATCCTCACGCTCATGTGGCAACCCGGGCCGATCGGTTCGACGATCTGCGCGCTGGCGTTCGTCGGACTGGCCTACGGTGTCGCGCAGTTCGGCTATCTCGCGGTCGGCGCGACGGTGGGCGCGATCGTCATGTTCGCGGTCGGGGTGAGCGCGTCCGCGCCCTGGTCGGGCAACACCGACCGACTGTTCGCCGTGATGATCGGCGGCACCCTGGCCGTAATGGCCCACGTGGCACTGCCCGACCACGCCCTCATCCGGTTGCGCCAACGCGCCGGGGAACTGCTGATGACCGAGATCGACTACGCCGCACTCGTGATCAAGGCATTCGTACACGAAATCGACCACCCGGCCGAGATCCTGTCGGCGGCCTGGCAGCGGGCCTTCCGGGCCCGCGCGGCATTCGAGGCCGCGTGGGGCGCCACCAGCCTGGAACCTCCGGTCCTGCGGCGCTGGCTGCGGACCTACCGCGCCGCGCTGAATTCGGTGACCAGCGCCTGCACCACGCTGGAGAACAGCCTGCCGACGCACCCCTCGTCGGCCCTCCACAGCGAGTTCATCGCTGCGGTGGACGACTACGTGGAGGCCCTGCGCGGCGCGCCACCGAGCCCCGCGGTGCCCTGGAGCCTGGACACCGCTGAACTGTCGACAGCCCTGCGGCGGGTGCACAACGTGGCCTCGACGCTGTCCGCCGACAACGGCGCTGCGCGCATTCTGATCGGCGAACTGACCACGATCACCCGCAGCCTGCAGGACATCGCGATCGATCGGGTGGAACCCGCGGATGACGCGCGCTAGCCCCGCGCCCATTTCGGCAGGATGAACACCCCTTCAGCCTCGGCGGTGATTCCCTGGGCGTCGGAAACATGGCCGGAGGCAAAGGCTTTGATCCCGTCGGTGCGCGTGATCCGCCCTTCGGCGTGCAGATCGCCCAGCGGCGTGGCGCGCAGGTAACGGATGGTCAGGGTGCCGGTGAACCTCGGGCGATCCGAGTCGCTGGCAGCCACCTCGCCCAGCACATGATCGAGCACCATCGCCACCATCCCGCCGTGCACGTGACCCGGCGGGCCCTCGTAGGGCGCACCCAGGTGGAAATCGGTCCGCACCCCGCCGTCGGGATCCTTGACGATGACCAATGGCGGCGCGATCGGGTTCCGGATACCGATCGCCGGGTTGCCCCACGGCATCCGGTCACCCTCGGAGGTGTAGCGGACACCGAACGGGCCGTCGATCTGTTTGGCCCGCAACCGCGCGGTCGCGTCGTCGATCTGGGCCCGGACCGCGGCCACCTCGTCAGCGTCGACCTCCGAGCGGATGCTGGCGTCGATCAGCGCACGCACCGAACCGGCCAACGGCGCCCACACCGACCGCAGACGCTGCACGTCCACAGAACTGAGACCCTCGACATGGGTGTAACCCGGCATCCCAGCACTAGAACATGTTCGACGCTCCGGTGTCGAGCCACCCGGGGTAGCGTCGGGACCGTGACAGATCCCGCCGAGACCGAACGGTATTACCGGCTGGGGAGCTATCACCGGCCGACGGAGACGCCCTCGGTCCCGGCCCAGGTCTGGTTCGACCGCGGCATGGTCTGGTCGTATGCCTTCAACCACGAGGAGGCCATCCGGTGCTTCGAGCGTGCCCTGCACCTCGACCCGGACTTTGCCCTCGCCCGCTGGGGTATCGCCTACGCCGTCGGCCCCAACTACAACAAGGCGTGGGACGCGTTCGACCCGACAGATCTGAGCACCTCGCTGGCCCGCGCCCGGACCGAACTCGACCGCGCCGGAGCGGGCCGCGCCTCGGTGGTGGAGCGCGGCCTGATCTGCGCTCTCCAGAAGCGATTTCCGACCGCCGACCCCGATGACACCGACGCCCTGACGGCCGGGCACGCCGCCTACGCCGACGCGATGGTGGCGCTGGCCGTGACCCATCCCGAGGACATCGATGTGCAGACGTTGGCTGCCGATGCCCTCCTCAACGTGACCGCGTGGGCATTGTGGGACGGCCGCACCGGTGAGCCGGCGCCGGGATCGCGTGTGGTGGAAGCGAAACGGATCCTCGACGCCGCGCTGGCCACCGCCGCCGGCCGGCAACATCCTGGCGTGCTGCACCTCTACATCCACGCGATGGAGATGTCGACGACACCGCAGGCCGCGCTACCCGCCGCCGACCTGCTGCGTGGGCTGGTGCCCGACGCCGGGCATCTGCAACACATGGCCAGCCACATCGACGTGTTGTGCGGCTACTACCGCAACTCCGTGAACGCCAATCTGGCTGCGGTACAAGCCGACAGGGAATTCGTCGCACGCGAGGGTGCGCTGAACTTCTATTCGCTGTACCGGGCGCACGACCTGCATTTCGTGGTGTATTCGGCCATGTTCGAGGGCAGTTCACAGATCGCCTTGGACGCGGCCGAAGAACTGGCCGCACAGCTGACCCCCGAGGTGCTCTCGGTTGCCTCGCCGCCGATGGCGGACTGGCTGGAGGCCTTTGTCCCGTTGCGGGTGCATGTGCTGGTGCGGTTCGGTCGCTGGGCCGATCTGATCTCCGAACCGCTGCCCGCGGATCCGGAGCTGTACTGCACCACGACGGCGACCATCCATTACGGCCGCGGCGTCGCGTACGCCGCCACCGGACAGGTTGAGCAGGCCCGCACCGAGCGGGACAACTTCATCGCGGCATACCGGCGCATCCCGGACACGCGGTATCTGTTCAACAACACCAGTCGGGACATCCTGGCCATCGCCGAGAAGATGCTGAGCGGTGAGATCGCCTACCGGGAAGGCGATTACGAGACGGCCTTCGCCCATCTGCGCGGGGCAATCGAACTCGACGACGCGCTGCCCTACGACGAGCCATGGGGATGGATGCAGCCCACCCGCCACGCATACGGGGCACTGCTGCTCGAGCAGGGGCATGTCGAGGAGGCCGCCGTCGTCTACGCCGCCGACCTGGGCCTTGACCCCGCGCTGAGCCGGTCCAGCCACCACCCGAACAACGTGTGGAGCCTGCACGGCTACCACGAATGCCTGCGCCGGCTGGGCCGCGACGCGGAGGCCGCCATCATCGGGCAGCAACTCGAATTGGCGCTGGCCCGCGCGGACGTCGCGGTGCAGGCCTCCTGCGCGTGCCGCCTGCAGGTGACGAACGCCTGCTGTGGCGGCGACTGATCGGTCCGGCGTCGCCCCGGGCGTAAACTCGCCGACGTGGCTATCAGCGAGAACGACCTCGGTCAGTTGCGCAGATGTGTCGAGTTGGCCCGCGAAGCGCTGGACGACGGCGACGAGCCCTTCGGGTCGATCCTGGTCGATCACACCGGAGCCACGGTGTTCGCCGACCGCAACAGGGTCAAGGACGGCGATGCCACCCAGCATCCCGAATTCGCCATCGCCCGTTGGGCCGTCGAGCACCTGAGCCCCCAGGACCGCGCCCGCGCCACGGTGTACACCTCCGGTGAGCACTGTCCGATGTGCTCCGCGGCGCACGCCTGGGTCGGGCTGGGCCGGATCGTCTACGCCACCTCGTCGGAGCAGCTGGTGGGCTGGCTGTCCGAATGGGGTGTGCCGGCCGGTCCGGTGGCCGCCCTGCCGATCGCCACCGTGGCCCCCGGCCTCGAGGTGGACGGGCCGGCGCGGGACCTGGCAGAGACCATGAAAGATCTGTACGCGGCGAAGTTTCGTGTCTGAGCCGTCCTGGGTCGCGCATGCCGTCTGGTGGCAGATCTATCCACTGGGTTTCGTCGGCGCGTTCCCCGCAGATCCACGACCGTCGCCCGACGAGCACCGGCTGCGCCGGGTCGTCGGATGGCTGGATCACGCCGTGCAACTCGGTGCCTCCGGAATCGCGCTCGGCCCGATCTTCGCTTCACGCACCCACGGTTACGACACCACCGACCACTTCCGCATCGACCCGCGCCTGGGCGACGAGAGCGACTTCGACCATCTGGTGGCCGAGGCCCGGCAACGCGGGCTGCGCATCCTGCTCGACGGCGTGTTCAACCATGTGGGCACCGAATTCGACCAGTACCGGCAGGCCGTCGACGGCGGCCCCGACCACCCCGCGTCCCGTTGGTTTCGCCGCCGCGGCAAGGCATCACGATTCGATACGTTCGAAGGTCACGACGAGCTGATCGCGCTCAACCACGACGAGCCAGAGGTGGTGGACCACACCGCCGCGGTGATGCGGCACTGGTTGGGCCGCGGCGCCGACGGCTGGCGCCTCGACGCCGCGTACGCGGTACCCGACCGGTTCTGGGCGCAGGTGCTGCCGTCGGTGCGTGGCGAGTTCCCCGAAGCGTGGTTCGTCGGCGAGGTGATCCACGGTGACTACGCCGCGACCGTCCACGCCTCCACCTTCGACTCGGTGACCCAGTACGAGCTGTGGAAGGCGACCTGGAGCAGCCTCAACGACGGCAACTTCCACGAACTGGACTGGGCGCTGAAGCGGCACAACGATTTTCTCGACACGTTCGTACCGCTGACCTTCGTGGGAAACCATGACGTGACCCGGATCGCCAGCCAGCTACAGAATTCAGCACACCTCGAGCATGCGCTGGTGTTGTTGCTGACCAGCGGCGGAACCCCGAGCATCTACGCCGGCGACGAGTCGGCCTACCGCGGCCTCAAAGAGGAACGCCGCGGCGGCGACGACGCCGTCCGGCCCGAATTTACCACTCCCCCAGACGATTCCGATTCACTGCGGCTGCACCAGTACCTGATCGGATTGCGCCGGCGCCATCCCTGGCTGCACACGGCGCGGACCGCGCCCATGCTGCTGACCAACACCGGCTACGTGTATCGGACCCACGCCGGCTCCGAGGCCCTGATCGTGGCGCTCAACATCGACGACGCGCCGCTGCCCGTGTCGCTGCCGGACCTCGGGGTGACGTCGGGCCGGATGATCGCCGGTTCGGGCGCCCCACCGCAGGACGACATCAGCCACCCGGAAATTCCTCCGCACGGATGGCTGATCATCCAGCCGCACTGAGCATTTCGAGGGTCAACGGATCCCCGAGCCCGTCATAGAACTTGTCCAGCACGGCCTGGAAGTCTGCTCGCTGGGCCTCATCGGCGGCGGCCACCGCGAACAGCGTCATGGACGAGCGGACCTTGAGGCAGTCCGGCCGGCCGAAGATCTGCTCGGCGGACCGCCCGTCGACCTGCGTAACCAGCCGAACACACTCCCGCAACCGTGGACCCAGGACGTCGTGGGCCAGGTAGGCGCCGGCCTCCCGTAAAGACCCGATGCCGTAGTGGTCGGCCGTCGAGCTACGACCGAGCCCCCGCAACTGCGGGAAGATGAACCAGATCCAATGGCTGCGCTTGCGGCCGGCCCGCAACTCGGCGCAAACGCCGGCATAGACGCCGGCCTGGGCGTCGACGAATCTCTGCAAGTCGAACTGGTCAGTCATGACCGGAGTTTGTCGCGCAGCCCCACGTAATACATCGTGACAAGCTAATCTTCGGGATTCAATGACTACAACAGCCGACGCCGAGCGCGTCGCTCCCACCGGAAGTGCGCATCGGCGCGCGGTGTCCCGGATCAGCATCCAGTCAAAGTTGCTGGTCATGCTGCTGGTGACCAGCATTCTGTCGGCTGCCGTCGTCGGCGCGATCGGATACCAGTCCGGGAGGTCATCGCTTCGGCAGTCGGTATTCGACCGCCTGACCGAGCTGCGGGAATCCCAGGCACGGCAGTTGGAATCGAAGTTCGCCGACCTCGAGGATTCACTGATCGTGTACACCCGAGGGACGACCACCATCGAAGCGGTCGAGGCGTTCTCCGGTGGCTTCGGTCAGCTCAACACCTCGACGACCAACCCCCAACAGTGGCAATCGGTCGTCGACTACTACAACACCCAGTTCAAGCCGGACGAACAGCAGCAGACCGGCGACACGGTGGACGTCTCCCGACTGCTGCCCACCTCCAACGCGCAGAAATATCTGCAGGCTTACTACACGGCACCGTTTGCCGACCCGGAAAAGGCGATCAGGGTTGACGATGCCCGTGACGGCAGCGCCTGGTCGGCCGCGAACGCGAGGTTCAACGACTACTTCCGAGAGATCGTCGAACGCTTCCAGTTCGAGGATGCCCTCCTGCTCGACACCGCGGGCAATGTCGTCTACAGCGCCTACAAGGGTGTGGACCTCGGCACCAACGTCGTCACCGGCCCATACCGGCAGAGCCTGCTGCGGGATGCATACGAAAAGACCCTGGCGTCGAACGCCGTCGACTACGTCGGGGTCACCGACTTCGGCGACTACCAACCTGCCGACGAGCCCACGGCCTGGATGATGGCCCCGGTCGGCCCTCCGGGCCGGGTCGAGGGGGTCCTCGCACTCCAGTTCCCGATCTCCAAGATCAACCGGATGATGACAGCGGACAAGCAGTGGGAATCCGCCGGGATGGGTGCGACGGGCGAGACATTCCTGGTCGGTCCCGACGGTTTGATGCGGTCGGACTCACGCTTGTTTATCGAGAATCCCGAGAAGTTCGAACATGACGTGATCGACGCTGGAACGCCCCCGGCTGTTGCGGCGAAATCACTCAGCCAGCACGGAACCACACTGGTGCAACCGGTGGAGACAGAGGCCACCCGGCTGGCCCTACGCGGCCAGAGTGGCACCGTGATCGAGGACGACTATCTGGGCAATGAAACTCTGCAGGCCTACGCACCGGTCAATCTGCATGGGCTGAACTGGACGGTGATCGCGAAGATCGACACGGCCGAGGCGTTCGCTCCGGTCGCGACATTCACCCGCACGCTGGTGTTGTCGACCGTCGTCATCACCTTCCTGGTGTGTCTGGCGGCAATGCTGTTGGCGCGGTTGTTCGTCCGCCCACTGCGCCGGCTGGAAGCCGGTGCCCGGCAGATCGGCGCCGGCGATTACGACATCTCGCTGCCTGTGCAATCGAGGGACGAATTCGGTGATCTGACAACAGCATTCAATGACATGAGCCGCAACCTGGCGATCAAGGAGGATCTGCTCGCCGAGCAGCGCCGGGAGAACGACCGCTTGCTGCGCACCCTCATGCCGGAGTCGGTGGTGCAGCGCTACCGGGACGGCGAAGAGACGATCGCGCAGGACCACCACAACGTGACGGTCCTGTTCGCCGACACGGTCGGGTTGGACGAACTGACGTCCGGAATGCCATCGGAGGAGGCCCTGGCCATCGTCAACCGTCTGGTGCACCAATTCGATGCCGCCGCAGACGATCTGGGCGTCGAACGGGTTCGCACCCTGCGCAACGGCTACTGGGCCAGCTCCGGTTTGAGCGTGCCGAGGCTCGACAACGTGCGACGCACCGTCGACTTCGCACTCGAAATGCAGCGCATCATCGAACGGTTCAACACCGAGGCCGGGACGGCACTGGACCTGCGCGCCGGTATCGACACCGGCGCGGTGAGCAGCGGTCTGGTCGGACGCTCGAACCTTGCCTACGACATGTGGGGTTCGGCGGTCAACCTCGCCTACCGGGTGCAACGTGGCTCACCGCAGCCGGGCGTGTACGTCACCGAGCGGGTGTTCGAAGCCATGGGCGACACCCGCGACCTCCAGCCGGCCGGCACGGTGCAGGTCGACGGGTCCGACGAACTGATCTGGCAACTACAGGACCGACGGTGAACAGCGTGCTCGACGCCCCGTGGTTCTACTGGGCCGTCGGTGTCGCAGTCGGTTTTCCGGTCTGCCTGGTTCTGCTCACCGAACTGCACAGCGCGCTGCGCCGGCGCGGCAGCTTCCTGGCCGGACCGGTGCACCTGGTCCGCACCTACATCCTGCCGCTGGGTGCGCTGCTGATCCTGCTGATCCAGGCGATGCAGATCTCCGGTGAAACCACACCGGTGCGGATCGTGGCGACGGTGTTCGGCTTTGTCGTCCTGGTCCTGTTGCTTTCCGGGCTCAACGCGACGCTGTTCCAGAGCGCCCCGGAAGGCAGCTGGCGCAAACGCATTCCGTCGATCTTCCTGGACGTCGCCCGGTTCGCACTGATCGCCGTCGGCATCGGTTTGATCTTCGCCTACATCTGGGGCGCCAACGTCGGTGGCCTTTTCACGGCCCTCGGTGTGTCCTCGATCGTGCTTGGGCTTGCCCTGCAGAACTCGGTCGGCCAGATCATCTCCGGACTTCTGGTGCTTTTCGAGCAGCCGTTCCGGCTCGGCGACTGGGTCGACGCCCCGTCCGCGCGCGGGCGGGTCGTAGAGGTGAACTGGCGCGCGACCCACATCGACACCGGCAGCGGCCTGCAGGTGATCCCGAACTCCGTGCTGGCCGGCGGATCGTTCGCCAACCTGAGCCGTCCCCCCGGCGCACACACCATCACCGTGATCACCGTGTTCGCCGTGGACGACGCGCCCGACGAGGTCTGCCGCGTACTCAACGAGGTCGCGCGCCGACTGCCCCAGCTACGTCGCGACGGTGTGGTGTCCACGGTGGCCGCCGGCTCGTTGCAGTACAAGACCCTGATCCCGCTGCATTCGCCGGCCGACGACTTCGCCGCCAGATCCACGTTTCTGCGTTGGACGTGGTACGCCTCGCGACGCGCAGGTCTGCATCTGGATGAGGCCGAGGACGAGTTCGCCACCACCGAACGCGTCGAGCAGACGCTTCGTCTCATCGCACCGACCCTGCGTCTGAGCCCGGAGGATCAGCTCGATCTGCTGCCGCACGCCCGTCTCACCCGTTACGGCACGGACGAGGTCATCCAGGTCGTCGGTCAAGTTCCGAAGAAGATGACCTTCATCGTCGCCGGCACGGTGCAACTGGCCGTCGCCGACGCGGACGATCTGTTCGTCCCCGTGCTCGCCTTGGAGCAGGGCGACTTTCTCGGTCAAACCGCTCTGACCCGGGAACCCGTCACCACCACGGCATACGCGCTGACCGAGGTCACGGTCGCGCAATTCGACCGCGCTTGCATCGAGGACCTCGTATCGCGAAAGCCAGTGCTGCTGCAGGACATCGGCCGGGCGATCGAGGAGCGCCGGGCCAACGTCAAACAGGCCCTGACCGCGGCCGGACGCTGAGGGTCGTAGCCCTAGGATCTCGGTGCCGAGTTCCAACCGTTAGTAAACCGCGATCTGCGCGAGCGGTGTTGTTACGCGTGTGACTCATGTGGCGCGTGTTTCACTACCGGAGCAAGCGGCAAACTGCTTGGCACACGTGCAGAAAGGACGGTTGGTTGCCGTTATGAAGTTCCTCAACAAGATTCGCGGAGCGTGGACGCGCCGACTGGCGGCGGGAGCAATGGCAGCCGCTACCTTGCCCGCGCTGATCGGTTTCGCAGGAGGTTCGGCGACCGCTGGGGCATTCTCCCGTCCGGGTCTGCCGGTCGAGTACCTCGACGTGTTCTCGCCGTCGATGAACCGCGACATCCGCGTCCAGTTCCAGGGCGGCGGACCGCACGCGGTCTACCTGCTCGACGGACTGCGCGCCCAGGACGACTTCAACGGCTGGGACATCAACACCCCGGCGTTCGAGTGGTACAACGGGTCCGGTCTGTCGGTGATCATGCCGGTCGGCGGGCAGTCCAGTTTCTACACCGACTGGTACCAGCCCTCGAAGGGCAACGGTCAGGACTACACCTACAAGTGGGAGACCTTCCTGACCCAGGAACTTCCCACCTGGCTCGCCGCCAACCGTGGCGTCTCGCAGACCGGCAACGCCGTCGTCGGCATCTCGATGGCGGGCAGCGCGGCGCTGACCTACGCGATCCATCACCCGCAGCAGTTCATCTATGCCGGAACGCTTTCGGGCTTCCTGAACCCGTCCGAGGGCTGGTGGCCGATGCTGATCGGCCTGGCGATGAACGACGCCGGCGGATACAACGCCGAGAGCATGTGGGGCCCGTCGACCGACCCCGCCTGGAAGCGCAATGACCCGATGGTCAACATCAACCAGCTGGTCGCCAACAACACCCGCATCTGGATCTACTGCGGCACCGGAACCCCGTCGGATCTCGATTCGGGGACCAACGGCGGCAACCTGATGGCAGCCCAGTTCCTCGAAGGGTTGACGCTGCGCACCAATGTCACCTTCCGGGACAACTACATCGCGGCCGGCGGCACGAACGGGGTGTTCAACTTCCCGGCCAACGGCACGCACGCCTGGGGCTACTGGGGACAGCAGCTGCAGCAGATGCTGCCCGACATCCAGCGGGTGCTCGGCGCTCAGTCGGCCACCTAGAAATCCACCCACCCGGGGAGCCTGTCGTCACCCCAACGGCAGGCTCCCTGCCTTTGTCCGCGGTAGTAGGTTGGTGACGATGGCTCAGTCCACGTCGGGGTCCACGTCGGGGTCCACGTCGAGTTCCTCGCCGAACGCACGGATGCTCGGCGGGATTGCTGCCGCCGCGGTCTCGCTCGGCATCGCCGAGCTCGTCAGCATTCCGTTCGGGCCACCCGCCGATCCACGCAACGCCGTCGGATCGGCGGTCGTGGACCTGACACCAGGCCCGGTCAAGGAATGGGTGATCCAAGCCCTCGGCAGCCTGGACAAACTGTTCCTGGCGGTCGTCGTCCTGGTGGTGATCGCCGCCGTCGCCGCACTGGCCGCGACGTACGAGACCCGGCAGCGCCCGATCGGCACCGCAATATTCATCGCGGCCGGATTGATCGCCTGCGCGGCCGTGCTCTCTCGGCCCGGCGCGACACTGCTCGACATCGTGCCCACAGTGGTGGGCACCGCATGTGGTGTGGCAGTGCTGCGCCTGCTCGTGCAGCGTCTCTGGACCGCCCCGGACGACGGCACCGAGCAGTTCGACACCAGCAGGCGGATGTGGTTGACCACCGCCGGCCTGCTCGGTTTCGGGGCGGCAACCGGGCTTCTCGGTGTCGTCGTCGGCCGGGTGACGAGTTCGGTCGCGGCAGAACGTGACACCTCGGTCCTGCCCCGACCGCGCGTACCGGCCCTGTCGATCCCGCCCGATGTCCAGCCGAAAAACATTGCGCTGCCGAGTTTCATCACCGATGCCGCCGACTTCTACCGGGTGGACACCGCACTCAGCGTTCCGCAGCTCAGCCGCGATGCCTGGCGGCTTCGCATTCACGGCATGGTCGGCCGCGAGATCACTTACAGTTTCGACGATCTGGCCCGGTTCGAAGCCGTCGAGAAGGCCGTGACGCTGACCTGTGTATCGAATCCGGTTGGCGGCGACTTGATCTCGAATGGGATGTGGACCGGGTATCGGCTGACCGACCTGCTGCGGGCGGCGGCGGTGGACCCCGGCGCGGACATGTTGCTGTCGACCTCGGTGGACGGATTCACCGTGGGCACCCCCGTCGACGCCCTCAACGACGGCCGGGACGCGATACTGGCCATCGGCCTCAACGGGCAGCCGCTTCCCGTCGAGCACGGCTACCCGGCCAGGTTGGTGGTGGCCGGACTCTACGGCTACGTATCGGCCACCAAATGGGTCACCGACCTCGAGCTGACACGCTTCGACCGCGCGGAGGCCTACTGGACCCGACAGGGCTGGGCACCGCGCGGCCCGATCAAGACCGAATCGCGCATCGACGTCCCGAAGCGAGGACAACAGGTGACGGCCGGGCCGACGACCTTCGGCGGCGTGGCGTGGGCGCAGAACCGTGGAGTGAGAGGTGTCGAGGTCCAAATCGACGACGGCCCATGGCAACCCGCGCAGCTGGGCGCCGCCTATTCCGACCAGACGTGGCGGCTGTGGAGCTTGCCCTGGCAGGCGAACGGCCCGGGCAGCCACACCATCACGGTGCGGGCCACCGACAACACCGGAGCGGTGCAGACTTCAGACGATGCGCCTACCGTGCCCGACGGTGCCACCGGCTGGCATTCGGTGCACTTCACCGTGGCCTGATACCGGCCGTCACTTCGACGAGAGCCTTCGCCAGCTGAATGCCGCGATCACGGCGCCCACCACCGCGGTGATCGGGCCGATCACCGACCAGGTGACGGTGTTGCTCATCGGACTGCCCTGCAACACACCGAAACCCTGCAGCGCCCAGATGAGGCCGAACAGCGCCACGATCACACCGACCGCGAACGTCACAACGTATCCCCTGTTCATAGTTGGATGTTACGCGTCAACCCTGCACGGTGGGCCGGATGACGATCTCGCCGATCTCGACGCCGCGTGGCTGCTCGATCGCGAATGCCACGGCGCGCGCCACCGCTTCCGGCGGTAGGCCGAATTCGTCCATATTGGCCCGGATCTGGGCGCGCAGCACCGGATCATCTATCGAACCGTCAAGCTCTGTGCGGACAAATCCCGGTGAGATGGAGGTGGTCCGGATGACACCGTCGGTGGATTCCTGGCGCAGTGCCTCCATCACGGTCCGCACCGCATTCTTGGTCGCCGCGTACACGCCCATGTCCGGCACGATCTTCAACCCGGCGGTCGATACCGTGGTGACGAAATGCCCGTGACCCTGGCGCCGGAACACCGGCGCGGCCGCCGCGATTCCGTGCAGCACGCCACGCACGTTGACATCGATCATCGCCGACCACCCGTCGACGTCACCGTCGGACAGCGGCCCGATCTTGCTGATGCCCGCATTGTTCACCAACACATCCAGCCTGCCGAACTCGTTTGCCGCCGTTTCGACGAACACTTCGACATCGGCCCGGCGGGTGACATCGACTGCCAGCGCGACCACGCGCGATCCCGCCGCCACGAGTTCGGCGGCGATCCGCTCGAGACGGTCTTCTCGCCTGGCGCCCAGCACCAACCTCGCGCCCCGCGCCGCCAGCAGGCGTGCCGTCGCCTCACCGATGCCGCTACTGGCTCCGGTGACCGCCACCACCATTCCGGCGATCGGGTCACCGGTCACGGTCGCAGCACCAATTTCCCTCGGGTATGCCGCTTTTCGAGCTCGGTGTACGCAGCCCTGACATCGTCGAGGGCGAACACGCCGGCGATGGGCACGTCGAGGTTCCCGTTGGCGGCGAGATCCGCCAACTCGGCGATGATCGCGATGTCGGCCCCCTCGGCATTGCCGGCAGCCTGGACGCCGAACTGCTCGATGGCCGGGAAGTCGATGACAGTGTCGACGCGTTCCGGCGGGACACCCAACTCCTCGACGGCCAGCTTCACGTATCCACCGCCGAAGAAATCGAGGAAAGCATCGACGTGACCTGACGGGGACGCGGCACGGAGCCGGGCAGCCAGATCGTCGCCGTAGTTGACCGGGACAGCGCCGTGCGTCGTCAGCCACTCATCGTTCGCGGACCCGGCGATGCCGAGCACGGTGGCGCCGGCGCGCTTCGCGAGCTGCACCGCGATGGTGCCGACACCGCCGGCGGCACCCGCGATCGCAACGGTGTCGCCGGGGCGAAGCCGCACGGCGCGCGCCGCCGCATAGGCAGTGGCGCCCGCGACATACAGCGACCCGGCGACCTCCCACGGCAGGCCCGAGGGTTTGGAAGTCAACTGGGTGGCAGGCACCGTGACATATTCAGCGTGACTGGCGCGCTCGTCGGTGAATCCGAGCACCTCGTCACCGACCTCGAACCCGGTCACTCCCGGTCCGCGCTCGGCCACCACGCCGGCGAGGTCGCTGCCCTGCCCGGAGGGAAAGGTGGCCGGGAACCGGTCGCGCAGCGCGCCACGACGAATCATGGCCTCGCCCGGGTTGATACCGGCGGCACGGACCTGCACCAATACCTCGCCGGCGGCAGGGACGGGCCGTGGCACATCACGGACCTGCAGGACGTCGATTTCTCCGTACTGGTCGAACTGCACTGCTCTGCTCATGATCGCTTCCCCTTCATCCGTCCTTCGTATGACCGCGCCGGCCCCGAAAACATTCCGGTAGCGGGGTTCGGGATGCAGTGTCACCGCAGCGCCGTACTATCGAATATGTGTTCGAATTGATCGCGAAGGTTGATGCCGCTGCCGGCGAGGCGGCACTGCGGGACCGCATCGCCGAACTCGAACGCCTCAAATCCGCCGCCGCAGCCGCACAAGCTCGCGCCACCGTCGCCTTGGAGTCCGCCCGCCACGCCGCCGAAGCTGCCACCAAAGTCCCCGTCGCACGGCGCGGCCGCGGACTCGGCACCGAAATCGGACTGGCCCGCATGGACTCTCCCACCAACGGCCGCCAACATCTCTCCGACGCCCGCATTCTCGTCCACGATCTGCCCCACACCTTGGCCGCCCTCGAAACCGGCGTCCTCACCGAAACCCGCGCCCGGCTGATCATCCGCGAAGCCGCCTGCCTGTCCCCCGCCGACCGGCACCGCCTCGACCACCAACTCTGCGCCGACCACACCAACCTGATCGGCGTCGGCGACACGCGCATCCGCGGTGATGCCAAAACCATTGCCTACCAACTCGACCCGACAGCAGTCATCGATCGAGCCACCAGAGCGCCCGAGGATCGCCGCGTCACCTTCCGGCCCGCCACCGACAACATGGCCATCCTCACCGCCTTGCTACCTGCGACCGACGCGGCGTCCGTGCGCTACACCCTCACCCAAGCGGCCGACCGCTGCGCCGACGGCCGCAACCGTGGCCAAACCATGGCCGACACACTCGTCGCCCGCGTCACCGGTCGCGATATCACCACACCGGCGCCCGTCGCGGTCAACCTCGTACTCTCCGACGACACCCTGTTCGCCGGCGGCATCCAACCCGCCCACCTGCAAGGCCACGGACCCATTCCCGCAGCGGCAGCCAGGCGCATGATCGGCGACGCGCTCGCCCACGACAACTCCTGGGCCACCCTGCGACGGCTCTACGCCACCCCCGACACCGGCGCACTGGTCGCCATGGAATCCCGCTCACGACGCTTCCCCAAAGGCCTGGCCCGGTTCATCGCCACCCGCGACCAAACCTGCCGCGGCCCCTACTGCAACGCCCCGATCCGCCACATCGACCACATCACACCGCACCACCGCAACGGACCGACCACCGCCGCCAACGGTCAGGGACTATGCGAGCACTGCAACTACGTCAAAGAAACACCTGGCTGGAAAGTCCGCACCCGTACCGACAGATCGGGCCGCCACACCACCGAGCACATCACCCCGACCGGCGCGACCTATCGATCCACCGCGCCGCCGCTATCCGGAGGCCTCCGGATACTCACCCGCGAAGTCCATGTCGTGATCAACAAGCGCGCCGCTTAGCTTCCGTTCACTCACGGCGAACTCGGACACCGGACGCGCCGGGAACAAACACGACCCCGGCAAGGTTGAGCGCATCAGACTGAACTTTGGAGGTTTGATGTCTCAAGCAAACGCGGTGCCGGTCCTGTTCTTGAGCGAACCAATCGTGCTGCCCGGAATGGTGGTGCCCGTCGAACTCGACGACGCTGCCCGCGCGGCGGTCGACGCCGCCCAGGCCAGCGAATCGGGCAAGCTACTCATCGCTCCACGCCTGGACGATCGCTACCCGACCCACGGTGTGATCGCATCGATCGTGCAGGTCGGCCGGATGCCCGGCGGCGCGGAAGCTGCCGTCGTCCGCGGTGAACGCCGCGCTCACATCGGCTCCGGAACCACGGGACCGGGTGCGGCCCTGTGGGTCGAGGTGGAGGAAGCAGCCGAGACCACAGATTCCACGACCGACGAAACCAAGGCGCTGGCCGCCGAGTACAAGAAGCTGCTGCTGGCCATGCTCCAGCGGCGCGAGGCCTGGCAGATCGTCGACGTGGTCAACAAGATCACCGACCCGTCCGCTCTGGCCGACACTGCCGGCTACGCCTCGTACCTGACCGACGTCCAGAAGCGCGAACTCCTGGAGACCGAGGACACAACCGCCCGCCTGAGCAACCTGATCCAATGGACCGGCGAGCACCTGGCCGAGGTCGAGGTCAACGACAAGATCGCCGAGGATGTGCGCTCGGGCATGGACAAGCAGCAGAAGGAATTCCTGCTTCGCCAGCAGTTGGCGGCCATCCGCAAGGAACTGGGCGAGGGTGAGCCCGAGGGGTCTGAGGATTACCGGGCCCGCGTCGAGGCGGCCGACCTGCCGGAGAAGGTCCGGGAGGCCGCGCTGCGCGAGGTCGGCAAGCTGGAACGCTCAAGTGACCAGAGCCCCGAGGGCGGCTGGATCCGCACCTGGCTGGACACCGTGCTGGAGCTGCCGTGGAACGAGCGCACCGAGGATTCGACCGACCTCAAGGGTGCTCGCGAGATTCTGGACGCCGACCACCACGGACTGGACGACGTCAAGGACCGCATCGTCGAATACCTGGCCGTCCGAGCCCGTCGCGCCCAGCGCGGCATGGCCGTCGTCGGTGGTCGCGGATCCGGTGCCGTGATGGTGTTGGCCGGTCCGCCCGGGGTCGGCAAGACCTCGCTGGGTGAGTCCGTGGCCCGCGCATTGGGCCGGAAGTTCGTGCGTGTCGCCCTGGGCGGCGTGCGTGACGAGGCCGAGATCCGTGGCCACCGGCGTACCTACGTCGGGGCGCTGCCGGGTCGCGTGGTGCGGGCCATCGGCGAGGCGGGTTCGATGAATCCCGTTGTGCTGCTGGACGAGATCGACAAGGTCGGCTCGGACTACCGGGGCGACCCGTCGGCCGCACTGCTGGAGGTGCTGGACCCGGCGCAGAACCACACGTTCCGCGACCATTACCTGGAGCTGGATCTGGACCTGTCCGATGTGGTGTTCCTGGCGACGGCCAACGTCATCGAGAACATCCCGTCGGCGCTGCTGGACCGGATGGAGCTGATCCAGCTCGACGGCTACACCGAGGACGACAAGGTGGCCATCGCCCGTGACTACCTGCTGCCCCGGCAGGCCGAGCGTGCGGCGCTGACCGATGCCGAGGTGACGGTGACGGATGCGGCATTACGCAAGATCGCCGCGGACTACACCCGCGAGCCGGGCGTCCGGCAGTTCGAGCGGTTGCTGGCCAAGGCGCTGCGCAAGGTGACGACGAAGTTGGAAGACGGCGGAACCACGAACATCATCGTTGATGAGCCGAATCTGGTTGACTATCTGGGCCGTCCGCGGTTCACCCCGGAATCCACCGAGCGCACCGCGGTGCCGGGGGTGGCGACCGGTCTGGCCGTCACCGGGTTGGGCGGCGATGTCCTCTACATCGAGGCGAACTCGAACGAGGGCGAGCCGGGCCTGAAGCTGACCGGTCAGCTGGGCGACGTGATGAAGGAGTCGGCACAGATCGCGCTGTCTTACGTGCGGGCCCACGCCGAGCAGTTGGGCGTCGACCCCAAGGCCTTGGACCGCCAGATCCACGTGCACGTCCCCGCGGGCGCAGTGCCCAAGGACGGTCCTTCGGCCGGCGTCACAATGGTCACCGCACTGGTGTCCATGGCCACCGGGCGGCAGGTGCGCGGCGATGTCGGCATGACCGGTGAGGTCACGCTGAACGGCCGGGTGCTGCCGATCGGCGGCGTCAAGCAGAAGCTGCTGGCCGCGCAACGGGCCGGACTGAAGACGGTCTTCATCCCGGCGCGCAACGAGCCCGACCTGGATGAGGTCCCGGCCGAGGTGCTGGAGGCCTTGGAGGTCAAGCCGATGACCGATGTGGCCGACATCATCGCCGAGGCGCTGGAACCGGTCCGCGAGGGCGCGTCGGTCGCCGCATAAGGAGCCGACGGGCTCGCCGCCAAACTGCCGTCCGCCGTTGTGACACCCGAGGTCACAACGGCGGGCGGTTTATTTGTTCGGCATTCGGGTCAATCTGGCGGCGATGGACGAAAGCGAGCTCGACCAGTGGGATCCCGCCGTCACCCAGCGGGCGAAGTCGTTGGCGGGCCCGATCGCGAAGTGGTGGTTCCGCTCCGAGGTCCGCGGCCTGGAGAACATTCCGGGCCACGGCGGTGCTCTCGTGGTCGCGAACCACTCCGGCGGCATGCTGACACCCGACGTCCTCGTCTTCGCACCGGAGTTCTACCGCCACTTCGGATACGACCGACCGCTGTACACCCTGGCCCATTACGGAGTCCTGCTCGGTCCGACCGGGGATCTGTTCCGGCGACTCGGGGTGGTCCACGCCAGCCGTGAGAACGCCGCGGCTGCCCTTCGTGCCGGTGCGGTCGTGCTGGTGTTTCCCGGCGGGGATTACGACGCCTACCGCCCCACCGCCGAGGCGAACACCATCGACTTCAACGGGCGAACCGGGTATGTCCGCACCGCGCTCGCCGCCGGGGTCCCGATCGTGCCGACCGTCGGGATCGGCGCCCAGGAAACCCAGCTGTTCCTCACGCGGGGCAATTGGCTGGCCAAGCGGCTCGGGCTGCCACGCTTCCGCCTGGATATCTTGCCGGTGAGCATCGGGATTCCGTTCGGCCTCAGCGTCATCGTGCCGCCCAACCTGCCCCTGCCGACCAAGATCGTCACCGAGGTCCTGCCTCCGATCGACATCAACGCACGGTTCGGCGCCGATCCTGACATCGACGCCGTCGACTCGCATATCCGAGAAGTCATGCAGACGGCGCTGGACCGGCTCGCCTCACAGCGCCGGTTCCCGATATTGGGTTAGCAGCCGGGGAGAATGCCGGGCTGGCTGCAGCCCTCATCTCCCCGCCTGCAATCCTTCACGGTGTGACGTCAGATACATCCACAGACGAACGCCATCTCTCCCGCCAGCTGTCGAACCGGCACATCCAGCTGATCGCGATCGGCGGAGCAATCGGAACCGGCCTGTTCATGGGCTCCGGCAAGACCATCTCCCTGGCTGGCCCGTCGGTGCTCTTCGTCTACATGATCATCGGCTTCATGCTCTTCTTCGTCATGCGGGCCATGGGCGAGCTGCTGCTGTCCAACCTGCACTACAAATCCTTCGCCGATTTTTCCGCGGACCTGCTGGGCCCGTGGGCGGGATTCTTCACCGGCTGGACGTACTGGTTCTGCTGGATCGTCACCGGCGTCGCCGACGTCGTGGTGATCGCCGGGTACGTGGCCTTCTGGTGGCCGGACCTGCCGCTCTGGATACCGGCACTGGCCACGGTCGTCGTGCTCATCGGATTGAACCTGCCCACCGTGCGGGCCTTCGGCGAGACCGAGTTCTGGTTCGCCCTGATCAAGATCATCGCGATCGTGACGTTGATCGTCATCGGCCTCGTGATGGTTTTCACCAGTTTCCAAGCACCCGGTGGCGCCCAGGCGTCCTTCGCCAATCTGTGGAACGACGGCGGGTTCTTCCCCACCGGCCCAATGGGATTCGTCGCCGGATTCCAGATCGCGACCTTCGCATTCGTCGGCATCGAACTGGTGGGCACCACTGCGGCCGAGGCCAAGGACCCCGAGCGGAACCTGCCCAGGGCCATCAACTCGATCCCGGTGCGCGTCATGCTCTTCTACGTCGCCGCCCTGACCATCATCATCGCGGTCACACCGTGGCGCGAGATCGATCCCAAACTGAGCCCGTTCGTGGCCATGTTCAGCCTCGCGGGCCTGGGAATCGCCGCATCGGTGGTCAATTTCGTGGTCCTGACCTCGGCGACGTCGTCAGCCAACTCGGGCATCTATTCGACCTCCCGGATGGTCTACGGCCTCGCCTCCGAAGGCGATGCACCGAGCCTGTTCGGCCGGCTCACCTCGCGGCGCGTGCCGGCCAACGCGTTGTTCCTGTCCGGGGTGTTCCTGCTGTCGGGGGTGGTGATGGTGGCGGCCGGCGACTCGATCGTCGCGGCCTTCACGTTGGTCACCACGATCTCGTCGCTGTGCTTCATCTTCGTCTGGACGATCATCCTGGTCAGCTACCTCGTGTACCGCAGGCGCCGGCCGGAACTGCACGAGGCGTCGAAGTTCAAGATGCCCGGCGGCGTGGTGATGTGCTACGTCGTCCTGGCCTTCTTCGCCTTCCTGCTGTGGGCGTTCACCCAGAAGGAGGACACCCTGCAGGCGGAACTCGTGACCCCGGTGTGGTTCCTGGTGCTCGGTATCGCCTGGCTGGTGCTGCGGCGCCGCCCCGGGCATCTGGCCCGGGAAGCCGCCTTCCGCGCCGAGCTCGAGTCGAAGAATTCCGACTGAGGAGTCTCAACCGACATGGCCTTCGACGCCGACCTGGCCGGCCGCATCCGCGAATTGACCGCAACCGAGAGCGGTCTCGACGAGAAGCGCATGTTCGGCGGGTTGGCGTTTCTGATCAACGGGAACATGGCCGTCGCGGCCAGCCGCGAGGGCGGCCTGATGGTGCGGGTCGCGCGGGCCGACAGCGACAGACTGCTGCTGCGTGACCATGTCGAGCCGATGGTGATGGGTGGCCGGGAGATGCGGGGATGGTTGCGGATCGCAGGCCCCGGCATCAAGACCAAGCGCCAGCTCCGATCGTGGGTTGCCCGCGGCATCGACTACGCCAAGAGCCTGCCGCCCAAGTAGTTTCCGGGACGCCGGTCAGAATCACCATTAACATAGAACCCGCCTGACAACGACGGGGGCGCACTCAGATGTTGACCGCAGTACGCAAGATTCTCGGCTTCCAGATGACCATCGCCGAGTGGATCGGGACCGCCATCATCCTCGCGGTCCCCTACCTGCTCATCGGCCTGATCTGGTCGCTCACCCACACCGGCCATCTGGCCGGGATGCACGGTGCCGATGCCGCGGTGTCCTTCCTGGGCTCCATCGTGTCCTGGCCGGTCCTGCTGTTCACCAACGTGTGCATGAGCTGACGGGGAGACTCCGCATGAATTCCGCCCCCGCCAACCGGATCTCGATCACCCGGCGCACCTCGCGCTGGTCCGACGACGACGTCACCATCGCCGATGCGATGGACCTCTGGGGTTTCGCCGCGGGCGCGGCCAACGTGATCATGCAGCTGTCCGCGCCCGGCGTCGGCTACGGCGTCGTGGAGAGCACGGTGGATTCCGGCAATCTGCTCAAGCACCCGTGGAAACGCGCCCGCACCACCTTGAGCTATCTGGCGGTGGCGATCCTCGGCAACTCCGAGGACCGGGCGGCGTTCCGCGATGCGGTCGACGTGGCTCATCGGCAGGTCCGATCCGGGCCGGCAAGTCCCGTGCAGTACAACGCCTTCGACCGCGACCTGCAGATGTGGGTGGCCGCCTGCCTGTTCGTCGGCCTCGAGGATGTCTATCAACTGCTCCGCGGCCAGATGACCGACGCACAAGCCGAGCAGTTCTACCAATCTGCCGCCACGTTGGGCACCACCCTGCAGGTCACCGAGCAGCAGTGGCCGCCGACGCGGTCCGATTTCGATACGTACTGGGACACCGCGTGCGGGCAGGTACAGATGGACGACGTCGTCAGGCGGTATCTGCACGACCTGGTGGACCTGCGGATGATCAACCCGCTGCTGCGAATACCGTTCCGGCCGCTCTTGAAATTCCTGACCGCCGGATTTCTGGCGCCCGTGTTCCGCGACGCCGTCGGCTTCGGTTGGGGCCGCGGCCGGCAGCGATTGTTCGAATGGCTGTTTCTGGCCGTGGCATTGGGCAACCGGTTCCTGCCGGTGTTCATCCGCCAGGGCGGCAGTTACCTGCTGCTCGCCGACGTGCGCCGGCGGATGGCGGCCGACAAGGCGCTGATCTGATGAACCGGATCCAACGGATCCTGGGCCACCGGGTCAGCGTCGAGCAGATGCTCGAGACCTTGATGTGGCTGGCCCTGCCTTACCTGGTGATCGGCCTGGTCTGGACGTTCTTCCACCCCGAGCAGGTGCAGCTGATCGAGTCGAGCCTGCTCACCAAGTTTCCCGCCGGCGCCGATCTGGTGGCCTTCGGCCAGGTGACGCTGCTGTGGCCGGTGCTGCTATTGGGCGCCGACGTGTGCGTCGCGATGTGAGCGCCGCAGCCGCGCGGCCAGGCCCGCGACATACAGCCACAGCAATGTGCCGACCACCCACGTAGGCACATAGTTGAAGGTCTCGGTCTGCGCGCCGGCGTGGGAGGCCAGGTAGACACACACCGCCAGCACCGCGACGCCGACCCCCGCAGACAGGACCGCCCAGGCCCGATCCCCAGTGCGGGCAAAATACCTTGCCAGCACGAAGCATCCGCACGTCATGGCCAGGAAACCCAGCCCGCCGGCCACCCCGTGGATCTTCGCCGAGGTACTCACCTCCTCGACGCCGGGATAGCCCTGGGATGCGCCGGGCGGAAACCCGAACCCCGGATCGGTCGGGTTCAGCCCCACCACGACCCCGGCCAGCAGACCGTAGAGCGCCACACACATCGCCGCGACGCGGCCCGACGTGACGCCGGCGGCCACTCGCCAGACCCCGGCACCGAACGCGATCAGCAGCAAGCCGCAGACGACGAAGTCGACCGACTGAATCCAGCCCCAATCCCCAAGGACCAGCATCGAATTGGCGTGCCGGGTCAGGTCGAAGCCGGGACGGGTGAACGCCAGGGTGTACGACACCACGGTGAGCAACAGGCCGGCCGCCACGCCGGCGGTGAGCAGGGCCGAGGTGACCCGGACATCTGCCGGGCGCGCGTGGGAAGTCACGGAAAGTCGACGCTACCGTTCCGGCCGCCCCGAAGGTTGGTTAGGGTCTTGCGTCGTGAAGGCTTGCCTCGTCGTAGTCGCCGCCGCCGCAGCGGCGCTCACCGGATGCGCGTCGGGAACCGTCGTCAACACCGACGACGCCGCCGGCGGCCCGCCCACGAGCAGCACCACTCCGCCACCGCAGTTCGGCACCGCGAACCTGGTCGACGCCGCTGAGTACGCCATCGAGGTCAACGGTCGTAAGGCCTACTACTTCAGCACCCCGAGCGGGCGCTGGCAGTGCGCGATCCTGCCGCGCGACCGGGCCGGGTGCCAGCCGGCAGGTGGTACCTCGGCGATGAGCGTGACCGGCGCCCCCGCCACCGTGCCCGACGCGACCGGCGGAACCGCAGCACCCAACGCGCTGGTTCTCGACCGGGACACCGACGCACATTTCGCCAACCTGACGCAGCCGGATTTCGCGCAATCGGCCGCAGTGGTGTTGCCGTTCGGGAAGGTGCTGGCAGTAGCCGGATTCCGGTGCAACGTGCAGGAGCAGTCCGGGGTGTCCTGCGTGCGGGAGGTGACGGGCCGAGGTTTCACGTTCTCGGCCGAGGGCTACACCCTGCACTACACAGACGTCCCCTAGCGATGGCAGATGATCAGGATCGGCACCTCGGGTTGGTCGTACGACCACTGGACCGGGGTGCTCTATCCGCGGGGCACCCCGGCGAACGCGCGGCTGGCCCACTACGTCGATGAGTTCGACACCGTGGAACTCAACGGCAGCTTCTACCGGTGGCCCACCGACACCACCTTCACGAGTTGGCGCCGACAGCTGCCGCCCGGTTTCACGATGTCGGTCAAGGCGCACCGCGGGCTCACCCACTTTCGGCGGTTGCGGTCACCGCAGACCTGGACCCCACGGTTCGAGCAGTACTGGCAACTGATGAACCCCCACAACGAGGCCCTGCTGGTCCAGCTTCACCCCGCCATCGAGCGCGACGACGACCTACTGGCGGATTTCCTGGGGCAACTCCCCCACGAGGTGCGGGTGGCGATGGAACTACGCCACCCCTCGTGGCACAAGCCCGCGGTGTACCGGCTGTTGGAGCGCTTCGGCGCCGCCTACGTCGTGATGAGCGGTCCCGGGCTGACGTGCCGCACGGTGGCCACCAGCGACCTGGTCTACGTCCGCATGCACGGCCCGGGCGGCGACGGCATGTACGCCGGCTGTTACTCCGACGACGAGCTGCACCGGTGGGCACAGCGGGTCCGCCGGTGGGACCGGGACCAGCACCGCGTCGTCGTGTACTTCAACAACGATCTCGGTGGTCACGCGGTACGCAACGCCCGAAAGCTGAGGCAGTTGGTTTCGGGCGAGTAGGCTGAATCGACATGACAACGTCGTCCACATTCGCGATCGTCGGCGGGGGCCTGGCTGGCGCCAAGGCCGCTGAAGCGCTGCGGGACAACGACTTTGACGGCCATGTCGTACTCTTCGCCGCCGAGGACCACCTGCCCTACGAGCGTCCGCCGCTGTCCAAGGAGTACCTGGCCGGCAAGAAGAAACTCGACGACTTCACCACCGATCCGGCGTCCTGGTACCGCGACCACAACATCGACCTGCGGCTGGGAACCGAGGTCAGCGCCGTCAACGCCGCCGAGCACACCCTCGCACTACCCGACAGCACCACAGTCGGCTACGACAAGCTGCTGCTGGCCACCGGCTCTTCGTCACGACGACCACCAATCCCGGGATCGGATGCCGCCGGTGTGCATTATCTGCGCACCATCGATGACGCCGCCGCCCTGAGCGCCGCGCTGACCCCCGGTTCGACGCTGGCCATCGTCGGAGCCGGGTGGATCGGACTGGAGGTCGCCGCCGGTGCGCGCGGCCGCGGCGTGAACGTCACGGTCATCGAGTCCGCACACCTGCCGCTGCTGGCCGCCCTGGGCGCCGAGGTCGGCGAGGTGTTCGCGCAGTTGCACCGCGAGCACGGGGTCGATCTGCGACTGGACCAGTCGGTCAAGGAGGTCACCACCGACAACGGCAGCGCCACCGGGCTGCGGCTCGAGGACGGCTCGAGCGTCGCCGCGGACGCGGTACTGATCGCCGTCGGTGCGGCGCCGAACATCGGGCTCGCCGAACAGGCCGGGCTGGCGACCGCAGACGGAGGGGTGCTCGTCGACGCGTCGTTGCGAAGCAGCGACCCCGACATCTACGCGGTGGGCGACATCGCCGCCGCGCAGCATCCGCTGTTCGGGGTCCGGATCCGCACCGAGCATTGGGCCAACGCGCTCAAGCAGCCCGCGGTGGCGGTCGCAGGCATGTTGGGACACCACGCCGAATATGCGGAGCTGCCCTATTTCTTCACCGATCAGTACGACCTCGGAATGGAATACGTGGGCCACGCCCCCGAATATCGGCGAGTGGTTTTCCGCGGCGACGTTGCTGGGCGCGAGTTCGTGGCCTTCTGGCTCGACGCCGACAACCGGGTGCTGGCGGGGATGAACGTCAACGTGTGGGACGTCCTTGACGACGTCAAGGCGCTGATCCGATCGGGTGGCCCGGTGGATCCTGACCGCATCGCCGACTCCTCGCAGCCGCTGGTCACCCGGTAGCTGCGGGCACCGCGCCCGCCGGGCGGGCGAATACCGTGCAGCACAACAACATTCTCGCGCGGTCCGGGGTACACGCTAACGTGCATGAGACACGTGCAGGTATCACCCCGCCCGCGTGCAATATCCACGACGGCAGGAAGGTGAGCATCCGGTGAATGTCGCGTCCGACGAGCTGACCGGCACCGAGCAGGCGGTCCTGCTGGTACTGATGGCCGAGTCCCGGCCGGTGCCCAACGCCGAGCTGGAGCGGCTCGGCCCCAAACTCGACAAACCGAAGCGCGACCGGCTCAACCGGTTGGGCCTGATCGAGACCACCGGCACCCGGCCGCTCGTCCACGAACTCACCGACGCGGGATGGGCGCTGTGCCGATCCCTGTTCGGGGCGGACGCACCGCCCCGGTCCACCGGGCAGGGCAAAGCCTTGTACACACTGCTGGGTGCGCTGCACCGCTACTTCGAACACGCCGACCTGGTTCCCGCCGACGTGTTCCTGCCTGCCGAAGTGCCGTCCGACCCGGCCCCCGACCAAGCCCCCGACGAGGCCCCCGAAATCCAATTGCGCACCGCCTACGCCGGGCTGACCACCCGGCCCGGCAGCTGGGTCAGCCTGCTGCGGCTGCGCCAGGCCGTCCCCGGTCTGCCCCGCCCCACCGTCGACGCCGCGCTGATCAGCCTTTACCAGCAACCCGGCGTCAGCCTGATCCCCGAGGAGAACCAGAAGGTGCTCACCCCAGCCGACCGCGACGCCGCGGTGGAGATAGGCAACCAGAACAAGCACCTGATCGCGATCGAGTCCTGATGGAGTTACAGCACCGCGAAGCGCTCAGCGCGCTTCGCCTGACCTGGGCGCCGACGGCCGACGATCTGTGGCATTCACAGGGCGCCCTGCACGTACGCGGGATGCACGACCGGCCGATGGCCGATGTGATGGCCGCCTTCGGTGATGCCGAACGGGAATCCGACTCCAGTCCGCTGGGCGTTGTGGTGCGCGGCCCCGCCGGATCCGGCAAGACCCACCTCCTCGGCCAGGTCCGCGAACAGGTGCAAACCGGCGGCGGTTACTTCTTCCTGGTCGAACTGCTCGACGCGGCGAGCTTCTGGCAGTCCGCCCGCGCTGGGATCCTCGAAAGCCTGGGCCGGCCCGGCAGCGAGCGCGAGACCCAACTCAAAGACGTGCTGTGGGAGCTGTCCTCGGTCGCCCACATCTCCCGGGCCAACCGCCGGGCCGTGATCGGCGACGACGACCTGACGCCCGAGATCCTCAGCGACTTCGTCAACTCCCTGCACAAGGTGCACCGCCACACCGTCAAACGCGCGCACCACACCCTGCGCGCGCTCGTCCTACTGGGCTCCGGCGATCTCGAGCTGCAAGACATCGGCGAAGCATTCCTGACCGGCAGCGGCGAACGAGAATCCTGGGGCCTGCCGGCACCGACGCTCACCGCGCAGGAATCGGTCCGCGACATCTCGCGCCTGATCGCCCTGGCCGGGCCGTCGGTGCTGGCCCTCGACCAGATCGACACGCTGCTGGCCCAGTCCATCGAGCGCACCGACACCGCAGGCGCCGATGCCGGCCGAACTACCCAGACCGCGGGGGATCTGGAACACGTCGCCCACGGGCTGATGTCGATCCGCCAGACCATGCGCCGCACCGTGGGTGTGGTGGCCTGCCTCCCCGCGGCATGGGAGGCGATCCAGGACCGCGCCACCGCCACCGTGCAGGACAGGTTCCGCACCACCGCGCTGTTGCAGGGCCTGCCGACGCCCGACGTCGGCCGCGCCATCCTGGAACGCCGGTTCACCGCCAGCTACTCGGCCATCGGATTCACCGCGCCGTACGCGAGCTGGCCGATCCTGCCCTCGGCGTTCGACGAGGCCACCCAGTACACCCCGCGTCAGCTGCTCAAGCGCGTCGACACCCATATCCGCCGCTGCCTGGACCGCGACACGATCGAAGAACTCGTCCAACTCACCGCCGAGGTGACCGACACGCACGACGCCTCCACGGGCGACGCCGCCATCGGGGACACCGGCGAACTGGACCGGCGCTTCGCCGATTACCGGCGCCGCGCGGTGACGGTTGCCGCCCTCGACCCCGACGGTGAGGACACCACGATGCCCGGCCTGCTGTCGGCGGCGCTGGATGCGTGGATCACCGAACTCGGCGAAGCCGGACAGGCATTCCGCCCCGATCCGCCTCCGGGCCAGCGGGTGGTGCTTCACGGTCGGCTCCGTCAGACCCTCGACGCCGCCACCGACGACGAGCGGCACTGGGCATTCCGCTCCATCTCGTCCGGCAACGCCGTAGCGGTGCAGAACCGGATCCGAAAGGCGTGGGAAGCAACGGGTTTCAACCCCGACCGGCGGCAGCTGTTCCTGCTGCGCAACACCGCGTGGCCCAAGGGCGCCAAAACCGCCGTGATGATCGCCGAGTTCGAGGCGGCCGGCGGCCGGGTGCTGCCGATGAGCGAGGACGACGTGCGCACGATGACGGCGCTGCGCGACCTCATCGACGACAACCACCCCGACCTGCCCGAGTGGCTGCGGCGGCGCCGTCCCGCCCACGGGATCGGCTGGCTGCGCGCCGCCCTCGGGGACATCGCGGGTGATCCTCCGCCACCGGCCCAGATCGATGTGGACGCCGAGCTCGCGACCGGTCCGATCCGTGTGCAGCCGCCCACCCCGGTGATCGAGCACTCGCCCACCGCGGTGACCCTGGGCCTGGAAAGTCCCGGCGGCCGCCCGGTCTCGGTAGACCTCGCCGCGCTGCGCAAGCACACGGCGATATTCGCCGGCTCCGGTTCGGGTAAGACCGTGCTGATCCGGCGCCTGGTCGAGGAGTGCGCGCTGCGAGGCGTGTCATCGATCGTGCTGGACCCGAACAACGACCTGTCCCGCCTCGGTGCCCGCTGGCCCGAGAACCCGCCGGGGTGGAACCCGGCCGACGACGAGCGCGCCGACGCGTATTTCGACAACGCCGAGGTGGTGGTGTGGACGCCACGCCGGTCGACGGGGCGGCCGTTGTCGTTCCAGCCGCTACCGGACTTCGCCAGTGTCATCGATGACGACGACGAGTTCTCCGACGCCGTCGAATCTGCCGTCGCCGCACTCGAACCGCGCGCCCTGATCGCCGGGAACACCGCCAAGGCCGAGCGGTCCCGCGCGGTGCTGCGCGAAGCGCTTCGGTTCTACGGGGCGAGGCCCTCGATCAGCCTGGACGGCTTCATCGACCTGCTCGCCGATCTGCCCACCGAGGTCAGCGCATTGGGCGGGGCGAACAAGCTGGCCGCCGAGCTGGCCCAGAACCTCCGCGCGGCAACCGTCAACGATCCGTTGTTCGGCGGCACCGGGACCGCTGCCGACCCCGGGGTGCTCCTGACACCGTCTCCTGGTTACCGGGCGCGGGTGTCGGTGATCAGCATGGTCGGTCTGACCAGCGATCAACAACGCGAAGGGTTCGTCAACCAGCTACAGATGGCGCTGTTCGCCTGGATCAAGCGCAACCCCGCCGGCGACCGGCCGCTGGGCGGGTTGCTGGTGATGGACGAGGCACAGAACTTCGCGCCGTCCAGCCACACGACTGCCTCGACGCACAGCACCTTGGCACTGTCCTCGCAGGCCCGAAAGTACGGGCTGGGACTGGTGTTCGCGACGCAGTCCCCACGAGGCCTGCACAACCACATTCCGGGCAATGCCACCACGCAGTTCTACGGCCTGCTGAACTCCCCCGCCCAGATCGCGGTGGCGCGGGAGATGGCCCGGGTGAAGGGCGGCCACGTACCCGACATCAGCAAGCTGCGGTCGGGCCAGTTCTATCTCGCGCTGGAAGGCAACGCCTTCCACAAGATCCAGACGCCCTGGTGCCTGTCACACCATCCGCCCAGCCCACCGACCACTGACGAAGTGCTGGCGCTCGCCGCTCAGAGCAGGGTGGCGCTGCCGTCGGCGTGAACCTGCACCGCGGCCCCGGCGATGTCCTCGGACATGGTCGCGGCCGCCTGTGACTCGTCGACGATCCGGGCCAGCGTGCGCGCGTCGTCAGGAGTACGCACCGCCAGGAAAGCCCGCTCGGCGGTACCGTCCCGACCGACGGGCGTGGTCCAGGATTCCACCGTCCCGGTGCCGGTGAAGTCGACCTCCAGTTGCCGCGTGGGCTCGGCGTCGACCTCGGATTGCACGTCCTGCCAACGGTATTCATGGGCCGGCGGCTCTGTGCCGTACACACCGAAACTATGTTTGGTGAGGTACCCGCCGTTGGCGGTGATCAGCCCGCGGGTCCCCGGATTGGCCACCAACCGTTCGGCCATGGTCGCGATCGAGTGGGACACGTAGTTGTTCCACGGACCGCCCGCGAATGTCAGCCCGCCGGTGACCGTCAACGGCCGGGCCGGATCGTCCAGCGGCAGACCGATTTCGGCCGCCGCCACCTGCACCGCCGACGGGAAGCACGAGTACACGTCGACGAAGTCGATGTCGTCAAGACTCACACCGGCCAGTTCCAGGACCCGCTCACCGGCGATCCGGATCGCCGGTGAGCGGTAGAACTCCGCCCGCTCGCCGATCGCGTAGGTGTCGTGCGCATCGGTGCCCGCGTACGGGAAAACCCAACGATCGGTTGGGATCTGGAGATACGTTGCCTTCTCGACGGTGGTCAGGATCAACGCCGCCCCCTGGTTGACCATGTTGTTGGAGTTCATCAACTTGGTGTAGGGCCAACTGATCATCCGGTTGGCCGGGCCCGGCTGCCAGATCTGCTCGGCAGGCACCATCTCCCGGCTCCAGGCATGCGGGTTGTCCGCCGCCACCGCGCTGAACCGTGACCACAACGCACCGATCCGTCTGCGGTGTTCGTCGCTCGTCTCGCCGGCCGCGATGCGCAGTGCCTGTTCGAACATCGGGTACACGTGGGCCGGGCGGTCCAGCTGGATCCGCATCTCGGCCTCACCGGCCATCGGCACACCTTCATGCGCACCCGGCGCCTCCGGCACCGATTCATCCTGGCGGGTCCAGTCCGGCTTTTCGCCGCGGGCACGCAGCCGGCTGCGCGTCCGCCAGGTCTCGGCGCCGGCGATCAGCACCGCCTCGGCCCGTCCGCCCTGCAGATCCCGACAGGCCTCGTTCACCAACGACTGCGGAACGTTGCCGCCCACCCCGGTGTAGCGTGTCGCGGCCTTGTCGGCCCGGATGCGTTGCGCCAACAGCAAACCCGGGTCCCGGTAGTGCCAGGACAGCAGATTGACGATCCGCACCGAGTCGACCGCCTCCAGCACCCGCGGATCGGCAGCCTCCCGCGCGGCCGCGACCATCAGATCGACCGGCTCGACATCCGGATTCTCCTCCCGCTGGTTGACCTGGCCGTAGCCGATCAGTACCGGGGTCTGTGGGTCGAGAGTCCTGGGGGCGGTCATGCCCACGAACCTAGCCGACGCGGTATACGGACCTCAGAATCTGGTCGGCGACCGATCACCCGGCCCCATCGCGGCCGGGCGTTTCGGGTGCTGTTGGTTGACCGTTGCGAATTCGGGTAACCCAGATCGCGGGCGCCATTCACCGACACCGGCCACTATGGAGAACATGAGCGACGCGACCGGATCACCCGCACTGACCGACACGGAACTCGAGCAGCTCAACGCCTACTGGCGGGCGGCCAATTACCTGTCCGTCGGGCAGATCTACCTACTGGACAACCCGCTGCTCCATGAGGCACTGGCCGCGGAGCACGTCAAGCCGCGCCTACTGGGGCACTGGGGCACCACCCCGGGATTGAATCTGCTCTACGCCCACCTCAACCGGATCATCCGCGAGCGCGACGCGAACGTCATCTACGTCACCGGGCCCGGTCACGGCGGCCCGGGCCTGGTGGCCAACGCCTATCTGGAAGGCACCTACAGCGAGGTCTACACCGGAATCGAGCAGGACACCGGCGGTCTGCGAAAACTGTTCCGCCAGTTCTCTTTTCCCGGCGGGATACCCAGTCACGTGGCCGCCGAGACACCCGGCTCCATCCATGAGGGTGGCGAACTCGGATACGCCCTGGTGCATGCCTATGGCGCCGCATTCGACAATCCCGACCTGGTGGTGGCCTGCGTCGTCGGCGACGGCGAGGCCGAAACCGGACCGCTCGCCGCCAGCTGGCATTCCAACAAGTTCCTCAACCCGGTGGTCGACGGCGCAGTGCTGCCGATCCTGCATCTCAACGGGTACAAGATCGCCAATCCCACAGTGCTGTCGCGCATTCCGGCCGAGGAACTCGAATCACTGTTCTACGGCTACGGCTACCGGCCCATCACCGTCGCCGGGGACGACCCGGCCAACGTCCACCAGCAGTTGGCCGCGGCCATGGACGAGGCGTTCGACCAGATCGCGGCGATCCAACGCGCGGCCCGCCTCGACGGCGAGCCGGGCCGTCCATTGTGGCCGATGATCATCCTGCGCACCCCCAAGGGCTGGACCGGCCCGCACGAGGTGGACGGCAAACTGGTCGAGGGCACCTGGCGCTCGCACCAGGTGCCGCTGTCCGAGACCCGGACCAACCCGTCGCACCTGTCCCAGCTCGAGACATGGCTACGCAGCTACCGGCCCGAGGAACTGTTCGACGACACCGGTGCGCTGCGGCCCGAGCTTCGAGCCCTGGCACCCTCGGGCACCCGGCGGATGAGCGCCAATCCGCACGCCAACGGTGGCGTGCTGCTGCGTGACCTCGACCTGCCGGACTTCACCGACTACGCGGTCACCGTGGAGAGCCCCGCCACGGGCACCGCGGAAGCCACCCGAGTGCTCGGCACATTTCTGCGTGATGTCATCGCCGCCAATTCGGACCGCTTCCGTCTGATGGGTCCCGACGAGACCGCCTCCAACCGCCTGGCTGCGGTATTGGAGAAGACCGACAAGGCATGGCAGGCCGAGACCCTTCCCGTCGACGAGAACCTCGCCCCCGACGGCCGGGTGATGGAAGTGCTGTCCGAGCACCTGTGCCAAGGCTGGCTGGAGGGCTACCTGCTGACCGGGCGGCACGGGCTGTTCAACTGCTACGAGGCCTTCGTCCACATCGTCGACTCCATGCTGAACCAGCACGCCAAGTGGTTGTCCAGCAGTTCGCACCTGACCTGGCGGCGGCCGATCGCCTCGCTGAACTATCTGCTGACCTCCCATGTGTGGCGCCAGGACCACAACGGCGCGTCACACCAGGACCCGGGCTTCATCGACCACGTCGCCAACAAACGCCCCGAGGTGGTCCGCGTCTACCTGCCACCGGACGCCAACACCCTGCTCTCGGTGGCCGACCACTGCCTGCGCAGCCGCCAGTACGTCAACGTCATCGTGGCGGGCAAGCAACCGGCGCTGACGTATCTGACGATGGACGAGGCCGTCGCGCACTGCACCCGCGGTTTGGGGATCTGGGAGTGGGCGAGCAACACGACCGGGGAACCTGATGTGGTGCTCGCGTGTGCCGGAGACATCCCGACGCTGGAGACCGTGGCCGCTGCCGACATCCTGCGCCGCCGGCTTCCCGAGGTGAAAGTGCGCGTGGTCAACGTCGTCGACATCATGCGTCTGCAACCCGAGTCCGAACACCCCCACGGGCTGCCCGACCGCGAGTTCGATTCGATCTTCACCACGGACAAGCCGATCATCTTCGCCTATCACGGCTACCCGTGGCTCATTCACCGGCTCGCCTACCGGCACAGCAACCACGACCAACTCCACGTACGTGGGTTCAAGGAGCGGGGTACGACGACGACGCCGTTCGACATGGTCATGCTCAACGATCTCGACCGATTCCACCTCGTCATGGACGTGATCGACCGGGTCGACGGCCTGGCGGTCAGGGCGGCCGGGCTGCGGCAGGAGATGGTCGACGCCCGGCTGGCCGCCCGCAGCTACACCCGCCGGCACGGCGAAGATGACCCGGCGATCTCAGATTGGACCTGGGATGCAGTGTGACCTGGGTAATTGCGCCCCACCGGTACGCTTGGCAAGTTATGTCTGATCAGAGCGCCGTGGCCGCGCACCCCCATCCCTTGGTGGCCCAGCTCTCGGCGTTGCACCATTTCCGCATCTATGCCGACATCGGGATCGTCGTCGTCATCTTGACGCTGACCAACCTGATCGCCCATTTCACGACGCCCTGGGCGAGTATCGCCACCGTCCCGGCCGCTGCGCTCGGCTTGTTGGTCCTGGTCCGGGCCCGCGGGATCGGCTGGACCGAACTCGGACTGGGCCGTGAGCACTGGCGCTCGGGTGCCGGATACGCGCTCGGCGCCGTTGCCCTGGTGGTCTCGGTGATCGCGATCGGCGCCATGCTGCCGTGGACGCGGCCGATGTTCATGAACGATCACTACGCGACGATCTCCGGCGCGCTGATCGCGTCGATGGTCATCATCCCGCTGCAGACCGTAATTCCCGAGGAGTTGGCGTTCCGCGGCGTCCTGCACGGCGCCCTGGACCGAGCCTGGGGTTTCCGCGGTGTCGCGGCGGGCGGCTCGTTGTTGTTCGGCCTGTGGCACATCGCAAGTTCACTCGGGCTGACGAGCGGGAATGTCGGGTTCACCCGGCTGTTCGGCAGCGGGATCTTCGGCACGGTCATCGGCGTGGTGATGGCGGTGCTGGCCACCGGCGCCGCCGGCTTCGTGTTCACCTGGCTGCGTCGGCGCAGCGGCAGCCTGATCGCGCCGATCGCCCTGCACTGGTCACTCAACGGGATCGGCGCACTGGCAGCCGCCCTCGTGTGGCACCTGTCGACTTAACCGTCGGCGCGTTTCCGCGCCCTGAACTCACGGTTCTTCAGCATGTTCCCGCAGCTGGCCATGTCGCACCAGGCACCACCATGGTTGCGGGACCGGTCGTAGAACGCCCACGTACATTCGTCGTTCGCACACGCCTTCAAACGCGCCCAGGTACCGTCCCGCTGCGCGTCGCGCATCACCAGCAGCAGTTCGATCAGACGCTCGCCCACTGCCGCGCCCGCGGCTGACAATTGCACCTGTCCGTCGGGAGCGAGATCCACCTTCGCAGTGGACACGTCGGTCAGCGCCTGCAGCACCGCAAGGTGATCGGCGGGCGGTGCCGGGCCGCCGGCATTGTGGATCAGCAGTGCACGCAACGCTTCGCGCACCTTGCGCACGAGGTCGAGCTCGGCCTCCGTCGGGCCGGCACCGGCAGTGAGCAACCCGTTGGCGGCCAGCCACGGTGCCGCGTCGTCGGGATGCGCAAGGCGGTCCGTTCCGGCGGGCAGTTCGATCGTGTTGACCAGGGCCTGAATCCGGGCCAGCGGCCCGGGCGCGGGTTTGGTCTCGGTGTCGCCGGCCCACCTTGTCGTCATGACACCAAGCGTACCGCCGTGACCGCTAAATTGGTTTGACTAGTCATTCATGACCGGCGTACGGTCTTAGGTAGTCACGTTCTCCGCACTCGGGCACCACGAAAATTACGAGGTATCGCCATGAACGACAACCGAATTTCTGCGACACCCGCGCTCACGCCCCGGCGTGCACCCGTCCCCCAGCGCCCGTCCATCCGAGCCCGCCTGACCGCACGTATTCGATCTGGGCGCCTCGACGCCATGCTGGCCGTCGGGACGCCGACGACCCCGGGCAGCGCCATCGCGGCCCGTGCGGACCGGTTGACGTCAACCTCCGAACGAGAAGCCATTGCCCGTGCACTGCGCCGCTGCGTGGTCGAATCCGCCAACGACACCATCGTGTGGTCATCACGAATCCCGTTGCACCGCAAGAATATCGCCGCAGCCGAGGCGACCATCGACGCGATCACCCTTCGTCTGCATTCCCCGTTGCCGGTCGAAGCACGCGGCATGGCGCGCCTGAACCGGGTGATCAACGACGGGCTCGGGCCCCTGTACGCATTCGGTCGCGGAGATCTCGACGGTCGGCTGGGTGCCGCGCTCGCTGCGCTGTGAGGAGGCCGCTATCCGCGGAGCACCGCAGCACCCGCAACGCGTCCGGCGGCCAGGTCGGCCAACGCGTCATCGGCGCGGTCCAGGCCGTACTCGGGGGTGCTCACCGCCATCCGGTGCGCACCCGCGAACGCCAGGAAATCGCGGGCATCGGCACGGGTGTTGGCGGTCACCGAGCGGATCTCCCGTTCCTGGAACAGATGCTGTTGATAGTTCAGGGTCGGGATATCGCTGAGGTGGATTCCGGCGATCGCCAGGACGCCGCCGCGGTCCAGGGCCGCGAGCGCGGGCAGCACCAGATCCCCTACGGGAGCGAACAGGATTGCGGCATCCAAGGGTTCGGGTGGCATGTCAGCGCTCCCCTGCACCGACGACACCCCAAGTGTCAGCGCCAGTTCGCGGGCACGCTCGCCGCGGGTCATCACATGCACGCGAGCCCCCTGCGCCAACGCCACCTGCGCCGTCAGGTGCGCACTGCCGCCGAAGCCGTAGAGTCCCAGCCGTCCACCCGACGGTAGGTCGGTGCGCAACAGAGCGCGATAGCCGATGATGCCCGCGCACAACAGCGGCGCCAGCTCGACGTCGGAGTATCCGGCCGGCAATCGCAACGCGAATGCCGCGGGGACGGTGGTGAATTCGGCATAGCCGCCGTCGGCGTCCCAGCCGGTGTACAGCGAGGACGGGCAGAGGTTCTCCCGTCCTCGTAAGCAATAGACGCACTGCCCGCATGTGTGCCGCAGCCACGCCACGCCGACCCGATCGCCGGGGACGAACCCGCCGCCGGTATCGGCACCGACCGCGACAACCTCGCCGACGACCTCGTGCCCGGGGATCACCCGCGGCCGGTGCACGGCCAAATCGCCTTCGGCCACATGCAAATCGGTACGACACACCCCGCAGGCCAGGACTTTGACCAGCAGTTCGTCAGGGCCGGGCCGCGGGGTGGTCACGGTTACCCGTTGCAGCGGATGCGTACTCACCGGACCGGGGGCGACGACCTGCCAGGCCGTCATGGTCCCCGTGTCCATCACCGGCGCCGAATCAGCTGCCCTTGCGCACCATTCCGACGATCCAGAGCAGGATCACCGATCCGAGGATGGCGGTGAAGAGAGTGAACCACCAGCCGCCGCCTCCGGTGTTGAGGAAGAAGCTGAGCAGGAATCCGCCGATGAGCGCACCGACCACGCCGATGACGATGTTCATCAGGATGCCGGAGCCACCGCCCTTGACGATCTTGCCGGCGATCCAACCGGCGATCGCACCAATGATGATGTAGCCGATCCAGCCGACACTGGTCAGCGTGGAGGACCGGGCCAGAAACTCGGTCGACGCCATTACATCCATTGCAGGTCTCCTACCTGTCACTGGCTATGCCCAGCGGGCTCGCTGAGCCACACCCCAGATGTACCTCCCGAACGTAACAATTCAGTTGGCCAATTGGGAACGATCAGCGTTCGTCTGCGGGATTCCTGGGATCCGGCACGCCCGGCATCAGGCCGGGGGCTGCATCTCCGGCGGGGCGTTGGTGACCGGCACCGGCACCCCGACACCGGGATGCGCCGGGTCGGCCGGCGGTGGCGGTGCGTTGGGGTCAGGAGCGGCCGACGCCGGCGGCGTCCACGGCCGGATCGAGTTGGCCAATGTCGCAGCGGCAGCCTTGTCGACCGGATGGCTCGCCGAGCCGAGCCAGACCACGAACCAGCGCTCGGGAGCACGCTGCCCGCGCGGGGTACCCGGGGCCGGTGGCGCACCGACCACTCCGGCCCAGATCTGGCCGTTGGGCTTGTTGGTGTCGGTGAACTTCACCTCGTAGTACGAGGCGACACCGGAGAGCCCATTCGCGTCGAGCGGCACGGTCTCCTGATTCACCCGGGTTCCGGGGAAAGGCATGAAGAACTCACCCATGTCGGAGGCCAGCCGGACTGCCGCCTTGGCATTGTCGGCCTCGGCGCCCGCGAACAACTTCAGATCCAGGCGTCCGAGCAGCACGCTGGTGTCGTTCGGCGGTTCGGGCGTGCCCTCCGGCGGAATCTTGGTCAACAGCGCCTGTCCGTATGACAACTGGGTCGCGTCGGAGATCTTCCAACCGCCAGGCACGAGGTAGCTGAAGCCACCCGCGGCGTTGTCCACCCGGCCGGGCTCCGGTGCGGGCGCCGGGACGGGAGCGTTCGGGTCAGCCGGTGCGGGAACCGGAGCGTTGGGATCCGCGGGAGCAGGTGCGGGGGCGGGGGCGGGGGCGGGGGCGGCCGGAGCGTTGGGATCCACGGGAGCAGGCGCTCCGGGGGCCGGCGCGGGTGCGGGCGCTCCGGGGGCCGGCGCGGGCGCTCCGGGTGCGGCCGGGGCCGGCGCACCGGGCACAGCGGGAGCGGGTGCCGGCACCGGGGGCGCCGGGGGCACGGGATCCGCATACGCCACCGCCGGCAGCGCGACGGCCGCGGCGGTCACGCCGGTCATCGCGACCAGTGCCAGTTTGTTCGACAGACCTCTGCGCCGATGTGACATCGCATCCGACTCGTCCATGGGGATGAAACTACCGTGTTACGGCCGTGACGCAAGTGTGAGTTGCTCTTAGAGTGCTAAAAAGTGAGATTGCTGTACACAGGAAACATCCAGTTAAATGCCCTATAGACCGGTTGCTGACACGCGGCTGCGTCGGGCGCCACGCCGGTGCCGGCAACCCGCTTCCGACACTCACCGCGCCGGTCCCCTCAACAGGTGATTCGGGCCTGCGCACGCCCGCGTTACGTACCGGATCCCCTAGTCACTTCCGGTGTCCGGCCGGGTGGATGGCAACCTCCTGCGCCTTCACCGAGAAGTACACCGTGTCGCCCGGGGCCAGCCGCAGCTCGGCGGCCGATTCCGCGGTGATGTCAGCGGCCAGGCCAGGTGCGCCGTCGGGCTGCTCATCGGCCCGCACCCGGATACCGGGCCCCCGGCTGTCGAGCTCGGCGACCGTCACCGCGACGGTGTTGCGCGGACTGCCGTGCGGTTCGTCGCGGTACACCGACACCGACGCCGGTGAGAACAGTGCAACGGCCGGCGCGCCGGGCTGCACGTCGGCCGCCGCCGTGCCGTACCAGTTCGTCTGCCACGCGGTGGTCAGCACAGCCCGATCGGCGGCGGTGCCTCCGATCAGGTTGACGCCGGCGAACCGCGCTGCGAAGTGACTCTTCGGTGTAGCCAATACTTCTGCGACAGAACCACTTTCGGCAATACGCCCATCTTCGACCACGATCACCCGGTCGGCCAGCGTCAGGACATCGAGCAGCTCGTGGGTGATCAGCACCGCACACCTGCCCCCGGTGGCGAGCACTCGGCGCAACACTTTCCGCATCGACGCCGCGACCGCCACGTCCAATCCCGCCAGCGGTTCATCGAGCAGCAGGACCTCGGGATCGGCGGCCAGCGCCCGGGCCAGGGCCACCCGTTGCGCCTGACCGCCCGACAGCCGGCGGGGCCGCCGGTCAGCCAGATCCGTGGCCTCGACCTCGGCCAACCACCGGCGAGCGGTCTCATAGGCGGCGCGGCGACCTGTCCGGCGCGCGCTGCGGGCACCGAATGCCACGTTCGCCAGCACACTCAGGTGCGGAAACAGCAGAGAGTCCTGCAGCAACAGGCCGACCCGGCGGGCATGCGTCGGCACGTGCACACCGGCGGCGGTATCGGTCAGCACCCGGTCCCCCACCTGAACTCTCCCGGCATCCAGACCGACCAGTCCGGCGATCGAGTGCAATGTGGTCGATTTACCCGCGCCGTTGGGGCCCAGTACCGCGAGGACCTCCCCCGCCGCCACACCGAATTCGAGCTCCAGGCCACGACTTTCGATGACGACTCGCGCCTGCAGCGTCATGTCCAACCACCCGCCCGCAGCCGGCGACTGCCGAGCCCGATGACCACCACCGCCGCCACCGCCACCAGCAGCACCGACAACGCCACCGCAGCGTCGGCGTCGCTCTCGCGCTGCAGATAGATCTCCAGCGGCAAGGTGCGGGTCACTCCCTGGCGTGACCCCGCGAACGTCAACGTGGCACCGAACTCGCCCAGGGAACGCGCGAAGGCCAGGACAGCTCCCGAGATCAGGCCCGGCCCCAAAAGGGGCAGAGTCACCCGCCACCACACGGTTCCCGGCGACGCACCCAGCGTCGCGGCCACGACCTCGAAATCGGCGCCGGCGGTGCGCGCGGCGCCTTCCAGCGAAATGACCAGGAACGGCAGGGAGACGAAGGTCTGCGCCAGCACCACCGCGACCGTGGTGAACGCGATGTGCACCCCGGCGGCCTCCAGATACCGGCCGATCAATCCCAGCCGCCCGAATGCATAGAGCAGCGCGATACCGCCGACCACCGGCGGCAACACCAGCGGCAACAGGATCAATGGCCGCACGATTCGGGTGACCGAGCCTCCGGTGCGGGCCAGCACCAACGCCAACGGGACACCGAACAGGACACACAACACCGTGCTGGCCAGCGATGTCTCCAGGCTGAGCTTCAGCGCCGCCGTCGACGACGCGCTCGAGATCAGTGACCCGAACTGCGGCCAGTCCACCTTTGCCACCATCGCCACCAGGGGCAGCACGACGAAGATCGCACCCACGGCGGCAGGGAGATATATCCAGCGTGGAAGTTGTGGCGAATTGGTCACGACACACCCTCGCCGACCACGTCGACGCCGGTCGTGGCGCTGGGTCGGATCATCTCGGCCACCTTATGCGAGCCGATGATTGGCGCGCCGAATTTCCCGACCTAGCTACTGTCCAGTAACATTGAGTGTTGGTCGCCCCCGCCCGGCGCGGCGACCCCAGGTACACGGAGGTACATCATGGCGGAGGTGCTGGTCACCGGCGGCGACACCGAACTCGGCCGCGCGATTGCGGCAGGTTTCCTTGACGCCGGCCACAACGTGGTTATCGCCGGCGCCCGCCGCGAAGATCTGGAGTTGGCGGCCAAGCAGCTCGACATCTCCTCGATCGTGTTCGACAACACCGATCCCGCCAGTGTCGAGAACGCCCGCGCGCAGTTCCCCCACTACCTCGACACCCTCGTCAACGTCCCGGCCCCGCTGTTCGAGGCGAAGGACCCCCGCACGTTCACGCTGGCCGAACAAGCCACCGCCTGGCGCCACGCGCTGGATGCCACCGTGGTCTCGGCCGTGCTGACCGTGCAGATCGTCGGCGACCAGTTGCGCTCGGGCGGTTCGATCGTCAACGTCGTACCCGCGAGCCCGCGTGAAGGCAGCATCGAAGCTGCGGTCAAGGCAGCGCTGAGCGATTGGACGGCCGGTCAGGCCGCCTACTTCGGCACCCGCGGAATCACCGTCAACGCCATCGCCACCGGCCTGTCCGCCGAACCCGGCTACGACGGACTGGGAAGCACGCCGCCCTCGGTTGCCGATGAATACGCCCGTCTCGCAGTGTTTTTGAGCACCCCGGCGGCCCGCCACATCACCGGTCAGACCATGCACGTCAGCCGCGGCGCGATGGCGACCCTCGGCTGAGAAGGTTACGGTTGACGGAGTGACGATCCGACTCGCACTCCAGATACCCAATTTCTCCTACGGCACCGGGGTTTCCGAACTCTTCCCCACTGTCATCGCGCAGGCCCGTGAAGCCGAGGCCGCCGGTTTCGACACCGTTTTCGTGATGGACCACTTCTATCAGCTGCCCGGGCTCGGCACCCCCGATCAGCCGATGCTGGAGGCCTACACCGCGCTCGGTGCGCTTGCCACCGCGACCGAGCGGGTGCAACTCGGGACACTGGTCACCGGCAACACCTATCGCAATCCGACCCTGCTGGCCAAGGCGATCACCACACTCGACGTCATCAGTCAGGGCCGTGCTGTTCTCGGCGTCGGAACCGGCTGGTTCGAACTCGAGCACGATCAACTCGGCTACGAATTCGGCACGTTCACCGAACGGTTCGACAAGCTCGGCGAGGCGCTGCAGATCATCCTTCCGATGCTCGCCGGCCAGCGGCCGACCTTCGACGGCAAGTACTACCGCGTGCAGGACGCGATGGCCAACCCCCGTTTCCGCGACCAGATTCCGCTGATGATCGGGGGCAGCGGCGAGAAGAAGACCATCCCACTGGCGGCCCGCCACTTCGACCATCTCAACGTCATCGCCGGCTTCGACGAGTTGCGGCGCAAGGTGGAGGTGGTCCAACAGCAATGTGAGGCGATCGACCGCGACCCCGCAACGCTGGAAACCAGCGTCCTGCTCACCTCGCTCGTCGACGAGAACGTGACCGTCGACGCGGTCCCCGAGGCGTTCAGGCAGCGCACCGTCGCCGGCAGTCCCGAGCAGATCGCCGAACAGGTCAAGACGAAGGTGCTCGACGCGGGCATCGGCGGCGTGGTCCTCAACCTGCCGACTCAGTTGCACGGCTACCGTCCCGGCGATATCACGGCGGTCGGCGAGGCATTGAAACCACTGCTATTCGGGTAAACATTCGGTTCGGTTGCCCATCTCACCGCACAGGCAGGAATGGCGCCGACTAACCTAACGGTTATTACGAGTGGCAAACACGTCCGCGAGGAGCAGCAATGAGCCATCCCGGAGCTACGGCATCGGATCGGCATAAGGTAGTCATCATCGGATCGGGATTCGGCGGCCTGACCGCCGCCAAGACCCTCAAACGTGCCGACGTCGACGTCAAGCTGATCGCCCGCACCACCCACCACCTGTTCCAGCCGCTGCTGTACCAGGTGGCCACCGGAATCATCTCCGAAGGTGAGATCGCGCCGGCCACCCGCGTGATCCTGCGCAAGCAGAAGAACGCCCAGGTGCTGTTGGGCGACGTCACCCACATCGATCTGGAGAACCGGACGGTGGATTCGGTGCTGCTCGGGCACACCTACTCCACCCCCTACGACAGCCTCATCATCGCCGCCGGCGCCGGGCAGTCCTACTTCGGCAACGACCATTTCGCCGAGTTCGCTCCCGGCATGAAGTCGATCGACGATGCGCTGGAGCTTCGTGGCCGCATCCTCGGTGCGTTCGAGCAGGCCGAGCGCTCCAGCGACCCCGTGCGCCGGGCCAAGCTACTCACCTTCACCGTCGTGGGCGCCGGGCCGACCGGCGTCGAAATGGCCGGGCAGATCGCCGAATTGGCCGATCAGACCCTGCGCGGCAGCTTCCGTCACATCGATCCCACCGAGGCCCGGGTGATCCTGCTCGACGCGGCGCCGGCCGTCCTTCCGCCCATGGGGCCGAAGCTGGGCAAGCGGGCCCAGGAACGGCTGGAAAAGATGGGTGTCGAGGTTCAGCTGGGCGCCATGGTGACCGACGTCGACCGCAACGGTCTGACGGTCAAGGACTCCGACGGCACGCTGCGGCGTATCGAATCGGCGTGCAAGGTGTGGTCGGCCGGTGTCTCGGCCAGCCCGCTCGGCAAGGATCTGGCCGAACAGTCGGGCGTGGAACTCGACCGGGCCGGCCGGGTCAAGGTCGGGTCGGACCTGACGCTTCCGGGCCATCCCAACGTCTTCGTGGTCGGCGACATGGCCGCGATGGAGGGTGTGCCGGGCGTCGCCCAGGGAGCGATCCAGGGCGGCCGTTACGCGGCGAAACTGATCAAACGCGAGGTCGCCGGGACCAGCCCGAAGATCCGGGCCCCCTTCGAGTACTTCGACAAGGGCTCGATGGCGACGGTGTCCCGGTTCTCGGCGGTGGCCAAGGTCGGCCCGGTCGAGTTCTCCGGGTTCTTCGCCTGGGTGTGCTGGTTGGTGCTGCACCTCGTGTACATCGTCGGCTTCAAGAGCCGTCTGGTGACCGTGCTGTCGTGGGGTGTGACCTTCTTGAGCACCAAGCGCGGTCAGCTCACCATCACCGAACAGCAGGCCTACGCCCGCACCAGGATCGAGGAGCTCGAAGAGATCGCCGCCTCGGTGCAGGAAACCGAGAAGGCGGCGTCCTAGGGCCCTCCGGCATCAGGCGGCAGCCGGTCACCTTGCCAGGTGGCCAGGCTGCCACCGCCGGCCAGCGCCAGCACGGTTCCGGGAGCGTCGAATACGGGTGCCGGATAGCGCAGTTCGCTGATACACGCCCTGGGCGTCGCCAGCACATCTTCACCCACTGCGCCGCAACCGAGCTCGATGCGGTGACGCAACAGTGGCACCGACTGGACGTCGGCATGCAAGCTGGACGACCAGAACCCTTGCCGCTCACCGGATCTGCCGATCTGCACCCGCTCCCGGAGGCGGACCTGTGCCGACTCGGCCAGCCGCAGAAGCGTGGTGCTGTGATGCACCGAACCGCCGGCCACCACGGTGGGTTGGAGATCGAGATCCAACTGCCCGGCGATCTCGAGCTCCCAGTGCGCGGTCGACCGTAGAGTGGCCGCGCCGGGCAGCACCATCGTCGCTGCGGCAGTGCGAATCCGCAGCCGGGTACCGGCTTCGACCACAACCCGCACAGTCATGGTGTCGCCCCCGAGCGGGGTGGCTGCCGTGGAGACCAGATGCACCGTGTCGGGTTCGGTGCACCGTCCGGCCAGACCGCCGCGCGCCTCGATCCGCGGCAACCGCCCCGGCGAGGCCACGATCACGACCTCGGAGTGCATCACGACGGCAGTGCCTGCGCGACCCTCAATTGTTCGCGCACCCAGGCCAGCACCGGGCCCGCTGTCGGATCCTCGGTCAGCGAAACCAGCGCCGTCGGACGGTGCGCGCGGACCTTCGCCGCATCGCGGCGCATCACGTCCAGATCGGCTCCCACCAGGGGCGCCAGGTCAGTCTTGTTGACCACCAGCAGGTCCGAGTACGTGACACCGGGGCCGCCCTTGCGTGGCACTTTGTCTCCCCCGGCCACGTCGACGACAAAGATCTGGACATCCACCAGTCCCGACGAGAACGTCGCCGTGAGGTTGTCGCCGCCGGATTCGACGAGAATCAGATCCAATGCCGGGTTGGCCTCGATCAGATCGTCGATGGCATCCAGGTTCGCGGTGATGTCGTCGCGGATCGCGGTGTGCGGGCATCCCCCGGTCTGCACCGCGGCGATCCGCTCGTCGGGTAGCACCGCATGCCGGCGCAGGAAGTCGGCGTCCTCGGTGGTGTAGATGTCGTTGGTCAACACCGCCAGCGACAACTCGTCGCGCAACTGCCGACACAGCGCCGCCACCAGGGCGGTCTTGCCGGATCCGACGGGACCGCCGACACCGATGCGCAGCGGCTCACCGGGCTGACGTACCCGCTTGGGCCGGTCCACATGGGTGTGCGGTTCGCCGTCGAGGAAATGCGGTGGCATGGTGGGCCTTTCGAGTGCGGTGACAGACAGGGTTAGGAGACGAACAGCGGCCGGTCGCGTTCGGTGTGACGCTGCGCCAGGACGTCGAGCAACGGATCGGACAGGTCGGCCAACCCGGTGACCGCCTCGGCCGCCACTTCGTCACACAACCCGGACAATTCGAAGGTCAAGGCCGCGACGTCGGCGGGGTCCAACGCGAGCAACCGCTGCGCGGCAGTCGCCGAACCCGTCATGGTGGTGTAGACCACCGAGAGTGCCGTCTGATCCGGATCCAGCCCGGCGGCCGCCCCGACCGAGCCGGCCGCGACCGGCAGGTGCGGACGGGGACCGAGCACCTCCCACGACTGCAGCGGCCACACCCGCCGGGCCAACCGGATAAGTCCGCGGCCCTGGGCACGGGAGGCATCACGCGCCGCCGGAGCCGGTGTCCGGGCATCGGTCTCGGCATCGGCAGCCTCGGGATCCAGGGCCCCGGTGTGTACCGCCACCGCCACCGAGGCAGCAACTACCCCGCTGGTACGGATGCGCCGGACCAGATACGCGCGCAACGTGTCGACGTCGGTGAGCAGGCCACTGGTCACCGCCTCCTCGACGCCGCCGGAGTGCACGTGTCCGCCCGTCGGCAACCGCGAATCGGCCAGGGTCAGAAGTGTTGCCAGGCTGGTCATCTAGAAGCTGCTCATCAGAAAAGAAAGTATCGCTGCGCCATGGGCAGTTCCACGGCAGGCTGTTCCTGCCACACCTGCCCGTCGATCCGGACGGTGAACGTGTCCGGATCGACCTCGATGCGCGGCATCGCATCATTGAGTGGCATCTGAGCCTTCCCGATCTGCCGAACGTTCTTGACCGCAGCCAGCTTTCGACGGATGTCGAGACGGTCCGCCAGACCGTCCTCGATCGCCTGCGGGGCAACGAAGTGCATCGACGTGGCCGCCGCCGCGGCGGGCGCCGCGCCGAACATCGGCCGCGGCAGCACCGGTTGCGGCGTGGGGATCGAAGCGTTGGCATCACCCATCGCCGCCCAGGCGATCATGCCGCCCTTGAGAACCGCATGCGGGCGCACCCCGAAGAACGCGGGTTCCCACAGCACCAGGTCGGCGAGCTTGCCGACCTCGACCGAACCGATCTCATCGTCGAGACCGTGCGCGATGGCCGGGCAGATGGTGTATTTCGCGACGTACCGGCGGACGCGGTTGTTGTCCGCTCCAGCTTTTCCGCACGCGTCCCCTTCCAGGGCGCCACGCCTGCGCTTCATCACGTGCGCGGTCTGCCAGGTCCGCAGCACCACCTCGCCGATCCGGCCCATAGCCTGCGAGTCACTGCCGATCATCGAGATGGCCCCGATATCGTGCAACAGGTCCTCGGCAGCGATGGTCGACGGCCGGATCCGGCTCTCGGCGAACGCCAGATCCTCGGGCACACTCGGGTTGAGGTGGTGGCAGACCATCAACATGTCGAGGTGCTCGTCGAGGGTGTTGACCGTGTGCGGGCGCGTCGGATTCGTCGAACTGGGCAGCACATTCGGATGGGCGGCGACGGTGATGATGTCGGGCGCGTGCCCACCACCGGCACCTTCGGTGTGATAGGCGTGGATGCTGCGGCCCTTGACGGCGGCCAGCGTGTCCTCGACGAATCCGGCCTCATTGAGGGTGTCGGTATGGACATTGACCTGCACGCCGGCGGCGTCGGCGACGGTCAGGCAGGCGTCGATGGCCGCCGGAGTCGTGCCCCAGTCCTCATGCAGCTTGAATCCGGCTGCGCCGCCGCGCAACTGCTCCCACATCGCCTCGGAGCTGACGGTGTTTCCCTTGCCGAGCAGCGCGACGTTGAGCGGCCAGGAATCGAGCGCTTCCAGCATCCGGGCGAGATGCCAGGCGCCCGGCGTGACCGTGGTGGCCTTGCTGCCCTCGGCCGGTCCGGTACCCCCGGCCACGATGGTGGTGATGCCGCCCCCTAGCGCTTCTGCCATGAGCTGCGGACAGATCAGGTGGACGTGACAGTCGATCGCACCCGCGGTCAGGATGCGGCCGTTGCCTCCGATGATCTCGGTCGACGGGCCGACGACCAGGGCAGGATGTACCCCGGACATGATGTCGGGATTGCCGGCCTTACCGATCCCCACGATACGTCCGTCGCGGATCCCGATGTCGGCCTTGATGATTCCCCAGTGGTCGATGATCACCGCACCGGTGATGACGGTGTCCGGTGCGCCGTCCGCGCGGGTCGCCCTCGACTGGCCCATCGACTCACGCAGTACCTTGCCGCCGCCGAACACCGCCTCGTCACCGGCGTGCCGGGGTCCGCCACTGCGGTCCTCGGTGATCTCGACGAAAAGGTCGGTGTCGGCCAGCCGGATCCGGTCACCGGCGGTGGGGCCGAACAGCGCCGCGTAGCGCGCACGGGTCAGTTCGGTCATTGGGCATCCAATCGGCCGGGAGCGTCGAGACTGATTCCGTGCACCTCGCGGGAGCCGCCCAGTGGCACCAGGGAAACCCGCTGGGCCACACCGGGTTCGAAGCGAACCGCGGTACCCGCCGGGATGTCCAGACGGTGCCCGCGGGCGGCCGCTCGGTCGAAATCCAGCGCGGGGTTGGCCTGCGGCAGGTGTACGTGGCTGCCGACCTGGACCGGCCGGTCACCGGTATTGACGACGTCGAGAATCAACCGCGGCGCCCCGGCGTTGAGCACGATGCCGCCGTCGCCGAACACGATCTCTCCGGGCACCATGGGTCAGGCGATCGGGTTATGGACGGTGACCAGCTTGGTGCCGTCGGGAAAAGTGGCCTCGACCTGTACGTCGTGCAGCATCTCGGGCACCCCCTCCATGACCTCCCCGCGGGTCAGCACATCGCGTCCGCTCACCATCAGCTCGGCTACCGTCCGACCGTCGCGGGCACCTTCGAGCAGATGATCGGTGATGACGGCGACAGCCTCGGGATGGTTGAGCAACAAGCCGCGAGCCTGTCTGCGCCGGGCCAGGTCGGCGGCATACGAGATGAGCAGCCGGTCCTGCTCATGCGGGGTCAAACGCATAGTGGGCGATCCTGCCACGAGGAACGGTGTTCGGCAGCGCTCGTCCCTCGACAGGCGCCGGAAGCGCTACTCCGGAACGTTCTGCAGCCGCACCTGTCCGCGGGCCACGAGCTTGTCGTTCTCATCGGTGATGGTGATCAGCCACAGCTGCTGGCGGCGGCCGCGGTGGATCGGTGTGGAAACCGCTGTGACAGTGCCGGATCCGATGGCGCGCAGGAAATCGGTGTTGTTGTTGACCCCGACCACGGTGCCGCCGCCGTTCTCCGACAGCCAGATGTGGCCGGACACGCTGGCCAGGCTCTCGACGATCGAGCAGTACACGCCGCCGTGCACGATGCCCCAGGGCTGCAGCAGCTTGTCGTGAATCGTGAGCTGCGCGCGGCCGCCGTCGGGGGTGAGCTCGAGATAGGTCAGGCCGAGTTCGGTGTCGAAGCCCTTGCCCAAACCTTCGGGGGTTTCAGTGGTCACAGCCCTCGTGTCTACACGCCGTATCGCCACAAAGATGCGGGCGGGTCCCGCGTATCAAACGCGGAACCCGCCCTCGAGCGGACCGGGGGTCTCTGCAGCCCTCAGGACTCCGGCTCGGTCCGTTAGCCTCGTATCTACATACTAGGCAAGGCTATCCTAATTAAGCAAGACCTTCCCCGCCCGGCCACAGCCGCGGACCGGCAAGCCGAAACCCACCAGGGCATCGAGCACCGCCTGGCCCCGCCGCATGCTCACGACTTCACTGCACCCCGCCAGCAGCGGGACCTGGGTGGCCGCACCGACCACGGCCGCGCCCACCATGTGCCACATGGCGGCGACCGACATCGCGCCGTCACTGATCTCGACCAAGCGGGCGAACAGCGGCTCAAGCGCACGATGGCTGCGATGAGCGACCCACGTCGTCAGCGCCGCCTCACTCGGCAACGCGACGATCCCGTCGCGAGACGCACGGGCGAACCGTGCGCCCCGACCGGAAAAGCACGGATCCCCGGGCAGGCCGCGCAGGGTCGGATCCACGACGCCGACCCAGTCGATCGCACCCTCGGAGTCGACATGGACCCACAGGTTCTCCAGGCCGGTATCCCAGGCGCGTCCCTCGAGCACCAGCAGCGGCACCACCCGACCGATCACCACATGGGTGAACGTGGCGGCCAACTGCTGGGCCACCGCGGCCCGGTTGCCCGTCTCGGCCATCGCGGCGTCGAACATGCCCTGCAACCGATCGGCGGACAGTGCCTCGGCCAGGGGCCACCACCGCCGGCGCGACAGATCGCCCACCACGGCCACGCCGTAGACCCGCGGACACTCCGCGTACAGCTCACGTAGACGCCGACTCGACTCATGCAGCGGCAGCGTCCGCTCGATAGCCATACCCGCGATCAGCGGATCTTCGATCAAGACCGTCATGTCACCTCCGTAGGCTCCAGTTTGACTTAGGTTAGCCTTACTATAGTCACGTGAAGCACGAGAGCTACCCCCTGTGACTGGATTCACAACAAGCCCCGCAAAGGGCGCTGACCTTGCCCTAAACCGATGCGGACAGCTGTCCGGAGGCCCGTCAGAAATACATACGACGCGCGGTAGTAAACCCGTAGTACGCTGGCTTTACTGCTCAGGAGAGTGAACGGAACATGGCCAAATTGACGCGTCTCGGGGAGCTTGAGCGCGCGGTGATGGACCACTTGTGGTCCGCACCCGAACCCCAAACAGTGCGCCAAGTCCATGAGGCGCTGGCCGCCCACCGCGACTTGGCCTACACCACGATCATGACCGTGCTGCAACGGCTCGCGAAGAAGAACCTCGTCGTACAGCACCGCGATGACCGGGCACACCGCTACGCGCCCACACACGGTCGCGACGAGCTGGTCGCCGGCTTGATGGTCGACGCCCTCGACCAGGCCTCGGACTCCGGCAGCCGGCAGGCCGCGCTGGTCCATTTTGTCGAGAGAGTCGGCGTCGACGAGGCCCGGGCGCTGCGCCGGGCACTCGCTGAACTGGAGAACAAACACCAGCTGCCCCCACCGGCTGGCAATTCGGGCACCGACTGAGAGAGACTTACGGCGTGTCCGCGCTGGCCTTCACCCTCGTCGCGCTGGCCCTGGTGGGGCCAGTACCGGCAGTGCTGGCACGCGCGACCTGGCCCCTGCGTGCCCCGCGTGCCGCAATCGTGTTGTGGCAGTCGATCGCACTGGCCGCCGTGCTCTCGGCTTTCTCGGCCGGTATCGCCATCGCGAGCCGGCTGTTCGTCCCGGGGCCGGACGGCCGGCCGACCGCGACAATCACCAGCGAGATCGAGGCCCTCGGTTGGCCACTGTGGCTGCTGCTTGTCGTCGTATTCACCTTGACCCTGTTCATCGGGGGGCGACTCTGTCTGGCCGTGATCCAGGTGGCGGTGGCCACCCGGCGCCGGCGCGCCCATCACCGCATGATGGTCGACCTGCTCAGCAAGTCCCGCGACGCGGTACCGGCCCACCTCTGTACAGCGCACCGCCCGCTCGCCGGTGACGGGTTGCGCATCCTCGATGTCGCGCAGCCGCTCGCCTACTGCCTACCCGGGGTCCGCAGTCGTGTCGTGGTGAGCGAGGGAACGTTGACCACGTTGTCCGACAACGAGATCGCCGCAATCCTCACCCATGAACGGGCCCACCTGCGGGCCCGCCATGACCTGGTCCTGGAGATGTTCACCGCCGTCCACGCCGCCTTCCCGCGGTTCGTCCGCAGCGGCAACGCGCTGGATGCCGTCCGGCTGCTGATCGAGCTGCTGGCCGACGACGCAGCGGTCCGAACGGCAGGCCCCACTCCCCTGGCCCGCGCACTGGTCGCTTGCGCGAGCGGCCGCACCCCCTCGGGCGCACTGGCCGCCGGCGGGCCGACCACCGTGATCCGCGTGCGACGTCTCGGCGGCAGGCCCAACAGTGTTGCCATGGCGGCCACTGCCTATCTGGCCGCCGCGGCCGTGCTGGTGGTACCCACCGTCGCCGTTGCCGTCCCCTGGCTCACCGAGCTTCACCGCCTGTTCGCCGGACTGGGATAAACCCCTGTCCAACAGGCGTTCTGACACAACAAAACAACGAAAGGCTGCTGCATGAGCAAGACCGGCACTTCCGGCACGGCGCAGATCGGAGTCACCGGCCTGGCCGTGATGGGCTCCAACCTCGCTCGTAACTTCGCCCACCACGGCTACACCGTCGCACTGCACAATCGGTCGATCGCCAAGACCGATGCGTTGCTGGCCGAGCACGGTTCCGAGGGCAAGTTCGTGCGCAGCGAGACGATCGCGGAATTTCTTGAAGCCCTGGAAAAACCGCGCCGGGTGATCATCATGGTCAAGGCCGGCGATCCGACCGATGCCGTCATCAACGAGCTGGCCGACGCCATGGAACCCGGTGACATCATCATCGACGGCGGCAACGCCCTCTACACCGACACCATCCGCCGAGAGAAGGCGATCCGCGAGCGCGGCCTGCACTTCGTCGGCGCGGGCATCTCCGGCGGCGAGGAAGGCGCGCTCAACGGCCCGTCGATCATGCCCGGCGGCCCCGCCGAGTCCTACAAGTCACTCGGCCCCCTGCTGGAGGAGATCTCCGCACACGTCGACGGTGTGCCCTGCTGCACCCACATCGGCCCGGACGGCGCCGGACACTTCGTGAAGATGGTGCACAACGGCATCGAGTATTCCGACATGCAGCTCATCGGCGAGGCCTACCAGTTACTGCGCGACGGCCTCGACCTCGAGGCGGCACAGATCGCCGACGTGTTCAGGGAGTGGAACAAGGGCGACCTCGACAGCTACCTCGTCGAGATCACCGCAGAGGTGCTGAGCCAGGTGGATGCCAAGACCGGCAAGCCGCTGGTGGACGTGATCGTCGACGAGGCCGAGCAGAAGGGCACCGGGCGCTGGACCGTGAAGTCCGCCCTGGACCTCGGGGTTCCGGTCACCGGCATCGCCGAGGCCGTGTTCGCCCGCGCACTGTCGGGTTCGGTCGCCCAGCGGAAGGCCACCACCGGCCTGGCCTCCGGCGACCTCGGCGCAAAACCCAGCGACGCAAAGCAATTCATCGATGACGTCAGCAAGGCCTTGTACGCCTCGAAGATCATCGCGTATGCCCAGGGCTTCAACCAGATTCAGGCCGGCAGCGCGGAGTACGGCTGGGGCATCACGCTCGGCGACATGGCCACCATCTGGCGCGGCGGCTGCATCATCCGGGCCAAGTTCCTCAACCGGATCAAGGAGGCCTACGACGAGAACCCGGAACTGGCCACCCTGATCGCCGCACCGTACTTCCGCAGTGCGGTCGAGGACGGGATCGACAGCTGGCGCCGTGTGGTGATCACAGCGACGGCGCTGGGTATCCCGGTCCCCGGCTTCGCGTCGGCACTGTCGTACTACGACGCATTGCGTACCGAACGGCTGCCCGCCGCACTGACCCAGGGGCTGCGCGATTTCTTCGGCGCGCACACCTACGGGCGTACCGACGCCGAGCCGGGCCAGAAGTTCCACACCCTCTGGAGCGGGGACCGCAGCGAAGTCCCTGCCTGATTCTCGACCGCGAGCAGACACAAAACTGCCCATTTCGTCCCGAGATGAGGCAGTTTTGTGTCTGCTCGGCGGAGGAACCGCGCCACTAGACTCGTGGGCGTGAGATTCCTGAACGGGCACATCCCGCCGTACGACCTGACCTACAACGACGTCTTCGTCGTCCCCGGCCGGTCGGATGTGGCATCGCGGTTCGACGTGGATCTGTCCACCAACGACGGATCCGGCACCACCATCCCGGTGGTGGTGGCCAATATGACGGCGGTGGCAGGCCGGCGCATGGCCGAGACCATCGCGCGTCGCGGCGGCATCGTGGTGCTGCCGCAGGACCTGCCGAGCACCGTGGTGGCCGACACCGTTCAGTTCGTCAAGAGCCGCGACCTCGTGGTGGACACACCGGTGACGCTGAGCCCCGACGACTCGGTGTCCGACGCCGCGGCGTTGCTGCACAAGCGTGCCCACGGCGCCGCGGTGGTGGTGTTCGAGGGACGCCCGATCGGACTGGTGACCGAGGCCAGCTGCGCCGGTGTGGACCGGTTCGCCCGGATCCGCGACGTCGCGGTGTCCGACTTCGTCACCGCGCCGGTCGGCACCGACCCGAAACAGGTGTTCGACCTCCTCGAGCACGCACCGCACGATCTCGCGGTGCTCACGGCGACAGACGGCTCCCTGGCCGGGGTTCTGACCCGCACCGCAGCGGTGCGGGCCGGCATCTACACCCCGGCCGTCGACGCCGCCGGACGACTCCGCGTCGCCGCGGCCGTCGGGATCAACGGCGACGTCGGGTCCAAGGCCCGGGCACTGGCGGAGGCCGGGGCGGACCTGCTGGTCATCGACACCGCACACGGTCATCAACTCAAGATGCTCGACGCAATCAAGCAGGTGGCATCGCTGGACCTCGGCCTGCCGCTGGCAGCGGGCAACGTGGTCTCGGCCGAGGGCACCCGCGACCTCATCGAAGCCGGCGCCTCGATCGTCAAGGTCGGGGTGGGCCCCGGCGCGATGTGCACCACCCGGATGATGACCGGCGTGGGACGCCCCCAGTTCTCCGCTGTAGTCGAATGTGCTGCTGCGGCAAAGGAACTCGGTGCACACGTGTGGGCGGACGGCGGGGTCCGGCACCCGCGGGACGTGGCACTGGCGCTGGCCGCCGGCGCCGCCAACGTGATGATCGGCTCCTGGTTCGCCGGAACCTATGAATCCCCCGGCGACCTGCTGCACGACCGGGAGGAACGGCCGTACAAGGAGAGCTACGGCATGGCCTCCAAACGTGCGGTGGCCGCCCGTACCGCCGGGGACAGCCCGTTCGACCGCGCCCGCAAGGCCCTGTTCGAGGAGGGCATCTCGTCCTCGCGGATGAGCCTCGACCCGGGCCGCGGCGGGGTCGAGGATCTACTCGACCACATCACCTCGGGGGTGCGCAGCACCTGCACCTACGTCGGGGCCACCAACATCACCGAACTGCACGAGAAAGTAGTGCTGGGCGTGCAATCGGCCGCCGGTTTCGCCGAGGGCCATCCGCTGCCGACCGGTTGGTGACCGCGTTACTATTGGGGTTCTGAGTATCAGAGTGGACGGTCGGACATTGCCCGGTCGTCCGCTTTGTCAGATCGAACGAAAGGGTTCACGTGCCGCAGGCACCCACCGAGGCCTCCGGTTCTGAACCGGCCTTCGGGGTGGAACAGCAGTCACTTCTGAGCGCCGAAGCTGACGACCCCTCTCCTAGTCGGCCGGGCCCCGGGCCCGGCGTAGCACTGGTGAGGATGTGATGGGCAGCTCAACCGACCTGGTTTTGTCGTTGCTGTCGGTCCTGGCGATCGTCCTACTCACCTTCGGCACCGCGGTGTTCGTGGCCGCCGAGTTCTCGCTGACCGCACTGGAGCGCAGCACGGTCGAGGCCAATGCCCGCACCGGCGACCGCCGCGACCAACTGGTCCGCCGCGCCCACCGCACCCTGTCGTTCCAGCTCTCGGGCGCCCAGGTGGGCATCTCGATCACCACTCTGGCCACCGGTTACCTCGCCGAACCCGTGGTCGGAGAACTGATCCGCCCCGGCCTGGATGCCATCGGCATACCGGCCAGATTCGCCGGCGGTCTGTCCCTGTTCCTCGCGATCCTCATCGCGACATCGCTGTCGATGGTGTTCGGCGAGCTCGTGCCCAAGAACCTGGCGGTGGCCCGCCCGGTCCCGACAGCGCGTGCGGCTGCCCCGTTCCAGCTGCTGTTCTCGATGCTGTTCACCCCGGTCATCCGGCTGACCAACGGCTCGGCCAACTGGATCGTCCGCCGCCTCGGCGTCGAGCCCGCCGAGGAACTGCGCTCGGCACGCTCGGCCCAGGAGCTGGCATCGCTGGTCCGGAATTCGGCCCGCAGCGGGTCACTCGATCCCACCACCGCGCTGCTGGTGCACCGCTCGCTGCAGTTCGGTGAGCGCACCGCCGAGGAACTGATGACTCCGCGCTCCAAGATCGAGGTGCTCGACGCCGGCGATTCGGTGACCGACCTGATGTCCGCTGCGATCCGCACCGGGTACTCGCGGTTCCCCATCGTCGAGGGCGACCTCGACGAGACGATCGGCGTCGTCCACGTCAAGCAGGTGTTCTCGGTACCGCGCGAGGACCGGGACCGGACCCGGCTGGCCGCGCTGGCGCTGCCGGTGGCCACCGTGCCGTCCACTCTCGACGGCGATGCCGTGATGACCCAGATCCGGGCCAACGGGTTGCAGACCGCACTCGTGGTCGACGAGTACGGCGGCACCGCGGGCATCGTGACGGTCGAGGACCTGATCGAGGAGATCGTCGGCGACGTGCGTGACGAGCATGACGATGCGACCCCCGACGTGGTGCCGGCCGGGGCCGGCTGGCAGGTATCCGGGCTCCTGCGTATCGACGAGGTGGCGACCGGCACCGGGTTCCGTGCCCCCGAGGGCGAATACGAGACGATCGGCGGACTGGTCCTGCAGGAGCTCGGCCACATACCGGAGACCGGTGAATCCGTGGAGCTCACCGCGTTCGACCCGGACGGTGATCCGGACAAACCGACCAGATGGCTGGCCACGGTGGTGCGGATGGACGGGCGCCGGATCGATCTGCTCGAGTTGACCAACCTCGGCAACCGGGAGGACGGCCATGGGTGACATCCTCGGTGTGCTGCTGACGGTGCTGCTGCTGGCCGCCAACGCGTTCTTCGTGGCGGCGGAGTTCGCGTTGATCTCGGCCCGCCGGGACCGGCTACAGGCGCTCGCCGAGCAGGGCAAGCGCAGCGCTGTGACGGTCATCCGGGCCGGCGAACACCTGTCGCTGATGCTGGCCGGCTCCCAGCTGGGCATCACGATCTGCTCGATCCTGCTGGGCCGGGTGGGCGAACCCGCCGTCGCCCATCTGCTGGAGAAACCATTCGCGCTGATCGGCGTGTCCGACGCCGTCCTGCACACGGTCTCGTTCTTCATCGCCCTGGCCATCGTGGTCACCCTGCACGTGCTGCTCGGCGAGATGGTGCCGAAGAACATCGCCATCGCGGGCCCCGAGACTGCCGCGATGCTGTTGGTCCCGCCGTATCTGGTGTACATCCGTGCCGCCAAGCCGTTCATCGCCTTCTACAACTGGTGCGCCAACACCACCCTGCGCGCGTTCCGGGTCGAACCGGTTGACGAACTGGCCTCAGCCGTGTCGACGGTCGAGTTGTCGGAGATGATCGCCGAATCGGTGTCCGAAGGCCTGCTCGACACCGAGGAGCACGGCCGCTTGACACGGGCCCTGCAAACCCGCAGCCGCACGGTCAACGACGTTGCGATGCCGTTGAACGAAATTCATGCGATACCCGTTGCCGCCGAAGGCAGCGGGCCGACCGTGGGGGCGGTCGAGCAGGCCCTCACCGAGACCGGCTACTCCCGCTTCCCGGTGACCGATACGTCGGGGACAGTCATCGGATACCTGCACATCAAGGATGTGCTGCCGAAGATCAGCGACCCCGACGCGGTGCTGGACGTGTCGATGGTGCGGCCGCTGCCCCGGGTCCCCGCCTCGTTGCCGCTGCCCGACGCACTGTCCCGGATGCGACGCAGCAACAGTCACCTCGCGCTGGTGGTCGAGGAAGAGGATGAGCACGGCGAGGAACCTGAGCGCGCTGACGGTGTGGACGAGCATGACCGAGAGGTGTCCGGGACCGTCACCGCGATGGTCGCCCTGGAGGACCTGGTCGAAGACCTGGTCGGAACGGTGCGCGACGGCACGCACCGCATCTGACCTGTCGGACTGTCGCCCGGTTTGATCGGTAGGCTCGAGCCGCACACCGGCGACGGGCCACCTGGTGGAGGAGACATGGAAGGACACGCTGGATCTGACGCGGCCCGGCTGACCCTTCCGGGGATCGCCGACGCCGAGCAGGTTCTGGCCGCCCCGGAGTGGGCTGCACGGGCAGAATCACACCGGCGCCGGACCGACGACTTCCTCACACCGCACGTGCGCCGGCGACACGCCGGTGAGCCGCACCCGGTATGGGATTTCCTGTTCACCTACTACAGCCTTCGCCCCCGCCAGCTACGTCAATGGCATCCAGGCTTCGGGGTGGTGCTCGCCGGCGACGGGTCCGGCGCGTATCTGCGCCGCACCGGTTACGGCCCGCACGCGCACGGCGTGACGGTGCGGGACGACTACCTGCGCTCCCGTATCGAGACCGTCCGATTCGTGGCCCGGTTGATGCGTGCGACCGCGACGCGGGCACCCCGGATGAACTGCTTCGGACTGCACGAGTGGGCCATGGTCTATCGGGCCCCTCAGCTGCGCCACGACCAGGTTCCGCTGCGGCTGGGCGGCGCCGGCACCGATGCCGTTGTCGAGTCAATGCCGTTGCGGTGCACCCACTTCGATGCGTTTCGCTTTTTCACCGACGCCGCGGTGGGCCGCAACGACCGGCAACTGAGCCGGGAGCAGCAGCTCGACGCCGAGCAGCCCGGCTGCATCCACGCCGCCATGGACACCTACAAGTGGGCGTACAAACTGGGCCCGCTGGTGCCGTCGGAGTTGGTGATGGACGCACTCGATCTGGCCGCCGACGCGCGGGCACTCGACATGTGTGCCAGCCCATACGACTTGAGGCGCTATGGTTTCGAGCCGATCGCCATCGAAACACCGGCCGGGCGTGCCGAATACGTCAGGGCCCAACAGCGCATCGCCGAGCGGGCGGCTCCACTGCGGGTCACTCTGGCAAACCGGTGTGAGCTGTTGCTCACCAAGCTGGACGGCTGAAAGGCCGACGTTACCAATGGGTAAGCTGGATAAACGGCAGGCATCGCACGGTGCCTGGAGCCGAGGGAGGAAACGCGCATGACCAATCGCGTGACTGTCGGAAACCTGCGCGTCGCGCAGGTGCTGCACGACTTCATCACGAACGAGGCACTGCCGGGCACCGGCGTCGACCCGGACAGCTTCTGGTCCGGCGTGGACAAGGTCGTCGCTGACCTCACCCCGAAGAACCAGGACCTGCTGGCCCGTCGCGACGATCTGCAGGCGCAGATCGACAAGTGGCACCGCGCGCATGTGCTCGAGCCGGTCGACCCCGAGGCCTACAAGCAGTTCCTCACCGATATCGGCTACCTGCTGCCCGAGCCCGCCGACTTCACCGTCACCACTTCCGGCGTCGACGACGAGATCACCTCGACCGCCGGCCCGCAGCTCGTGGTGCCGATCCTCAACGCCCGCTTCGCGCTCAATGCCGCCAACGCCCGGTGGGGCTCGCTCTATGACGCGCTGTACGGCACGGACGTCATCAGCGAGGAAGACGGCGCCGAGAAGGGATCCGGCTACAACCGGATCCGCGGTGACAAGGTGATCGCCTACGCGCGCAACTTCCTGGACGAGGCCGCGCCGCTGGCCGCAGGCTCCTGGAGCGACGCCACGGGACTCAAGATCGTCCAAGAAGACGGGGCCGGCCAGTTGCTGGTCGAGTACGGCGATGACCTCAGTACCGGTCTGGCCACCCCCGAGCAGTTCGTCGGCTACACCGGTGAGCTGGGCGAGCCCCAGTGGTCGGTGCTGCTGGCCAACCACGGCCTGCACATCGAGATCCTGATCGACCCCGACTCCCCCATCGGTTCGACCGACGCCGCAGGCATCAAGGATGTCGTGCTGGAATCCGCGATCACCACGATCATGGACTTCGAGGACTCCGTGGCCGCCGTCGACGCCGACGACAAGGTGCTCGGCTACCGCAACTGGCTGGGCCTGAACCGCGGCGACCTGGCCGAAGAGGTCAGCAAGGGCGGCAAGTCCTTCACCCGTGTCCTCAACCCCGACCGCACCTTCACCACCCCGGACGGCGAGGGCGAGCTGACCCTGCCCGGCCGCAGCCTGCTGTTCGTCCGCAACGTCGGACACCTGATGACCAACGACGCCATCGTCTTCGACAATGATGGGGTGGACGGCGCCGAAGTTCCCGAGGGCATTCAGGACGCGCTGTTCACCGGCCTGATCGCCATGCACGGATTGAAGGATGCCGCCGACAACGACGGAGCCAACGGTCCGCTGAAGAACAGCCGCACCGGCTCTGTCTACATCGTCAAGCCCAAGATGCACGGACCCGAAGAGGTCGCCTTCACCTGCGAGTTGTTCGGCCGCGTCGAAGACGTGCTCGGCCTGCCGGGTGGCACCCTCAAGGTCGGCATCATGGACGAGGAACGTCGCACCACGGTCAACCTGAAGGCCGCCATCTCGGCCGCCGCCGACCGCGTGGTGTTCATCAACACCGGCTTCCTGGACCGCACCGGCGACGAGATCCACACCTCGATGGAGGCCGGCCCGATGATCCGCAAGGGCGCCATGAAGGCCCAGCCGTGGATCAAGGCCTACGAGGACAACAACGTCGACGTCGGTCTGGCGACCGGTCTGGCCGGTAAGGCGCAGATCGGCAAGGGCATGTGGGCCATGACCGATCTGATGGCCGACATGGTCGAGCAGAAGATCGGCCAGCCGAAGGCCGGCGCCACCACCGCGTGGGTGCCCTCACCGACCGCGGCCACCCTGCACGCGATGCACTACCACCAGGTGGACGTCGAGGCGGTGCAGAAGGAGCTGACCGGCAAGAAGCGCGCCACGATCGAGGAACTGCTGACGATCCCGCTCGCGGACTCCTCGTTGACCTGGTCACCGGAGGAGATCCACGAAGAGGTGGACAACAACTGCCAGTCGATCCTGGGCTACGTGGTCCGCTGGATCGACGCCGGCGTCGGCTGCTCGAAGGTGCCCGACATCCACAACATCGCGCTGATGGAAGACCGCGCCACCCTGCGGATCTCCAGCCAGCTGCTGGCCAACTGGCTGCGTCACGGCGTCATCACCGAAGAGGACGTCAAGGCCAGCCTGCGCCGGATGGCCGCCGTCGTCGACGAGCAGAACGCCGGGGACCCCGACTACCTGCCGATGGCGCCCAACCCGGATGCCAGCATCGCGTTCGGCGCAGCCCAGGAGCTGATCCTGTCCGGAGCCCAGCAGCCCAACGGCTACACCGAGCCGATCCTGCACCGGCGCCGCCGCGAGTTCAAAGCGAGCATCGCCGGGAAGTGATTAGACTTCGGCGGGTCCGGATGACTAGTCGGCGCGAGACGTACAGGGGTTAGGAATGGGCAGGCACAGCATTCCCGACCCTGAGGATGCGCCCGACGAGCCCGAGCACGGGCACGTCGGGGACTCCGGTTACCGGGACGATTACGAACGTCCCCGTGACGAGCAGTCACCGTACGCCGGAGACGAATTCGACCTGCCCGGGCGTCAGCCCGATCGTGGCTACCGGGATGCACCCGGGTACCGGGCCGAGCCCGACTACCGCGCACCCCAGTACGCCGACGGGGACGACGACTACGAATCGGACTATCACGATTCCGAGTACGCCGACTATGACGAAACGGATTACGTCGAGGAAGACGCGTACGACGACGATTACGTCGACGGATACCGCGACAACTACTCCGACGACTACGACGCGGGGTTCGCCGACGATCAGCCGACCGCCCAGTTCGGCGCGGTGGGCGAACCGCCGCCGCCGTCCGGCCCGTCCGGCCGCCAGCACGGCGGGGACTGGGACGGCGGTGAGTGGACGGGCAGCCATCGCGCAGTGGAATCCGGCCGACGCGGTGTCAGCGTCAGTGTGATCGTCGCACTGGTCACGGTGGTGGGCGTGGTCGGCGCGGTGATCCTGTGGAAGTTCTTCGGCGATGTCCTCGCCGGCCGCAGCGATGCTGCGGCCGCACGCTGCGTCGACGGCGAACTCGGCGTCGCCGTCATCGCCGACCCGACGATCTCGACACACATCGAAGGACTGGCCAACGCGTACAACGAGTCGGTCAGTCCGGTCGGTGATCGCTGCGTCAAGGTGCGCGTGCAGTCCGCCGAATCCGACCGTGTGGTCGGCGGTTTCGCCAACACATGGCCCAGCGAACTCGGCGACCGTCCGGCGCTGTGGATTCCGGCGAGCGGCATCGCCGAGGCGCGACTGGAGGCGACTGCGGGAGCCAAGACTGTCAGCGACAGCCGATCGCTGGTCACCTCACCGGTCCTGCTGGCGGTCCGCCCGCAGCTCAAGGACGCACTGGCACAACAGACCTGGGCTACGCTGCCGCAACTTCAGAGCAGCCCGGCCGCGATGAATGCGCTCAAGCTGCCCGGGTGGGGCACGCTGAAACTGGCACTGCCGACCCACAGCAACGGCGATGCCGCCCCGCTCGTCGCCGAGGCCGTCGCCGCGGCAACGGCTCCGTCGGGCGCGCCGGCGACCTCCGGCATGAGCGGCGTGAACACGCTCTTCCACGGCCAGCCCAAACTCGACGACTCCGAGCTGGGAGGCGCCCTGGACGCGTTGCTCAACGCCTCCGACGCGGCGACCGCGCCGGTACACGCCGTGGCCACCACCGAGCAGCAACTGTTCCTGCGGGCCACGTCGGTCGACAACGTCAAATCCTCGCTGGCCGGCTGGCTGCCGCCGGGTCCCACCGCCACCGCCGACTATCCGACGGTGCTGCTGGCCGGGGACTGGCTGGAGAAGGAACAGATCACCGCGGCCAGCGAGTTCGCCCGCTATCTGCGCAAGCCCGAGCAACTCGCCGAGCTCGCCAAGGTGGGATTCCGTGCCGAGGGAACGTCGCCGCCGTCCAGCGATGTCACGACTTTCAGCCAGCTCGCCGCACCGTTGTCGGTCGGTGACAACGCCATGCGGGTGACGCTGGCCAACGCCACGGCCACACCGTCGGGAAACCCTGCGGTCACGATCATGCTCGACCAGTCGATGCCGACCGAGGAGGGCGGCAAGTCACGGCTGGCCAACGTCGTGGCAGCGCTCGACAGCCGGCTCAAGGCATTGCCCGATACCGCAGCAGTCGGCCTGTGGACCTTTGACGGCACCGAGGGCCGCTCGGAGGTCTCGACCGGGCCGTTGGCCGAGCCGGTCAACGGGCAGCGGCGCTCCGATGCGCTGACCTCGACGCTCGACGAGCAGTCCGCCTCGGGCGGCGGCGCGGTGTCGTTCACCACGCTACGAATGCTCTACAACGAAACGCTGTCGAAATATCGTGAGGGCCAGAGCAATTCGATCCTGCTGATCACCACGGGACCCCACACCGATCAGAGTCTGGACGGGGCCGGGCTGCAGGATTTCATCCGCGGCGCATTCGACCCCGCGCGTCCAGTCGCAGTCAACGTGATCGACTTCGGCAGTGGCTCGGACCGGGCCACGTGGGAGGCCGTCGCGCAGGCCAGCAGCGGCACTTACCAACATCTCTCCAGCTCGGCCTCACCCGAACTGGCCGGCGCTGTCAACTCGATGCTGGGTTGATCCGGCGCGGGTGATTCGCCGCGTGTTCCACGGCGCGCGCCGCTTTCTACCCCAGGGTCGTTCGGAGCGATCGTGCACAGCCCCGGGGTAGAAACCGACGCGAGAAACGGCTCAGGCGAACGCTTCGACCGGCGGGCAGGAGCACACCAGGTTCCGGTCGCCGTACGCGCCGTCGATCCGACGGACGGGCGGCCACACCTTGGGACGGAACCCCTTGCCCAACGGGTAAGCGGCCTGTTCGCGGGTGTAAGGGTGATCCCAGTCGGCTACCAGCAGGCACTCGGCGGTGTGCGGGGCACCACGCAACGGGTTGTCGTCAACCGGCCACTCCCCCGAGCCGACCCGGTCGATCTCGCCCCGGATGGCGATCATCGCGTCACAGAACGCGTCGACCTCGGTCAGGCTCTCGCTCTCGGTCGGCTCGACCATCAACGTGCCGGCAACCGGGAAGCTCATGGTCGGTGCATGGAAACCGTAGTCCGCGAGCCGCTTTGCCACATCATCCACGGTCACGCCGGTGTCCTTGGTGATCCCGCGCAGATCCAGGATGCACTCGTGGGCGACCATGCCGTTCTCCCCCGTGTAGAGCACCGGGTAGTACTCGTCGAGGCGGCGGGCCACATAGTTGGCCGACGCGATCGCGGTCAGCGTCGCCGCACGCAGGCCCGGGGCACCCATCATCCGGATGTAGGCCCAGGTGATCGGCAGGATCGACGCGGACCCGTATGGCGCCGCCGAGACGGTGTGCTCGTCGGGTAGCTCGTCGGCCAGCGGATGGCCGGGCAGGAACGGTGCCAGATGAGCGCGGACCGCAACCGGTCCGACGCCGGGGCCGCCGCCACCGTGCGGGATGCAGAACGTCTTGTGCAGGTTCAGATGGCTGACGTCACCGCCGAAGCGACCCGGACGAGCCAACCCGACCAGCGCGTTGAGGTTTGCGCCGTCCACGTAGACCTGTCCGCCCACGTCATGGACCGCCGCACAGATGTCGGCGACGTCGTGCTCGTAGACGCCGTGCGTCGACGGGTAGGTGATCATCAGCGCCGCAACCCGATCCGCGTGTTCGGCGATCTTCGCGCGCAGGTCGTCGAGGTCGACGTCGCCGTTCTCGCGGCAGGCCACCACCACGACGCGCATGCCGGCCAGTGCGGCCGAGGCGGCGTTGGTGCCGTGCGCGCTCGACGGGATCAGGCAGAGGTCGCGTTCGGTCTCGCCACGCGAGTCGTGATAGGCCTTGATCGCCAGCAGGCCGGCGTACTCCCCCTGGGAACCGGCGTTGGGCTGCAATGAGATCTGGTCGTAGCCGGTGATCCCGGTCAGCCAGTCCTGCAGGTCGGCGATCAGCTTGCGCAGGCCCGGATTGTCCGATGCCGGCGCGAACGGGTGCTGACGGCCGAACTCCGGCCAGGTGATCGGCTCCATCTCGGCGGCCGCATTCAGCTTCATCGTGCAGGAGCCCAGCGGAATCATGCTGCGGTCCAAGGCAATATCCTTGTCCGCCAGCATCCGGAGGTAGCGCATCATCTCGGTCTCGGTGCGATAGGAGTTGAATGCCGGATGCGTCAGGAACTCCGAGGTACGCGTAACAATGCCGGTGGCCACCGGCTCGGCCGGCGACACCCCGAATGCCTCCAGGACCGCGGCCACATGGGCTTCGGTGGTGACCTCGTCGCAGGACACCGACACGTGGTCGGCGTCGACACGCCACAGGTTGATTCCCTTGATCTTGGCGGCCGCGATCACAGCGTCGGCGCGTCCGGGGACCCGGGCCAGCACGGTGTCGAAGTACTCGTCGTGCACCACCGCGTCACCGAGTGCACCCGCGATCGCGGCGGCGTGGCCGTGCACGCGGCGGGCGATCGCGGTCAGCCCCTCGGCGCCGTGGTAGCTGGCGTACGTCGCCGCCATCACGGCCAACAGCACCTGCGCAGTACAGATGTTGCTGGTCGCCTTGTCCCGGCGGATGTGCTGCTCGCGGGTCTGCAGCGCCAGGCGGTAGGCCGGCGACCCGTCCGCGTCGACGGAGACACCGACCAACCGGCCCGGCAGCTGCCGGGCATGCTTGGCGTGCACTGCCAGATAGCCGGCGTGCGGACCGCCGAATCCCATTGGTACACCGAACCGTTGGCTGGTCCCGAAGGCGACGTCGGCGCCGACGTTGCCCGGCGGCTTGATCAACGTCAGCGCCAGCAGGTCGGCACCCACCGCAACCAGTGCGCCACGCTCATGAGAATCGGCGATCAGGCGCGTCCAATCCACGACGCGGCCACTCGCACCGGGCAGCTGCACGATGACGCCGAAGAACTCGCCCTCGGGAAGGCCCTGGCTGAGGTCCGTGGTGACGATCTCGATGCCGAGCGGCTGTGCGCGGGTCGCCAGCACGGCCGCGGTCTGCGCGTACACATCGGTGTCGACCAGCAGTCGGTTCGTCTTGGATTTGGTCGCGCGGTGCATCAGGGTCATCGCCTCGGCCGCGGCGGTGCCTTCGTCCAGCATCGAGGCGTTCGCCACCTCAAGTCCGGTCAGGTCGGACACCATGGTCTGGAAGTTGAGCAACACCTCGAGCCTGCCCTGGCTGATCTCGGGCTGATATGGGGTGTAGGCGGTGTACCAGGCGGGGTTCTCAAGAATGTTGCGCCGCAACACGGCGGGCGTGAAGGTGTCGAAGTAGCCCTGGCCGATCATCGAGACCGCGGTCGTGTTGGAATCGGCCAACGCACGCAGCTCGGCAAGTGACTGCTCTTCGGTGGCAGGCGCCGGCAGACCCTCCAGGCCCGGGGCGACCCCGTCGGAGGCCAGCGCGTCGAGAATGCCTGCCGGCAGCGCCTTCGCGGCGAGCTCGTCGAGGGATGCCACGCCGATCACTTCGAGCATGGTGGCAACGGCGGAGGCGTCGGGACCGATGTGACGATCGGCGAAACGCGATTGATGCTGGTCGGACACGACACTCTCCTGAGGCGCAGACGTGTTGAGACGTCGTAGGCGTCCCTCTCCCTCTGTCGTCGACCCGGTCCGGGCGCCTGAGAGATTCAGCCCCGGTACAGGACCTTTCCCCATGGGCGGGTGCCCACAGGGGCACCACTTTCCAGAGGCATCGGGGCCTGGCGCGGTCCTGGGTGCCTGAGAGGTTGACGGAGAGGTATTGCTCCTTCGGCGTCCGTGGCTGGCTGTCACGAAACTCTCCCGCGCGAGGGCGATGCGTCGGCAATTCTACCGGCCGCGCACCGGTATTCGCGAACGGACGCACAGGTACCCCGGAACCGTCGGCCCCGGGGTACTAGGTGTCTGCTTGCGGCGGGAACTCAGCCGATTTTGCGATCGCGGCTTTTGCGCCGCGACGCCAGCTCGTCCTCGGGTGACGCGATGGACTCGCCACCGTCGGCGCGCTCGCCCGGGAAGTCGGCGATGGTGCCGGTCAACTCACGCATGGCGCCGGACACCGCGATCCCGAACACGCCCTGACCGCCCTGCAGCAGATCCACGACCTCTTCGGCCGAGGTGCATTCGTAGACCGTGGTGCCATCGGAGAACAGGGTGATGTTGGCCAGATCCTGCACGCCGCGCTGGCGCAGGTGGTCGACGGCAACCCGGATGTTGTGCAACGAGATTCCGGTGTCCAGCAACCGCTTGACGATCTTGAGGACCAGGACGTCCTTGAACGAGTAGAGACGTTGGCTGCCCGAACCGGCCGCACCCCGGATGGATGGGACCACCAGGGAGGTGCGCGCCCAATAATCGAGCTGCCGGTAGGTGATGCCGGCGATCTGGCAGGCACTCGGACCGCGGTAACCGACGAGCTCGTCAGGCACCGAATCATCGGGGAACAGACCACCCTGCACGGGTTCGCCAGCCGGCCTGACAGGCGGCTCCGCGCCGCTCCCGGTAGCCAGATCCAGCTCTTCCTGCCGTGGCGTGTCACCCACTGTGAATCCTCTCGCCGATCGAACTCGCCCGCACCGTAGTGCCATGTCCCGCACCGTAGCCATCTCTTCTGCGGCGGTTTGCTGCGCGCTCGAATGTGTCGAGCATACGCTTCCCGCCGAGCCCTGATTGCTGGCTGCGATGAAAGTATGGCGCCCGATTTCCCGCCCGATTGACTCCCGCGCCGCGTGTCGACACCGATATGCCCAGTTGAGACGTATCCGTGACCTGCAAGGCGCGGGCGACGGTCATGTCGCCTTGAAGTCGTCCGGCGAAACGCTGTCCAGGAACTCCTTGAACTTCTCGACCTCGTCCTCAGGCACACCGCCGGTGCCGCCATCTTGATCGTTCTCGTCGGGAATCAGCAGGCCGGCCTCGGCGAGCACCGCTTCCTCGACATAGATCGGCACGCCGACACGCAGAGCGATCGCCACCGAGTCCGAAGGCCGGGCCGACACCGTGATGTCGCGGTCGAAGATCAGGTCGGCGTAGAACGTGCCTTCCTGAAGATCGACGATCCGCACCTCTTTGAGCGAATGCCCCAGGGCAGCAATGACATCTCGGATCAGGTCGTGAGTGAGCGGCCGGGTGGGCTCGACGCCCTGCTGTTCCAGGGCGATCGCGGCGGCCTCCGACTGCCCGATCCAGATCGGTAGGTACCGGTCACCGTTGGATTCCCGCAACAGCAACACGGGCTGGTTCTGCGGCTGCTCAACCCGAATGCCGACCACACGAACCTCAGCCATCTGCGCCTGCCCTCCGCACCGCCGTGCCGTTTCGTCGAATCTTCGTCCTTCGCCAGTTCGCTTCAGGGGTCCCGACTTAGACGAGCTGGCCGTCAAAACGAGTCTAGTCCTCAGCGATCCAGAACGTCGCGTACGGCGGACTTGATCAGTGACGTGTGGAGGGTGATCGCCAGTGCGGCCACTTCACGGGCCAGATCGTCGGCCCGATCGCGGGCACCGGCCTTGCCCGCCTTGCCCACCGGGCCGGCAATCTGGGCAATCAGGTCGGACTGCCGGTCTGCGGCGGACCGAAATGCCCGCAGATGCCTTGGCTCGACGCCATAGTCGCCCAGGGCTCGCGCACACTGGGCGATCACCACGGAATGTTCGTCGAAAAATCCGGCGGTCCCGGCCGTGATGATGCCGTTGCGGACCAACGCCCCGAGCATCTCCTCGTCGATGCCCGACCGGGCCAGCAGATCTTCACGCGACAGCCGGACCTGCGTCGGCGCCACCCCAGATATCCCGGCGGTGCCGTTCACCCCGTCGCCTCCGCGGTCTCCACCGTCGGACACCCCGACCAGGCGGGGCACCGTGTAGGCCGATTCGGCCTGCGGCAACTCACCGTCCGGCAGGGCGTCCAGCTGAGCCTTGATCACTTTCAACGGCAGGTACTGGTCGCGCTGGGCGGTGAGGATGAACCGCAACCGTGCGCAGTCGTACGCCGTGAACCGCCGGTACCCCGACGCGGTGCGCTGCGGTGCGACCAGTCCCTCGGCCTCGAGGAACCGGATCTTGGAGATGCTGACATCCGGAAAGTCGCCCCGCAGCAGGTCCAGCACTGCGCCGATCGACATCCCGGCCAGCGCAGGTCTGTCGGGGGCAGTCATCGGCTAGCTGGTCGGGCCGCTGTCGTCGTCAGATCGAGGGCCGGTGAGGAACACCAGGCGGAACTTCCCGATCTGCACCTCGTCGCCGTTGGCGAGCACCGCCGAATCGACCGGCTCGCGGTTGACGTACGTGCCGTTGAGGCTGCCGACATCGACAACCTGGAACTCGCCGCTCTCCAACCGGAACTCGGCGTGTCGACGGCTCACCGTCACGTCATCGAGAAAGATGTCGCTGTCCGGGTGACGTCCCGCCGACGTGGTCGGCTGATCGAGCAGGAAACGCGATCCGGCGTTCGGTCCACGCTTGACGACGAGCAATGCCGAACCCGCGGGCAGGCCCTCGACGCCGGAAACGGCGCCTTCGGTGCCAGCCGTTGCGGGCGCATCCAGTTCGTTCAAAAAGTCCGCGCGAAAAACCGATGTGGTTTCCACCGTCACGTCTTCCGACTGGTCGGCCCCCAAATTGCTGTCCTTTTCCGTCACCCGCTGCTCCTCACTGGCTGCTGTGGCGTTGGCCGGCGCGGCCCCAGCCCATCGTCGGTCTCACGTCGACCGTACCGCGCCTCAGGCATCATTGTGTCCACCACCGCCGGATCCGATGGGGAAGATATCTGCGCGCCGGGTACAGCCGAACCGGTCTCGGCGACCGGCCTTCGAAACCCTAACAATCTCTCACTCGGTCACAGCCGCGCGGTAGCCGTCCGCGTCGAGCAAACCAGCCAGAGCGCCCTCGAGCGCGCCGTCCTCGAGCCGCAGATCGACCAGCCAACCTTCGCCGTACGGGTCGGAGTTGACCAGCTGAGGGCTGCCGTCCAGATCACCGTTGACCGCAACGACTTTCGCCGCGACGGGAGCGTAGAGATCCGACACCGACTTGGTGGACTCGACCTCGCCGAACGCGTCGCCGGACGCCAGCTCGGCGCCGACGTCAGGCAGCTGGACGAACACCACATCGCCGAGGGCGGACTGCGCATAGTCGGTGATGCCGACGCGCACCGTGTTGTCACCGGTGCGCAACACCCACTCGTGCTCCGAGGTGTAGTACAGGTCGGCAGGAATCTCGCTCACGGCGCTCCTAAACAATTCGGGGAGTTGGTTGCTGTGCTCATTTGATGCTCACTTGACGGGCTGAGCGTATTGGCGCGGTTTCGGTTGTCGCAAGGCGGTGACGTCGACGCGCTCGGCTTGTTGTATCACCATCGTGCCGCCGACACGCTTGACACTGTCCATTGCCCCGCCGGGAATGTTCATCGCCGCCGCCAGTGTCGGCGGGTCCCCTATGGCCAGAACCGAATACGGTGGCCGCAGGGTCGCCTCGTCCACGGTCAGCGCCCCGGGGGCGCCCATGATCCAGGTGTCGATGCCGACCCGCACCGCGGACTGCTGGTCTCCGCTGCGGATCTCGATGGCCTCGGCGCCCGCCGCGCGCAGCTCGTTGATCACATCGAGCATGGTCTCGGCGGGTACCCCGGGCGCATTGTCTTCTATGGTGAGCGTCACTCCCGGACCCGTGGCGGCCACCGTCCCGATCTGGATGGACAGGGCCTCCAGCCGGGCCTGGGCATTCTCGATCGCGGCCTGATCGCTGCTGCCCGAGGCCTGCAGCTGCTGCAGCGTCCGCTGCAAGTCGGCCACCTCGGTATTGAGCGAGCCCTCGCGTTGCTGCAGAGAGTCCAGGAGCACCAGCAGATCCGCCGGACGCGCGGTCTCCAGCGAATCCCCCGACTCGTTCTGGCGAACCTGCGTGACGATCGCCATGCCGAGCAGGATGCACAACAACACCCCCAGGGCGCCGAACATCAACTGCGAACGGCCACGGCGCACGATCCGCAGATTCCGGAACCGGCGCGGCGAGACATCGGCCGGCATCTCATGGCGGCCGTGATGCTCGGGCTCGGTGTGGGCATCGGGCTCGGTGTCGGGCTGATCCGGCTCAGCCGGATCGTCCTTCTCTTCCTGCTCTTCCGGGGGCGGAGGCTCCGGTCCGGTCATGTCAGGCACCGAACAACCTCCGCCGCAGTGCGGCCGCGTTGCCGAATATCCGGATGCCGAGGACGACGATGATCGCCGTCGACAGCTGGGTACCGACCCCCAGCTGGTCACCGACGTACACGATCAACGCCGCCACCAACACGTTGAACACGAACGAGACCACGAACACCTTGGCGTCGAAGATGCGCTCCAGGTAGGCACGCAACCCACCGAACACCGCATCCAACGCCGCCACCACGGCGATCGGCAGGTACGGCTCGACGAAGTCGGGAACGCTGGGGTGGAACACCAACCCCAGCACGATCCCGACCACCAGTGCGACGATCCCGATCATCTAACGGTCCATCCTGTGCACGTCAGGCCTATCCAATCTGTTTGGCGAAGTTGACATCTCGCACCGACACCGCGGGCACGGTCAGGCCGTCACCGGCACTCACATTCACCCCTACCCCGTAGGAAGTCTCCAACAGCCGCAACCGTTGCAAACCCGGAGTGCGGTCGAAGGTGTCGGCCATCCCCTTCGGTGGTCCGATGGCCACAATGGCATACGGACTGGTGATCGGCTGATTGTCGACCAGAATTCCACCACCGGCCTGTCTGATCGTGACGCCGGCGCCGACCCGCACGCCACCTACCGAGACCGCCTCCGCGCCACTCGCCCACAGTGAATTCACCACCAACTGGAGGTCCCGGTCGAGAATGATCTGCTGACCGCCGGCAACTCGCTGTTTGGACACGTCACTCAGGTCCTTGGACAGGCCGGGGTCGGTGACCGTCACGGTCAGCCCGGGACCGATCATCGGGATGGCGGCGGCTTCGACGTTGGCGGTGTCCAGGCTGCCGAGCAAATGCTGGCCGTTCTCATCCATACCGAGCCGGCTACGCCGCTCGGCGTCCACCTGATCGACCAGTGCATCGCGTTGGGAGCTGGCCTCGTCGGCACCGATCTGAGCCGCGCGTACCCTCCCGGCCAGGGTGTGTTGGGCTTCGCGGGCCGCCGGCGCCGCCGTCTGGGCCTGGCCGGCAGCCACCGCGAACACCGTCGCGATCGCCCCCGCACCGACCACCAACCACCCGAAATCCCAGACTTTTCGGCGCGGCTTGTCACCGGCCTCACGGGCCGCGGCGGCCGCGGCGTAGCCGGGGTCGAGATGCTCCGACAGGAGCGACCGCAGCAGTGAGGGCAGCGGGATCCGCTTGGGCGCGTGGGCCTCATGGTCGTTGAGCCCGGCCCCCGACTCGTAACCACCCAGGGTGCTCATGCCCGTTTTACGGGGAGTTGTCGCACCACCATGCCCACCTGAACCAGATACAGCACCGCCGACCACAGATAGAGCGCCACACCCCACAGCAGGAAGGCCCATCCGCAGGCCAGCGCGACCCGACTCCACGTCGCGTCCCACTGGCCGAGCAGCACCCACGGGAAGGCCGACATCAGCGCGAAGGTGGCAGCCTTGCCCAGATACGTCACCGGCAGCGCGGTCAGTCCGCGGCGTCGCAATAGCGGCAGCGTGGCGGCGAGCAGGACATCGCGGCCCAGCAGGGTCAGCACCAACCACCACGGCACGACGTCGTACAGCGCCAGGGCGACCGGAACGGTGACCATGTAGATCCGGTCGACGAGTGGGTCGAGCAGTTCGCCGAGCCGCGACGACTGGTTGTCGACCAGGCGCGCGATCTTGCCGTCAGCCCAGTCGGAGAAGCCGCTGAACATCAGGATCGCGACGGCCCACCCGTTGGCGTGCGCACCGAACAGCAGCCACAGGAAAACCGGCACCAATACGAGGCGCAGCGCACTGAGCGCGTTGGGCACGGTCAGCACCCGATCCGACGAAGACGGTGCGGCCCGACTCGCTGCGCTCCTGCCCTCCGAAGCAGGCGCGGTGTCCATGTCTAGAACCTAGCGGAACACGCCCGGCAGGCTCAGCGCCGACATGGTGTCGTCGTTGAGCGGGTTGTCGTGGACCATGTACGTCCACGTCGACGTCGGCCGTGCCAGCTTGGACAGGTCGACACCGGGCTCGTCCTCGATGTCCTCCGCAGTGTCGAAGGTCTGCTGGGCGGCCTCGATGGCGTCGGCGGCCAGCGAGGCGAACGCGTCGACGGCCATCCGGTGGAACTCGTCGAGCGGGTTCTGCCGGCCCAACGCGCGCAGGTGGATGCTCTCGCGGATGTCGGCGAGGAACGCCAGGTGGTCGCACCAACCACGGTCGAGGTGGTAGAGCATGATCAACCGGCAGATCTTGGTCAGCTTCTCCTCGGCATCCTCACCAAACCCCTCGGCCAACTTCGCATACCGCTCCGGTGACCGCGCCTCGAGCTCCTTGCGTGCGGTATCGGTGCGCAGCAGGGTTTCGCGGCGCTCCACGATGATCGCGCGCTGCTGAGCGATGAGCTGGTTGTAGCGCCAGGTGTTGGCGTGCACATCGAGCAGCCTTCCCTCGGCGACCCGCTGCGCGTGGTCGAGCAATCCGGCCGCGTTGGATGCCGTGACCCGGCCGTCCTCGTCGGTTTCTCCTGGCAGCTTGGTTTCGTCGAGGTGGGCGGCCACCACCTCGTCCTCCCAGCTGGAGAAGAACACCGTAGAGCCCGGGTCGCCCTGGCGCCCGGCCCGCCCGCGCAACTGGTTGTCCAGACGTTCGGTGTGGTGCCGGCCCGTGCCGACCACGTGCAGCCCGCCGAGGTCGGCCACCTTCTCCTTGTCTGCCGAGTCGTCGCCCGCCTCGGACCCGCCCAGCCGGATGTCGGTGCCGCGACCGGCCATCTGCGTCGAGACCGTGACGGAGCCCAGCTTGCCCGCCTCGGCGATCACCGAGGCTTCTTCGGCATCGTTCTTGGCGTTGAGCACGACGGCGGGGACGCCCGCCTTGACCAGTCTGCGGTGCAGGTCTTCGGACTCGGCCACGTCGTGGGTGCCGACGAGTACCGGCTGCCCGGTTTCGTGCACCTCGGCGATGTGCTCGACGATGGCAAAGTTCTTGGCGGCCTCGGTGAGGTATACCCGGTCGGTCTCGTCCTCGCGGACGTTGGGCTTGTTCGGCGGAATCGGTGACACCCCGAGCTTGTAGAACTGGCGCAGCTGTTCGCCGGCGGCCAGCGCGGTACCGGTCATGCCGCACACGGTCGGATAACGGTTGATCAGCGCCTGCACCGTGATGGTGTCGAGGACCTCGCCGGTCTCGGTGGTCTCGATGCCTTCCTTGGCCTCGACGGCGGCCTGCAGGCCGTCCGGCCAGCGCTGCAGCGACGCGATACGTCCACGGGACGCGTTGATCAGGTGGACCGCGCCGTCCCGGACGATGTAGTGCACATCGCGCTGCAGCAGCACGTGCGCGTGCAGTGCGACGTTGACCTCGGTGAGGGTGGTGGCGACGTGCTCCTCCGAGTAGAGGTCGATATTGCCCAGCCGAGCCTCGAGCTTGCGGGCACCCGTCTCGGTGAGATGGACGTTGCGGTTGTCGTCGTCGGTCGCAAAATTCTCGGCGGAATCCGGCCCGCTGATCAGTTCCCCGACCATCCGGATGACCTCGACGCGCGGCTGCTCGCGATGGCTGGTGCCGGCGAGCACCAGCGGCACCAACGCCTCGTCGACCAGGACCGAGTCGGCCTCGTCGATGAGCGCCACGTCGGGATTCGGCGACACGAGGTCGGCGACGTCGGTGACCAGCTGGTCACGCAGGACGTCGAAGCCGATCTCGTTGACCGATGCGTAGGTGACGTCGCACTCGTAGGCGGTGCGGCGTTCTTCGGCCGTCGAGTCCTCGGTGATCCAGCCGACGGTCAGGCCGAGCGCCTCCAGCAGCGGGCCCATCCATTCCGCGTCGCGCTTGGCCAGATAGTCGTTGATGGTGATGACGTGCACGTGCCGGCCGCCGATGGCGTAGCCGGCGGCGGCGATCGCCCCGGACAGGGTCTTGCCCTCACCGGTGGCCATCTCGACGATGTCGCCGGCGAGCATGCGCAGCGCACCGAGCAGCTGTACGTCAAAGGGACGGAGGCCGGTCGTCCGGTCGGCGGCCTCCCGGGCGAGCGCCAGGAACTGCGGCATGTCGGCAGATGCGGCGAGGTCCTCCAGCTGAAGCAACTTGGCAGCCTTGGTGAGCTGCTCGTCGTCGAGTTTGGCAGCCTTGTCCTCGAACTCGGCTGCACCCTTGACCTCTGAGAGCGACCGGGCCTCGTTCCGCTCGGTACTGGCCCCCAGTAGCTTCCAGAACTTGCTGCTCAAGCGGCCCGGTTTGGCGCTGGACGTCTTCGGCACATGTTCACGGTACGCGGACGCGCAGAGTACGCCGGAGCGTGACCCCGAACAGGATCGGCGCAGCACACCGGGATGGTGTCTCACAGGCTCGTCGCGATCGCGCGGGGTACCTTGCCCGCATGGAGATGTTCACTCCGACCCTGGACTGGGGCAATGAGGTCGCGACGTCGCTGGTGTGGATCGCCAAAGGGTGGCTGATCGCGGCGGTGTCCACGATGGTGATCCTGGTTCTGCTCGCCAAGCTCACCCCGTGGGGCAGGCAGTTCTGGCGGATTACGCGCGGATACTTCGTCGGCCGCGACAGCGTGATCGTGTGGCTGTGGCTGGCGACGCTGCTGCTCTCGGTGACCGCAGGAGTGCGCCTGTCGGTGCTCTTCAGCTACCAGGGCAACGACATGATGACCAGCTTCCAGGTGATCGCCGGCGGCATCTCCAGCGGCAACGAGGCCGTCAAAGTGTCCGGCAAAGACGGGTTCTGGCTGTCGCTGGCCGTCTTCGCGCTGCTGGCAGCGATCCATATCGCCCGGATCATGCTCGACATCTATATGGCCCAACGGTTCATGCTGCGCTGGCGGGCCTGGCTGACCAGCCAGCTCACCGGTGACTGGCTGGACGGCAAGGCCTACTACCGCACGCGCTTCATCGACGACACCATCGACAACCCGGACCAGCGCATCCAGGCCGACATCGACACGTTCACCGCGGGCATCGACTCGCTGCCGAACCGTCCCAGTGCCGGCTCCACGAACACCCTGCTGTTCGGCTCCGTCTATTCGGTGGCCTCGATGATTTCGTTCACCGCGATTCTGTGGAACCTGTCCGGTCGCGTCACCCTGCCGCTGGTCGGCATCGACCTGCCCCGGGCGATCTTCTGGATCGGCATCGTCTACGTCTTGGTCGCCACGGTCGTGGCGTTCTGGATCGGCCGGCCGATCATCCAGCTGGCCTTCAACAACGAGAAGTACAACGCGGCGTTCCGCTATGCGCTGGTGCGGCTGCGCGATGCCTCCGAAGCGGTGGCGTTCTACCGCGGAGAGATCGCCGAACGCACCGGGCTGCGGAAGCTGTTCGCACCGGTCGTGTCGAACTACCGGAACTACATCAACCGGATGATCAAGTTCCAGGGCTGGAACAACTCGATCGACCAGGCCCAAGAGCTCATCCCCTACATCGTGCAATTCCCGCGGTTTTACAGCGGCGAGATCACCCTGGGCGCGCTGAACCAGACCGCCAGCGCCTTCCGCAGCCTGCTCGACGGGTTGTCCTTCTTCCGTACTGCCTACGACCAATTCGCCGGATACCGGGCCGCGATCATGCGTCTCCACGGGCTGGTCGTGGCCAACGAAGAGGGCAGGGCACTGCCTGAGGTAACCACCCTGCCGTGTGTGGACGGCACGGTGAAGCTCACCGACGTCGAGGTCCGCACACCCGACGGCAGGCAGCTCATCAATCCCCTCGACCTGCACCTGCAGGTGGGCGACACGTTGGTCATCACCGGGCCCTCTGGCAGCGGCAAGACGACCCTGCTGCGCAGCCTCGCCGAACTGTGGCCGTTCACCTCGGGCACTCTGACCCGTCCGTGCGGGCCCAACGAAACCATGTTCCTCTCGCAGTTGCCGTACGTCCCTCTCGGTGACCTGCGCGCGGTGGTGACCTACCCGGGCGAGGAGGGTTCCGTCGACGACGAGGCACTCAGGCGGACTCTCGACGAGGTGGCGCTACCTCATCTGGTCAGCCGACTGGACGAGGTGCAGGACTGGGCCAAGGTGCTGTCTCCCGGTGAGCAGCAACGGATTGCGTTCGCCCGCATCCTGCTCGTCAAGCCCAAGGTGGTGTTCCTCGACGAGTCGACCTCCGCGCTCGACGAAGGTCTCGAATTCATGCTTTACCAACGGGTGCGCACCGATCTACCCGACACCATCCTGGTAAGCGTCAGTCACCGCACCACCGTCGAGCAGCACCACACGCACGAACTGGAGCTCCTCGGTGAAGGCGAATGGCGGCTGGGACGCGTCGAAGATGACGAGGCTGACCTGATCAAGCAACCGTGAGCGGCCGTTCCCGGTAACTTGCCGGGGTATGGAGATGTTCACCCAGTCCCTGGACTGGGGCAACGAGATCCTTGCGTCGCTGTTCTGGGTCCTCAAGGCCTGGGCGATCGGCGCGGTGGCGCTGGTCGCGGTAGCGGCGGTGCTGGCCCGCATCACCACGTGGGGCCGTCAATTCTGGCGGGTCACCAGCGGCTATTTCGTTGGACGCCAAAGCCTTCCGGTGTGGGGTCTGCTCGGGGTCTTGCTGTTTTCGGTGATGCTCTCGGTGCGCATGGACGTGCTGTTCAGCTACTACCTCAACGACCAGACCACGGCCCTGCAGGTGGCGTTCTCCGGCGCCGGTTCGGGCAATGAATCGGTGCGCCGCTCGGGAATCGACGGCTTCTGGCATTCGATCCTGATCTTCGGACTGTTGGTGACCGCCGATATCACCCGCACCTTGCTCGACCTGTATCTCATGCAGTACTTCATCGTTCGCTGGCGGGTCTGGCTCACCCACCGGCTCACCGGGGACTGGCTGGACCAACGGGCCTACTATCGCGGCCGGTTCATCGGCGGCTTCGGCGGCACTCCGATCGACAACCCGGATCAGCGCATCCAGCAGGACATCGACGTCTTCACCACCGGTACCGGGCCAGAAACCAACACACCGACTGTCGCCACCGCGCAGACGCTGTTGTTCGGATCGGTCTACTCGATCGTCTCTGTCGTGGCGTTCACGCCGATCCTGTGGAATCTGGCCGGCCCCTTGACGTTTCTGGGCGTGACGGTGCCGAAGGCGTTGTTCTGGATCGCGCTGCTGTGGGTGGCGATCACCACGGTCGTGGCGATCTGGATCGGCCGGCCCATCATCCGGCTGACGTTCCGTAACTCGCTGACCAACGCCGCTTTCCGGTATGCACTCGTCCGCGTCCGCGACGGCGCCGAGGCGGTCGGCTTCTATCACGGCGAACGCACCGAACGTGGCACGCTGGCAGATCGGTTCGCCAAGGTCATCGCCAATTACCGGCGACTTGTGTTGCGGGGCGTGGCGTTTCTCGGCTGGAACCGATCCATCAACCAGATCATCGACCCGCTTCCGTTGATCATTCAGGCGCCACGACTGTTCGCGGGTCAGCTCACCTACGGCGATGTGCTGCAGTCGGCGAGCGCATTCAACCGGGTGCAGAGTTCGTTGAGCTTCTTCCGCTCGGTGTACGACGCATTCGCCGGCTACCGGGCCGCGATCATCCGCCTCGACGGGCTCGTCGCCGCCAACGAACAGGCAAGGGCACTACCGAGATTGGAGATCGGGGTGAGCGCAGGCGGCGGAGTCGAACTCGAGGACGTCGAGGTGCGGTCGCCCGAGGGCGATCTGCTGCTGCACGACCTCGACATGCAACTGGCACCGGGTGATTCGCTGGTCATCACCGGGCCGTCCGGCACCGGGAAGACGACACTGCTACGCAGCCTGGCACGGCTGTGGCCGTACGGATCCGGGACGGTGCGTTATCCCGAGCAGGGTGAGGTGATGTTCCTGTCCCAACTCCCCTATGCCCCGCTGGGCGATCTGCGCACGGTGGTCAGTTATCCCGCACCGACGGGTACCTACCACGACGACGAGATCCGGGCAGCGCTCAACACGGTCGCCCTGGGAAATCTGGCCTCCCGCCTGGACGAGGACGCCGATTGGGGAAAGGTCCTGTCCCCGGGCGAACAGCAGCGGATCGCATTCGCCCGGATTCTGCTGGCCAAACCGTCGGCCGTGTTCCTCGACGAGGCCACCTCGGCGCTCGATGCCGGTCAACAGCACGCGTTGTACTCGACCCTGCGTACCGAATTGCCCGACTGCATCGTGGTCAGCATCAGCCATCGGGACAGCGTCAACCGGCTCCACGACCGCCGCCTGGAACTGCTCGGCGACGGCCGCTGGGAGCTCGGTCTGGTCGGGGACTCGGCCTAACGTGCCGCGTGCGTACCGGCGCGGCGCCCGAAGAACGATCCTTCGCCGAGTTGCACGCCGCTGGCGTAGCCCTGGCCGTCCTGGGCGATGTTGGACGCACAGGCGCCCGCCGCGTAGAGACCCGTGATCACACTGCCGTCTTCACGCAGCACCTCGCCGTCGATGGAGACCGTCAGCCCACCCATGGTGAATCCCGAGTACATGGCGACGCCGAGCGACAGGTCGAACGCCGCGTAGGGGCCGTTGTCCTGCGCGGCGATGTAGTCGGGTTGCTTGTGGAAGTCGGGATCCTCGCCGTTGGCCGCGTTCTTGTTGTAGCGGTCCAGCGTTGCGGCCAGGTTCCCGGCCGGGATGTTCAGTGCCTCTTCGACTTCGGAGATCGTCTCGTAGCCGTCGATGAACTGGATGAGCGGCATGGCGGGCATCTCCATGTGGGCCTCGTCGACGATGAGGTATGCCTGCTGATCGGGCTGCTGCAGCACGAACGCGGAGGTACGCGAATGGTAGGAGTCCTCGGCGACGAAGCGTTGGCCCTGGTTGTTGACGATCACACCGGTCAACAGGATCTCCGGCGGGTAGGCCGCGGCGGTGATGAACAACTGGTCCATACCGTTGGCGACGCCGCCTGCCGCGACGCCCATCCGGATGCCGAGGCCGTCGTCGTTGGGATTGCCCAGGATGTAGGGCTCCACCTCGCCGTGGTGTTTGGTGCGGCGCTTCTTACCGAGCGCCGGGGTGTATTCAGCGACCATCTCGGGGTTCATCGCGAATCCCCCGGCGGTGATGATGACCGATTTCGCTTTGACGCAACCAGTTTCGCCGAAGTGTTTCCACTTCGCCCCGACCACCCTGCGCTCATCCGCACCGCCCTCGACGATGAGGTTGGTGGCGCCGACCTCGTAGCGGATCGTGACACCCAGCGTCTCAGCGCGTTTCAGCAGGAGATCGATCACCATCGCCGCGCCGCCCAGCTCGCCGGGAACAGGGACCGAGTGACCGCGGGGCGCCGGCTTGGCCTGCTCGGTGAACGGCCACACCTTCTCGTTGCCGGTGTAGGACAGCCCCTCGGTGCCCGGCGGAACCACCACCTTGCCGGGGTAGAAGCTGCGCTCGAACTGAAAGCCCAGTGCCTCAAGCCAATTGAAATGTTCGACGCTACCGTCGCTGTAGGCGCGGATCTTGTCCAGATCGGGTTCCCGCGAGACGGCGACCAGGTACTTGTACATCTCCTCGGCGGTGTCAGGGTGCCCGGTGGCCTCCTGCACCGCGGTGCCGCCGCCGAGATAGAAGTGCCCACCGGCCATCGCGGTGGTGCCACCGGCCGCCGCGGCCTTCTCCAACACCAGAACCCGGGCACCGTTGGCGGCAGCGCTGACCGCCGCACAGCCTCCGGCGATACCGAACCCGATCACCACGACATCGAACTCGTCGGACCAGGATTCGACGTCCGCAGCCACTAAGACTTCGGGGACATCGGCGATTTCCTTCACTGCTGCTCCTGTTTCACATACTCGAAGAACGCCCGGATCTCGGGCGGGATGTAAGCGATCTCGAGATACGGCACCCCGGCCCCGACGGCCGAGAGGTAAGCGAATCTCATGCCTCCGTGCATCTCGCCCTGGCACACCACCGGTGTCCCGTCGCCTTCGGCGTCGCGCAGTCGCGCCTCGAACGCCTCCGGGTCGGCCGCCTCGACGCAGATGTGGTGCAGGCCGGCCCCGTGTTGCTCCAGGAACTCGCTGTAGACACTGCCACCGCGTACCGGCGCAATGAGTTCGAGCTGGGTGTCGCCGGCGTAGCTCAGTGAGATGTCGGCCACGAAATCGGCGGGTCGGCCGCGGTGGTGGCAGGTCTCGGGGCTGAAATGCACCTCAGGCATACGCACCCACCGTCGCGCCCCCAGCAGGGTGGAGAGGGCCTGTTCGGTGGCATCCAGATCGGCGGTAACCCAGGCAATCTGGACAGGTGTCTGATCAAGCATCGCCATGAGAATATCGCCCACCCGCCGGGTTGGCTAGAACGTGTTCTAGTTAGCCGTTCCCGGTCAGGGCTGCCCGACCAGATTCGAGACCTCACCGGCTGGCAGCCCGCCGCCGCGGGCCTGCCCACTCGCGTTCTGCCAGGACACCGCAGCCGGATAGTTACCCCACGTGCTGTTGAACATCCCGACTATCGCGGCACGGCCATCAGGCATCACCACGTACACGGGGCCGCCGGAATCGCCCTTTTGGCTGACCACGCCGTTGGCCATGGTGAACCACCCGTTGTTGACGGCCTCGATGGTGCCGCAGCTCTCCCCGGTGACCACACCGAAGTGACAGACCGGCGCACCCGGTGTCGGTATCACCGAAGCGTCCTCCACCAGCATCCGCCCACCTGGCAGGACGTTGTTCGCCGCGACATCGCCGGCCAATTGGATGGTCTCCCAATCGGAAATCATGTGATTGGTGTCGACGGTGGCGCCGTCGGGCGTGTTGTCCAGGAAGGAACCCAGGTGCCCGATGAAGTTGCCGTCCCGGTCGTCCACCGGCCCACTTCCCCGGCAGTGGCCCGCCGTGAAGGCGACACGGCTGACCGGATCCACGTAGCCCAGCGTGCAGACATTCGTGCCCTGCCGGACCTCCATACCCGGGTACACCAGCGAACCCGCGGCGACTGCCACCGGTGCCGGACATACCAACAACCCCGCCACCGGAACCCCGGCCAACGCCCGCATCACCCCACCTAGCCAACTCTTCACGGCCGGCCTCCCTCGCTGTACGGACGTGGTGAATATCACCCTACCGACATCAATATCGGTCACGCGGCAACTTTGTTACCGGGGGTACCCACATCCCGTGAGATCCAGTGCCAGAAACAACGACGGCCCGGACCAGATGGTCCGGGCCGTACGTCTGTTCAGGTCAAGGAATCGTCAAGACCTGGCCGGGGTGAATCAGGTCGGGATTGGCGATGCCACTGGCATCGGCGATCTGCTGGTAGCGGTTGCCATCGCCGTAGAAACGCTCGGCGATCGCCCACAGGGTGTCGCCGGAGACCACCGTGTAGGTGCGCGGCTCGGGTGCCGGCGGGGGTGGCGGCGGCGCAGCCGGCTCGGGAGCGGCGACCGGCTCCTCCACGGCGGCCGGGGCAACCTCAACCTCGGGCGCAGCGGCCTCGGGTGCCGGTGGCGGCGGCTCGGAGGTGGCGGTCTCAGAGTTCCACGCGGGGCCGTCGGCGGCGTACAGCACCAGGTTGCGGTCGTCCTGGAGAACCAGCTTGACGTCCTTCTTGCCCTTGGTGTCGGTGTGCCACACCGGCTTTTCCGACGTGTACAGCACGAAGTTACCGTCGGTCTGCACCTCCGCCCTCTGCACATCCTGGCCGTTGGTGGAAGTCGACCAGACCGCTTGGCCACGTGCCTCCAACACCAGGTTGCCGTCATCCTGCAACGTCAGCGTGTACGCGCCGTTGTTGGAGGTGAGTGACCCCCCCTTCTCCAGCTTCTGTCCTTCGGTCAGTGTGTCTCCCACGCAATGCCCCTTTCGTGACCGTGATCCGGGTTGTCGCACCCGGGTTCTGTCGACCTTACTGATTTCAAGTTTGCTTTGGTGCCATTCGGCTCGCCTCGAATTCAAACGTCACACAAACACTGGGAAACGCTGGGAATCTCCAGAGCACGCGGGGCGAATCGGCCGCGCACGGCGTGTCGCGTATCGAAGCGCAGCGATGTGATCCGCCGGGTTCAGCCGGAATCGTAGCGCGCGTCAATTCCTATGGCGGCCAATGGTTCTGGCCGCACCGCCGGCAACCGGAGCCATCCCGGTCATCCGACCGGCTGAGATTCGGAAGACTCGACGGGCTGCCAGCCCGGTGGGCCGAACACGTAGCCCAGTCGGTCACGCAGCCGGTGGGCCCGCCGCACGTCGCGGGCGATCGCCACGTATTCGTGGGTCTGCAGCTTCCAGATGTTGAAGGTGTTCACGGGCTTGGTCAGCCCGTAGTGCGGGCGGAACACCTCCGGCTGGAAGGTGCCGAACATCCGGTCCCAGACGATGAGGATGCCGCCGTAGTTGCGATCCAGATACAGCTGGTCATGCCCGTGGTGCACCCGATGATGCGATGGCGTGTTGAAGATGAATTCGATTGGCCGCCATAGTTTTCCGACCCGTTCGGTGTGAACCCAGAATTGATAGACCAAGTTCACCGAAAAGCTCGCGAACACCAGCCAGGGCGGGATGCCGAGAAGTGGCAACGGAATCCAGGCCAGAATCTCACCGCTGTTGTTCCATTTCTGGCGCAGCGCGGTGGCGAAGTTGTAGTACTCACTTGAGTGGTGGGCCTGATGCGTCGCCCAGATCAACCGCACCCGGTGCGCGATCCGGTGGTAGATGTAGAACAGCAGATCCACCCCGACTATCGCGATCACCCAGGTGTACCACCGGTTCCCGGGCAGGTGCCACGGCGCCAGGTATGCGTAGATGGCGGCATAACCCAATAGCGCCAGCAGTTTCCATCCGGCCGTGGTGAGGACGGACACCAAACCCATCGAGATACTCGCCCACGCGTCGCGGGTGTTGAACGCGCCCTCGGGTTCCCGCTGGGATTCGAAGTGCTCCAGGCGTCGCGCGGCAGCCCATTCCACGGTCAACAGCACCAGGAAGAACGGGATCGCGAAGAAAACCGGATCCCGCATCGGCGGGGGCAGAAAGTCCAGGACGGACCGGATCATGTCCATGTCAGCATCTTCGGGTCAGCGGAAGTTGAGCACTTGGCTGCCCCAGGCCGCGTGCAGATCACGGTCCAGGTCAGCAATGGTCTTGTCCTGTTTGTCGATGAGCAGCGTGGCGCGGTCGTCGCGGCGATATGGCCGCCATACCGGTTCTCCCGGCGCCCCCGACGGTTGCGCGGTCGCCGCGAAGTTGACCCACCGGCGGCGCAGCCGCTCCGACACCGCACGTCCGTGCTTGAGCCCACCCAGCTTGAAGGTCGGATCCTTCGGCCCGGCAACGAGATTGCCCCAGACATAGGGCAGCTCGGTGGCGTGGGCGGCACCGAGTCGCAGCAGTCTCAACATCGGCGTGGTGTAGTCGAAGCGGTACAGGTGCACCGGCGCGACAGCGCTGTGGCCTTCGGCGAACCACAGTGTCGGCATGCGGAATCCGACGTCGCGTGCCACACCCAGCCCGATCGCCTTGGGCCGCAAGCCTGCATAGGCCGACGTGATCTGGGCTTCGGTCGGCAGTTGCAGGCCGGGTTGCTCGGCTGCGATGGCGGCGAACATCGACCGCAGTGCGCCGGGAGTGATCGGCATCAACGGTGATCTCATCCAGCGGAACACCGTGGCCTCATGCGCGTTGGTTCCGATGATCAGCGGAACCCGATGGGTGCGCCCCGCCCTGGCCGCCACGACCGGATAGTCCGGAACCACATCTCCGTCGACGATCGGTGCGAATGCCAGCAGGCCGGGCGTCTGCGTCGGGACCGCGTCGAACACGTCCTTGGCCGCCGCCAGGATGGCGGGCACCGGGGCACCGGACAAACGCCCGACCTCGTTGCGTTGGATGCCCAAGCGCTCCAGGACCTGGGCGGCCACGGCACGTGATCGTTCGCCGTCGTACACCGATGTCGCCGGCGAACTCTGCGCGATCGCCGCACTGAATAGGCCTTCGGCGGCCGGGCTGGCCAGCAGTGTGGTGACGATCCCGCCGCCGGCCGACTCGCCGAACAGGGTCACCCGTTGCGGGTCACCACCGAATGCGGCGATGTTGTCGCGTACCCAGTGCAGTGCGAGCAGCACGTCGCGCAGACCGAGGTTGGTGTCGAAACGCAGCCCCTTGGCACCCGGCTGCCCGCTGAACTCGGACAGGTCCAGGAAACCGAACGGGCCGAGCCGGTAGTTGACGGTGACCACCAATACGTCGCCCTCGGAGGCCAGGACCGTGCCGTTGTAGAGCGGCTGACTGCCCGAGCCGAGGACGTAAGCACCGCCGTGAACCCAGACCATTACGGGCTTGGCATCCCCCGCCTCGGTTCCTGCAGGCGCCCAGACGTTGAGCACCAGACTGTCCTCACCCTGGCGGCCGCCCAGGTCCAGCGGGAGCCGCGGATCGGTGATCTGCGGGCATACCGGAGCCGTCACCGTCGCGTCGGCGATCTCCGGCCGGCGCAGGGGCGGCTGCGGTGACCGCCACCTCAACTCGCCGACCGGCGCTGCGGCGTAACGAATACCGAGCCACTGCTTGACCGTCCCGTCGTCGGTCCCGCGAACCGGCCCGTGCCCGGTCTCGACGACCGGCTCAGCCCTGGTCCGGACGGGTGTCGGATCGGTCATGCGGACTCCTCGGTGAAGCTGGGGCGAACTCCCCCACGGTACTCACCCGCCGAAGTGGGCTCGGATAAGTTTGTCCGGTGCGGAAGTGGGCGTTGTTGATCGCGGCCGTCATCACCGAGGTCACCGCCACGCTGTCGCTGCGTGCGTCCCAGGACCATCCGGGGTGGCTGGTGCTGGTGGTGTGCGGCTACCTGGCGGCATTCGTGTTGCTGACCCTGGTGCTGCGGGCGGGTATGCCCGTTGGGGTCGCCTACGGCATCTGGGGTGCGCTGGGTACCGCGGCGACGGCCGTGCTGGCCGCGGCGTTGTTCGGCGATCCGTTTACCTGGCCGATCATGGCCGGTATCGGTCTGATCATCGCCGGCGTGCTGCTGGTCGAACTCGGGTCGCACCCACATCGGGCCGAGTCATGATGTGGCTGGCACTGACCGGGGCGATCCTGGTGGAGGTGTTCGCCACGCTCGGGCTGCGCGCGTCGGACGGGTTCCGCCGCAAGGTCTGGCTGGCGCCGGTGATCGCCGGGTACGTGATGTCGTTCTATCTGCTGTGGCTGGCCCTGTCGTTGGGTGTGCCCGTGGGCATCGCCTACGGCATCTGGACGGCATGCGGGGTCGCGCTGGTCGCCATCATCGCCAAGTTCCTGTTCAGCGAACCGCTGACCCCGGTGATGATGCTCGGTATCGCGCTAATCGTGTCGGGTGTGTTCACGATCGAGCTGGCCGGCATCGGCCCGGGCACGCACTGACGACCGTCCCGGCAGCACTCCGGCCAGCAGGGCGGCGACCATCCCGGCCACGGGAACGGCCAGGAGGCCGGCCCGCAGCCCGGCTGCGTCGGCGACGAGCCCGACGAGCAACGGCGCACCGAAGAACCCCACCCGCATGAGCCAGGTGACCGCGGTCAGTCCGGTCCCGGGTCGCAGCCCCGGCAGCTGGTCGGCGCCGTGCATCGCGGCCGGCACCAGGGTGGCAACCCCCAGGCCTGCCAGCGCGAAGCCGGCAATCGTGGTGACGATGTTCGGGAAGGCCAGCGCGGTCCCCATCCCGGCGGCGGCGATGAGTCCGCCCACCCGCGCCACGGTGGCCTCTCCGAACCTGTCGACCAGCCGGTCGCCGATCAGCCTTCCGACGAACATGAACCCGACCAGTGCGATGTACCCGAAGACCGCCAAGGCCGGAGGTGTGTGCAGGCTGTCGCGCAGATACAGGGTGGCCCAGGAACTGCCGGCGTCCTCGACCGTGGCGCCTGCGATGGCGATCAGCACCAGCGCCAGCAGGATCAGGTACACCCGTGGCCCCGCCCCGGACCCGGGCGAAGCGTGCGCTGCCGGATGATCGTCATGGTCGGGCCCGGGCAACAGGTAGCGGTAGGCGGCCAGGGCCACCGCGCTCAACAGCACGGCGATCACCGAGAGATGGATGGCGCGCGGGATCCCCAGGGCAATTGCACCGGCGCCGGTGAGCCCGCCGAGGATGGCCCCGGCGGCCCATACCGCGTGCAGTGAGTTGATGATCGACCGGCCGTGTTCGCGCTGCAGCCGCAGCCCGTGTGCGTTCTGTGCGACGTCGACCACCGAATCGCAGGCGCCGGCCAGAAACAACGCGGCGGCGAGCAGCAGCGGGGTGCTCGCCAAGCCGGCCAGGACGACGAAGGCGGCCAGCGCCACGGTGCCGATGACGGCCACCCGGGCGCTGCGAAACCGTCGGATCAGCGTTGCCGCAGTCAATCCTGCGACCAGCGCGCCGCCGGAGAACGAGGCCACAGCCGCCCCGTACACCGCATTGCTCAGGTGAAGATCGGTCTTGATCTCCGGATAGCGCGGCAGCAGATTGGCGAAGATCGCGCCGTTGGTCAGAAACAACGCTCCCACCGCGATGCGGGCCCGGCGTAAGGCGGATACCACTGAGCCGACACTACTGCGCGGCGGACGGGTCAGCCGACCGCCGACACCAACCGTTCGCTGACCTGCCACAGGTCGGCGGCCTTGGTCCCGTCGTAGGAATCACTCGAGGACCGGATCCGGCGACTCCCTTCGAAGTACGCCCCGGAGACACCGTCGAGGTTCGGATCCGCCACCAGCGCGGCGAGATTGGCTCCGGAGCGTCGAGTGCTGTTGACATTGGGCAGTATCCGCAGGGCAGGCATGAACAGACGCCAGGCCATTCGCTGAACGCCCGAGTAATCCCTGGCCAGCCCCGAGCCCGGCATCAGGCCCGGATCGAACGCGTTGACCGTGATTCCGCGGCCACCGTGGCCCAGCCGGCGGTCCAACTCATAGCTGAACAACAGGTTGCACAGTTTGGAGGTGGTGTAGCGGCGCCGGCCCTCTTCGCCGGTGAGACCGCCCGGCGGAGGGCTGAGCAGGTCTTCGGCCGACGTGTACCGCGGCGCCGGCATACCGGTGAACTTCTCCGGATCGTGGGTGCCGCTGCTGACCACCACGATCCGTGCCGGTGTGTCCAAGTGCTCGAGCAGATGCTGTACCAGCGCGAAATGACCGAGATGGTTGACGCCGAACGTCATTTCGTAGCCGTCCGCCGTCGTCTGCGAACCCGCAACCATCTGCAGCCCGGCGTTGCACACGAGCGCGGCCACCGGCGGCACATCCAATCTCGACGACCTGCCGGCAAAGTCGCGCACCGACACCAGCGATGCCAGATCGAGTTCACCGACGGTGGCGCGCCCGGGATGGCCGAGCCGTGCCGCCGCGTCGGCACCACGCGCGGCATCGCGCACGGCCAGCACCACATGCCAGCCCGGATCGGACTCCAGGAGGGCACGCGCGCATTCGAATCCCAGCCCGGCGTTCGCGCCGGTGATGATCGCGGTCCGGTCGGTCACTGTTCGTCCTCCAGGAGTATCGGGACCAGGGCGGTGACGGCTTGCCACAGCCTCCTGTACATGCGCACGACGTCGGTGGTGTCGGGTTCGAGGTGGTTGGCGAAGAACACGCCGTCGGACTGCGCGACGGCGAAGGCGGTGAGTTCGGCGACCACCCACTCTGCGCGGTGTGGCGGCAGGCCGTCGGGCAGCAAGCGGCGGACGGCGTCGGAAAATCGCGCGATCGCGGTGTCACGCACGCGGCGCACCACCTGCGTCACCGTCGGATCCTCGCTGCGTTCCAGGGACAGCAGGTAGAGGATCCGCAGGAATTCGGGGCGCTGCGATTGCAGTTCGGCGAGAACCGCCAGTCGTTCGTCGATGCTGCCTTCGCTCGGTATCGCCACGAAGAAGCGTTCGGCCCCGCGGGCCATCACCGCGGCGAGGACGCCGTCCTTGGATCCGAAATGCCAGTAGATGGAGCTGGCCGGTAGGCCGCAGGCCTTGCGGATGTCACTGATCGAGGTGGCGGCGTAACCGCGGGTGGCGATCAGTCGCTCGGTGGCCTCGAGGATCTGCTCCCGCGAATCCGCGCCCTGCTGTTGTCTTCTGGTGGCTGGAGACGTCATGTCGACCTCTCTGTAAGGATCGTTACAGACAGGCTAACAGCGCTCGCGGGCAAGGGCGAGCACCCACGTGGCGGTGGACGGCGGGATGGCGACAACCTGGAGGTGCGCCGCGACACCAGGGGCGACCTGCCGGCCCAGCGATGTCGGCTGACGCGATCGCGTTCCAGGCACCAAGATTGGCACCATGACCTCTTCGTCATCGGCCCCGTCGTCGACCCTGCTGGAGTTGGCCCGCCGCTACGGCGTCGCCGCGGAGTTCGACGACTGGACCGGCCGCCGTACCGCTGTCGCAGAGGCCACCCTGGTCGCCGTACTGGACGCGCTGGGTGTGAAGGCCGGCACCGAACAGGAGCGCGCGGACACCTTGGCGGCGCACGACCGGCAGTACTGGCAGCGCCGCCTGCCGCCGATCGTGCTGGGCCGGGCAGGAGTGCCGTCGAGCTTCTGGGTCCACGTCACCCACGGGGATCCGGTGCACCTCACCCTGTTGCTCGAGGACGGCACCGAACGCGGCGGCCTGAGGCAACTCGAGAACAACCGGCCTCCATACGATCTCGGCGACCGATTGGTCGGTGAGGCCACGTTCGAATTGCCCGCGGACCTGCCGCTGGGCTATCACCGACTGCAGTTGCGAGAGGGGGAATTCCATACCGAGGCGCCGGTGGTGGTCTCCCCCGCCACCCTGGGACTGCCCACCCGCCTGGGCCGGCGCCGCGCCTGGGGTCTGGCCGTCCAGCTCTACAGCATCCGCTCGCAACACTCCTGGGGTACAGGCGATCTCACTGACCTCACCGACCTGGCCGTGTGGTCGGCCGCCGCGCACGGCGCCGGGTTCATTCTGGTCAACCCACTGCACGCGGCCGCCCCCACAGCGCCGATGGAGCCCTCGCCGTATCTGCCCACCTCCCGGCGTTTCGGCAATCCGCTCTACCTGCGCGTGGAGGCCATTGCCGAATTCGCCGCGGTCCGTAACCGCGGTCGCCTCCAGAGGCTGCGCACCACGGTCAACACGCACGCCGACCGCCATGCGACCATCGACCGCGACGCGGCCTGGCAGGCCAAACGCACCGCACTGGAACACGTGTACCGAGTTGAACGCTCGGCAGGCCGGGAACTGGCCTACACCGCATACCGGGCCCGGCGAGGCCACGGCCTGGAGGAGTTCGCGACCTGGTGCGCGCTCGCCGAGCAGTACGGCGCCGACTGGCATGCCTGGCCGCACGCGCTGCAGCACCCGGCGAACCCGGAGGTCGCCGCGTTCGCCGCGGCCCATGCGGATGCCGTCGATTTTCATCGCTGGCTGCAGTGGGTCCTCGACGACCAACTCACCGCAGCTCAGGCCGCGGCGGTTCAGGCCGGGATGGCATTGGGCGTCATGGGTGACCTCGCGGTCGGCGTCGATCCCGACGGTGCCGACGCGTGGGCCCTGCAGGATGTGCTGGCCCTCGGGGTTACCGCCGGCGCCCCGCCGGATGAGTTCAACCAACTCGGCCAGGATTGGTCGCAGCCCCCATGGCGGCCGGACCGGCTCGCCGAGCAGGCATATGAGCCGTTCCGGGCGTTGGTCGAGATGGCGTTCCGACACGCCGGCGGGGTGCGCATCGACCACATCATCGGCATGTTCCGGCTGTGGTGGATCCCGAAGGGCGCCGCGCCGACCGAAGGCACCTATGTGCGCTACGACCACGACGCGATGATCGGCATCATCGCGCTCGAGGCGCACCGGGCCGGGGCGATCGTGGTCGGCGAGGATCTCGGCACGGTTGAGCCGTGGGTACGTGACTATCTGCGTGAGCGGGCCTTGTTCGGCACCTCGATCCTGTGGTTCGAGGCGGACGAGTCCGGCAGGCCCCTACCTGCCGAGCGCTGGCGTGAGTACTGCCTGTCCTCGGTGACCACCCATGACCTACCGCCGACACACGGATATCTGGCGGGCGAGCATGTGCGGTTGCGGGAGGAACTCGGCCTGCTCACCCGGCCTGCCGATCAGGAGTTGGCCGTGGACCGCGCCGCTCAGGCGGCCTGGCTCGACGAGCTGCGCCGGGTCGGTCTGCTCGGACCCGATCCGGATACCGATCAGATCGTGACGGCGCTGTACCGGTATCTGGCCCGAACCCCGTCGAAGTTGCTCGCACTGTCGCTTGCTGATGCAGTCGGCGAGTTGCGTACCCAGAATCAGCCGGGGACCACCGACGAATACCCGAACTGGCGGATCCCGCTGGCGGGTCCGGACGGCCGGCGACTGTTGCTCGAAGACGTGTTCACCGATCCGCGCGCGGCCGCGTTGAGCCAGGTGATGGCGGGGATCACCGGACACCCGGTCCAGTCCGGGATGTAACGCTTCTGGCTTCTGCTCCGGTTTCACAAACGTCTCTGCTGCGATATGTTCGCAAACGCACCCGACTGACGGAGTTCACGTGAAGAAGCTTGTTGCGCTCGGCGGCGGTCTGCTTGCCGCCGGTTCGATGGCCCTCATGGCCGCGGGCACCGCCACCTCACAGCCGAGTTCGGCTTCGGTCAACGTCGTCGGCGAGCCGTATATGAAGGCGCTGGCGATCCTGAAGAGCCAGGGCGTCAAGGCCACCTTCGGCGGCTCTTTCGGCAGTGCCTTGCCGCAGGCCGAGTGCCTGGTCGATTCCCAGAAGGTCAACTCCGGCGGCAAGATGATCCTGATGCTGGACTGCAGCGAGGCCGCCGCCGACCAGTCGGCCGATTCGGCCGTGCCCGGGGGTCCGAGGGTCGGCAGCAACGGCGTGACCACAGTGACGCCGACTCCGGTGGTTCCGATCGCCGGCGCGCCTGGCGCGGGCACCCCACCCCCCGCCTGACCCCCACCCGGTACCGCCGTTCCCACCTAAATCCGTACACTGCTGAGAGTCCACTCATCCCAGGGAGGCTCTCGATGTTGCGTCCGTTGCGGTTCGACAATGAGATCGACCCGGGCCCGGTACAGATCCAGGCCCGCAAAGTGCACTTCGATCTCGACGACATCCCGTTGCACTGGATTCCCGGCCATCCTGTGGCCTCGTCGATGGTGAACCTGTTCAACGTGGTGCTGCCGGTGGCCGAGCACTGGTTCGTCGCGACGTTCAACGAAGCGCTGCCGTATGTGCGCGATCCCAAGCTCGCCGACGACATGCGCGGCTTCATCGGTCAGGAAGCCACCCACGCCGAGACGCACGATCAGGTGCTCGACGAGTTCCTGACCGGTCACGGGGTGGACTACCAGCCGGTGCTGTCTCTGGTGGAGCACGTGTTCACCAGGACTCTGGCGCCGTCGGACTCACCCGATCCGCGCCGCAGGCTGGCCCACCTGTGCGACCGCCTGTGGCTCATCGCGGCCATCGAGCACTACACCGCGGTGTTGGGCGACTTCGTGCTGAACTGCGCCTGGGAGGACTACGACGCCGACCCGACGATGACCGACCTGTTCCGCTGGCACGGCAGTGAAGAGGTCGAGCACCGCAGCGTGGCCCACGACGTGGCGGTGTACTTCCAGGACAGCTACTTCAGCCGGGTGCGGGCGATGTCGATCGCGGCGACGGCGGTGTACCTGTTCTTCCAGCGCGGCTGCTGGGCGATGGTGAAGAGCGATCCGACCCTCGACATCGGCTGGTGGCAGATGAACAAGATGCGTATACGCGATTCCAAGCTCGGACTGCTGCCCAAGTTCTCCCGGATGTTCGGCTCCAACACACTGGCCTACTGCCGGCCCGGGTTTTCCCCGGAGGAGATGGGGTCGACGGCCCAGGCGGTCGCGTATCTGGCGAGTTCACCCGCGGCGCGGGCCGCGCACCTGTGACGGACTCAGCCATGCCGACACCGTCACTGATATCCAGATACCGGCGGCTGCCGCCGAGCATCTCGGGCCGGTTCCGGCATGATCCGATGCTCGGTGCAGCCGGCGCCGCCATCGCCACGATCTGGACGGTGGGCCGCCTCGTACGGCGGTCGGCGCCGCCGCCCGAACTGGACCGCACGATCACGTTGACGGTGACCGGGCGGGAAGTGGTGGCCCATGACCAGGATGTCATCGCGCTCACCTTGGCCGCGGCTGACGGCGGCACGCTTCCGCTGTGGTATCCGGGTGCGCACATCGACGTGCATCTGGCCAGCGGGCGGGTCCGGCAGTACTCACTGTGCGGTGATCCCGCCGTCCGCGACAACTATCGAATTGCGGTGCGGCGCATACCTGATGGCGGCGGTGGTTCCGTCGAGGTACATGACAGCCTGCAGGTCGGCAGCCAGGTGAGCACCCATGGCCCGCGTAATGCGTTCGCCTTGACGGTGCCCGGCTACGGGTCGCCCACCCAGCGGTTCCGCTTCATCGCGGGCGGAATCGGCATCACCCCGATCCTGCCGATGCTCGGGTTGGCGGCGCGATTGGGTGTCGACTGGTCGATGGTGTACGCCGGACGTAGTCGCGACACCCTGCCGTTCCTGGACGAGCTCGCCCGGTTCGGCGACCGCATCGAGATCCGCACCGACGACGTCGACGGACTGCCCGGAGCCGACGACCTACTCGGCGACTGCCCCGACGGCACCACGGTGTACGCCTGCGGTCCGGCTCCGATGCTGACCGGGATCCGGGCGGCGCTCGCCGGCCGCGACGACGTGGAGTTGCATTTCGAAAGGTTCGCGGCGCCACCGGTTGTCGACGGTGCGGAGTTTTCGGTGACCGTCGCCTCTACGGGCGCCACGGTGACGGTGGGAGCCGACGAGACCCTGCTCGCCGCGCTGGGCCGGGCCGGGGTGAATGCCCCGTACTCATGTCAGCAGGGCTTCTGCGGCACCTGCCGAATTCGGACCCTGCCGGGAACGGACGGGACTGTGCAACATCGCGATACGTTGTTGACGGACCCGGAGCGCGACGCGGGGTATCTGCTGACCTGTGTGTCGCGGGCTGAGGCCGGACACCGGCTGACGCTCGACCTCTGAGTCGCTAGCCGCCCTGCGAGGCACCTTCGCCGTAGCCGGCGAGCTCGGGTGAAGCCATCAGCTGGTCCAGCAGGGGACGCTGTCCGTCGAGCAGCTTTATGCGGGCTGTCGCCACCGAAACCCAAGCCACGCGGTCGATTTCGGGGAACTCGACGAGCCGCCCCGACCCTTTCGGCAGCTCGACGCTGAACGTGTTGCTCACCGCTGCCGCGGGATCGAAGTCACCGCGCACCGCGAACGCGGTGACCACCTTGCCTCCCGCCTGCCGCACCGGGGCCAGGTCGATGCGCGGGCCCGCAGGCGGGGGCGAGCCGAGTTCCTCGGTGAACTCGCGTTGCGCCGCCGACCATGGGTCCTCGCCGGCGACGTACTCCCCCTTGGGCACCGACCATGCCCCGGCATCCTTGCGCGCCCAGAACGGCCCGCCCGGGTGGGCGATCAGAACCTCCACCTCCGCCCCGGCGAGACGGTACAACAGGACACCTGCGCTCAGCTTGGCCACTCCGTGCACGCTACGCGGCCGCGGAGTTCCCAAGTGTGACGCACGACTCGTCAACATTTACGGCCAGCCGGAATTTTAATTGTGAACTGCCGGTTAACTGTTGAGTAACACTCAAACGGAACTGACGTCGGCGCTGGGGCGGGCCGCCGACGTCGGTATCACGCGCGAAACAACAGAAGAGCGAAAGAAGGCACCAAAGATGATGAGGATCGGACTCGCCACGGCACTTGCAGGCGCAGCTGCCGCAGCGGTGATCGGCCTGGCGGCACCGGCCCAGGCGGCACCGACCGGCCCGGGCAACGCCCAGCAGACCATCAGTCAATTGCAGTCTCAGGGCTACAAGGTGATCGTCAACCACGTCGGTTCCACCCCGTTGGACCGGGCTACCGTGGTTGCGGTACGACCGGGACAGACCTACAGCCGGACGGATTCCAGTAGCCCGGGCGGCGATTTGCAGACGACCGTGCTCAACAAGACAGTTTACGTAGATGTGAAGTAAGCCCAAACATCGCGAAACATCAAGGAGGGGCGCCCTTTTCGGGCGCCCCTCCTTGGTGTCCCCGCGAAGCGGCTGGGCCGGGCCCCGCTAGAGTCGCCAACGTGCGACGTTTCACCCGATTTGTCGCCATCGGCGACAGCCAGACCGAAGGGCTGTGGGATGGCGATGACAGCATCGGCCTGATGGGCTTCGCGGACCGTCTCGCGGTCCGCCTCGACGGCCTCTATCCGGGGTTGGGTTATGCCAATCTCGCCGTTCGCGGTCATCGCATCGGCGACGTGCTGAACACCCAACTCCCCACCGCGTTGTCGATGCGACCCGACCTGGTCACCGTCTGCATCGGCATGAACGACGTGACCCGGCCCGGTCGCTCGTTCGCCCGCGCTCTGGGCGACCTCGACACCGTCTACGCCAGGCTCGCGGCAACGGGGGCCACCGTCGTCACCACCACGTTCCCTGACATCACCCAGATCCTGCCGGTGGGCCGGTTGCTCGGGAAGCGGGTGGTCCGGATCAACGACGCGATCAACGATGCCGCCGATCGGTACGGGTTCCACCTCGTCGATCTGTACTCGGCCCCGTCGATGCGCGAACCGGAGACCTGGAGCCCCGACCGGGTCCACGGGTCGGCGCAGGGGCACCGCCTGTTCGCCGCAGCAGCCGCCGAAGCGCTCGGACTGCCTGACAGCAACCATGATTGGGCCCTGACAACTGGCCCGGACCGGATCCAGTCGTTTCGGTCCCGCGCCTATTCACAAGTGCTGTGGACGCAGAACATGCTGATGCCGTGGCTGTGGCGTCACCTTCGCGGCCGGTCGGGCGGCTCGGGCCGCTCAGCCCGACGGCCGGCCCTGATGTGTCTGAGCGCCTGACTCAAGCCCAGGATCAGACCCCGCCCCACGCGGAGTCGAGCTCCTTGGCGACATCGATCACCTTGGCCTGCTCCGACGCCGGGCTGTCGATCTCACCGGCCACGTGCGCTGCGATGAACCGTTTGATCTCCGCGTCGACGCCCGCCAGGATGCGCAGCAGCTCGGCGCGCAGCGACGTGGAGGTGACGTGGATCGAGATGTCGGACGGCCGCGGTTTCTTCACATCGAGGATCAACAAGAGCGGCTCGGCCGCCAACGCCGAGGCCCGCAGGGCGATCTCACCGAACACCATGAACTTGGGCCGGTCGATGCGTAGGTCGATCACCATGTCGATCTCCAGCGGGATCCGGATGGAGAACGTGATGGTTTCGCCCACAATGCGGCTCACCCGGGGCTTTTGGATCTTGACCCGCGCGGTGACCTTGGCGATCTTGCCCGGCCCCTGGCCGATCGGCCCCATCTCGAACGCGTCGCCGGCGATCGAGCCGATGGCGTCGCCGACCCGGTCTTCGGATACCGCCACTTCGAAGAACCGGCGTCCGAATTCCTCGTAGGTGATGAAAGCGTGATCAGCCATGATCCGTCTACGGTCTCACGACGGTGTGTGGCGATGGTGCAGCCGGGCCGTAATGCGCGTTCACGTCGCGTCGTTCAAGCCCCGTCGGCGAAGTATCGCAACCGGGCGACGGCGAGCGGCCCACTGGTGAGATCGGCGATCAGTACGGCCCGGCGACCGTCGCGGTCCAGCCCGGCCACCAGGCTGTGCCCGGACACGATCAGTTTGCGCCAGGAGGCACCCGAGGTGCGTTCCACCAACCCGGAGGTGCTCAGCGGGGTGTCGTCGCCGGAGTAGACGTCGGTTTCGGTGTTCAACCGCCGTTGCACCGCCACCGTGTCGCCGGCGCAGAGGTCGTCGAGCAACCCGGAGACCAGCCGCCGGCCCGCCCGCCGGGCACCGGCCATTCCCTTGGCGAAGCCCACCGCGCCCGTAGGTCCCTGGTTGCGCAGCAACGCGCCGGTCAGGCGCAGCCCGACCGGTACAGCGCCGAGCCCGGCCCGGGCGAACTGTCCGATCATCGCGGGCAACTCCCAGTACGCCTGGAGTTGGTCGACCCTCGGGCCGGCCGGGCCGGCGGTGACGACATAGCGCAGGTAGGCCGGAATCCGCATGGTGACCGATGGGCTCATGACGACCTCGAGCTCGAGATCGCGGATCACCGTGGAGCCGGCGACGAGGTCGACGTCGCGGTGGAAGGTGATGTCGCGCGGGGCGATGAAGGTGTCGTAGAACCGCTCTATCTCGGCGGGCCCGCGGTGCGGCCGGGAGCCGACCGGGTCCTCGACCTGTCCGCCCGCAGCGAACAGTCCCACCCATCCTCGACGGTCGTGCGCACCCGCTGCCTGCGGTGACAATTCGACGGTGGCTAGCAGGTCGTCCCGTGTGAAGGCCATATGGTTCGTTTACCATCCCGCCCGCCGCCGCGTGCGCGCACACTGGTGTTTGACACGTTGAGATTGCCCACATCCACCGAGGAGAGCGCCATGAGTGGCAGTGGACCGTTCGGATTCGACCCTGAGGACTTCGACCGCGTCGCCCGTGAGGCCGGCGAAGGGTTGCGCGACGCCCTCGACGGGTTGAGCAAGTTCATCGCGAGGCCCGGCCAGGCCGGCGGTTGGGCGGGGCTGCTCGATGAGTTCGCCCGCTTCTCCCAGCCCAGGACCGAGCCGGAAACCACTGGCGAGAAGGGCGATGGCGTGTGGGCCATCTACTCCGTCGACGAGGCGGGTGGCGCCCATATCGAGCAGGTGTATCCCAGTGAGCTCGAGGCCTTGCGGGCCAATGCCGGCAATACCGATCCCGGCCGCCGGGTCCGGTTCCTGCCCTACGGCATCGCCGTCGGCGTGCTCGACGCGGATACCGGCGAGTAACAACAGCCCGAATGTCGTCTGTCGACCTTCGGGACCGGCTAGGATTCTGGCCCAAAGTCAACGAACTGCCCGGCCTGATTCGACCGGCGGCCGGCAATGCTGAGGGTGGGACATGATTCGTGAACTCTTCGCCACGACGGCGGTCGCCGCGGCGGCACTGGCGACAGCGATTTCCGCCGCGCCGGGTGCTCTCGCCGACGACAACAGCAACATGTATCCGGACAATCCCGGGCACTACCCCACCGATGTCCCCGGGATGAGCTACGAGGCTTCGAACGGCGCACCGTGCTTCAGCTGGGAGCGCAATGTGTTCGGACGGGGTCCGGGCGGCACCGCGATGCAGTGCAAGTGGATTCCCAACCAGTGGCCGCCGGTCTACACCGGCTTCTGGACCTACGCGTATCCGTTGAACGGTGTGCAGGAGATCGGCTCGCCGTGCCCCGGGCCGCAGGAGGCTGCGCAGTCCCCCGACGGCCGGCCGATGCTGTGCCTCGGCGAGCAGGGCTGGCAGGCGGGCATATTGACCGGAGACGGGTTCTTCCCGGTCTGAGGCGCGGGTCACCCACCGACGGCCATACAGCTGAATGCTCCGTGTATGGTCGTGGGGCCCCGAATCCGTGCACACCAGGAGTGCCATGAGCGCTGACGTGAAGTTCGACCTGTCCACAGTGTTCTCGACGGTGGCGAAAGCCATCGGCGACCAGACCTTCCTGGTGTGGCGCGACCGCCGGTTGACCTACAGCGAGTTCGACGCCCGCGTCGACGGCTTCGCCCACTACCTCGTCTCGGCCGGCCTCGGCACCCACACCGAGCGCGACGCGCTGGCCGGGCACGAATCGGGTCAGGACCACCTCGGCATCTACCTGCGCAACGGCAACGAGTACCTCGAGTCGATGATCGGCAGCTACCGCGCACGGGTGGCACCGTTCAACGTCAGCTACCGCTACGTGGAAGACGAACTCCTCTACCTGCTGACCGATTCGAACGCCCGCGCGGTGATCTACAACGCCGAGTTCGCGCCCAGGGTGGCCGCGATCCGCGACCAGTTGCCGAACCTCCAGGTCCTTATCCAGGTCGCCGACGAGTCCGGCAACGAGCTTCTCCCGGGCGCCGTGGACTACGAGACCATCCTGAAAACGCCTGCGCCGCAGGCGGGAATGCCGACGCCGTCCGGCGATGACCTGTACATCCTCTACACCGGTGGCACCACCGGCATGCCGAAAGGCGTGCTGTGGCGCCAGCACGACATCTTCCTGTCCTCGATGGGTGGCCGACCGTTCGGCAGCGACACCTTCATCGGTTCGTACGAGGAACTCGCCGAGCGGGCTGCCAACGCCGGCGGCGGGTTGTCGCTGCTGATGATCCCGCCGTTCATGCACGGCGCCGCACAGTGGGCCGCCTACAACGCCGTGACCATGGGCGGCAAGCTCGTCATTCCCGACGATGTGGTGCGCATGCGTCCCGACAACGTGCTGCAGCTCGCCGCACGTGAACGGGTACTGAGCATCCCGGTGGTCGGCGATGCGATCGCCCGGCCACTGGTCGACGAGATCGAGAAGGGCGACTACGACCTGTCGGGCCTGTTCACGATCACCAACGGCGGTGCGCCACTGTCGCCGACCGTGCGCGAGCGAATCCTGACCGCACTACCGCATCTGACTCTGCTCGACGCTGTCGGCGCATCGGAGTCGGGCGCCCAGATGAGCACCTTCTCCACCGCGGGCAGTGAATCCGAGGCCGCGACGTTCAACGCCCAGTCCGATACCGGCGTGGTCGCCGAGGATCTGTCCCGGGTCCTCGGACCCGGTGAGGGTGGCGGTTGGCTGGCGCGGCGGGACCTGATCCCGCTGGGTTACCTGGGCGACGAAGCCAAGACCGCACGTACCTTCCCGACCATCGACGGGGTGCGCTGGTCGGTTCCGGGCGACCGCGCAAACGTCTTGGAAGACGGACGGATTCAGCTGCTGGGCCGTGACTCGGTCACCATCAACTCCGGCGGCGAGAAGATCTTCGTCGAGGAAGTCGAGCGGGCCATCGCCGCCCACCCGGCTGTCTACGACGTGGTGGTGGTCGGCCGTCCCTCGGAACGTTGGGGCAGTGAGGTCGTCGCGGTGGTGCAGTTCGCCGAGGGCGCTTCGGCCACCGACGAGGAACTCGTGAAGGTGTGCGAGAGCTCGATCGCGCGTTACAAGATCCCCAAGGCGTTCGTCCGGTCACCGCAGATCGTGCGCTCCCCCGCCGGTAAAGCCGACTACCGGTGGGCCAAGTCGGTGGCGACCGAACAAGCCGAGGCTGTCAGCGCCTCATAGCCCGAGCGATCTCGGCGAGCATCGTGGCGTGGGCGGCGACCGCCTGCTCCACGGTGATCGCCAACAACGGCCTGGGCGCGGAGATGGTCAGCTCTTCGGTGATCCGGGTTCCGGCCGCGGTCGCAGCGAAGTCCACCCGGCTGTCCAGCCGCACCTGTGGGAACTGTCTGGCCTGTGCGGTCACCACGCCGGCGCTGGGGACGATCAGCCGGGCCCGGTAGGTGATCGGAAGATTCAGCGGCCCCAATGGGATTCGGTCGCGCACCTGATAGTCCTGCCGGTATCCGTCGGCCAGTTCCATCCGGGAGGTGCTGCGCACCCACTGCACCAGTGGATGTACCTGCGAGATGTGGTCCAGGTCGACGTAGACCGCCCGCACCTGTTCCGGTGGTGCGGGCACCTCACCGCTGACAGTGCGCCGAGCCTGCCCGATCCAGATGCTCACGGCAGCAAGTTCACCACAGTCAACCAACCACGAGATGCAGTTTCTCCCAGCCGCGCACCGTGGAGGTCGGTGCCAGTTGCGCACTGTCGTAGTCGATCTCCCATTCGGGGAAACGGTTGAGCAGTTCGTCGAGGGCCACCCGGCCTTCGAGCCGGGCCAGATTGGCACCCAGGCAGTAGTGCAGACCTTTGCCGAAGGTCAGGTGGCTGATGTTGTCGCGGTGGATGTCGAAGGTGTCGGGGTTGCGGTAGCGGCGCGGATCACGGTTGGCCGCCCCGAACAGCAGCAGCATCGCACTGCCGGCAGGCACCGTGGTGCCGTCGTACTCGAAATCTCTTGCCACCCAACGTGCCACGTGTGGGCCGGTGGGTTCGAACCGAAGCGTCTCGTCGACGGCGCGGGTCAGCAGTGAGCGGTCCCGTTCCACTTCGCGACGCTGGTCTGGATGCTCGGCGAGCACTTTCGCCAGCCAGCCGATGAGCCGGCCGGTGGTCTCGTTTCCGGCGCCCGCCACCACCTGGGTGTAGTGCAGCACTTCCTTGCGCTCAAGCTTGCGGGTGACACCGAACTCGTCGGTGAACTCAACATTGAGCAGTGCCGTCATCAGATCGTCGGAAGGGTTGTTGGCCCGCCACTCGACATAGTCGGCGTAAATCCGGCCGTCGGCGATGCGGTCGGCCCGCACCACCTTCATCGGCACACCCGGTTTGGTGCGCAGGTTGGCGTCGTTGGCGTCACGAACCCCGATCTGCTCCGATTCCGGTATGCCGAGCAGCATTCCGATCACCCGCATCGGCATCATCGAGGCGAGTTCGGCGATGATGTCGAATCCGCCCGAGCCGACCAGCGGGTCCAGGCACCGCACACAGAACTGGCGGATCTGATCCTCGATCTCGGCCATCCGCCGCGGGGTGAACACCCGCGACATCAGCCCGCGCAACAGGGTGTGCATGGGCGGGTCCTCGAACATCATCACGCCCGGCGGCATGTCGAAATCGGACTTGACCAATTCGAGGATGTCACTTCGGCTGTTGGAGAACGTTTCCCAGTCCGACAAAGCTCTTTCGACATCGACGTGCCGGGACAGTGCCCAGAAGTCGTAGCGCTCGTTGCGGTAGATCGGCGCCTCATCGCGCAGGCGGGCGTACACCGGATACGGGTCGGCGACGATTCCGACGTCATAGGGGTCGTAGTAGACGGTCATTTCAGGCAGCTGCCGGCGTCGACGGGAAGGGTGACCCCGGTGATGTAGCGGGCTTCGTCCGATGCCAGGAACAGGACCGCATTGCTGATGTCCTCGGGAGTGACCCACGGGATCGGGAGCATGTGGAACGTCTGGCAGATCGGAGCCAGGTCGTCGGGACCCGGATTCTCCAGGTCGGGCCGGAACATCCGGTAAGTCGTGTCATTCATCAGCATCGGACTGTTCACGTGGGTGGGGTGCACCGAGTTCACCCGGATCGAATGTTGGCCCAGTTCAACGGCAAAACTGCGCATCAAACCGACCACACCGTGCTTGGCTGCTACGTAGTGCCCGGTGAACGGGTAGGCCTTCGACCCCGCCACCGAGCTGGTCAGAATGATCGACCCGCCCCGCCCACCGGCGAGGATATGGGGCACACCGGCTTTCACCGTCTTCCAGACACCGCTGAGGTTGACGTCGATCATCTCTTGCCAGAGGTCCTCGTCCATCCGGTCCAGCTTCACCCCGGTGGTGCCGATGCCGGCGTTGGCGGCAATGATGTCCAGCCGGCCCAGTTGCTCGACGCCGCTGTCGACGGCCGTCTTGAGCGCGCCGAAATCACGTACGTCGACCTCGGCTGTGACGATTCGCCGGCCGAGGCTCTTCACCAGATCGGCCGTTTCGGCCAGGTCCTCTGCCGTCGCTCCCGATGCCGGTGACCGATCGAACGTTGCGCAGATGTCCAACCCGATGATGTCGGCACCCTCGGCCGCCAACCGCACCGCGTGGCTGCGGCCCTGCCCCCGGGCCGCTCCGGTGATCAGTGCGACCCTGCCGTCGACCCGTCCGGTCATTCCCCACCCTCCGCCAACATTGGGCGATCGCCCAATAATTACACTCAGGCCATGTTTAGCAGCCGTCGCCGCGCGTGGTCAAGGGTGCGGTGAGCCCGCCGAGCACCACCCGCCGAGCCCTGATCCGGGCCACCGCCCAGGTCATGCTCGAGGAGGGTTACGCCGCGGCGACCTCGCGGCGGGTGGCCGCGCGGGCCGGCGTCAAACCCGCCCTCGTGCACTACTACTTCCCGAGCATGGACGATCTGTTCATCGCGGTCCTGGCCGCCGGCGCCGACACCAACCTGAGCACCCAGCAGGAGGCCTTCGCCGAGGACTCCCCTCTACACGCGCTGTGGGACCTCAACAACACCCAGGGCGCGGCACTGTGGATGGAGTTCATGGCTTTGGCCAACCACCGCAAGGCCATCCGCAGCGAGATCGCCGGCTATGCCGACCGGTTCCGCGACCTCGAGGAGGCCGCGATGTGCTCGGCGCTACGGGCGCACGGGGTCGACACCGACGAGTTCCCGCCCGTGGTCATGTCGATGATCGTGGCGAGCCTGGCCCGGATCCTGGTGCTCGAGCGGGGGCTCGGCATAAGCCGTGGGCACGCCGAGGCCCAGGATTTCGTGCGGCGCTATCTGGACCGATTCGAGCTGCCCCAGGGGGATCCGACATGAGCCTTCTGCACGAACTGGTTTCGGCGTCTGCCGCCGGCGCGCCGCAGCGCCCGGCCGTGGTGACCGACGACGGCACCACCTCGACCTTTTCCGAGTTCGACCGCCAGATCCATGGCGTCGCAGGGTGGGTGGCGGCCCGGACCGCACCGGGTGACCGAGTGGCCGTGGTCGCCGACAACAGCGTCGCCTATGCCCAGCTGTATTACGGGGTGCCGCGAAGCGGGCGCGTCCTGACGCTGATCAATCAGCGTCTCAGCCCGGCGGAACAGGCCGCGCAGTTGGCCACCGCCGGGCCCACCCTGTTGCTCGGCGACGAGCGGTATCTGTCGGCTCTCGCACACACCGGAGCGCCCGCCGTCGCATTCGAATCCGACCAGTGGCGGGCAGCACCCGCGGCCGAACTCCCCATCGAAGCCGACCCCGAGCCCGATGATCCCGCCTGGCTGCTGTTCACCAGCGGGTCCACCGGCGTCCCGAAAGCTGTTGTGCACAGCCACCGTTCGATCCTCACCGCAGTATGGGGCTCGGTGGCGGGCCGCTCGGTGCAGCCCGGCGGGGTGTACCTGTTGCCGTTTCCCATGTGCCACATCGCCGGTTACAACATGCTGGTGCAGCATGCGGTCGCCGCGACGGTCGTCCTGTGCGCCCAGTTCCGCCCCGAAGGTTTCGCGCACCTGGTACGTACCCACGAGGTGACGTCGTGTTCGCTGGCGCCCACCATGTTGCACTCGCTTCTCGGCCATCTCGAGCGCACCGGGACCGATCTGCCCACGCTCGACGCGATCGCCTACGGATCCGCCGCGATGCCACTGGATCTGCTGCGTCGGGCCATCGACACTCTCGGCGTCGACTTCCACCAGGGCTACGGGATGACCGAAACCGGCGGAAACATCACGTTTCTCGGCCCCGACGACCACCGCGCCGGCGCCGCGGGCCATCCCGAGTTGCTCACCAGTGCCGGCTATCCGCACCCGGGCGTCGAGATCGGCATCACCGACACAGACGGCGCATTGCTGCAGCCCGGGCAGGTGGGCGAGATCGTGGTACGCGGTGCACAGGTGACGCCCGGCTACTGGCCCGACGAGGCCAGCACCGAGGACGGTTGGCTACGCACGGGTGACATGGGCCGCAGCGACACCGATGGACGTCTGTTCATCGTCGACCGGCTCAAGGACATCATCGTCACCGGCGGTGAGAACGTGTCCTCCCGCGAGGTCGAGGACGCCCTGTCCGGTCATCCCGGCGTGGACCAGGTCGCTGTGGTCGCGGTTCCCGATGACTACTGGGGCGAGGCGGTCTGCGCGGTGGTCGTCCCGTCGCCGGGGCGCCGGCCGACCGCTGATGAGTTGATCAGCCACGTGCGTGGCACGATCGCAGGTTTCAAACGACCACGGGTTGTGTTGTTCACCGAGGCACTACCGCTGACCGGTAACGGCAAGGTCGCCAAGGACCGGGTTCGTGCCTTCGCTCGCACTGCAGTTCTGGATGGCGCCGAGAAGTAGTGATTGCCTTGGCCAACCCCTCAACGGCCCCGACACATCGGACACTACGCCGATCACGGGCGTTTTCCGGGTTTTCCACCAAATACCTCGGCAAATTTAACGGTGCGTCAATGGAATCCGCATTTCGCACGGCAGCACGGTGCTAGCGTTCGGCATTATCTGACGACCCTGGGGGTTCCGTATGACTACCAACGACCCTGACTGGACCAAGCCCGCCGCGATGGCCATCCCACCGGAAGGCTATTTCGAACTCAAGGAGGGTCGATACGGCCCTACCTACCCGAGAACACCTGCGTGCCATGGCTTTTCCATCATCGCAAAGGTGAAGGAAGGCCGCGAGGAGACAGTACGCGCCTACGGCAAGCAGATCGAGGCCGCCGTGGCCGCCAGCCCCGAAGTGCTTGCGCCCCTGCGGCTGCACTATTTGCGTTGGCAATTGTTCGACGTTGGCTCGGGTCTGCATTTCCAATACCAGGGCATCTTCGACACCGACTTCGACAAGTACACCGAGGACGCGGTGCAATTGTTCAGCGCCACCGGCATCACCACGGTATTCACCAATCTGGAGGGGTTCCCGGAGGACTGGAAGGAGAACCCTCAGGCATTCATCGAGTTCGTCCGGGCGCACCAGGTGCCGAGCTTCCTGGAATACGGCGAGTACCCCTACGTCACCGCCGACGAAATCAAGAAAGCGCTGCGACTCAAGGCCGCCTTCTCCAACATGCTCGATCAGATGCAGTAGCCGACTGTGCTCGAGTTCGACGAGATCCAGCACATCCTGCTGACCCGTACCCCGGCCATCACCGGGCGCTACGAGTTCCTGACGTTCGACACCCGCGAGGGCGGCCGCGCCTGGTTGACCGACCTGCTGGACAAGGTGTCCTCGGCCACGGACGCGACGGCCACCATGGACGAGTCCGACCGCTGGGTCACGTTGGCGTTCACCTGGAACGGACTGCGGGCACTCGGTGTCGACGAGGAGTCGCTGGCGACCTTCCCCGCGGCGTTCCGGGAAGGCATGGCGCAGCGCGCCTCGATCCTGGGTGACACCGGCGAGGCCGCACCCGAGCATTGGTCCGGCGGCCTGGCCGGTGAGGATCTGCATGCGATAGCGATCCTGTTCTCGCGCACCGACGAACAGTACCGTCGCTCCATCGCCGAGCACGACAAGCTGCTCGACCGAACCCCCGGCGTGCGCAGCCTGTCGTACCTGGACCTGAACGCGACCCCGCCGTTCAACTTCGCCCATGATCACTTCGGATACCGGGACCGGCTGTCCCAGCCGGTGATGAAGGGATCCGGGGAGGAACCGACCCCGGGTTCCGGCGCCCCGCTTGAGCCCGGAGAGTTCATCCTCGGCTACCCCGACGAGGACGGACCCGTCGCCAACCTGCCCAAGCCGGATGTGTTGTCCCGCAACGGGAGCTATCTGGCTTACCGCCGGCTCGAGGAACACGTCGGGCTGTTCCGGGACTACCTTCGTGAGCGGTCCGATTCGCCGGAGACCGAGGAACTCTTGGCCGCCAAGTTCATGGGCCGGTGGCGCAGCGGCGCGCCCCTGGTGTTGGCGCCCGAGCACGATGATCCCGAGCTCGGCGCGGATCCGGCGCGCAACAACGATTTCAACTACAAGGAAATGGATCCCTTCGGCTATGCGTGCCCGCTCGGGTCGCATGCGCGCCGGCTCAACCCACGCGACACCGCGCACTACATGAACCGCCGCCGGATGATCCGGCGCGGCGCCACCTACGGCCCCGCCCTGCCCGACGGCGCGCCCGACGACGGGGTGGAACGCGGCATCGCAGCGTTCATCGTCTGTGCCGACCTCGTGCGCCAGTTCGAGTTCGCGCAGAACGTCTGGATCAACGACAAGACGTTCCACGAACTGGGCAACGAGCACGACCCGATCTGCGGTACCCAGGACGGCACCCTCGACTTCACGGTCCCCAAACGTCCGATACGTAAAGTGCACAAGGGAATTCCGGCCTTCACCACACTTCGGGGTGGTGCATACTTCTTCCTGCCGGGCATGTCGGGACTGCGGTACCTGGCGACCATGCCGTAGTTTCGGCTGGTCCCGGTTACGGCATCGCGCCGAGGAACCACAGTCCGGCCGGCGCAGGACCCGGTGTTGCCGCGGGAGGTACCGCGGCCAGTGCGGGCCCGGGCGACGGGTCTGCCGCAATGTGCGGTTCGGCGGCGGGTGCGGGTGCCGGTAGGTGTGGCTCAGCTGCCGGAAGGTGCGGGACGGTGACTGCGACCGGCTGCTGAATCGGCACGGCCGGGGCCTGCGGCGGTGCCGGGGCGGGAACCGGGACCACCGCGACCGGTTCGGCGACCGGCACCCGCTCTGACCGTTCGGCCGCCTGGTTCGAGACTCCCGGCTCGGCCGGCAACTCCCTCACCGAACGTGTCACGTCCCGCGGGGTGATGACGGTGACGAGTTGCGGCTCGGCGGCCGCCGCGGAGATGTAAGCGTCGTCGGGCGCCGGGCCCGGCGCCGGTTCCACGAACTGCGAGCCGACCGTGAGCAGTCCTGTCGCGATCGCCGCAGCCGTGGCGGCCATAGCCCGTACCGCGGTGTGCCGGCGCGGGGCCGGAGTCCGCAACGCGGCAGGCCTCGGTGTCCTGGCGACCGCGTTGGTCGCGACGGCCACTGCGGCGGCCCGGGCGGTGGTGCCGGACCGTCCGGGGACGGTCCGCACATCGTCGAATCCCGCGGCGGCGAGCAGGTCGAGCAGTTGGGGCACGGCGTCATGGCCGTCACCGGAGACGAGTCCGGGCGCACACACGCCGATCGCGGCGACGTTCTGACCACTGGCGGCCGCGATGGCCTGGGCGCTGCGGGCAGCGGCGACGGCCCGGACAGTCACATCATCGGCGTCGTCGACATCGAAGGCGTCGTCATCCAGCGGGGTGAGATCTGTGGTGCGGTCATCGCCCCCGACGAGGGCCCAGGCGATGCCGTGCGAAGTCACCGACAGCCCCAGCACTGTCCTCACCCTGCGACCTCGATTCCTCTCGCGTGACCGGCACCCGGCCGCGACGAGCGTAAGTCGCCCCGCAGGCGTCGGCATCCGGGAGAAGGGGTCGGTAACCGGTTGGGCACCCAGAATTCACCTGGATGCTATTTTTGCCGCCGAACCAGCCCGGAATCGGGCAGCAAGGAGACGATCATCGGCACATACGCGGTCACCGGGTCCGCATCCGGTATGGGATTGCAGGCCGCCCAGCGGCTCCAGGACCTCGGGCACGCCGTCATCGGTGTGGACCTCAAAGAGGGCGATGTGGTTGCCGATCTGTCCACCCCTCAGGGCCGCCGAGCGGCGGCCGACGGCGTGCTGGCGGCGTGCGGCGGAGTGCTCGACGGGGCCGTGCTGGCGGCCGGGCTCGGCCCGGGCCCCGGCGCGGACCGCAATCGGTTGATCGCCGAGGTCAATTTCCTCGGCGTCGTCGAGCTACTCGAGGCCTGGCGGCCCGCGCTGGCCAACGCGGACCGCGCCAAAGTCGTGGTGATCTCCAGCAATTCGACGACGACGGTACCGATCGTTCCGCGCCGGACAATTCGGGCACTGTTGGCGCGCGACACCGACAGGGCGATCCGCTCGCTGCGCCTGTTCGGGCGAAACGGGTCGGCCATCATGTACGCGGCTTCCAAGATAGCGGTCAGCCGCTGGCTGCGGGTCAATGCGGTCACCGCGGCCTGGGCCGGTGCCGGTATCCGACTGAATGCCCTGGCCCCAGGCGCGATCTTGACGCCACTCCTGCAGGCCCAACTCGCCGATCCGCGCGAGGGCGCCGCCGTGCGGAGGTTCCCGGTACCGATCGGCGGATACGGCGACGCCGGCCACCTCGCCGACTGGATGTGTTTCATGCTGTCGGACTCTGCCGACTTCCTCTGCGGCAGTGTGATTTTCGTCGACGGTGGCTCCGACGCCTTCTTCCGTCCCCAGGACTGGCCGAAGGCTGTGCCACTGCGCCGGCTGCCGCGGTATCTTTGGCGGTTTGCCCGCGGCGTACGACATGGTTGAGCCGGGCCACGTACACGGACCACGGCGCGCCTGGGCGGCGGTCGCACTGCTGACCCTGGTCGGCACCCTCAACTACGTCGACCGGTTCCTGCCCTCGGTCCTGGCCGAGCCGATCAAACACGAACTCGCCCTGTCCGACACCGCAATCGGGGTGATCAACGGGTTCGGCTTCCTGATCGTGTACGCGGTGCTCGGCGTCGCGGTGGCACGGGTTGCCGACCGTGGGGCGTTCGGCGCGGTGATCGCCGCCTGCCTGACCCTGTGGGGCACCATGACCATGCTCGGCGGTGCCGTGCAATCCGGTTTTCAGCTCGCGCTCACCAGGGTGGGCGTAGCGGTCGGCGAGGCGGGCAGCACCCCGGCCGCACACGCGTACGTGGCCCGCAACTTTGCCCCGTCGCGTCGCGCGGCGCCACTTGCGGTGCTTACCTTCGCGATCCCACTGGCCAGCGGCGCCAGCCTGATCGGCGGTGGCCTGTTGGCCGAGAACCTCGGCTGGCGAACGGCTTTCGTGGCGATGGGTGCGTTCAGCGTGGTCTTCGCCCCGTTGGTGCTGATGGTGGTCGGCACACGCCAGACTCTGCCGGTCGCGACAGTCGCGGAGGACGGCCCGCCGGTCAAGTGGTGGGCGCTGCTACGCAAGCGCAGCTTCCTGGCCGTCGTAGGCGGCACCGCATTCGTCTCGGCCGCCGGCTACTCGCTCACCACCTTCTCCCCGGCCTTCCTGATGCGCACCCGGTCCATGTCGCTCAGCGAGGTCGGGTGGGAGTACGGCCTGGCCACCGGACTGGCCGGGGTGCTGGGACTGCTCATCGTGGGCCGGCTGGCCGATCGGCTGGCGTTGCGCGACGCGCGCTGGCTGCTGTGGATCGTGGTACTCACCACGGCGGTGCTGCTGCCCGCCTCGGTGCTCGCCTTCACCGTCGAGAGTCGCCTCGCGTGCGTATGGCTCCTGGCGCTCAGCTACGTCATCGGCACGGCATATCTGGCCCCGTCGATCGCCGCAATCCAGCGTCTGGTGCTGCCCAGACAGCGGGCGACCGCGTCGGCCTTGTTCTTGTTCTTCAATGCCACTCTCGGGTCTGTGGGCCCGTTCGTCACGGGCCTGATCAGCGACGCGCTGACCGCCGATCTCGGCGCACACGCACTCGGCCGGGCCCTGCTGATCCTGGTTCCGGCGCTGCAACTGCTGGCCATGGGCTGCTATCTCGTCGCCGCCCGCTGGTACCGCAGCGACATCGTCGAGGCGGGTGAATAGGCCCGACCTAGTCTGCCGCCCGGTCCGGCCTACGCTCTCGGCGGCGGGTGGCGCCCCACAGCCCGACGGCGATGCCGACCACGGCTCCCCCGAGGCCGATGACCTGCTGCGACCGCGGCAGCTGGTCGTGGACCGCCACGCCGCCAAGCAGGTCGGCCGCGTCGGCGCCGCCGGAGGCCAGGAACCAGCCGCGCGTGTCCTTCCCGCGTAGTCCCGCCGCCAGCAGCAGGCCGCCGATCAGCGCATCGCGATATCCCATCGACCGCCACATCAGCTGCGCGGTTGCGTCAGGTGTTTCCCGCCCGCCCCATAACCGGTCGGCCCGCTTCGGGTCGACGAGAAACGAGACGCCCGACGCGAATCGGATGGCACCGGCGGCCAGTGCGGCCCGGTCGATCGACATGGCGTGCAGCCTAGAACGTCGGGTCCGCCGCACGGGGAACTCCTGTGAAATCTCCCAACCGGCTCCGGCGCCGCAACTTGCCAGCAATGATTGGGGTACCCGAGTTCAGGAGCGCACACATGGCCACAATCGAAGCCAACGCACAGACCGACTCGTCTTTCGAGAGTGATGTCGCAGCCACCCAGGCCTACATCGACAGTCCTCGGTTCGAGGGCATCATCCGGCTGTACACGGCACGTCAGGTCGCCGAGCAACGCGGCACGATCCCGTCCGACTATCCGGTCGCCCGCGAGGCCGCGACCGCGTTCTTTTCCGCATCTGCGCGAACTGTTCGCGCAGAAGAAGAGCATCACCACCTTCGGTCCGTATTCACCGGGCCAGGCGGTGGTCATGAAACGGATGGGCATCGAGGGGATCTACTTGGGCGGGTGGGCCACCTCCGCCAAGGGCTCGATCAGTGAAGATCCGGGGCCCGACCTGGCCAGCTATCCGCTGAGCCAGGTGCCCGACGAGGCCGCCGGCCTGGTCCGGGCGCTACTGACCGCCGACCGCAATCAGCAGTACCTGCGGTTGCGGATGACGCCGGAGCAGCGCGCGACGACCCCGGTCGTCGACTACCGGCCGTTCATCATCGCCGACGCCGACACCGGTCACGGTGGCGATCCGCATGTCCGCAACCTGATCCGCCGCTTCGTCGAGTCCGGGGTGCCCGGTTACCACATCGAGGATCAGCGGCCCGGCACCAAGAAGTGCGGCCACCAGGGTGGCAAGGTGCTGGTGCCCTCGGATGAGCAGATCAAACGCCTCAACACGGCCCGGTTCCAGCTGGACATCATGCGGGTTCCCGGCATCATCGTGGCCCGCACCGATGCCGAGGCCGCCAACCTCCTCGACGGTCGCGCAGATGAGCGGGATCAGCCGTTCCTGCTCGGGGCGACGAATCTGTCGGTGCCCACCTACAAGTCGTGTTTCCTTGCGATGGTGCGCCGGTTCTACAACCAGGGCGTCACCGAGCTCAACGGACACCTGCTTTATGCACTTCCCGAGGGCGAGTACGCGACCGCCGACGCCTGGCTGGAACGCCAGGGCATCACGAACACGATCGACGAAGCCGCGAAGGGCCACCGGACCGGCGATTCGGTCGATTCATTGTTCGACAAGGTCGAGTCGGCGTTCGTGGAGGCGTGGCAGGACGATGCCGGACTCAACACCTACGGCGAGGCGGTCGCCGAACTTCTAGAGTTCCGAGAACGCGAGGGCGAGCCGGCTGCGATGAGCGCGGCTGACTGGCGCGTCTTCGCTGCGCGGGCATCGCTGTACACGGCGCAACAGAAGGCGCACGAACTCGGCGCCGACGTGGCCTGGGACTGCGAGCGGGTCAAGACCCCCGAGGGCTACTACCAGGTTCGTGGCGGCATTCCGTATGCGATCGCGAAGTCGCTGGCGGCAGCGCCGTTCGCCGACATCCTGTGGATGGAGACCAAGACCGCCGATCTGGCCGATGCCAAGCAGTTCGCCGATGCGATCCACGCCGAGTTCCCCGACCAGATGATGGCCTACAACCTGTCACCGTCGTTCAACTGGGACACCACCGGCATGACCGATGACGAGATGCGGGCGTTCCCAGAGGAACTCGGCAAGATGGGGTTCGTCTTCAACTTCATCACCTACGGCGGCCATCAGGTCGACGGCGTGGCGTGCGAGGAGTTCGCGACGTCGCTGCGACAGGAGGGCATGCTGGCACTGGCCCGGCTGCAACGCAAGATGCGTCTGGTCGAATCTCCTTACCGGACACCGCAGACGCTGGTCGGCGGTCCACGCAGCGACGCCGCCCTGGCCGCCTCGTCGGGCCGTACCGCCACCACCAAGGCGATGGGCGCGGGTTCCACGCAACACCAGCATCTGGTGCAGACCGAGGTGCCCAAGAAACTCCTCGAAGAGTGGCTGGCGATCTGGGGCGACTACTACAAGATCGGTGAGAACCTGCGGGTGCAGTTGCGGCCGCGCCGCGCCGGGTCGGACGTACTCGACCTCGGTATCTACGGCGACGGTGACGACCCGTTGGCCAACGTCGTCGTCGACCCCATCAAAGACCGGCATGGCCGCAACATCCTGACGGTGCGCGACCAGAACACCTTCGCCGAGAAGCTGCGCAAGAAGCGCCTGATGGACCTGATCCACGTGTGGCTCATCCACCGGTTCAAGCCAGAGATCGTCTACTACGTGACGCCGACGGAGGACAACGTCTATCAGACCGAGAAGATGAAGGCGCACGGCATCTTCAGCGATGTGTACCAGGAGGTCGGCGAGATCATCGTGGCCGACGTGAACCAGGCCCGCATCGATGAACTGCTGGCACCCGATCGTGAGGCCCTGGGACGGTTGATCCGCAAGGAGGACTGAGGGTCGGCGGGCCGCGTAGTACTGCGCCGGTTTCTACCGCCGGGTCGTGGCTCGCGCGGGTCACGACCCTCGAGTAGAAAACCGGTTACCCGTGGGCCTTGATGGATCCGGGCGCCCTGCGCTCACGCGCGCGACCACCGCAGCGATGACGAACCCGCCGAGCGCCGACCAACCCAGCACACCGTCGAGCCCGTTCTTGGCCATCAGAGTCAACGCGGCACCGGCGACGCACAGAAGCGCACCGGTCAGCACCGACCGGCCCCCGCCGATCTGGACCCGGCTGTCCCACCACGGCAGAGGGAGGTGTTCCAGCGGTGACAGCAGACGGAAGGCAACCGCCATGAGAACGGCGAAAACCACTGCGCGCAAAGCCAGGTGGGCCCAGAACCCTGGAGCGTGTGGATCGAAGGCATCGAGACCGACGGCGTGCAAGGTGAATGCGGCGACCGCGATCACCGGGATGTGCCACAGGTACAGCGTCATGGCTCCCCCGTTGCCCGTCGCCACGATGCGCCAGACGCGCGGACGGGCGGCCCAGCGCCGGATCGGGTCCGCGGCGGCGATGAACAGGCATGGCATCCAGATGCAGTGCAGTGCCAGCAGCAGTGTCGGCGGCGAGACGTTGGACACCCGTTCGGTTCCGGTGACAACCAGGGACACGTCGTAAATACCTGTGAGAGCGACGATTACCTGCACCGCGAACGCGATGATCGCGATTCCCAACGCCCGTCGCGCGCAGATCACGTGACGCGCGTAGGCCACGCCGATCACAACCGGTATCAGCCAGACGATGATCAGGTTGGCAGTGCCCGCCTCGGGTGTTCCCACTGCGAACCGGATGGCATCCACCACCCCGGACCCGGCAAGCAATGCGGCTATCACCCACGCGAACGCCCGGCCGGTGGACAGGCGCATCAGCGCCGGGACGAAGGCGAGCGCCACCAGGTAGACACCCAGAAACCACAGGAGCGCCACACATTCGCGCCCGAGCGCCGACGCGGATGAAGCTCCCATCGTCGCGCGCACCACCAGCAGGACCACCGTCCACATGGCCAGGTACCAGAACACCGGCCGGCACAACCGTTGGGCGCGCGCGAGCAGCCATTCTCCCCAGGAGCGTCCGTCGTGCCAGCTGTAGGCACCCGCGGCCCCACCGGCCATGAAGAACAGCGGCATCACCTGCAGCACCCAGGTGACCGGGGCCAGCGACGGCAAGGCGCCGAGGATGTTGCCGACCCGCACACCGCCCGAGTCGATGGTGGCCAGTAGCAGGGCGCAGTGGCCGAACATCACCACAAGCAGGGCGCCGAGGCGCGCCACGTCAACGGCGCGGTCGCGGTCGGGTTTGGTGTCGTGCACCACGGCATCTACCGACGGCACCACTTCGGGGCTTGGCATGGGTTCAGTCTGCCGGGCGATCGGTCGGGAAGGGATGCGTAGTCCTACCTTGTTTCCCGAGTTTTCCGAGTCATTTTCCCGGCCGCCGTCTGCCCGGCCACAACGCCAGTCCCGCCACGAGCAGCAATACCGAGGGCACGGTCCACACCACAAACCACGCCGACCGCCCCGAGCCCGCATTCAGCGCCACCTCACCCGCGGGCACGGTGCGTGCCCACACGATGAACGCATCAGCCACCGGGAGGACGCCGAACAGATATCGCGTGGTGCGTAAACCCACCGGCACCCCGATCAGTTCGACCTGCCGGGTCAGCCGGCCGGCCAGGTCAGCGTCGCCGTTGGCTCGCGCCGCCGCCAACCCGACCGCCGATGCACTCAGGCTCACCCCGAGGATCAACGGACCGCTGTCGACATCCGCATCACCGCCGGTGCCGGACGGATACTCCAGAACTCCGGCCATTCCGGCCTTGCTGGTAACGAAAAGGTCCGAAAACTGCTGCCACTGATCATCTTTGATCCCGACCACGTCATTGACCGCAGGCCAGAAAGTCTGAACGATGGCTTGGGACGACCCTCGTGGTGCCGCGATGGTGTGGGCGCGGTCATCAACCTGATGCGGCAGGAGACCCGTGTCCGGATCCGCGGCAGCCAGTGCCCGCGACCGCCATTCGGCGAGATCCTCGCGCCATGGCAGATCGAGCATCGCGATCGCCTGGGCGAGCGCTCCCGCTGCCACGACTGAATCACACGGCCAGAATTGGCCCGGATAGCTGGGGGGAAACGGTGAATCCGATTGTTCCAGCACTGAATGCACCACGTGAGCCCGCTCCAGCACCGCGGCGCGGTCCGCATCGGAGTCCGACGCCCGCGCGATCGCGACGGCCAGGGCAAGCGACCAGCCTGCCGCGAAAATCCCGTTTTCCGGAACCATTCCGCGGCCGAACACCGCCACGGATTCCGGGGTTTCGATGGCGGCAAGCCGAGTTCGGGCCCGCGCGACATACCCGGAGGATCGGGGGTCCGAGCCGACCTGCGCGGCGAGTTGGGCCTCGGCCAGACCGGTCAGCACCCTGGTGAAGTACTCACCCTCCGGGAACAGCCCCTGCATTTCGGTGTCACGGCCGGATGCCAGTGCTGCGTCGAGGAATCCGAGTTGACGCTCGGCGCGGTCCGGAAGTGGGCCGAACCCGAGGTAAAGCACATGGGCCAAGGACACCAGTGCGAGCACGACCGCCAGCGTCGCGGCTATCGTCCGCGCCCGAGTGAGCATCCTGGCAGTTTAGGAGCCGCCGGACATCCGGCCGGCACAGAGATCACCCCGGGTACCGATCAGAAATTGCGGCACGCCATTGTTCTGCCGCATCAATAAATGGCTGAATGTCATGTATTTGCAAGCAGAAATAGATTGTTTCGAAGAATGTCCGTACCTCATCTGAATGACGGACAGACGAGCCATACCCATGGATACTCAGTGCAGTTCTTGATCGACCCGTCGAGTAGGAGATTCCGGCAATGACCTCCGGCAAAACAATACCTGTCGACGTATTGTTCGCTGCCGGATTATTGGCAGGAAACGATTCGTTGGCACCACAGTTGAACGTCGACAAACTGTTGGACAGCCTCGACAAACTGATCCAGATGTGCGCGGATTCGGGTCCCGGCGGGCCAACGGACCCACCGTACTGGGTGGCACCGGACCTGGAATTGACGGCACGAATAGCGCCGCAGCTCCACACCGCGTGGCGGCAGACCGTGATACACGCCCACGACCACGACGTCTCGGCGCTCTATGTCCGAGTGGCCACCGCCGAAGATGCCGTTCGGCTGGCGCAATGGGATCACATCACCGGTCTGCAGGTGATGGCCTCCATGCCGGATGTCGCGGCAGCCTTCGACACCGCACACGACGGCTGGCGGGACCTGATCGAGGGCTACGGCGACCTCGGCGGGGAGGTGGTGGTCCACATGGCGCCGCTGGACCAACCCGACCTTGGCGTCCAGGAACAGCCGTCTCCCTTGGAAACCGACACGGACACGGACACGGAGACACCCCGCCGGCTGATCGCCGAGATCTTCCGCGACGGCGCGGTCTGCACGGTGTTGACGCCCGGGCAGGACCACACGCTCGCAGTGCGGATTGCCGTCCCCCGTCCCGGTCAGCGAGGCATCGACTTCGACGAAGACGACGTCGAATTCGACGCGGACGGAGCGGCCGATCTGGTCATCGACGTCACCAGCGACGACGGAACGTTTCACGCCACCCGGCCCATGGTGTTACCGCGGGACCGCACCCGCCCGAGCACCACGGCGGCATTTCCCGTCCGCGCCGGTGACGACGGGACGATTCTGCAGCTGAATATCACTGTCCTGTACCGAAATCGGCCGATCCGTGCCGGCCGGATCGTCGCCGTCGTCCGCAGCAGCGCACTGCCCGACGACGAGGTCCAGTTCTGGCCGATCGGCCTGAGCTCGCCATCTGAGCCCACCGAGGTCACCGGTGCGGACGTCGCGCTCGACGACAACGGCGTCACGCTGTCCCTACAGGGGACCGATCACTCCGACGGCATTCCCCTTGCCGGCGCGGAGAATTGGTCGAAGGCCTTCGAGCAGGTGGCTTCGCAGGTTTTGGGCACCGACTCCGCTCCTGGATCGATCACCGATCCAGAAGCGGTGCGGCTGCTGATCCTGCTCGCCCGGCGCGGCAGCCAATTCGCCAAGAAACTGGGTGAACTCGGCCTGCGGGACGCCCGCACCATCTCCGTGATGGTGCGATACGACGGGTCGCTCCTGCCCCTCGAGCTCGCCTACGACGGCCCTACTCCGACCGAGACTGCGTCCCTCTGCGACTGCGTGGGCCAGGCTGCCAATCAACCGTGCACACGGCGGCGCTCCAGGCGTCGGGTGTGCCCGTGGGCGTTCTGGGGAATGAACCGCGTCATCGCCCGTACGGTGCGCTTCGGCCCCGTGCCCGCCACCGAATCGCGCCCGAAACTCGCCGAACTGGCTTTGCGGCCCGTCGTCTACGCCGCCGCCAATCGCGCCGACATCGGCAGTCCGGCAAATCAATTGCCTTCGGAACTCCTGCAGTCCGCGCTCACCCAGCGCGTGGGTTCCACCGATTGCACACGGGTGGAGACGTGGCCGAGGTGGCGTACCGCGGTGAAGCAGACCAGTCCGCAACTGCTGGTGGTGCTGGGCCACACCGACCAGGCGCAGTCCGAGTTCCGGATCGCGATCGGCAAGGATTCGACCCTGTCCCAACCGGACATCTCGGAACGTGAGCTCGGAGTCGCCACCAGTCCCGCACCGATCGTGCTGCTGTTCGCCTGCGACTCCGCGATATCCGGTGACGTCTTCGGAGCGTTGCCCGCGACATTCATTCGCATGGGCGCTGCGGCGGTGGTGGCGACACTGACGAAGTTCAAGGGCCAGCAGGCTTCCCAAGCCGCTGTCGCGGTCGTTTCTGCACTGTTCGCAAATGCGGCGGGCGGCGGGCTCACGTTGGGATCGGCCTTGACCCAGGCCCGACGCGATCTGGTCGCCAACGGCTTGTTGGTTGGTCTGTTACTGGTCGCCGTCGGTGAGATCGACCTCAAGCTGGTCGGTTAGGAGAAGTCATGCTGGCCATCGACATGCTGCCCGGCGGTCACGGCGATGCCCTCGTCGTCGAGTACGGCACCGCGGCGGACACGCACCGGATTCTGATCGACGGCGGCACCGCACGTTCCTGGGATGCCGTGCGTGAACGGCTCAAGGCCCGGCCCGACCACACCTACGAGGCGATGGTCATCACCCATGTCGATGAGGATCACATCGGTGGCAGCCTGCAGATTCTCGCCGATCCGGATCTGAGCCACCGGATCCGTGACATCTGGTTCAACGGATTCGTGCACTGTGAACGTGGCGGCAGCGTGCTGGGGCCCGTCGACGGCGAGCGGCTCACCCAGCGGATCAACGACGGCCCGTTCCGCTGGAACAAACCTTTCCCCAACCGGGTCAGCAACAAAGTCGGTGGGCCGGTCGTGGTTTCGGCCTCAGGTACGGAGCTTCCTGTCATCGAACTGCCCGGCGGTGCCGCCATCCATCTGCTGTCCCCTACCGGGCAGAAGCTGAAAAAGATGGCGACCGAATGGCGATCGGTGGTCACCGCAGCGGGTCTGGTGCCCGGCGAGGGAACCCCGCTGGAAGCGCGGACACCACCGATACGCCACAAGGAAGTCCCGCCGCTGCCCGACAAGCTCACCGATCAGATTCTGCGGAAGATGGCGACGGCGTCGACCGCCGACAACTCGGAGGCCAACGGATCGAGCATTGCGTTCATCGTCGAATATGACGGCCGGCGCGCCCTGTTGGGCGCCGACGCCCACTCCGATGTACTCGTGCAGTCGTTGACCAAGTACGCCACGACGGTTGGCGAGGAACGAGTTCGGCTGGATCTGGTGAAGCTTCCGCACCACGGAAGCCGGGCCAACGTCACCGCGGAACTGGTCGACGCGATCGCCGCCAAGAGGTATCTGATCTCGACCAACGGGGACAACTTCGCGCATCCGGATCACGCCGCGATCGCGCGGATCATCATCGGCTCGGCTCACCCTCCCACGTTCTACTGCAACTACCGCAGCGAGTTCACGGAGCCGTGGCAGGCGCGGGCGGCCGATGTCGGTGCCAAATTCGTCCTGCCGGCGAACGGGCGCACGGGACTACGGGTTTCGGCGACGGCATGACGGAGCCGACGAGCATTACCGACGACGGCGATCAGCCTGATGTCCTCGACCTGCCGACCGTCGGCCCGCGCGACGGTGTGGGATTGTGCCTGTCCGGCGGCGGATTCCGGGCCATGTTGTTTCACCTGGGCACCCTGCGCCGACTGAACGAGACCGGATGGCTGGCCCGGCTGACCCGGGTGGCCTCGGTGTCCGGGGGTTCGGTCACGGCCGCCGTCCTGGGGTTGGCCTGGCACCGTCTCGAGTTCGACAACGATGGTGTCGCAGGCAATTTCGTAGGCGAGGTCGAGGAGCCGGTGATGGACCTGGCCGGCCACACCGTCGACCGCCCGGCGGTGCTGGGCGGGTTGCTGATGCCCGGGCGGATCTCGCGGCGGGTGCAGCACGCGTATGACAAGCACCTGTTCCACGGTGCGACGCTGCAGGACCTCCCCCACAACGGTCAGGGGCCGCTATTCGTGATCCTGTCGACCAATCTGAGCAATGGATCGGCGTGGCGGTTCAGCCAACCGTACATGCGTGACTGGCGCACCGAGTCCATCGCCAACCCGACTCTCCCGATCGCCCATGCCGTCACCGCCAGTTCGGCCTTCCCCCCGTTTCTGTCACCCAACCTGCTCGACATCCCGGGCAAGCCCACTCTGCAACTCACCGACGGCGGTGTTTTCGACAACCTCGGGTTGGAGCCCGTGGTGAAGCGATGCGCCACGGTCTTCGTCAGCGACGGTGGCGGCACGTTCAAGGTCGACCCGAACCCCAAAAGAGACTGGGTGCGCGCCACGTTGCGCGTCCTGGACACGGTCGATGTCGAGGTCCGCCGGTTACGTCGACGTCAGATCGTGGGACTGCTGGCGTCGAAGCAACGTCGCGGAGCCTTCATGGCCATCAACACCGAGTACGCACGGTTCCCGCGACGCAGTCCGGCGCTGCCCGCGACCGACGCGGCCACCAAGCTCCTGTCCAGGACGCCCACGCGGCTGAAGAAGCTGGATCCGACTCTGCGCCGGCAACTGGTCAATTGGGGTTATGCCGCCTGCGATGCAGCCCTGCGCAGCTATTTCGACCCGGGGCTTTCCGACCCGCCCGGGTATCCGTACCCGACCGACGGCGTGGGCTGACAGCTAATGGTCAGTGACCACACGGATGGCGAAGATTGCCCGCCGCAGCGGCGACCGCAGTAGATTGCTGCCGTGGGGAAACGACTGTTGGCCGGCGGCCGGGGACGCTTGCTGGCGCTTGCCGCCTCCGTCACCCTCGCTGCGGGCATGGTGTACGCGCAGAACACGGGGGCGGACTGCTGCCCGGAGATCCCGTCGGCAGCACCGCCCAGCACTCAGCAACCGGCACCAGTGCCAGCTCAGGCCGAGTTGGTGGCGGCCAGTGCGCCCGTGGCGGCCCGCGACTTTCAGTTCTCCCTGCCGAAAGGTCCGGCACCCGAGAGCGGGTTACAAATCAAGACGATCTGGGTGGCCCGCGCCATTGCCGTGATGTTCCCCGAGATCACCACGATCGGCGGGTATCGCCAGGACGCGCTGAAGTGGCACCCCAATGGTCTGGCGATCGATGTGATGATCCCGAACTATCACACCAAGGACGGCATCGCGCTCGGCAATCAGATCGCCGGTTTCGCCTTGGCCAACGCCCAACGCTGGGGCGTGCTGCACGTGATCTGGCGTCAGGGCCTCTATCCAGGGATCGGCGCACCGCACTGGACCGCGGATTACGGCAACGAGACCGCCAACCACTTCGACCATGTGCACATCGCCACCGACGGTGGCGGATATCCCACCGGGCACGAGACCTATTTCATGGGATCGATGAGCCGCTAGGAAGCCGAATGTAGGGTGCTGTCGATGAAGCGCGTACAGGTGGTGCGCGGATACGGCGGCATCAGCGCGGCCGACCGCCGGACCGAACGACGGAGCAAGCTGCTCGCCGCCGGACGCCAGATCTGGGGCGAATCCGGGATCACCGAAGTGACCGTCCGTGCCGTCTGCAGCGCCGCCGGGCTGACATCACGCTATTTCTACGAACAGTTCGAGACCCGAGACGCATTGCTGTTCGCCATTTCCGACGACGTGCGGGATCAATTGCTGACCGCGCTGGTCAACGCCGGCGTCGGCGACCCGGGCACACTGACCGACAAACTCCGCTCCGCACTCACCGCATTTCTCGAGATCATCGCGGCCGACCCGCACATCCACCGCATCGCCACCGGAGATGTCAGCAGCGTCACCGGACTGACCGAGCACCGCACGCACATATTGGAGATGATCACCGGCCTGATCATCCAGCTCGCCCCGGATGTGCTGCAGTCGGCGGCTCCGAGCCCGGCCGAATTGCGCCGCGGAGCACAGTTCATGGTCGGCGGCGTGAACCAGATCATCGAAGCCTGGGTTGAGGATCCCGCCGAAACGCCCGAGCAACTCGCGGCCGAATGCGCCACCCTCTGTGTCGCCCTGGTTCGCGGTGTCACCCGGCCGGACGATTGAGCGTCACATCCAGCTCGGCGGCCTGATCGCATTCGCCACGTCGACCAGCCGGTAGCGGTGACGCCGCCGCGGCGAGTGCCGCGCCAGTTCCCGCAGCACCTCCTCGACACCGACGCGCAAACCGCATTGGTCGAAGGCGTGACCGAAAAGCGGTTCGCCGGAGGCGCTCACAGCGCCGGACCGGAGCCAGTCCAGGGCGATGCCGAGGACGAACGCGCGGATCTGCAGAACGCGCGCCTCGGTCTCGGGCAGGCTGCCCACCCGCCGCGCGGCGTCGCGCAGGTCTGCCTCCGCGATCTCCGTACGGGGCCGCCCCTCGAGCAGCAGCACCACCGACGTCAGTTGGGCCTCGCCGTAGTGGCGCGAGGCCACCGGGACCTGGTCGAGCACTTCGATCGCCCCCGACCGATCGCCGCGTCCGAAGAGGACACGAGCCAGGCCGAACGCCGCGCTCACCATCGCGTGGTCGGTGCGCCACAACGTGCGGTAGTCACGTTCGGCCAAGTGCCGCAACCGTTCCGCATCCGGTGCGCCGTGCGTGTCCAGCAGCAGTTCGGCCGCCGCGGCCGCCGCCAACTTGGGTGCGGCTTCACCGGGAAGCAGGGCGACGACGCGCTCGAAGCATGCCAGGGCCGCCCCATGACCACCGGCCTTCAGGCCGCTGATCCCGTCGTCCCACTCGAGTCGCCAGTCATCGTCGGAGTCCTCGACCTGCACGGGCTCAGGCAGTGCACCCGCGACGTCGCGGGCGTCCAGCGCGACGGTGCGCCGACGGCCGTCGACGAACACGTCGGTGCGCTGCAATGCCAGATCTGCCCCGAAGGTGGAGTGCGGCGGGCTGAACAGCGTCGAGGTCCGGGGACTCGGCGAGCCGGTCTGCTCGGCGAGGATTTCGTGGAGCACACCCCGGCACTGGTCAGCCATCTCCTCTACCGACGAGAACCGTTGCGCCGGACGGGGGTTGGTCGCACGGACGAGCAGACGGTAGAACGACTCGTACTGTTCGAACAGCGGTACCTCGTCACGGTTGGGCAATGTCTCGGCGTAGCGGTCGTTGGGCAGGTCGACGGTCAGCTTGGCCAGCGTGCGGCCGACCGTGTAGACGTCGGTGGCGACGGAGGGTCCGGTCCGCACGATCTCAGGCGCCTGGAATCCTTTGGTGCCGTAGATGTATCCGAACTCCTCGACACCCGATACCGCACCCATGTCGATCAACTCGACGTTGTCCTCGGTGAGCATGATGTTCTCCGGCTTGAGATCGTTGTACACCAGGCCGAGTGAGTGCAGGTAGGACAGCGACGGCATTACGTCGAGCAGATAACCGAGCGCCTCCTCCACGGGCATCATCTGCCTGGCTTCTCCACCCGCGGCAGGCTGCTGCTTGTCCAGGATGGCTTCCAGCGTGGTTCCGCCGATGTACTCCATCACGATGTAGCCGACGGGGTTTCCGTCAAATCCCGGGTGTTCGACGAAGTTGTAGATCTTGACGATGCCGGGGTGGTTGACCATCGCGAGGAATTGCCGTTCGGCGACCGCGATCTCCTGCGCCTGCTGCCCTCCGGGTTGAAGTAGGCCTTTGAGCACCACCCAGCGATCGCTGACATTGCGGTCGATCGCAAGGTAGATCCAGCCCACACCGCCGTGCGCGATGCAGCCCTGAACGTCGTACTGACCTGCCACCAACTCACCGGTCTCCAGCTGCGGGGAGAACGAGAACAGGGTGCCGCACTGCGGACATACCCCGTCGCTTGGGCCCGGTTGTCCCTCAGTCCCCCGCCCTACCGGACGGCCGCAGCCGGCGCACTCCCGTTTCGCCTCGGCGACAACAGGGTTGGTGAGGACGGCACCGGCCGGTTCGATGTCCTCGCGAATCGGGATCTCCACCAGGCCATCGCCGATGCGCCGGCGGCCGGTACGCAGTCGCGGACGGGTGATCGCGCCCTCGGTCTTGACCGGTGCGGATTCGGTCACCAGGACGGCTCGAGTGCCCTCTTCGCCTGCCATGTCAGTCCCGGTACCTCGGCTCCGGCGGACCCGGCGCAGCGCCGAGAACGTTCAGCCACTTCCGGTACAGCGACAACCAGGTGCCGTCGCGCCGCGTTCGTTCCAGGGTGCCGTTGACCGCCCGGACCAGATCTTCCCGGGACTTGTTCATCCCGATGCCGTAGGGCTCGTCCTCAAGGCTGGGGCCGACCAGGTGCAGGTTGGGATCCTGCACCGCCATGCCGGCGAGTATCGAGTCGTCGGTACTGACCGCGTCGGCCTGCCCTTGCTGCAGCGCCACCAGGCAGTCGTCCCAATTCTGCACTGCGAGCAGGATCGCTGCGGGCGCCACCCGGGCGACCGTGGCCAGCGAGGTGGTATCCACCTGGGAACACACCCGTTTCCCGGCCAGGTCTCCAGGCCCCTCGATCGGTGAATCCTTCGGCACCAACAGCCGCTGGTGCGCATCGAGATACACCGTGGAGAAGGCGATCTGCTCCGCGCGAGCACAGGTGACCGTCATCGCCTTCACGACGATGTCGACGGTCCCGTCGCGCACCGCGGTGATGCGTTCGGGCGAGGTCAGCAGGCGGAATTCCACCTTGGCCGGATCGCCTAACAGGTCGCGGGCCACCTCGCGGGCGATATCGACGTCGAAGCCCTGCAGTTCACCCGAAACCGGATCGCGAAAACTCAACAGATTGGTGCTCTGGTCGATACCGACGACCAGCCGGCCGCGCTGCCGGATTGCTTGCACAGCCGGGCCGGAGGCTGTCGATGGGCGCAAACTCGCTGTGGCATCGCAACTCTCGACCGGCAGACCGGGAACCTGTGATGCCACGGCGGCGCCGCTCGGCAGCGGCAGCGTGGTGCGCGAGGCGGAAATCTCGACAAGCGGTTGTGGCGTGGAACATCCCGCGATCACGGCCGCGGCCAGGAGGAGAAGTCCGGCGACGGCCCGCATCAGTGGTACTCGCTCAGCCTCGGTGCGACACCGGCGGCAACCGCAAGTGCGGCCAGCACACCGATGGCCGCGGCACCGGCCGGAAGTGCACTCAATCCCCCATAGGCGCGGGTGATCCCGTCACGTTGTCGATCGCGCAAACGCGCAATGTCGGCGCCCAACGCGTCGTCGAGGCGGCTGAACTGGGCAGTGGAGTGCTGCGGCCCGCCGTCCCGCGCGATCGCCACGGCCCCGGCGTAGTCGCCACTGCCCAGCAGGTTCCGGGCATCGGAATGCGATTCCTTCCAGCTTCGCAGCGTGTCCTGCGCCCCGTTCACCGGATGCTTGTCGAGAATCCGACCGACATCGGTGATGCGCTGTTCGAATCGAATGTCGGAGAGCGTGTCGGAGCCGCGATTGAGCAATCCGAGGATCTCGTCGGCACGGGCCTGCTGGACCAGAATCCGAGCTGTCACTGCCGATTCCAGTGGCTCGCCACCTTCGATACGGGCACTGGTGATCGCGTGCGTCACCACCAGCCCGGACACCGCCAACCACACCACGAGGACGACCATCAGAAGCGACGCCCCCACCAGGCCGGGGTTGAGGCGCCGGTGACTGCGTCTGGCGAGAAAGACCTGCGCGAGCACCAACAAACCCACCACCAGAGCGGCGCCGACGATCAACGTCCACGGTGTAGCGGCCGACCGTCCTGATGCCGTGACGGCGTCAGCCTGGGCCCGGTACAGCCGCTCGGCATCGGGCAGGATGGACTGCTGCAGCAGCGTGGACGACTCGCTGAGGTACCCGACGCCGATCGGGTCGCCACCACGGTTGGTCGCACGAGCGGTCGCCATCGTGCCGGTGTACACGGCCAGCTGGTTGGACAGGTCGGTGAGCAATGTCAGCGACTGGATGTCGTTGGGCGACACCCCATTCGATGCGGTGATCAGCCCCGCCGATGCCGCCCCGACAGACGCGTCGTAGCGCTCGCGGACTTCGCCTGGTTCGGCGCCGCCGGCCAGAAATGCGGTGGCCGCGGTGGTGTTGGCGGACGACAGCGCGCTGTAGATCCGTTGCGCGGCATCGGCCAGCGGCTCGGTGTGTGACCGCAGGGTCTCCAGTTGGCGTTGGCGGCTCGACTCGGTCATCGACGCCGCCACGCCCACGGCGAGAACTGCCGCAATCAGAACGACGGCCAGCACCGCTATCCGGCCCGGCGTGGCCCGCAGGAATTCGACGACCGGCCGGTCCTGCTCCTCGGCGTCGGCCAGCACGGACTCGTCGAGTGTGAGGGTCTGCCGACTCTCCAACTCACCGCTGTGCACTCGACATCACCTCGCCGCAGGCTGGTCAGAATTGCACGGTAACCCTCGCCACCGCGCTACGCGGGCTAATTACGCTGCTGCCACGCTCTCGGCGGCCAGCACCTCGGCGGCGGCGCGTTCGCCAGACCGAACCGCGCCATCGATCCAGCCGCACATGACCGCCGAGCTCTCCGTGCCTGCCCAGTGAATGCGCCCGCATGGTTCCCGGAGGGCATGGCCGAATTCGGTCAGCACGCCCGGCGGTGCGTGACTGATCATCCCGCCACCCGAGTAGCGCTCCACCGTCCAGTTCTGCTCGTGATAACTGAGCGGGGACGCGGCCCTGGAACCGAACCGGTCGATCAGCTCGCCGATCACCACGGATTTGCGTTCCGCAGTGTCGAGCAGCCCGAGCCGGCGGGCGGCGGGTCCTTCGGTGATGACGCACATGATCCCCGGGGTGCCGGTGTCGGTGCATGCGTCGATGGTCAGCGTGGCAGGGCTGCCGGGAGCGGCGGACTGTCCGCACAGCCCGTCGGCACGCCAGAACGCCGTGTCGTAGACGACCGAGATCTTGAAGACGGCTCCGCTGGGCATCCGTTGATGAAGAAACATCCGGTCGACGGGAAGCATCGGTTCATAGGCGATCTGACTCGCCACGGCCAACGGGACAGCGACGATCACCTGCCTCGCCTGCACCGTCATGCCCTCGGCGTGCACTGTCAGGCCGTCGTTGTCCTGCTCGATGAGCCGCACCGGTTGCGAAAGGTGCAGCGCCTCACCAAGTTCGGTGGCCATCGGCCCGTAGATTGCGCCCATGCCGCCGCGCACCCGCGCATCCTGGGCACCGCCCCGATTGGAGATGACGAAGCCGGGCCCGCCGCCCGACCCCATCTGGTGCAATGCCCACAACAACGAGACTTCGGATCCTGCCGAGGTGTAGATGCCGGCGAGCGCCATGTCGATCATCTCGCGCGCCTGTTTGGAACGCATATGACGGTTGATCCACTCCCCCAAGCTGATCCGGTCCCACTCAACCGCCTTCTTCGCTTCCCACGGGGCTTCGAAGGGAATCGTCCTGCACATGAGTTCCACCTCGAGCAATCCGGCGCCGAGGTTGGCGATCGCCCACGGGCTCATCGCCCACGGAATGGTGCCGGAATAGCGGTGCTGTTTGCCGTCGAGGATCATCATCGCGTTGCCGTCGACGTACTCCTTGTATTCGTCGACGCCGAACTCGGCCATCAGCCCTTTGATGCGGTCCTGCCCCGGCCCGATCCAGGCCCCGCCCCGGTCGATCCACGTGCCGTCCGGCAGCACCTCGGTGAAGGTGCGGCCACCAACCCGATCACGTGCTTCGAGCAGCGCCACGGAGCGGCCCGCCTGCTTCAGCCGCAGGGCCGCGGTCAGGCCCGCGAACCCCGCACCCACCACGCAACAGTCGACCTCTGTCATGGGCCGCCCTCCCCGTTTTCGACGGGCCAGATTCGCTCAAATTACGCCGTCGTCAGCCAGTTCGGAGGCACTGTCGGCCGACAGATGTGGTAAATGCCATAAATTTTGCCCGCCCGGGCACAAGTCACTGCGTTCGTGCGGAGCCAGGGTCGCCTCCGACACCGAACGGACCCCGGAAAGTTGGACCGCCGGCCGGCTGTGCAATAATCTATGACCAGCTAATTCACCGGGGTTTACCCATGGTTCACCTCGCGTTCCCCTGACACCAGCGAGCGTCAAGCCGCGGTTGACGCATGAACGCCGAACTGGTTGCCATCGACAGCACCAGACAACTTCGCGATTCCGGGGATCGTTCCGCCCGCCGGTAGGGTCCGGTCCTCGTGGGTAGACACCAGTTGAAAAAGGATCGGCGCCGCCGATCCGCAGCCGTGGCAGCGGTCGTCGTGCCTGCCGTCGCACTCATCGTCGTCGGCGCAGACACCGGACCGGCCCCCCAGGCCGACGCCGCAGCTGTCGCAGCCCCCGCCGTCACGCCGGCCGCCGCGCCTGCGGCACCAGCAGTACCGGCCGAGCGCGCCGTGCGACGGAACATGAGGTTCCCACTGCCCGCCGGCCGGGCCTCCGAAAAAGGCCTACAGGTGGAGACCATTCTGGCGGCCCGCGCGGTCAGCGCACGATTCCCCCAAATTCTGGACATCGGCGGGGTCCGGGCCGATTCGATGAAGTGGCACCCCAACGGACTGGCGATCGACGTGATGATCCCGAACTACGCCACCCCGGAAGGCAAGGCGCTCGGAGAACGGATCGTCGCGTATGCCCTGGACAATGCCGACCGGTTCGGTGTGAACCACGTGATCTTCCGTCAGCACATCTACTCCCGCGGCAGGGCACCCAGGATGATGTCGGACCGCGGCGGAATCACCGCCAACCACTTCGACCATGTGCACATCGCCACCAACGGCGGCGGATTCCCCACCGGACACGAAACGTATCTGACGTAGCCCTGCGGGCTGTGGCTCAGTTACCGGTGGGCAGCGCGATGTTGAATCCGTCTGCCGCAAGTTGCTCTCTGAGGAACTGGAATCTCTGGTACTGCGTGACGGTGATCGGGCCCGAATAGCCTTCGCTCTGAAGTTTCCGTGGCGGGTACTTCAGGTAGGTCTGCATCAGCTCCTTGATCGCCTCGTTGATGGTCACGAGGGTCCAGGTGTGTTCGGTGTAGTTGTTCATGAAGATGTCGTAGCGTTCCTGCGGGTCCTGCCAGAGATCGAAGATCTGCGGGACGGTCGCGACGTACGCTTCCGCACCTTTCCAGCCCAGGTTGGTGTCGACCGCCAGGCCGCCCGTGCTTGCGCCGTTGTCACCGCGCAGGTTGAAGACAGCCTTGTAGTGGCCGACGCGCACCGCCCCCGGCGTCAGTTCGTTCTCACTGAAGTAGAACCATGACTTGCGCTCCGACTTGCCCGATCCCAACAACACCGGCGACATGTCCTGGCTGTCGAAGATGATCGGTTCGCCTTCGCGATCGTTCTCCGGCAATTGCACGCCGGCCAGCGCGGCGAACGTCGCCAGGTAGTCGAGGCCGCCGACGATGTCGGAGTTACGTGATCCCGCCTTGACCCCCGGGCCCCAGGCGATTGCCGGAACGCGATTGCCACCCTCCCGCACCGTGCCCTTGGTGCCGCGAAACGGTGTATAGCCGGCGTCGGGATAGACGTCCTGCCAGGCGCCGTTGTCCGTCGTCCAGAACACGTATGTGTTCTTGTCGAGGCCCAGCGAGCGGATCTTGTCCATGATGCGGCCGATCCGGGTGTCGTTCTCCACGATCGAATCCGCATACTTCGACTTCGAGAGCGACTTGCCCTTGAAATCGGGGTGCGGCATGTTCGGCTGATGCACCTTCATGAAGTTGACGTGCAAGAAAAATGGGGATTCGGACTTCGCGTTGTCGTCTAGGTATTCGAGCGCGTCCTGCTCGACATACTCGTCGTAGAACGGAATCCCCACGATCCCTTTCTCAGGTGTGTTGACGTATTGGCCGTTGACCTTGAACTCCTCTTTGGCCTTCTCGCCCGCTTTGCCCGACAGCGCCCCCTGAGTCACGCGCGCGAACATCTCCCGAAGTTCCTCGTCCATGTCCGGGAACCATTCCGGGTCGGCGTAGGTGTATGCGTTGAGGTGATACAGCCCGCAATGCCGCATTTCGTCGTAACCGTGCGCGGTGGGCAGCGCATAGTCGGATTCACCGAGGTGCCACTTGCCGGTGAAGAATGTCTTGTAATCGGCGGTCTTGAGCACGGACGCAAGAGTCCACTCGGCCGCCGGCAACCCGCCGCCCTGGCCCTGGAAGGCCACGGTCGTCATGCCGCTGCGATTCGGGATACGTCCGGTGAGCATCGCCGCGCGCCCGGGGGTGCAACTCGGTTGGGCGTAGAACGACAGGAACTGCATGCCTTCGTCGGCCATTTTGTCGAGATTGGGGGTGGGCATTCCTCGGTTTTCGCCACCTCCGTACACGCCTGCATCGCCGTAACCGAAGTCATCGGAGACGATGAGAACAATGTTCGGCTTGGTATTGCCTGACTTTTCTGCCATGTGTACCTCCGGTGACGTGCAGTCAGCTCGCTGGCTGCAGATTGCCCTCATCGATCGACGACGAGGCCGTGGGCGAGGAGACACGCCCTGTCTGGTCCATACCCCCGCCACCTTGCCATCAATCCGGGATCGGCGGAACCAAGACCGATTATTCGCGTGTCGCACCACCAAAATCGTTGTCTCTCATCCGAAAAGGGTGAGACGAAGAAGTAGAATCGGCGCCGGACGCAGGCCCCGGCCTGTCGCGCGCCATGCAGCGAATTCGGGCGTCGTCGGCGCGCCGGAGCCGGCATCGTACTCAATGGCGAGATGATGCAGATGTGGTTGTTGATGCGAATGTGACCAATGACGTGCCGGTACCCGAGCATCCCAGTTCGGCGTCAGAGCAGAAGCGGGTCTGGTCGATGCCCAAGCCTGCAGTGACGCGAACGCAGGCCGACAGGGTCGGACAAATCGCGCTCAACGCCGGCACGGCCGTCCTCGGGTTCATCGCCGACATCGCCCGATTTGGCGCTCGTGGGTTGAGGCAGGCGTCGCGTGCGATCGAGACTGTGCCGCCGGCCGTACGCCTACTGACCGTGGTGGGCGTGACCATGCTCCTGGGCATTGTCGGCGCCATCGCGCTACCGAGCTCACTCGGCCTCGCCTGCATCGTCGTGGTGGTCCCGGTGTGCTCGTTCGCCCTCGGCGCGCTCGGGCACCGTTGGTACAGCGGACTCGACGTGCAACCCGCGCCGCGGGTGGAAGGCCCGACCGCCGGACCCTCGACGCCGGAGCTGCAGCGGTCGGTCGAATATGTCGACAAGAAGCTCGCGATCGCACTCAACGCATTCGGCGCCGAACGTCAACAACACGCGATGATCGCGCTGTTTCAGGCCAAGACGGCCGTCGAGCTCACGCTCGGGACAGAGCAGGACGCGGTGAGCCACATCGACGCGCTGCTGTCCGTGGAGGATCACGAGGCACGGCCGCGAATCCGGCCCGGCTCCGCGTCCAGATCCTTGCGAGAAAGCAATTCCCTGGCGGCCTCATGAACAACGGACACACCCTCTCCGGCCAGGTCGCGCTCATCGAGGACGACTACACATTGGTCATCAATCGTGGCGCTGAGGCAGGTGTCGTGCCAGGCATGATCTTCGCCGTGCACTCAGAGTCGGGCCAGGTGATCACCGACCCCGAATCGGGCCGGGAATTGGGCAGACTCACGCGCGAGAAGCTTCGAGTCCGGGTGTTCGATGTGCAGCCACTGTTCTCCCGCGCACACACATTCGCCAGAACCGACGACTTCTACGGCCTGTTCCAGGCCACGGCCGTGGTCACGATAGACGTCGGCGACAGCCTCGAACTGGTGCCCGACGAAGCCGAACCTATTCGGGCCACGTCCGGATAGTGGCCCGGACCCCAGCGAGTTTCGGCCCTCAGCCCTTGTCGTCTCGGCTCTCCCCGTATTCGGCGAGGTACTGCTCACACACTGTGATCATCGCCGCTCCGATCTCCTCGTACTGCTTGTCGCGCAGGTTCGCCAACGAGACCCGGATCGACCACTCAGGCCCTTCGAACCCCCCGCCGTTGAGCAGCACCACACCGGTCTGCTCGGCCAACCTGAACAGGATGTCCGTGGGCTCGTAGTTGGCCTTGACGAACTCGATGAACTTCGGATCCGAGGTGCGCTCCGCGGCCCACACCAGGAAGTCGAGTTCGACGTAGTAGGCGACCCGGTTCGGGTCGGGGTCGATGTCGATCTGCATGCCGCGCTGTAACGCCTTGTATCTCCTGGCAATCAGCGCCTGCGCCTGGTGCTTGTAGTAGTCCTCCTTGTCCAGCAGGCAATAGGCGGAGAACAACAGCATCTGGCACTGTTGGGGCAGCGACAGCCCCGCGGTGTGGTTGAGCGCCACATTGCGGCTGTCGGCCACCAAGCGGTCGATGAACTTGATGTTGCGCGGTGTCAACGTCAATGGCGCATAACGCTTGTCAAGATGGATCTTGTCCTCCTCCGGCAGCGCGGCCAGCTTCTCGTCGAGCACGTTGTCGGCGGGGATGCCGATGGTGCCCAGCCGCCAGCCGGTGGCGCCGAAGTACTTCGAGAACGAGTAGACGGTGATGGTGTTGCGGGGCGCGGCGCCCATCAACGATTGGAAGCCGTCGATGAACGTGCCGTAAACGTCATCGGTGATGACGATGAGGTCCTGCCGCTTGGTGTTGACGATGTCGGCGATCCGCTCAAGGGTCCCGGGCGCAATCCGTACCGAAGGGGGGTTCGTCGGGTTGACGCAGTAGAGAATCTTGATGTCCGGGTCCAGCAGCTTGTCGATTTCCGAGTCGGGGAACTGCCAGGAGTGTCGGCCGTCCTCGAAGGTGCCCGACGCTTCGATGTAGACGCGCTCGAAATCGAACTCGTCGAGTTCCGTGATCTCCAGATAGGGCGTGAAGATCGGCACCATCAGCGCAACCTTGTCGCCGCGGTGCATCAGGCGATTGAGCATCAGCGAGTCGAAGATGTAACACATCGCCGCGGTACCGCCCTCGACGGCGAACAGGTCGTAATCACCGAGTTCCTTGCCGGGCACCAGTTCCTGCATCAGGTAGCGCTTGGTGATCTCGTGGTTGTGCTTGAGCATGCGGTCGGGTTCGGGATAATGGTCGCCGATGATCGAGTCAGCCAGCTCCCACACGAAAGAGTCTGCGTCGAAACCGCATTCGTCCACGCCGTAGGCCAACGTCTGGGAGAGCAGTTTGATCCCCGGCTGCCCCTTGTGGTCGGCCAACCACGCCCGGAACCGGTCCGCGATGCCGGTCTTCTGTGGCACGCCGACGAGTTCGTGATCCCACTCCCGGTCGGCACGAGATTCTTCGAGCGCGAACGTTCCGAGGGCGAAGAATGCCTCCCGCGGGGTGGTGGCGATGAAGTTGGGATTGCCGCGGCCGGCGTTGAGCATGTGGAACGTCGAGCGCTCCTCGAGTTCGTCGGCCAGTTCGATCAGCTTGGACTTGAGTTCGAACGGCGAGAGCTGCTGAAGTTCGACGATCTCCTCACGGGAGATGTGCTCAAAGGTCATCGAAGGTCCTCTCAGGGATCGTGTCGGCTAAGCCATGAATGCGACGACGACAGCGCCGCCGATGGATAGGAAAATGTTCCCGATGGCGTAGGGCACCGTGAAACCCAGCAGGGGCACACTGGATTTCGCGGCCTCGCGCACCGATCCGACCGCTGCCGTCGTGGTCTGCGCGCCGGTCAGCATGCCCAGCGTCAGTACCGGATCGAACTTGAAGACGTACCTGGCCATAAACGTCATCACCACCAGGGGCACCATCGTGACCACCACGCCGGCCAGGAACAGGGAGACACCGTAGTTCTGCAGCCCTTTGATGAAGCCGGGGCCCGAGGTGATGCCCACGATGGCGATGAACGCGGTCAGGCCGACGCCTTCGAAGAACCACTGTGCGCCAGGGGGAATGCGGCCGAAGGTGGGCGATTTCGATCGGCGCCAGCCGATCAGCAGACCCATCAGCAACGCACCCACGCTGGTGGTGAGCGACAGCGGGATGTCCTCCACCATGACGGTGGGAAGCCCGATCAGCGCGCCGACGGCGACGCCGAGGCCGACGGTCACCATGTCGGTCTCCGGTGTGGTGCGCTCCGGATAGCCAACGAGGGAAACGGCGTTCTCGACCAGGTGACGCTCCCCGACCAGACGGACCTCGTCGCCCTGCCTCAGCTTCACCTCGGAAGCGATCGGGATCTCGTGGCCGGCCCGCATGATGCGCTTGAGGTAGACACCGCGGAAGTCGGGGGCGGCGGAAGCCTGTGCGATCGTCATGCCGTCGACGCTGCGTTTGGTGAGCACGACGTCGAGTTCTTCGAGCGGATAGGACAGCAAGTCCGGGTCGTCGACCTCCTCGCACAGCTCGGCGACCGGTCCGCCGATGACCCATTCCCGCCGCCCGCTCACCGCGACGTCGTCACCCGGGAACACCCGGAGATCGGCTGCCGCAGGAACGATCTTGCCGTCGTGGCGGACCTGCGCAATGGACACGCGGCCACCGGTCGCCTGTCGCAAGAAGCTCTCGATCTCGGTGACCGTCATGCCTTCGCCGTGCCGCTCCGGCCTTCCTCGCACGATCCGATAGGACCGGCGCACGATCTGGTCATAGGCCGGTAGGACGTTGGCGACCTCCTCTTGGAAACCCAGTTTCTTCTCGAGAGCCTTCGCCGATGCCGGGAGATCCCGGATACCCAGCAGGCGGGGGGCGATGCTGCCGCAATAGATCGCCGCGCCGATGGTGCCGAAGATGTAGGTGACCGCATACCCGACCGACACCAGGTCCTGCCACTGCCTCATGGTGTCGGCGGCGATGTCGAGGTCGGCGATCGACGTCTGGGCGACACCGATGATCGCCGACTGCGTCAGAGCCCCGGATGCCAGGCCGGCCGCCAGGCCCGGATCGTAGTCGAGCACCTTGGCCAGCGCGATCACCGTGGCCAGGCCGACGACTATCAGGATGACCGTGAACACCGCCTGCGGCAGGCCGTCACCTTTGAGACCCGAAAAGAACTGCGGCCCAAGCTTGTACCCGAGTGCGAACAGGAACAGCAGGAAGAACACCTGCTTGACCACACCGTCGATGTGGATGCTGTCCCCATCTGTCTGGAACACCGCACCGATGATGACGCCACAGAGCAGCGTCGCGGTGACCGCACCGAGGCCCAGACCCCGGTACTGGAATTTCCCGAAGAAATAGCCGCCGGCCAGCGCCAGAAAGATCGGTATCTCAGGATGGTCGATGAATGCCTGCGCGATGTTGTGCAAGACGTTTCCCTACGCATGCTGACGGACAGGATTGGCAACACCGCCACCGTATTACCCGAACCCAGGTGTGTCCGGGTTTCTTTCACATCTGCCCCACTCGCAAAGACCACGGGCGGTTCGATTTGCCCTCACAGCCAAATGATTTCGCGCCCTCCACCCGTCGAACGGGAAACCCGTCGTGGGAGTAGAACCAGGATTTTCTGCCCGCATGTCGAAATCCCGGCGGCCATGACAGAAGAGTGGGATCGTACAGACATGCGATCAACAGAGGTCGTCAGGGCGTTCTCGGGCGACGTCTGGAACGCCGACGAAGCCGAGCTGTACCACTCGTTACTCACGACGTAGCGCGCTGTGCGGGCACGATTGGGGCGGCGGGCAATGGCGGCGAGCGCGCTCGCCCTATCCGCCGTCGTCAGCGCGCCGAACGCCGCGGCCGAACCGATCGCAACCTGCACCAGCGACGTTGTCGATGGCGTCGAGGTCGATTACTGCGTCGGCAACCCGAACTCGCCCGCCGACACCGTCACCGGTGTACCGGGGGTCAACGTGGACTTCGAATTCGGTTTCGGCGTCGGTCTGGGCTGACCATCAACCGGGTACGGCAAAGGCGGCCTCCGTTTTCTCGGAAACCGCCTCTGACCTGCTACTTCATCTGTCGGGCTGACAGGATTTGAACCTGCGACCACTTGACCCCCAGTCAAGTGCGCTACCAAGCTGCGCCACAGCCCGCGTGCTTCCGGCTTGCACCGGCAGCGAGTCGAAAGCTTACCGTAGAGACTCGCTTTCGCCCCAATCGCGCCCCCTGCGCGTCACCACCCGGGCGGTGTCCGGCTCGTCTGCCAGCTGTTCGTCGGCAGGCTCCTCGGCGTCGAGCTGCTCGGGCAGGTATTCCGGCGCCCGGGACGTGCGCCAGGCGTACAGGACCAACCCGGCCCAGGCGACCACGATCGTGACGTAGATGGCCGTCGAGGCCGCTCCGTGAATGCCAAAGTACTTGAGCAGCTTCTGGGCGTTGGTCAGCACGATCACGCCTCCCACTGCGGTACCCAGTAGCGCGGGGCTGACCTTCGACACCAGCCAGGCTGCGAGCGGCGCGGCCAGCACGCCGCCCACCGCCAGGCCGGCCACGACCGGGAGGTTGTGCAGGAAGTCCTGCCGCAGGCCCACCAGGAAGCCCAGCGACGCCGACACCGCCACCAGGAACTCCGACGCGCTCACCGAACCGATCACGGTGCGAGGCGCGGTCTTGCCGCGGGACAGCAGCGTGCTGGTGGTGATGGGGCCCCAGCCGCCTCCACCGGAGGCGTCGATGAAACCGCCGAACAGGCCGAGCGGGGTGAGGAACTTCGCGGTGTGCGGGGTGCTGCCCGACCGCAGGGCCGGCGGCGTGCGCAACGAGAACCGCAGCAGCACATACACACCGATGCACAGCAGGATCGTGGCCATCAGCGGCGCGGCGTCCTCGGTGGACAGCGAGGAGAGCACTGTTGCCCCGGCGAACGCGCCGATGGCGCCCGGCACTCCGAGCTTGAGCACGATGTGCCAGTCGATGTTCTTGAACCGCCAATGCGACAGACCCGACGCCAGCGTGGTGCCGACCTCCGCCAGATGCACCGCGGCGCTGGCCTGCGCCGAAGCCACCCCGCTGAGCACCAGCAGCGTCGAGGCGGTCACACCGAAGGCCATTCCGAGCGCACCGTCGACCAACTGGGCGCCGAGGCCGACGAGCGTGAAGATCAGAAGCGAACGCATGGGTTCGGCTGCTTTCGATTGTGGTCACCGCCCCGGGTGACCCGACGGAAGGTTGGGCGCGTGTCTATCGACCCGCGCGACACCACTCGTCGAAAGCCATCAACCGGCGCGACGGCCAGAAGGGCTCGAGGGCAGCCAGAGCAGACGGTGCGGTGCGGTAGGCGAGTTCAGCCACCGGTCACCCCTTCCTGCTCGACAGTTGACGTGACTTTACCTGAGGCTTCGGACAGGCAAGGCCCGGCCCTACAGGCTCAGCAACCGGTACAGGCCGATCAGTCCCACCACCACGATCACAGCGCGCAGCGCGTTCGGTGACAGCCGGCGCCCGTAGTGCGCGCCGAGGAAGCCACCGATCAACGAACCGACCGCGATCAGGCCCGCTGCTTCCCAGCTGATCCGGTCGAACGCGACGATCGTGTACGCGAGGGCAGCGACGATGTTGACCAGCAACGACAGCAGGTTCTTGGCGGCATTCATCCGCTGGATGGACTCCGGCAGCAACGCACCCATCACCGCTATCAGGAGGATTCCCTGGGCAGCGGTGAAGTAGCCGCCGTAGATGCCCACGGCGAACGTGCCGATCACCAGGATGGCCATACGACGTGGGCTGACATGGTCGGCAGACTGCCCGGACGCCTCGGCGCGCTTTCGAGCCCAGGCCTGAATCCGCGGGCCGACGACGACCAGGACCAGTGCCAGGATCAGCAGGACCGGCACCACCGTGACGAAGACCTTCTCCGGCAGGTGCAGCAGCAGCCACGAGCCCAGCCCGGCACCGATCAGCGAACCGGGTATCTGCCAGCGCAGCCGCTTCCACTGACCGCGAAGCTCGCGGCGATATCCCCAGGTACCCGACACCCCGCCGGCGACCAGCCCGACGGCATTGGACATCGTCGACGTGACAGGCGGAATCCCCAGCGTCACGAGCGTGGGGAAGGTGATCAGCGTGCCGGACCCGACGATGGCGTTGATCGCGCCCGCACCGACACCGGCCAGCGCGATCAGGATCATGTGGGTGACGGACACCCGGGCCACCCTATCGGCTAGCGCCTCTTGGGTGCTCCGCGCTTCTCGCGGACCCGGACGTTGATCCGCACCGGGCTGCCGTCGAAACCGAACTGCTCACGCAGACGGCGCTCCAGGAACCGCCGGTAGCCGGCCTCCAGGAACCCCGAGGTGAACAGCACGAAGGTCGGCGGCCGGGTGGCTGCCTGAGTGGCGAACAGGATCTTGGGCTGCTTGCCGCCGCGCACCGGCGGTGGCGTCGCTGCCACGATCTCTTTGAGGAAGTTGTTGAGCTGGCCGGTCGAGATCCGCTTGTCCCAGGACGCCAGTGACGCCTCCAGCGCCGGCACCAGCTTCTGCACCGCCCGGCCGGTCATGGCCGAGATGTTGACCCGCGGCGCCCACTGCACCTGTGCCAGTTCACGGTCGATCTCTTTGTCCAGCAGGTAGCGCCGGTCCTCGTCGACCAGATCCCATTTGTTGAACGCGACGACCAGTGCACGCCCGGCCTCGATCACCATCGACAGCACCCGCAGATCCTGCTCGGTCAGCGGCTGGGAGGCATCGATCAGCATGATCGCGACTTCGGCAGCGTCGATCGCGCCATGGGTGCGCACCGAGGCGTAGAACTCGTGACCGCTGGCCTGCCCGACCTTGCGGCGCAGACCCGCAGTGTCGACGAAACGCCAAGTCTTACCGCCCAATTCGATCAGCGAGTCGACGGGATCAACCGTGGTGCCCGCGACGTCGTGCACCACCGAACGCTCGTCACCGGCCAGCCGGTTCAGCAGTGAGCTCTTGCCGACGTTCGGCTTGCCCACGAGCGCCACCCGGCGTGGGCCGCCGCCACCGGCGCCGGCCACCTCCGAGACGGTCGGGAGCTTTTCCATCACCACGTCCAGCAGATCGGCCACGCCCCGGCCGTGCATTGCGCTGATCGGGTGCGGCTCGCCGATACCCAGCGACCACAGTGCCGTGGCATCGGACTCACCGCGCTGCGTGTCGACTTTGTTGGCCGCCAAGAAAACCGGCTTGCCCGACTTTCGCAGCATCCGGGCCGCCGCCTCGTCGGCCGATGTTGCGCCCACGACTGCATCGACCACCAGGATGATCGCGTCGGCAGTGCGCATCGCCACCAGCGCTTGGTCGGCCACCAACTGCTGCAGACCCTTGGCGTCGGGTTCCCATCCTCCGGTGTCCTGCACCATGAAGCGGCGCCCGAGCCAGTTCGCGTCATAGGACACCCGGTCGCGGGTCACCCCGGGAATGTCCTGCACGACGGCTTCGCGACGCCCCAGAATCCGGTTCACCAGAGTGGATTTCCCGACATTGGGCCGGCCGACGACGGCCAGCACCGGAGGCGGCGCGGCGGCCTCCTCGAGAACCTCGGCGACCTCGTCGCTGAACTCCCAGTCGCTCTCGTCCGACCAGGTTCCGTCACCGTCGGAGCTCATCGGCGCACCCCCGCATGCTGGGTCACCAGGTCGAGAAGGTGTGCCACGACCTGTGTTTGGTCCATATCGCTGGTGTCGACCACCACCGCATCCTCGGCCGCCCGCAGCGGGGAGACGGCCCTTGTGGAATCCAGGTGGTCGCGCCGCTGCACATCGGCAAGCACCGTCGCATAGTCGTCGGGCAGACCACTCGCGATGTTCTGGGCGTTGCGACGCCGGGCCCGCTCCTCGGCCGAGGCGGTCAGGAAGATCTTGACGTCGGCCTTGGGCAGTACGACGGTTCCGATGTCGCGGCCCTCGACCACCACACGTCCCCCCGCAGACGCCAACTCGCGCTGCAGGTCGACCAGCCGGGCCCGCACCGTCGGGACCGCAGAGACCGCGGAGACCGCGCGGGTCACCTCGTCACCGCGAATCTCGTCTGAGACGTCTTCGCCGGCCAGGAACGCGCGGTCCTCACCGGGATCCGAACCCACACCGATCACCGCACCTGAGGCCACCGCGTCGATCGCCGCGGCATCGTCCAGGTCGGCCCCGGCGCGCAGCACTGCCAGCGTGACGATGCGGTACATCGCGCCGGTATCCAGGTAGCTCGCACCCAGGGCTTGCGCCAAACCTCTTGAAACCGAAGACTTTCCGGTCCCGGCCGGTCCATCGACCGCCACCACCAGAGATCCGCTCACATTCCCACCGCCTGATAAAGCTCGCCGATTTCCTTGCGGCTGAGCGCCCTGATACTGCCCGGCCGCTGGTCCCCCAGCGCCACCGAACCGATGTCGGTGCGGACCAGCTCCTGCACCGGGAAATCCACTGCGGCCAGCATGCGCCGCACGATGCGGTTACGACCCTCGTGCAGGGTGACCCGCACCAAGGTCTTGCCGGGAACCGTGTCCACCACCGCGAAGTCGTCGACGCGCGCCGGACCGTCGTCGAGTTCGACACCGCCGCGCAGCTTCTTGCCGAGTCCGCGCGGCACCGTTCCGACCACGGTCGCCACATAGGTCTTGGGGATCTCGTACGACGGGTGCATCAGCCGGTGGGCGAGCTCCCCGTCATTGGTCAGCAGCAGCAGCCCCTCGGTGTCGGCGTCGAGCCGGCCGACGTGAAAGAGCTTCTTGTTGCCCCGAACCCGGTGTTCGACCAGATCGCCGACGCAGGGGCGGCCTTTCTCGTCGGACATCGTGGACAGCATGCCGATCGGCTTGTTGATCGCCAGGTAGACCAGCGTGTCATCGATGACCACCCGTGAGCCGTCCACCCGGATCTCCGCGACCGCCGGATCGACACGGGTGCCGAGCTCGGTCACCAATCTGCCGTCGACCTCGACCCGGCCGTCGGTGATCATCCGCTCGGCCACGCGGCGGGAGGCAATTCCCGCTTGCGACAGCACTTTCTGCAGTCGTACGCCTTCTTCAGCCATGTCAGTCCTTGTCCACGTCGAAGGCCAGCGGCTGATTGCTGCCGGATGAGCCACCGTTGAGTTTGGCGAAACGCGGCTCGTCACCGAGAGATTCGCTCAGATCGTCGATCACGTCGACATCGGGCAGCAGCGGCGCGATATCGGGCAGGTCGGTCAGCGAGGACAGGCCCAGCCGTTCCAGGAACAGCTCGGTGGTGGCGAACGTCACTGCACCCGAATCCGAGTCGGTGCCCGCCTCGGTGATCAGACCGCGCGCCACCAGGGTCCGGATCACCGCGTCCACGTTGACGCCGCGCACTGCGCTCACCCGCGCCCGGGTCACCGGCTGGCGGTAGGCCACCACGGCCAGGGTCTCCAGGGCCGCCCGGGTCAGTTTGGTCCGCGCGCCGTCAAGAAGGAGCCGCTCGACGTATGGGGCGTAGCGCGCCCGGGTGTACATCCGCCAGCCACCTGCGGCCTCGCGCAGGTCGATGCCGCTGTCCCGCGCGGCGAGCTCATCAGCCATCAGACGCAACTTGGCCATCACCCGGTAGGCAGGCTGATCGGTCGCCGAGGCCAGCGCATCCACTGTCACCGGCGTGTCCACCACCAGCAACAACGCTTCGAGGACGGCACCCAGTTCACCGTCTTCGAGCTCGGGAACCGTCGCCACATCGATGCCCAGGTCATCTCCGACCGGGAACACATCACCCGGGGCATCATCGGACCGCTCTCCGGAATCGGAGATCTCGTCAGTCATTGTTCTCGCTATTCTTCCGCATCAGCGGTTGCCAGATGTTCGCTGGTCGGCCGATCTCCGGTCCACGAAACCTGGAGCACTCCAAGCGCTTCTGGTTGCTCGAATATTACCGCTCTGGCCCGGAACAGTTCGAGCAGCGCCAGGAAGCGGCCGACGATCTGGAGTCCGTCGGTGCACTCTGCCACGAGTTCGGAGAAAGTTGCCCATTGGCCGACCCCGCGCTGTTCGAGCAGGGCGATGATCCGGTGTGCCTGTTCGGGCACCGACACCTTGGGTGCATGGATGTGGTCGATGCCGACTGTGGGCACCGGGCGTGGCGTGAAGGCGGCAGCCGCGATCTCGGCGAATTTGCCGGCGTCGACGCCGAGCATCACCTCGGGCAGCAGGTCGGAGAAGCGGTCCTCCAGCGACACCGCACGCGGATAGCTGCGCAGCGCCGCGGCCTCCAGTTCGGCGAACATCAACGCGACGTGTTTGAACGCCCGGTACTGCAACAGTCGTGCGAACAGGAGGTCGCGGACCTCGAGCAGGGCGAGGTCTTCTTCGTCGTGTACCTCACCCGACGGCAGCAGCCGGGCCGCCTTCAAATCCAGCAGCGTGGCCGCGATCACCAGGAACGTCGTGGTCTCGTCGAGTTCGAGCCGGGCGCCGATCTCCTTGGTGTACGCGATGAAATCATCGGTGACCTGGTGCAATGCCACCTCGGTGACATCAAGGCGGTGCGCGAAGATCAGCTGCAACAGCAGGTCGAACGGCCCCTCGAAGTTGGTGAGCCGAACCTTGAAGCGGTTCTGCTGATCCCCCTCGGCCGGCTCGGGCCCGACCGCGGCAGCTGGTTCGACATGATCGGCGGTCGGAGTGGCCGGGGTGTTCAGGACATCGTTCACGCGCCGAACCGGTCGATGACTTCGCGTGCCAGCGATCGGTACGCGATGGCACCGCCCGATTTGGGCGCCCAGGTGGTGATCGGCTCGCCTGCCACGCTGGTCTCCGGGAAACGGACTGTCCGGGTGATCACGGTGTCGAACACGAGGTCGCCGAAGCGCTCCACTACGCGAGCCATGACCTCGCGCGCGTTGACCGTGCGCGGGTCGTAGCGGGTGACGAGGATGCCGCTGATGGACAGTTTCGGGTTGAGCCGGTCGTGGACCTTGTCCACGGTGTCGGTCAGCAGCGCCAGCCCGCGCAGCGAGAAGTACTCACATTCGGTGGGGATGATCACACCGTCGGCACAGGCCAGCCCGTTGACCGTGAGCAGACCCAGCGACGGCTGGCAGTCGATCAGCACGTAGTCGTAGCGGTCGAGCACCGGGTAGAGGGCACGGGCCAGGGACTGTTCGCGGCCCACCTCGTTGACCAGCTGGATCTCGGCGGCCGACAGGTCGATGTTGCTGGGCACGAGGTCCATGCCGCTGACCCGGGTCTTGATCACCACGTCGTCGATCGACACCCGCGGCTCGATCAGCAGGTTGTGCACGGTGTGCTCGAGCTCGTAGTGCGGCACCCCGAGACCCGCCGACAGTGCGCCCTGCGGATCCAGGTCGACCAGCAGCACTCGACGGCCGTACTCGGCCAGGCTGGCACCCAGGTTGATGGTCGAGGTGGTCTTGCCGACCCCGCCCTTCTGATTGCACATCGCGATGACCTTGGCCGGGCCATGTGTCGAACGGGCCGGCGGCTCGGGGATGTCTCGCGGTGGCCGGCCGGTCAGGCCGAGTTCGGGTGAGCTGTGTTCAAAGAGGCCGTCGTGTGCGCTGTCGTCGTTCATACCCGACCACCGCTGGTCAGGCATCCCGCAGTATTCGCGCACATCCCGGCAAGTTTAACGTCGTCACCCTGCCAGGACGGGCAGACCCGCGGGCAGCCCGCAGTTTTGCCCTCTGGCGACAGCAAAACTTCCACAGTCGACAATCAAACCCATCCGCCCGGCCCTCGGCTCCGAACTACCGTTGTGGACAAACCGTGGGTGCCGGATTACTCCTCCGCTGTCCGAGTCGTCGACTTCATCGTCGACTACCTCGCACATGTGGGTGTTCGCCATCTGTTCGGCGTCGGCGGCGCCAACATCGAAGACCTCTATGACGCCGCGTACTTCCATACCGGGATCACCGCCGTACTGGCCAAGCATGAGTTCTCGGCAGCCACCATGGCCGATGGGTACAGCCGAGCAAGCGCCGGGCTCGGCGTGGTCGCCGCAACGTCCGGCGGTGCGAGCCTCAACCTGATCCCCGGACTGGGCGAGTCGCTCGCCAGCCGGGTTCCGGTTCTGGCCGTGGTCGGTCAGCCGCCCAGCACGCAGGACGGACGCGGCAGCTTTCAAGACACCAGCGGGCGCAACGGCTCGCTCAACGCCAAAGCCTTGTTCAGCGAGGTGTCGGTGCACTGCTCGCGCGTGCTCAGCCCCGACGAGCTCGCCGTCGAGCTGCCGCGGGCCGTCGAAGCGGCGCGAACCGGGGGGCCCGCCGTGCTGCTCATCCCCAAAGATGTCCAACAGAGCAGGCTCGCTGCTGCGCACGTCAAGCAGATCGGCGGACGTCAGTCGCCCGCCGAACCCCATGCCATCGCCGAAGCACTCGTGGCTCTCGGCGGGCCCGTCACGATCATCGCCGGCGAGCAAATCGCCCGTGACGACGCCCGCGTCGAACTCGAAGAACTACGCCTGGCCACGGGCGCACGCGTGGCCACGGTGCCCGACGCCAAGGACGTATCCGCCGCCGACCTGGGCGTGACGGGTGTCATGGGCCATCGCGGTGTGGCCGAGGCGGTCACGGCCAGTGCCATGTGTCTTCTGATCGGGACGAGGCTGCCACTGACCGCCGGCGCCGGGCTCGACGAGGCACTGGCGACGGTCCCGACTTTCTCCATCGGGTCGGCGGTGCCGTATCGGCCATGCCGCCATGTCCATACCGACGACCTGAGGGCATCGCTGGCGCAGGTGACCCGCGCCGTACGAGCAAAATCGGACCCGCACCGACAACAGATTCCCGCCCCGGTTCGGGCCGAGCTGGCCCCTCCGCCGTCTGACGGAGCCGGTGTGCGCTACCGGGATGCGATGAAGCTGCTCGACGAGGCGCTGCCCGACGACGCCGATGTCGTTGTCGACGCCGGTAACACCGGAGCCTCGGCGATTCACCATCTGCCCGCACGCCAGTCGGGACGGTTCGTCGTCGCGCTCGGCATGGGTGGGATGGGTTACAGCTTCGGCGCTGCCATCGGCATGGCCTTCGCCCGGAAGAAACGGCGCACCGTTGTCATCGCCGGTGACGGCGCCTTCTTCATGCACGGCATGGAGATACACACCGCTGTGCAATACCGGTTGCCGATCACCTTCGTGCTGTTCAACAACAACGCCCACGCGATGTGTGTCACCCGCGAGCAGCTTTTTTACCAAGACCGCTACAGCTACAACCGATTCACCGCCAGCCGTCTCGGCCAGGGTGTGGCGTCGATGTTTCCCGGTCTGACGGCTGAGGATGTCGACGCGAAAGAGCACCTTCCACAGGCACTCGCACGCGCTCTGGCCGCCGAGGGCCCATCGGTCGTGAGCATCGAGTGCTCGGCCGACGAGATTCCGCCATTTGCGCCCTTTTTAGCTCCAGCCCAATCCATTTCGATCGCACAGAAGGATCAGTCATATGTCGCTGCCCGCGCTTGAGGACATCGCCCTTCACTCCGGAACCACCACGGCCATCGACGGCATCGTCCGGATCGAAACATCGCCGCGGGAGAACGCCACTCCGATCATCATGGAGATGATGCGGTCCGTGTACCCACACGACCTGGTGTTCGGCGAATACTGCACCATCAACGACTACATCGATTGCCCGCCTGAGGATCTGTTCGATTACCTGTCGGACACGCGTTGCCTCGAGGAATGGACTTACAGCCTGCGGGGATTCCGGCCGACCGATGAGGCCGGCCTGTGGGCGGCGTATGACCGCTTGGGGACCGAGACTGAGATCTTCACTCGCACAACGGCGAACAAACAGGCTATGACCGTCGACTACCACTGTGCCTGGGATCAGGGCAAGCACCTTTGGATGGTCTATCTCATGCGGGTCGTCGATGCACAGACGGTTTTGAACAAACCGGGTTCCGTTGTGCTGTGGACCAATTGCCATCACCCGTTCTATGACAACAACCCCTACCCCGAGACTGCCCCACCCGAACGGCCGGTGTGGGTTGGTGACTTCTGGGACATGTTCGGAGCGGGCCATCTCCTGGAACTCAAAAACCTCAAGGCGATCGCCGAATACCGCCACCGCAATGGACTACCCGTGACACCGGCCTGGATGAAATGAGACCAACGATGAGCCAAACCACTGTCAGCCTGGTCGACGTCTCCACCTATCTGCCCGGCGAACCCATCAGCGCCGAGTACTACGCCCAGTTCGCCGAATCCGATGAACTGCGTGACAACCTCATGTTCCGGGCACCGAAATTCCGCCATCACGTCGCCCCGGACGAAACGGCGATCGACATGATCGAACGCGCCACAACGGGTCTCATCGAACGGCACGGGCAGGACGTCGTCGCGAACGTGGACGTGCTCATCACCCACACCCAGATGCCCGACATACCGTTCTACGGCTCCGGCGGGGGCATCGCGCACCGGCTTGGCATGCGCCCGGACTGGGTTCTCGATCTGCACAATGGCGGGTGCGCCGCGTTCGTACTGGGCATGCAGACCGCCCGCCGGCTGTTGTCGTCGGGAGCAGGAAGCACTGCGCTGGTCGCGGTCGCGCAGAATGCGGCCGGCCAGGTGTTCGACCAACCAGGGGTGCGACGTAAGGCGCAGGCCGCCGTGCCGGGCGACGGCGCAGCAGTCGGGTTGCTGACGATCTCGGACAAATCGCCGATCCTCGACGTCGAATGCCGCACTTACGGTGAGTATGCCGGCGACATGGCCATCGCGGTCGACCCGCCCCGCAAATGGTGGCAGCCGGGCCCCGGCGAAGGGTACATCGGCTTCACCGAATCCAAGATCACCAAAGTACTGGCTCGGGGAAACCGCCAAGTGCCGGAGGTCTCCTATGCGGTGTGCGACCGAATCGGCATGCACCCCAAAGACATCGACCTACTGGTCACAAATCAGCCCAACCGGGTGTTCCTCCGCAACTGGAGCGAGGCGCTTGAATTGCCGAGCGACCGGCATGTCCACACCTTCGACGAATGCGGCAACCTCTTCGCCGCAGGCATCCCGGTCAACCTCGACCGTGCCATCCAGAACGGTCAGGTGAGCGCCGGTGACACCGTATTGATGGCGGCCTTTGCCCACGCCGGCGACTTCGCCGCTGCGGCCGCGGTCCGCTGGGGCGGCAGGCTGACGTGCAACCGCTGACGCAGATCACCGCCCGCCCACACGAGGTCGTGCCAATATCGGACAACCCGTTGGCACTGTCGCTCAACGAAAATCCTTTCGCGCCACTGCCTGCCGTGCACGCGGCCATCGTCGAGGCCACCGCGTCGGCCAACCGCTATCCCGAGTTCCTGCCCGAACAGCTTCGGCGCCTCATCGCCACACACGTCGGCGTGCTCGACGAACAGGTGATCGTCGCTGCCGGAGCGACGGGCGTGATGATGCAAGTCCTGCATACGGTGACTTCACCGGGTGACCGGATCGTCCTGGCCACTCCGACGTTCGACGGGTATCCCATCTTTGCCCAGATGGCGCGACTGACGCCGGTTACGGTGCCGCTCGATCGACATGGACATCAAGATCTCGACGCCATGGCCGAGGAAGCCACCGATGCCCGCGTGGTCGTGATCTGCCGGCCCCACAACCCCACCGGTACCGTCGAAACCGCCGGACAAGTGCAGCGATTCCTGAACCGGGTGCCGTCCGACGTCGTGGTAGTAGTCGATGAGGCCTACATCGAATTCGTGCATCCCGCGTACCGTCTCGATTGCCGGGAGTTGGTCCGCCGGCACGCCAACGTCATCGTGGTGCGCACCTTCTCGAAGGCGTACGGACTGGCCGGCATGCGCACCGGTTACGGCATCTCCTCACCACGGTCGGCGCAGGCACTGTGGGCGATGCAATTGCCGTTCGGCTCCACCTTCACCAGCCTGGCCGCGGTCGCGGCGTCCTATGCCGCCGAAGACCAACTGCAGGAACGTATCCGCTTCATCACTGCGGAGCGGGCTTATCTACGCGCCCGACTCAGCGACCTCGGTGTGGCCAGCACTGATTCGCATGCAAATTTCGTCTACCTGCCTCCGGCCGGCAAACCGTGGCGCGAGGCATTCGAGGGAACCGGACTGCAGGTGCGCTCCTACAGCGACGGTGGAGTGCGAATCACTGTCGCCGGCCGCCCGTCGACCATCGCGGTGCTGGCTGCCATCGGCAAGTCGGTCGCCGCGGGTGTGTGACGAGGCGATGCCACCCCGGGTACGAAGGAGTCACATGGCAAAGTCCGGGATCACCCCGCGAATGCGGTTCGCCCACGCCGTCGCCGCCTGGTACGACGCTGAAGCCTACTTCCGCAGGCGGTCTCGTCGCGGATGCCCCTTCGGCATGGCCATACCGGGCCTCGGCGAGGTGCTCTTCGCCACCCGCTCCGAACACGTCCGCGAATTCCTCACCATTCCGTCATCGGTACTGACTCCACCGATGCCCAATCCGATCGAGCCGGTGGTCGGCGAAGGATCGATAATCCTGCTCGACGGAATGCCCCACAAGCGGGAACGGGCCCGGTTTCTGCCCGCGTTGCACGGTGAACGCATTCGCCGTTATGCCGATGCGATGGCGCGGGCAGCCGAGGAAGAGATCGAGTCCTGGCGGCCAGGCATATCGATCGACGCTCGGGACGCGGCGCAGTCGATAACACTGCGCATCATCATCCGGACCGTCTTCGGCATCGAGGACCGCGTGCGCACCGACCAATTCGTCCGCACCGTCAAGTCGATGATGCGCAACTACGTCGCGCCGTTCATGTTCTTCCCCGCGCTGCGCCGCGCCCCGTTCGGCCTCGGTCCTTGGCGACGTTTCTCGCGGCGGCGTGCGGAGCTTGACGGTCTGCTGTCCGAGCAGATCGCTCTGCGACGACGGACGGGCACCGCCGGCTACGACGACGTCCTCAGCGTCCTACTGTGCGATGACCGGGCCGGCAATCGCAGCGATGACAAGGTGCTGCAACAACTCCGGACGCTGCTGGTATCCGGACACGAGACATCGGCGACCACCGTCGCGTGGGCCCTGTTTCACATCCACGATGACGACGTCGTCCGTGGCAGGCTACTTGCCGAGCTGGCGGGCAATCCACCTCCCGAGGACATGCCCAAACTGCCCTACCTCGGCGCCGTCATCTCGGAGACGCTCCGGATGCATCCGACGGTGTCGATCGTGGTGCGCCAGCTGAAGTCGGCCATTCAGGCCTGGCAGATCCCGAGGGCTGCGGGCGACGTGATCGGCGTGTCACTGCCGGCGCTGCATGCCGATCCGGCCGTCTGGCCGGACCCACGCCGGTTCGATCCCAACCGTTTTCTGGAGCGTAAGCCACCTCCTGCTGAGTACTCGCCGTTCGGCTACGGGCACCGGCGTTGTCCTGGAGCAGCTTTCGCTTCGCTGGAGCTGTCGATCGTTCTGGGCACATTACTCAGCCGGGTCGAACTGAAGCGGCCGGACGGCGATCGAATGCGCAAACAGCCACGGTCGATTCCCCGCGGCGTCGCCGCGGTACCGAACCGGCCCATCAGGTTGCACGTCGTCCGCAAGCTACCGCCACCACCCGATACGAAACGAGGCTGGGAATCATGAGTTTGAAGCAACGCGTGCCGCTGCTGCGATGGTCCTTCTGGCGACTGGCGTTGGGCAGTCGAAACATCACGAGAACCGGACAGATCGGCGACGGACGGGAAGCCGCGGCGGTGCGGTACGTGCTCGCGAATGCTCGCCAGGGCGACATCGACGACGTTCTGGCCGCCATCGACCGATACGCCTACACCGAGTCGTTCCTGATCAACGTCGGCGACGAGAAAGGCGAGCTGCTCGACGCCGCGGTACGCCGCGCTGCGCCCGCGGTGGCACTCGAACTCGGAACCTACTGCGGCTACGGGGCACTTCGGATCGCCAGGGCAGCACCGACAGCCCGCGTGTACTCGATCGAACTGTCGCCCGACAACGCCGAAAACGCCCGACGCATCTGGGAACACGCGGGCGTCGATGACAGGGTTACCTGCGTGGTCGGGACCATCGGCGATGGTGGCCGCACTCTCGAGACGCTGGCGGATGAATACGAGTTCGGCACCGGCTCAGTCGATCTCGTCTTTCTCGACCATGACAAGAACGCCTACCTATCCGATCTCCAGAGCATCCTTGACCGCGGCTGGCTACACAGGGGCACGATCGTGGTGGCCGACAACGTGAAGCTCCCCGGCGCCCCGAAGTACCGCGCCTACATGCGCGAGCAGCAGGGTGCGAGATGGCGGACCGTCGAGCACAAGACGCATGGCGAGTACGGGTCCGTCTTTCCCGATTTGGTGCTGGAATCCGATCTCCTCGGCTGACACACGCCGAAGGAACCCTGACCTGCCGGCATCTGCCGTCCTAGGCTGTCCGTCATGAGTCTCAAACAGCGGCTGCCGTTGTTGCGGTGGTCGTTCATCCGGATGGGAATCGGCGCCAGACACTTCGCCCGCACCGGGCAATGGGGCGACGGCCGAGAGGCCGCGGCCGCCGATTATGTGGTGGCCAATGCCCGCGCCGGCGACCTCGACGATGTCATCGCCACCATCGACAAGTTCGCCTACGAGAAGTCGTTCCTGATCAACGTCGGCGACGAGAAGGGCGCGCTGCTCGACGCGGCAGTGGTCCGGGCGAACCCGCGACTGGCCCTCGAGCTTGGTACCTACTGCGGTTACGGGGCGATGCGCATCGCCCGTGCCGCGCCGACTGCCCGGGTGTTCTCGGTCGAGTTCTCCGCCACCAACGCCGAGATCGCCCGGCGCATCTGGGCCCACGCGGGGGTTGCCGACCGCATCACGTGCGTGGTCGGGACCATCGGCGACGGCGGCCGCACGCTGGACACGCTCGCGGCGGCCGGATTCAGCCCGGGCGCACTGGATTTCGTGTTCCTCGATCACGACAAGAACGCCTATCTGTCCGACCTGCAGAGCCTGCTGGACCGCGACTGGCTGCATCCGGGCTCGATCGTGGTCGCCGACAACGTGAAGTTGCCGGGGGCGCCGAAGTACCTGGCCTACATGAGCGCGCATCAGAGCTCGCTCTGGAACACCACCCATCACAAGACCCATGCCGAATATCAGACGCTGCTGCCCGATCTGGTGCTGGAGTCGGAGTACCTGGGTTAACGCGCCCGCGGGTGCGCACCCGCCCAGACCTCGCGCAGGGTGTGCACGGTGACCATGGTGTAGATCTGCGTGGTGGTCACCGAAGCGTGGCCCAGCAGTTCCTGCACGACACGCACATCGGCGCCACCGTCGAGCAGGTGCGTCGCGAACGAATGCCGCAAGGTGTGCGGTGAGACCGCCGACGCGATGCCGGCCCGCGCAGCCGCATCCTGCAACACCTGCCAGGCACTCTGACGGGACAGCCGGCCGCCGCGGGCGTTGAGGAAGATTCCGGGGGTGCCCCGGCCCCGGCGGGCCAGATCCGGACGCCCCCGCACCAGGTACGCGTCGAGCGCAGTGACCGCCGGGCGGCCGATGGGTACGAGCCGCTGCTTGCCGCCCTTGCCTCGCAGCAGCACCGAACGCGCATGTGTGTCGATGTCGTCGACGTCGAGTCCGACGGCCTCGGAGATGCGCGCGCCGGTGGAGTACAGCAGTTCCAGCAGTGCCCGGTTACGCAGCGTCAGCGGGCCGTCGGCTTCGCTCTCCCCGCCGGCGGCCTCGAGCAACGCGAGCACCTCGTCGAGGGTGAGGCTCTTGGGCAGCCGACGGCTGGGGGTGGGTGGTTTGACCCCGCGGGCGACATCGAGCTCGGTGATGCCCTCGGCCGTGGCGAACCGGTGCAGTCCACGGACGGCGACCACGGCCCTGGCCGCCGAAACCGCCGACAGCGCGGTCACCCCCGATTCGGGATCGCCCCGACGCAGGGCGATCAGGAAGTCGCTGACATCGGTCTCGGCCACCTGGGCCAAATCCCTGATGCCCCGCTGCGTCAGGTGTTCGGCATAGCGGCGCAGGTCGCGCCGGTACGAACTCAAGGTGTTGGCCGCCACGCCCCGCTCGATCGTCAGGTGATCGAGGTAGCCCTGCAGTTGGTCGTCGAGGGCCGATCGGAGGGGCGCCGGTGTTGTCATGACAGACCTTTGCGCCGCCTGAACGCCGTCGGACGGTCGGTCCACACCGATTCGACCGGTCTCAACGCCTCCGCGTCGGGCATCGCGTGGGCGGCCAGAATGCCTGCCACCGCAATGCCATTCACGATGTCGCCGGAGAACACCCGCCGCACTGCCTCCCCGAGCGGCACCCGCTCGACGATCATGTCAGCTTCCTCGTGCTCGGCCTCGGGACGGCCGATGTCGGTCAACTCCGTGGCCAGGAAGATCCGCACGCTCTCGTCGGAGAACCCCGGCGTCGAATCGAGGTCCACCAGCACCCGCCAGTGAGCGGCGGCAAGGCCGACCTCTTCGGACAGTTCGCGCGCGGCCGTCACCTCCGGAGGTTCCCCGCCCAGATCGAGGAGGCCGGCAGGCAGTTCCCAGAGCCGACGCCCCAGCGGGTGGCGATACTGGTACACCAGTACCACGTTGCCGTCCTCGTCGAGAGCCACCACGGCGACGGCACCGTAGTGCTCGACGACCTCGCGCCGGGCCGACCCGCCGCCGGGCATGCTGACCTCGTCCGCGCGCAGCGCGAAAATGTTTCCGACGTAGACGGTTTCGCTGGCCCGGGTCTCGAAGTCGTGTTCAGCCAAGAGAAGCGGCTTCGGCTTCGTCCGCCGGACTCGCGCCGGCATCCACTTCCCCGCCCGCCTCGTCGAACTGTTCGGGAAGCTCCATCCCGGGCAACCGCTCCTCGGCCTTGTAGGCCAGTGCTGCGCCGATGAATGCCGCGAACAGCGGATGCGGCCGCGTCGGGCGACTCTTGAGCTCAGGGTGAGCCTGCGTTCCGACCAGGAACGGATGGATCTTGGAGTCGTACTCCACGAACTCCACCAGGTGCCCGTCCGGTGAAGTGCCGCTGAACCGCAGCCCGCTCTCGGCGATCCGGTCCCGGTAGGCGTTGTTCACCTCGAAGCGGTGCCGGTGCCGTTCGGACACCTCGGTGGCCTGGTAGGCCTCCGACACGATGGATCCGGCCTCCAGCACCGCGGGGTACGCACCCAGTCGCATGGTGCCGCCCAGGTCGGCCTCGCCGGCGACGGCGTCCTTCTGATCGGCCATCGTGGAGATCACCGGATCCGGGGTCAACGGATCGAACTCGGCAGAGTTGGCGCCGGCGATGCCGACCGACCGGGCTGCCTCGATCACGATGCACTGCAGTCCCAGACACAGGCCGAGAACCGGGAGGCTGCGTTTGCGGGCGAAGGAGATCGCCCCGAGCTTGCCTTCGATACCTCGAATGCCGAACCCGCCGGGAATCAGCACCCCGTCGACATCGGAGAGCGCAGCCGCCGCGCCGGCTTCGGTCTCACAGTCATCGGAGGCCACCCACCGGATCTCCACCTTGGCACGGTGTTTGAAGCCGCCGGCGCGTAGCGCCTCGGCCACCGACAGATAGGCGTCCGAGAGGTCGATGTACTTGCCCACCAAGGCAATCCGCACAGTCTCGTGCGGCTCGTGCACCCGGCGCAGCAAGTCGTCCCACTCCGACCAGTCCACGTCGCGGAACGGCAGGTTGAGCCGGCGCACCACGTACGCGTCGAGTTCCTCGCGATGCAACACCTTGGGGATGTCGTAGATCGACGGCGCGTCCGGAGTGGAGATCACCCCGTCGATGTCGACGTCGCACATCAGCGCGATCTTGTTCTTGAGCGGCTCGGGCACGTCGCGGTCACACCGCAGGATCAGCGCGTCGGGGGTGATGCCGATGCTGCGCAGTGCGGCCACCGAATGCTGGGTGGGCTTGGTCTTGAGCTCACCGGACGGGGCCAGGTACGGAACCAGCGACACGTGGAGGAAGAAGCAGTTGTCACGGCCAACCTCGTGGCGCACCTGACGGGCGGCCTCCAGGAACGGCAACGACTCGATGTCGCCGACCGTGCCGCCGATCTCGGTGATCACGATGTCGGGGCGGTGACCGGTCGCGTCAGGCTCCGCCATGGCCAGGATGCGGCTTTTGATCTCATCGGTGATGTGGGGAATCACCTGCACGGTGTCGCCGAGGTACTCGCCGCGACGTTCCTTGGCGATCACCGACGAGTAGACCTGACCGGTGGTGACGTTGGCCGACTGGGACAGGTCGCGGTCCAGGAACCGCTCGTAATGGCCGACATCGAGGTCGGTCTCGGCGCCGTCCTCGGTCACGAACACCTCACCGTGCTGGAACGGGTTCATGGTGCCGGGATCGACGTTCAGATAGGGGTCGAGCTTCTGCATTGTCACCTGCAGTCCCCGCGCGGTCAGCAGCTGACCGAGGCTCGAGGCCGTCAACCCCTTACCGAGTGAAGACGCCACGCCACCGGTGACGAAGAGGTGTTTGGTGGCGGTTTGCGGGTGCTTGCGTAAGGCGGGCAAAAGCATCCTCCGTGACGACGGGCAGGGGATCGAGAAACTGCTGTGGCCTGCCGACCCACGGAATCTCACCTTAACACCGACACCGACAAGCCGCCGCTGGCGCGCCGCGTACGCCTGCGGCAAATCGGTGGCCGGCTCGCCCCTATTGCGGCACGGTCACCGACATCGCGCCCTGCCCGGTCCCGTACCTGCCCGGCTTCCCGCCGCCCACGAGGTCGCTCAGCGCCAGGATCGCGGTGATCTGGCCCGCGCTCGAATCGACGTCGTCCACCGTGCCGACCGCAGCCGCCAGTCCGGCGTCTGACCTGGTCACCGCCACGGGTCCGGTTCCAGACGCGGACCCGGAGCGACCCGTGAGCACGGTTCCCGTGCCGTGCGGAGCCAGGCCGGCGGCGAATCGGGCCACGGTCGCGCCGCGGTTACCGCCGTCTTCCCCCAGCCCGCCGCCGGTCACGATCAGCGCCGTGTTGGCCGCGCCGATGTGCGCATCGTCATAGGTGAGGAATCCGGTGTCGCGCAGCGCGGCGAGCACGGTCTGCCGCTGCATGTCATCGACGGGCGCCGCGGCCGGGTTCCGGTCGATCAGCAGGGTGATCCCCAACAGGTCGCCGGCCTGTGACCCCTGGTCCACCGCCGCGGTGCTCAGCTGTTTTCCCGCCGGCACGATCGGCGAGTTGACCACCGAGAGCAGCTTGTCCGCCGAATTCGCTTCGACGAACTCGTTCGTGAGTGCCACTTTCCCGGTCACGGTGCCGCCCGCGTCACGGACGAAACGCGTCACCGCGTCGACATCGCCGTCGGCGGCGTCCGGCGTGCGGAACACCACCACCGTCTTGTCCTTCAATGCGTCGCGTACCATCCGCGGCGCCATCTGGGCATCGAATTCGCTTGCGGCATTCAGCTTTTCATTGAGCGCGTTCTTGCCGTCATTGAGTGCCTCGATCTGGTGCTGGAGGTCCAACTTGTCGTCCCGAAGACCCGACAGCACCGTGTTCGACAGCAGTCCCGAACCCAGGGCCACCCCGATTGCCAGCGCCAGAAACACTGCCGCCAACGAAATCGCATGCGCGCGTAGCGTGATCACAGCTCACCGCCCACTCAGCTGACCAGGCTCTGCACCCAGAGCGTGAAGCGGTTCCAGTAGTCGACGACCAAGTCGAACACCGCACCATCGGCGCGAGACACCCACAGCGCCACGACCACGGCCACCAGCATGGCCATGACCAGCAGCGCGATCGCCCCGCCGGACACCCGGCTGCGGTACAGGGTCGCCACGGCCTTGGCGTCGACGAGCTTCTCCCCGACCTTCAACCGGGTCAAGAACGTCGACGGGTTGCTGCGCTGGCGCGAGCGGTCGAAGAACTCCTCGATCGAGGCAGTGTGACCGGCCGTGACGATCAGTGACGCACCGTGGTGATCACACAGCAGTAGCGCCAGGTCAGCCGCCGATCCCGCGGCAGGGAAGGTCATCGCACCCACACCGAGATCCTGGATGCGTTCCAGCCCGGCGGCGTGGCCGTCGGCGTCGGCGGGCAGCACCACCTGGGCGCCACACCGCAACACCTCGACGCTCATCTTGTCCGGGTCACCGACAATCAGGGCGGGCCGGTATCCGGCCTTGCGCAGGACATCCGCGCCGGCCCCGACGCCGACCAGCACCGGCTGGTACTCCTTGATGAAGGGCTTGAGCGCCTTGAGGTCCTCTGCTGCGTCGGGTTCCTCGGCGACTATCACCACGTGGCGACGGTGCAGGTCCACGTCGATGTTCGGGATTCCGATGCCGTCGATGAGCAGCGGGCTCTCGCTGCGGATGAACTCGATCGTGTTGCCCGCGAATGCCTCCAGGTGCGCCACGAGGCCACTCTTGGCGTCGTGCATCAACTCGTGGATCTCTTGGTCGTTGCGCTCGGTACCGACCGCGATGCGTCGGTCACCTGAGTAGACGCCGCCGTTGTTCAGGCGGATCCGCGCCCCGTCCTTGATCTTCCTGAAGACCTCCGGCCCGGCCTCGTCGATCAGCACCACACCGTTGGCGACGAGCACCTCGGGCCCGAGGTTGGGATAACGCCCCGAGATGGACGGCGAGGCGTTGACGACACCGGCGATCTGGGCCTCGACAAGCGCATCGGCCGTGATCCGGTCCAGATCCTGGGCGTCGAGGACGACGATGTCGCCGGGGCCGACGCGACGCAGCAGCCGATCGATGTCGCGGTCCACTCGCGCAGTGCCGGTCACTCCGGGACGCGTACTGGCATTGCGAGTGAGCAGCGTGGACATCTTCATGCGCCGATTCTGTCGGGCATCGCCGGTCAGAGGGCGGAGGCGCGCCGTAACACCAGCCTCACAAGTTGGCTTCTGTCACATCAGTAACAGCCAATCGGTCTCAATCGCGCTTCGCTGCATAGTGCCGCGCCGCCTTCGCGCGGTTGCCACAGGTGGCCATGGAGTGCCAGCGTCGTGCCCCGTTTTTGGAGGTGTCGTGGAACCACAGGATGCAGTGCGGATGTGCACACTGCTTGACGCGGTCGGGCGCCTCGGTCAGCAACCGCAGCAGGTCCACGGCGGCCAGCCAGCCGGCCAACCATTCGGGTTGGTGTACCTCGGCAGCCTCGGCGGGGCCCGTGGCCGTGAGGATGCGCCGGATCCGGCCGCGTTCCAGCACCTCATTCACCTCGTCGACGGATCCTGCCTGCAGAGCCCGCAGGATCGCCTCGCGGGCCGCGACCAGCGCAATCCGCGACTTCTCGTCAGCCTCGCAGCGGTCATCCAGTCCGTTGGCCAGCAACCAGCACCGCAGCCCCTCGACGTCCGCGAGAAGGTCCTGCGGTCCGTCCGCCGACATCCACCGGGTGTTCAGCAGATCCAGCGCAAGAGGTTCGCCGACATGCGGGCGCGGATCACGCATACCTGAGGGTAACCACGCGCCACCGACAGCAATGGACACCCGCCGAACTAACCGATGAAATTTGATTAGGCGGTTGACGGCAGCCCTGCACTAGTTCTAACCTGTGTAAACAACTTCAACGGTTATTCATTCAGGAGGACTACATGCCCGGGACCACCACGCCCCAGCTCGCCACCGGACACGTCGGCATCAACGTCACCGATCTCGACCGCTCCGTCGCCTTCTACCGAACCGCCCTCGGCTTCGAACCGCTGGCCGTCCACGGCGAGGGCGAGCACCGGTACGCCTTCCTGGGAGCCGGCGGGACGCTGCGCCTGACCCTCTGGCAGCAGAGCAACGGCCGATTCTCCACCGACACTCCGGGCCTGCACCATTTGTCGTTCGAGGCAGCCGACATCGATGAGGTGCGGACGGTCGAAGCAGCCCTGAAAGCACTTGGCACCGAGTTCGCGCACGACGGCGTCGTCGCGCACGGAGAGGGCGCCACATCCGGCGGTATCTTCTTCACCGACCCGGACGGAACCCGGCTCGAGGTGTACGCCCCGAATGGGGCGCAGACGGCCCCTGCACCAAATGGGGCGACCCCCACCTGCGGATTCTTCTGAGCCGAGTAGGTGAGCATGTATCACTCAGGTGAGTTGGCGGTGCAGCGGCGGATGGGGCAGTCGACCATCGCCGCGCGCGTCGGCCGGATGATCCGCACCGACGTTCCAGAGGCCGCCGCGGCATTCCTCGCCGAACAGCCGATGATCGTGGTCGCCGCAGCCGATGACCGAGGCCGGCTCTGGACCAGCTTGATCGCCGGCTCACCCGGCTTCGTCCACGCCGACGATCCACGCACGATCCTGCTGGAAGCGCTGCCCGGGCCGGGCGATCCTCTCCACGATCTGCTGCGCAGCGGTCAACAGATCGGGATGATCGCCATCGAGCCGCGGACCCGACGCCGGATGCGGGTCAACGGCTCCGCCGAACCAGCAGGGAAGGGCCTCCGGATCCACGTCGATCAGGTGTTTTCGAACTGCCCGAAGTACATCTCGCGCAGGGATATCACCGAGGTGCGGTCGACGATGGAGGTGCCCGACGTACACCGCGGCGAGTCACTGACTGACCGGCAGCAACAGCTCGTCGCCGGCGCCGACGCCTTCTTCATCGGGTCGGCGGATGCGGCGGGCAATGCCGACGCCTCCCATCGCGGTGGCAATCCCGGTTTTCTGCAGGTGCTCTCGCCCCGGCATCTGCGCTGGCCGGACTATCGCGGAAACTCGATGTTCATGACGCTGGGCAATATCGACGCCGATCCGCGGTGCGGATTGTTGGTGGTCGACTGGTCTTCCGGATCAACGATCCAACTCACCGGGACCGCCGAAATCAACTGGGATGAAGCCGATTCCGGTGCCGGCACACAATGCGCGGTCGACTTCACGGTCTCCGAAGTGGTCGAGCTGACACACATCAGCCCGTTGCGATGGGGCTCCGCCGAGTTGTCGCCGGCCAACCCGGGCTAGGGGGCGCTGCGCTCCTGCTGCGCGGCCTCGAGCAACTCTCTGGCGTGAGCCCGGCCGCTGTCGGACTCCCCCAGACCGGCCAGCATGCGCGCCAATTCGGCAACCCGGTCCTCATCGTCGATGCGCCGCACACCGCTGGACTTGGCACGGCCGTTACCGCTGTCGACCAGCAAGTGGGCATCGGCGAACGCCGCGACCTGAGGCAGGTGGGTCACCACGATGACCTGGTGCGTCCGGGCCAGCCGGGCCAGCCGCCGGCCGATCTGCACCGCGGCCCGGCCGCCCACGCCGGCGTCGACCTCGTCGAACACCATCGTGGTGCCGGCCGTCGACACCGACAGCACCACCTCGAGAGCGAGCATGACGCGCGACAGTTCACCGCCGGAGGCGCTCTTGGCCAGCGGCAGCACATCCGCGCCCCGGTGGGCGGTGAACCCGAACTCGACCGCGTCCACGCCGTCATGGCCGGCGTGCAGCAGCTCTCCGTCGGGCATAGTCACCGGCGCGGAATCATCGGCCCGTGCCGGCATCGGCGCCACACCGATCGTGAACACCGCATTGGTCATCGCCAGGCCGGCAAGTTCCGCGGTCACCGCTTTGGCCAGCCCCTTGGCCGCCTTGGACCTGATCTTGGTGAGTTCGCCTGCCGCCGTGGCCAACTGCGCCTCCAGCTCGGCGACCTTGCGGTCGAGGACAGCCAGACTCTCCTCGGACACATCGAGCTGCGCCAACCGCTCCGCGGCATCACGCGACCACTCCAACACCCCGTCGACGTCGGCGGCGTACTTGCGGGTGAGTGTGCGCAGCTCGGCCTGACGCGCCAGTTTCGTCTCCAAAGTGCTGGCGTCGCTGGGCAATTCGGAGAGATAGTCCCCGAGCTCGCCGGATACGTCATTGATCACCGCCATCGCCTCGGCCAGACGGACCGCCAGTGCCTGCAGCGCGGCGTCATCGGTGGATTCCAGCGCGGCTTGCGCCCGGCCCACACCGTCGGCCGCGGAGGTGGACTCCGCGGGCTCGTCCAGCTCGCCGGACAACGCGAAGCGGGCGGTCTGCGCCGCCTCCCGCAGCGCGTCGAGTTCCGAAAGGCGACGGATGTCGGCGATGATCGCCTCATCCTCACCGGGAAGTGGTGCGACAGCATCGATCTCGTGGATGCCGAAGCTGAGCCGGTCGGCCTCCTGGGCCAGTTCCCGGGCCCGCCGTCGACGATCGGTCAAATCACGACGCGCTGCCAGCCACTCGTCGCGGATACGCCGGTAGCGCGTCAGCGGCTTGTCCACCTCGGCGAACCGGTCGAGTGCCGCCCGCTGCTCGTCGGGCCGCATCAACCGCAACTGGTCGTTCTGGCCGTGCAACGTCAGCACCTGGGCGGTGAAACCGCTCAACGATTTTGCCGGCACGCTGCGGCCACCCAGATATGCCCGAGACGGTCCGGCCCGGCTCACCGAGCGAGCTGCGATCACACTGCCGTCATCATCACGCTCGGCGCCGGAGGATTCCAGGATCTGCTCGACCCTCCCGGACACGTCCTCACCGAGTTCGATTGTGCTGAACCGGCCTTCCACCACAGCCCGGTCAGAGCCCGAACGGACCCTGGTCGCGTCCGCCCGCGCCCCGCCGAGCAGATGCAGGCTGGTCACCACCATCGTCTTACCGGTGCCGGTTTCACCGGTAAGAACGGTCAACCCGCGATCGAACTCCGCGGTGGCAGCACTGATCGCGCCCAATGACTCGATACGAATCTCCGACAGCACAGGTATCTACTGCCCTCGCCATCCGGTGACCGGCAGCCGGAACTTGCGTACCAACCGATCGGTGAACGGTGCCGAGTCCAGCCGCACCCACTTCAGCGGCGTTCCACAGCGGGTCACTTCCAGCCGGCCTCCGGCCGGTACCACCATCTCGCGGCGACCGTCACAGAACACCAGGGCATCGTTGCCGCTCGCCTCGATCTCAACCGCGATACTGGCCAGCGGACTCGTGACCATCGGACGGGCAAACAGTGCGTGAGCATTGTTGGGCACCACCAGAATCGCCTCCAGGTCCGGCCACAGCACCGGGCCGCCCGCCGAGAACGCATAGGCAGTGGATCCCGTGGGGGTCGACACCAGCACCCCGTCACAGCCGAACGCCGACACCGGCCGGCCGTCCACCTCCACCACCACACCGAGCACCCCGAGCCGGGGTCCCTTCTCCAGGCTGGCCTCGTTGAGCGCCCAACCCCGGTCCACCACATCGGTACCCACCCGGACCGCGATGTCCAGGGTCATCCGTTCCTCGATGCGGTAATCACGCCCGATGACGCGCTCGAGCACGTGGTCGATCGCCTCGGCCTCGGCTTCGGCCAAGAATCCGATCCGGCCCAGATTGACTCCCAGCACCGGGATCTCGACGTTGCGTGCCAACTCCGCGGCCCGCAGGAACGTGCCGTCCCCGCCGAGCACCAGCACAAGTTCGCACCCTTCGGCGGCCCGCTCCTCTGCGTCGACCACCTCGATGTCCACGCCGAGGGCCCGCATGTCGTCGGGCGCCAGGTGCAACGGGCCGCGGTCCACAGCCTCCGCCGAGAGCACCTTCAGACCAATGCCGTTGTCGCCGAGCACCTTTTCCACCCGACGGGCAACTTCGGTCGCCTCGTCCCGGCCGGTGTGCACCACCAGCAGGATCGTGCGTTCAGCCGTCATTGCGGCCCCTCCTCGACCGCCTGCCGCACTGCCTGCTCGAGCGCTTCGCCGTCCAGCGAACGGTCGCTCCGGGCACGCAGGTGCAGGAAGTACTCGACATTGCCCGATGGCCCCGGGAGCGGGCTAGCCGTCACATCGACAGCATGCCACTGCAATGTGGCCGCCTTGCGCGCGACCGTGCACACCGCGTCGATGCGCAGCTCGGGATCGGACACCACGCCGCCGGCGCCCACCCGATCCTTGCCGACCTCGAACTGTGGTTTCACCATCGGAACGATATCGGCGTCGGCAGCTGCGCAGGCCGTCAGCGCGGGAAGAACTGTGGCCAGCGATATGAACGACAAGTCGGCCACGATCAGCTGCACCGGCCCGCCGATCGCCTCGGCAGTCAACTCCCGCACATTCGTGCGCTCCAGCACGTGCACCCGTTCATCGGACCGCAGCGGCCAGGCCAGTTGTCCATAGCCCACATCGGCGGCCACCACCTCCGCGGCTCCGCGGTCGAGCAGCACCTCGGTGAAGCCCCCGGTGGAGGCCCCGGCATCAAGGCAGCGCCGACCCTCAACGGCGACGTCGAACGCGTCGAGCGCACCGATCAGCTTGTGCGCGCCACGCGAGACCCAGGTCCGTTCCGCGGTCGCGATCACCGTGATGTTGGTGTCCGGGGCCACGGCCGTGGCCGCTTTGGCGGCCGGCATGCCGTCGATCCGCACGCGCCCGGCCTCGATCATCTCCGCCGCCTGCTGGCGTGACCGGGCCAGACCCCGCCGCACCAGCTCGGCATCAACGCGGGCGCGCCGCGCCACCGACGCTCACCTTCCGGTCGCCTGCGGTCCGCTTGGTTGCCCCCTGTCGACGGATTCAAGGGCCGCCACCAGCAGATCGTGGGCCTGCTCGAGTCTCGAGGCCACCACGTCGATGTCCATGCCTTCGAGTGCAGAGGGGTCCACCGCGGGATCCGGCACACCGGCCAGCACCGCAGCGACCTGGGCACGCAGTTCGTCGGGATCGGTACTCATAGCAACACTCACGCTAGTCGATGGCGCACTAATCGACCGGCACCGACAGCAAGGACCAACGTTGCAGTGCTCGACGGGCTGTGTCGTCGCCGGCCGACACCGTGAACGCGGCGTGGTCCAGGTCCGCACTCCAGACCGCATACGCGGTGGCCCTTACCACCGACAGGTCGTCGCGTGGATCCTCCCCGGTGGCATGCGCGGTCACCGTGTCCCGGTCCACATCGATCCGCCAGGCCGGCTGCGCCGCGATGCGCAAGGCGTCGGCGTCGTCATGCAGCCCCCGCAGATCCGCGGCCAGGTAGCCGGGACGCTCGGCAGGAACCGCCCGCACTGCCTCGACTGCGGTGCTGACGCCGGTGAGCACCATGAGACTCGGCAACCCCGCCGCGACGGCGCCGGCGATATCGGTGTCGAGCCGATCCCCCACCACCAGCGGAGTCGCGAACGTCCCACGGCTCAGCGCGTCGTTCATCAAAGTCGGTTGAGGCTTCCCGGCCACCAGTGGATCCTGGCCGGTCGCCACCCGCAATGCAGCCACCATCGAGCCGTTACCCGGTAGCAGCCCGCGCTCGGACGGCAGCGTCAGGTCCACGTTGGCCGCCACCCACAGGGCACCGGCACGAATGGCGAGTGCCGCCTCGGCCAGATCCGGCCATGCGGTAGTGGGCGAATGGCCCTGCACGACCGCGACCGGGTGCTCGTCGAACGTCCGAACCGGCCGTAACCCCGCGTTGCTCACCTCGCCGGCAAGTGCATCCGTCCCGACGACGAGAACGGCTGAGTCCGCCGGCAGATTGGCGGCCAACAGGTGCGCCGCACTCTGTGCGCTGGTCACCACATCGTCGGATTCGGCGGCGAAGCCGAGTTCACGCAGATGCTCGGCGACCTGTTCAGGCGCTCGCGACGCATTGTTGGTGACATACAGCACCCGTGCGTCGATCCCGGACAAGCTCTCCAGTGCACCCGCGGTGGGCTCGTGCCCGCGAAACACCGTGCCATCGAGGTCGAGCAGCAGGCAATCATGTTGCCGTGCAAGCGTGGTCACGTCAGGACAGCTCCGTGATCCGGTCTTCCGCGTCGGTGATTCCGTCGACATCAGCCTGCTCCGCGTGGACGAACCATTGCAGGGCCTCGTCGCCACGCCCAAGTGCCAGCAGTGTGTCGGCGTATGCGTAGAACAGCCGGGCCGAGGTCGGTCCCACTTTGGTCGGGTCCAGGGGCGGGGACGACAGAATCGCCAACGCCTGCTCGAACTGCCCGAGGTCGGAACGCGCACCAGCCGTGACGATCCGAAGCTCGTCGGCGTCCTCGCCGGTGAGCGCGACAGCCTCGTCACTGCGCGCCAGTTCCAGCGCCCGTTCGGGCCGGCCGACACCGCGCTCGCAATCGGCGATCATCGCCAGCAGGGCCGACTTGCTGCCCATGCGCCGCGCCGCACGCAACTCGGCGAGCGCCTGGGCCCAGTCGCCGCTGTAATACGCCGCGATACCGACCGCCTCACGCACCACCGCGATCCGCCCGGCCCGGTTGCGGGCGGCACGAGCGTGGGCCAGCGCCGTCTCGGGATCCTCATCCAGCAGCTTGCCGGCCATCACGAGATGGCGGGCCACGAAATCGGCGGTCGTCTTGTCCAGCGTGATCAGCTCCCGACGCACATCGGGAGCGAGCTCTTTCGCCTCGACGTCGACCGGCAATTTCGGGCCGTCGTTCCTCGGTTCGCCATCCTCGGTGGGCTGCGCCGACCGCGCCCGGCCCGGCCCGGAGGCCCGGGGTGCGCCGGCACGTTGATCCCTCCCGCGCTGGTCGTAGTGCCGGCGAGGGCCTGAACTGTTGCCCGATGCGCGGTCGTTCGATGCACGCCGCGGGCGCCGCTCTGCGTCGCCCTGTCTGTCTCCGACCACGTGTGCCTTTCTACCCGCCCTTCCCGCAAAGGATACTGGCAGCAGCCACGGCCGACATAATTATGTGAGCGCCGACGCAGCGAGTAATCGCTCGAATATCAACTGAATTCGACTGTGAAATCGATAATTAAAAACGAATCGCCCCCCACGTAAAACGTGGGGGGCGATTCTTAATTTGTGTTCGGCGGTGTCCTACTTTTCCACCCGACAGGGTAGTATCATCGGCGCTGGCAGGCTTAGCTTCCG
>NZ_JBVAXU010000008.1:0-232517 GCF_055419505.1 Mycobacterium sp. IDUB_9 | reverse complement strand
AGGTGTAAAGCATCAGCCGAAACACTGTCAGCCATCACCCGACATTGAAATGTCAGCCATCACCCGACGTCATACAAGTGTTGAGTGGGGCGGGCGGGGCTCGAACCCGCGACCTAGGGATTATGAGTCCCCAGCTCTGACCAACTGAGCTACCGCCCCGAGCGCATCTGCGCGGCAATATGGTCGCACACGCCGGGTGCACAGATGCCAATGAGGGGCCGCAGGTGGGCGGGCCGTGGTTACGCTCACCGCATGATCCGCTTTCTGCTGCGCATAGCGATCTTCCTCGGTTCCTCGGCCATCGGCTTATTGGTTGCCGCCTGGCTGGTCCCCGGCGTCTCGGTGTCGGCGTGGGGCTTCATCACCGCGGTGGTGATCTTCGCCCTCGCACAGTCGATCCTGTCGCCGTTCTTCCTCAAGATGGCCAGCCGCTACGCCTCGGCATTCCTGGGCGGTATCGGGCTGATCTCCACCTTGGTCGCGCTGGTTCTGGCCTCGGCGCTCACCCATGGCCTCAGCATCCGCGGAATCGGGTCCTGGATCGCCGCCACCGTGGTGGTCTGGCTGGTCACGGCCGCGGCCACGGTGGTGTTGCCGGCGCTGTTCCTCAAGAAGAAGGTCGCCTCGAAGTAGCAGTCCGCGGTGGGATCATGGCGGGCGTGCCTTCTCATGCGTTCGCCTCGGACAATGCCGCACCTGCACACCCGAACGTGATCGATGCGATCGTCGCGGCCAACAATGGCGCCGTCGCGTCGTACGGCAACGATCCCACCACACAACGCGCAGCCCAAGCCGTCAAGGCCGCGTTCGACTCCCCCGACGCCGAGGTTCTGTTCGCACTCACCGGCACGGCGGCCAATATCATCGCGCTGGCGTCGGCCGTGCGGCCGTGGCAGGAGATCCTGTGCAGCGACATCGCACACTCGCTGGTCGACGAGGCAGGTGGGCCGGTCCGGCTGTCGGGCGCTCCTGTGACAAAGCTGCCCAGCGACAACGGTCTGATCGACCCGTCAGTGCTCGACATCGCGGTGGCCCGCCGCGGCCCGGTGCACCATTCGCAGCCACGGGTCGTCACCATCACTCAGTCCACCGAGAACGGCCGCGTCTGGAGTCCGCCCGCCATCAAGGACTTCATCGACCATGCCCACGATCTCGACCTGCTCGTGCACGTTGACGGCTCCCGCATCGCCAATGCCATTGCAGCCCTGGATATCTCTGCGTCGGAGGCCATCGCCGACGCGGACATCGTCACCGTGGGCGGCACCAAGAACGGCATGCTGATGGGCGACGTGATCCTGGTGCGCCGTCCCGAGTTGTTCGACGGAATTCACTTCGTGCAGAAGCAGATCGGCCACCTGGCCAGCAAGCAACGCTTCATCGCGGCGCAGTTCGAGGCGATCTTGCGCGATGAGCTGTGGCTGCAGACAGCTGCCCACGCCAATCTGATGGCCGCCCGCCTCAGCAAGGGCTTGCACGCGCTCGGCCTGCCACTGGCCGCGCCCACGGAAGCCAACGAGATATTCGTCGACCTCGAACCCGCTGCCTACGCCGCGGTCTCGGCGGGCTACTCCGTCCACCGTCCCGATCCGCACCGGCCCACCGTCCGGTTCGTGTGTTCGTGGGCCACCACCGAAGCCGAAGTCGATGACGTTCTGCGCCTCGTGTCGTCGATTTCTACCTGAGGGTGGTGGTTTCCGAGGGGCGCCAACCCGCAGGTGGAAATCGGCGCAGGGCACGCCCGCGAATCTCAGCTGTAGATGGGCTGGCCGTCGGCCCCCAGCCGGTACTCCTCGGTGCCCTCGTCGACGCGGGCACCGTCGGCCCCGAGCGCGACTGCCACCTTGTTGCACGCGTTACGCATGACGTCGAGGGTCAGTTCGACCGCCTCATCCTGCGAAAAGTGTTGGCGTAGTTCGTCACCTGACACCTGGGCCGGAGTCCAGATCAGCGCGTCGACGTACCGCAGCGCGGCTTTGTGCCGTTCCGAAAGGTTCGAGTTCTCGAAGTCGTCGATGCCGTCGTAGTCCGACTCGGTAGCACCGGCCTCCAGTGCCCCGGCTTCCCGCAGCGACTTGCACAACCGGCAGTTGTGCTGACGGGCCCCACGCAGCCGCACGATCTCGGAGGTCACCGGGTCCAGCTCACGCATCCGCCCCACCGCGGGAATGAAGGTGTCGAGCACATAGTCGGCTGCGTTTGTTTCGTGGTCCCAGACGACGGGCTCGGCCGGCCAGTCCACACCCAGGGCGGACAACCCGGCGCGCATCCGCGGCACGAAGTCGGCCACATAGATCAGCGTCGTCACGGTGAACACATCGGGCCCGAGCAGGTCGGAGAACGCGGCCCGCTGGGCGGCGGTGATACCGGTGACGTCGATGCTGAACTGCTCGGCGAACTCGGTGACCATGGGATCGACGGCGCCGCCGCGGCTCTCCGCCGGCAGAGGCGGCAGCCCCAGCGTCGACGCACACACCTCACGCACGTCGGCATTGATATCGGCCAACTTTGGTGGAGACAGCGCAACCAGGTGCGTCAACTCGCTGAGCAGATCGGCAGACACACCGGCAGTATCCACCACCGCGTCCGGCATCGTGCGGTTACCCGGCCCCTGATTGAAAGATGTCCAGACCCGAGGCGTAGCTCTCCTTGATCACGTCCAGATGTACCCAGCTGTCGACCACTCCGACGCCGGGCAACGCGCGAACCGCATCGAGGATTTCGACCAGTTGCGCCGCCGAGAACGCCCGCACCGTGGCCAACAGGTCGAAGTGACCGAGGGTGCGCGCCACGAAGATCACCGACCGCATCCCCAGCAGCGCCGACACCACCTCACCGCCCGCCCCGGTCAGCCGGATGCCGAGACCCAGCGCACTCTGGCGATCCTGCCCGGAATGGCGGACCACTGCGCCGACGCGCACCACCTGAGATTCGACCAACCGCACCACGCGCCGTCGCGCTCCCGCAGGCGAAAGTCCCACCGTCTCGGCAAGATCCACATAGGACGCCCGCCCGTCATCCTGCAAGGCCCGTAGCAGCGCCAGATCCAGATCATCGACGTCGACGCTGACATCCCCGACCGGGCCGACGACGTCGCGCAGCACCTCGACATAGGTGAGCGTGTCGACCCCGACGACACCCTCCATCGCACGCAACTCGGCGACCACGCCGTCGATGTCGCGGATCGACCCGACCCGCACCTCCGCGATCAGCCCGTGCGCACCGCTGGTCAGCGATAGGAACGCGATGTCGGCGCGCTGCGCCAGGCTTGTCGCGATCCGGGTGACCGGTCCGTCGACCATCACGCTCACATGAGCCAGGGCGCCACGGCCGAGCACCGCGGGGTGTACGACGCCGCGAATCACCACTTGCCCGGCGTCGATCAGACGTTGCGTCCGCGCAGCCGCTGCCGATCGCGACAGCCCGACCCGCTGCGCGATGTCACGGTGAGTCAACCGCCCATCGCCCTCCAGCAGGCTGATGATCGCCTCGTCGACCTCGTCCACTCGACACCGCCCGAAATTCAGCCGAAAAATTTTCCTCGCAAATCTACCGGCACAAAGATCATCATCGGCACGATTCTCCGCGTCTTCTGATCGAAATGATATTCGGCACCGTCACATCAATATCTCCGTGCCGCATCTGATGATCGAATCGATTGCATGTCCTGAGCTGCGGGTTTACCGTAACGCACATCACATTGACCGCAGAGGAAGTGACAGCATGTCCACCCCGATCGGCCCCGTCGACGCATCCAAGATCCCGCGCTTCGCCGGCCCGGCCACCTTCGCCCGCCTGCCCCGACTCGACCAGGTCACCAATGCATCCCAGAAGGCAGAAGTGGTCGTTGTCGGTATTCCTTTCGACTCCGGTGTGTCCTACCGTCCCGGTGCCCGGTTCGGTCCCACCCACGTGCGCGAGTCCTCTCGTCTGCTGCGGCCGTACAACCCCGCCATGGACGTGTCCCCGTTCGAGCTCATCCAGGTCGCCGATGCCGGCGATATCGCGGTCAACCCCTTCAACATCCACGAGGCGATCGAGACCATCGAAGGCGCCGCCCGCGACCTCACTTCCGACGGCACCAAACTGGTGACCATCGGCGGCGACCACACCATTGCGCTGCCCCTGCTGCGCGCCGCGGCCGCCAAGCACGGCCCCGTCGCACTGGTGCACTTCGACGCTCACCTCGACACCTGGGACACCTACTTCGGTGCCGAGTACACCCACGGCACGCCCTTCCGCCGCGCCGTCGAGGAGGGCATTCTCGACACCGAGGCGCTGTCGCACGTCGGTACGCGGGGGCCGCTGTACGGCAAGAAGGACCTCGAGGACGACCGCCGATTCGGCTTCGGCATCGTCACCTCCTCCGACGTGTATTACCAAGGCGTACGCGAGGTCGTCGACAAGCTTCGCCAGCGCCTCGGGAACCGGCCCGTCTACGTGTCGATCGACATCGACGTGCTCGACCCGGCTCACGCGCCCGGCACCGGAACGCCCGAGGCCGGCGGCATGACCAGCCGCGAGCTGCTGGAGATCCTGCGCGGGTTCCGCGGCCTGAACCTGGTGGGCGCCGACGTGGTCGAGGTGGCTCCCGCCTACGACCATGCCGAGATCACCGGTGTCGCCGCGTCGCACGTCGCCTACGATCTGGTGTCTCTGCTGGCCTTGGGCCCTGATGCGTAACGGCGGCGACCTTGTCGTCGAAACCCTTACCGCGCTGGGTGTCTCGCATGTGTTCGGCATCCCGGGCCAGAACGCGCTAGGCCTGTTCGACGCCATCCGGCGCAGTGACCTGACGTTCGTCAGCTCAAGGGTGGAGAACAACTCCGCGTTCGGCGCCGACGGCTACAGCCGCGTGACCGGCGAGGTCGGCGTGCTGTTCCTGTCAACCGGGCCGGGCGCGCTGACCGCACTCGGCGCGCTGCAGGAGGCCTACGCCACCGGGGTGCCGGTGCTGGTGATCGCCAGTCAGGTGCCGCGATCCGGCATGGGACTGCGCCGGGGGATGCTGCACCAGCTCGACGATCAGAAAGCCAGTGCGGTCAACGTCACCAAAAGTGTTGCCACCGTGCGGCAGGCCGCCGAAATTCCCAGCCTGATCGCCGACGCCTACGCACTCGCACGCTCGGCGGCGGCGGGGCCGACGTGGGTGGAGATTCCGCAGGACGTGCTGCTGGAGCCGACGACGGTACCGCCGGTGACCGCGCTCGGGGCGACGCCGACGCAACGCGCCCCGCGTGGCGAGCTGGTGCGGGAGGCCGCGACCCTGCTGAATTCCGCGCGTCGACCGGTCATCTTGGCCGGCGGGGGCGTGCGCAGGTCGGCCGGCGGACCGGAGACGTTGCTGGCATTGGCTGAAAAGCTGGGCGCCCCGGTGGTTTCCACGGTCGGCGGCAAGGGCGCCATCTCCTTCGACCACCCGCTGTCGGCGGCATCCTGGATCGAGGACCGCTACACCACCGAGTTGTTGGAAGATGCCGATGTGTTGGTTGCGGTCGGCACCGCGATGGGCGAGGTCACCAGCAACTACTTCACGTTCTCGCCGCACGGACAGATCATCCATATCGATGCCGAGGCGCGCGTGCTCGAGGCCAACCACCCCGCACTCGCCATCCACGCCGACGCCACACAGGCGATGCGTGCCCTGGCCGAGCACGTCGAATCTCGCGACAACGCCTTCGGCGTCACGCAGGCCGCCGCATTGCGAAGCGCTGTGCAGGACAGGCTTTCCGGGCAGGACGTGGCCACCGAGCTGCGACTGATGGCTGATCTACGGGGCGCGGTCCCGTCGAGCACCCACACTTTCTGGGACATGACGATTGCCGGGTACTGGGCCTGGTCGGTGTGGGATCCACAAGACGGTGCCTTCCATTCCGCCCAGGGTGCAGGTGGTTTGGGTTTCGCGTTTCCCGCCGCTCTGGCCGCCGCCATCAGCACCGGACAACGGACGTTCGCGGTGTCCGGTGACGGCGGGGGTATGTACTCGATCGCCGAATTGGCCACCGCCCGCCAGCACGACGCTAACGTCACCTGGCTGATCGTCGACGACGGCGGCTACGGGATCCTCCGTGAGTACATGACGGCCGAGTTCGGCACCGCGACCGCCACCGAACTGGCCAGGCCCGACTTCGCCAGGCTCGCAGCCAGTTTCGGGATTCCCGCGTACACCGCCACACCCGACGACGTCGGAGACATGGTGGCCGCCACGTTCGACACCGACGGCCCGGCCGTTGTCGTCCTGCCCGCAGTGCTCAAGATGTTCGCTCCCACTCACCTCTGACCGAAGGAACCATCGTGGGTAAACCAGTCGATATCGCGATCGTCGTCGTCTATCTCGTGGCAATGCTCGCCTTCGGATTCTGGGGCAAGTCCCGCACCAAGGACTCCGCCGACTTCCTGGTCGCGGGCCGACGCCTCGGGCCCGCGTTGTACACCGGCACCATGGCGGCCGTCGTCCTCGGCGGCGCGTCGACCGTCGGCGGCGTCGGCCTGGGCTACAAATGGGGAGTTTCGGGTATGTGGCTGGTGGTGGCGATCGCCGTCGGCCTACTGGCACTGAGTCTTTTGTTCGCCGGACCTATTCAGCGCCTCCGGGTCTACACGGTCGCGCAGATGCTGAGCCTGCGCTACGGGGTCGACGCGACGTCCGCCTCCGGGCTGGTGATGGCGGCCTACACCCTCATGCTGTCGGTCACCTCCACCATCGCCTACGCGACCGTGTTCAACGTCCTGTTCGGCACGGGCCGAACGCTTTCGGTGGTCATTGGCGGCGCGGTCGTCATGCTGTACTCGTCGATCGGTGGCATGTGGTCGATCACCCTGACCGACATGGTGCAGTTCGTGCTCAAGACCATCGGCGTGTTCTTCCTGCTGCTGCCGTTCACCTGGCACCGGGCCGGCGGATTCGACGGCATCCGCGACCGCGCCGGTGACACTGTCTTCAACCTCACCGCAATCGGAACCGACACCATCATCACGTTCTTCGTGGTCTACAGCTTCGGAATGCTGATCGGACAGGACATCTGGCAGCGGGTCTTCACCGCCCGCTCACCGCAGGTAGCGCGGTGGGGTGGAACCACGGCCGCCGTCTACTGCGTATTCTACGGGATCGCAGGGGCATTGATCGGCCTGGCGGCATCGACCTTCATGCCTGATATCAAGGCCAAGGATGACGTGTATGCCCAGATCGCGGAAGCGATTCTGCCCGTGGGTATCAGCGGTATCGTGCTCGCCGCGGCCGTCGCCGCGATGATGTCCACCGCCTCGGGCGCACTGATCGCCACCGCCACGGTGGCCCGCACCGACATCAAGCCGCTGCTGCTGCGCATGCTCGGCCGCAAGCCCGAGCAAGCCGAAAACCCAGAGGTGGACGTGCATTCCGACCGCCGCTATGTCGCGGTGCTCGGCGTCATCGTGATCATCATCGCCGCGTTGCTCAACGACGTGGTCGGCGCCCTGACCATCGCCTACGACATCCTGGTCGGCGGATTGCTGGTGCCGATCATCGGCGGGTTCCTGTGGAAGCGCGCCACCGGCGCGGGCGCGTTGGCGGCAATGGCGGTCGGCACGATCGTCACGCTGGGAACCATGGCAGTCGTCGGCGATGTGCTGGCGAACGAGCCCATCTACTACGGCCTGGTGTCCAGCCTGATCACGTACGTCGTCGTGAGCCTGGCGACTCCGCGTACCTCCGCGCGGGTGTTGCAGGCGTGGGACGAGCGCCTCAGTGGCCACGAACCCGTCGACGTTCCCATGGCCACGTCATGAGCGCCCACACGACTGCCACCAAGGAACTTGCCACCAGCACGTAGACCGGCCACGGACCCATCAGATCGAGCAACGACGCAGTGGAAGGTTTGGCGTTGAGGAATCCGTAGTTGGTGCCGGCAATACCGTTGAACGCCATGGTGACCACGGCCCACACTGCGGTCACCAGCACCACCAATCGATAGTCACGCCACCGCGGACGCATCCCGCGCCCCCAGGTCAAATAGATTGCCGCCCAGACCACGAGCAGGTGGATGGACCAGAACGCCAGGAATTCGTAGTGCGGGAAGTCTGGGCTCTTGAGCACCGGTGAGATGAGGGCCTGGATGCTCAGCACGAGGCCCCAGTAGTAGGTGAGCACAAATGCCCAGTGCCGCTGCGACCACAGCGCGTAAGCCCCGACGACGGTCGCCAAGTCGGTCAACCGCAACGGCACCGACCGGTCGATCGACGGCGGGATGAGCGTGTAGGCGAGCATCGCGACGTAGATCGCTGCTGTCAGCGCGCCGAGGATACGGCCGAATATCCTTGATTGGTGGCCGCTCTGGCGCCGCCCGAGCCAGACCACCAGCACCGCGCCGGAGACAAACACGGCGATGGCGGCCCAGTGCGACGGGCCGTACACCGTGAACTGCCGCTGGGACAACACCGTTACCTCATTGCGCCTGACTCACCGAGGACATGTGGAAATCCGGGATCCGTAGTGTTGGCATGGATGCCCGGGTGGCCCAGTCACCCCATTCGCGCGGCAGGGTGACCTCGCTGAGGCCGGCCTCGGTGGCGCGCCGCAAAAGATCCAGCGGGCTCTCGTTGAACCGGAAGTTGTTCACCGCAGCAGTCACCTCGCCGTCCTCGATGAGGTAGACGCCGTCCCGCGTGAGCCCGGTCAGCAGCAGCACCGTCGGGTCGACCTCGCGGATGTACCACAGCGTGGTCAGCAGGAGTCCGCGTTCGGTACCGGCGATCATGTCGGCCAATTCGGTTGTGCCACCGGTCATCAGCAGGTTGTCTGCCGGCACCGCGACGGGTGTGCCGTATTCGGCAGCTACCGCCCGCGGGTAGGCCAACGCGTTGACCACACCGTCGCGGATCCAGTCGACCCGGCCGATGTCCATGCCGTTGTCGAAGATCGACACCCGCTCCGAGGAGGTCGGTGTCGCGACGAACGGTTGGCAGGCAAGCGCTTCGGCGAGCGGGTCGGAGTACAACGTCAGCCCCAGATCGGTGAGCTTCTCCCCCACTCGCGTCCCGCCAGGAGCCGACAGGGCCGTCCGCCCTTCTTGCGCTCCGCGGCCGTCCATGGCCCAGGTCAGGTAGATCATCATGTCGGCCACCGTCGAGGGCGGCATCAGTGTTTCGTATCGGCCGGCCGGAAGTTCGACGGTCCGCTCGGCCCAGCCCAACTTGAGCGACAATTCGTCGAGCAACGCATCCACCTGCACATCAGCGAAATCCGCGGTACTCACCCCGGCCCAGGCGCTGGCCCCATCACGCTTTGCGTTGATCTCCACCGACCCCGTCGGCTGGGTGTAGCGACGCCGCAGGCCGGTCGAGGTGGCCACGAACGTCGTCTCCATGACGTGGCGGGCATACCCGTAAAGCTGGTCGGAACCGGCGAATCCCTTGGCCAGATCGCCGGCGATGCCGGTGAACACCTGCGTACCGGTGCCCGCCACCGGCGCATCCCAATCGGCCGGTATCCCCGCGCCCGGCAGTGGCGGTGCGGCGTCACGCGCCTCAGGCGAGGCCACCGCCGCACGCTGAGCGGCCGCCACCAGTTCCGGGATCACCGCCGGATCCACCTCGGTGGAGCGCACCGACCCGACATGTGCCTTGTCCCCGCGGCGCATGATCGAGATCACCGTGATGGTGCGGCTGACCGTCTCACCGTTGGTGGTCATCGAGTTCCCGGCCCACCTCAGCGACGCATCGGTGCGGTCGGTGACCAACACTACGGTTTCGCGGGCTCCGTCCCGCTGATCGGCAGCGGCCAAAGCGATGTCGACGACCTGCTGTGCGCCGATCATCGGCCGCCCTCCGTCCGGGTGTTCAGTACGTTGATGCCGCGGAACAGCGCGCTCGGGCAACCATGGCTGACCGGCGCCACCTGCCCGGGCTGGGCCTTACCGCAATTGAATGCCCCGCCGAGCCGCCAGGTGGACGGGCCTCCGACAGCTTCCATCGCACCCCAGAAATCGGTGGTGGTGGCCTGGTACGCCACATCGCGCAATTGCCCGTCGAGCCGGCCGTCCCGGATCCGGTAGAACCGCTGGCCGGTGAACTGGAAGTTGTACCGCTGCATGTCGATTGACCAGGATTTGTCGCCGACGACGTAGATGCCGTCGGACACCCGCGAGATCAGGTCGTCAGTGCTCAGATCCTCCGGACCGGGCTGCAGGGAGACATTGGCCATCCGCTGGATCGGAACGTGGTGTGGCGAATCGGCATACGAGCAGCCGTTGGAGCGAGACTGACCAAGACGAGGCGCGAACACTCGGTCCAGTTGGTACCCGACAAACACGCCGTCGCGCACCAGGTCCCAACTCTGGGCCCGCACCCCTTCGTCGTCGAAACCGACGGTGGCCAAGCCGAATTCCACGGTGCGGTCTGCCGTCACATTCATCACCGGCGAGCCGTAGCGCATGGCGCCGAGTTTGTCCGGGGTGGCGAACGACGTCCCGGCGTAGGCCGCCTCATAGCCGATGGCCCGGTCGTATTCAGTGGCGTGCCCGATGGATTCGTGAATTGTCAGCCACAGGTTGGACGGGTCGATCACCAGGTCGGTGGGGCCGGCAATGACCGACGGCGCTTTGGTCTTCTCGGCCAGCAGCGTTGGCAGCTCCGCCAGCTCAGAGGTCCAGTCCCACACCTCATCGCCGGCGAGTGCTTCCCAGCCCCGAGCGGTCGGCGGCGCCAGGGTGCGCATCGTCTCGAACGACCCGGCAGCGGGGTCGACGGCCACCGCCTCCATCGTCGGCATCACCCGTACCCGCTGCTGGGTGACAGACGATCCGAAGGTGTCGGCGTAGAAGGTCTGTTCCTTGACGGCATTCACCCCGGCCGACACGTGGTCCACCCCGTCGGACGCCAGCAGCCGGCTCGAATATTCGCCGAGCAACGCGATCTTGTCGGAAGCGGGGACCACGAACGGGTCGACGCCGTAATCGGACACCCAGGTCAGATCGGAGTAGACCGGTTCGACGGCCAACTCGATGCGCTCGGCATTCAGCGGCGCGAGCGTCCTGGCCACCTGCACGGCGCGGCGGGCCGTATCGGCCGCCACTGCCGGTGCCAGTTCGGCATGAGAGGCGAATCCCCACGCGCCGTCGACGATCACCCGCACCGCCAACCCCACTTCACGGTTGACCACCGACATCTCCAACTCGCCGTCGCGTAGCTGGATGATCTCGGTGGTGATGCGGTGAACCCGCAGATCGGCATAGCTGGCGCCCGCGGCGGCGGCCGCGGCAAGTGCCGCGTCAGCCAACTCGAACCGGGGCAGCTCCAGGAAGTCGGCGTCCACGCGTCGTTGAGCTGTCACGCCCCCACGGTAGCGGCGCCGCGGGCCGGCTTGGTTCAGGTAGGAGCAACGCGGCTCAACCAGGCCTCGACATCACGGTGGCGCGTGAATCGGACGATGTGCAGGTGGGGCAACTGCGGTCCCAGCACAGGGATACTGTCGCGGAGCTTGTTTCGAGTGCGGAAACCCCAGCGCAGGATGTGGTCCGAGTCAGTGAAGATCGTGCGCAGAGGCGGTTCGGTGTTGCCATTCCACAACTCGACGCGGCGGACTCGTCTTCGAACGGTGCGACGCGTCAACTGACGCATGGCCACCGGGGTCGGCAGGTCGAGCCACAGCAGCGTGTCCGCTCGCGCCAGGATCTGACCTCGCACGGCGCGGTACTGCCACTCGATCACCCAGGAATCTCCCGCGATGAACTGTTCGACGTCGCTGATGAACGTGGGCCGGGGTTCCCAGCCCGGTCCGTGATACAGACTGTCGATCTCGACGTACGGAAGGTCGAACTGGCGCGACAGTCGCGTCGCAAGCGTCGTCTTGCCCGACCCTGTCGTCCCGGCGACGGCGATGCGTCGCGGCTCCCAGGTCACCGAATCTTGAGCCGTCAACACCACACCGATCGTAGCGAGGCCTAACCTGGCTGGATGGCAGAGCTCAGCAGGAGGACAGTCCTGGGTGGTGCGGCAGTGGCCGCCGGCGCGGCCGCGGTCGGATTCGGCGGCTATGAGTTGCTGGGCAGACGCAGCCCGGGCGTGGCCGCGCAGCCGAACATCCTTGTCGTGATGGTCGACCAGATGCGGGCGCCGCAATGGTTCCCCGATGCGCAGCAACTCGGCGCACTGCTGCCGAACCTCGACCAGCTGCGCACGCGCAGCACCTCGTTCGGCTCGCACTACAGCGCGTCGAACATGTGCACACCGTCGCGCGGGGTACTGACCACAGGGCTGTACTCCCACCAGACCGGGTGCCTGTACACCGGCGAAGGTCCGACGGAGTCGACGCTGGCGGCCCGGTTCCCCACGTGGGGGACGATGCTGCGCGACGCCGGCTACCGCACCTGGTGGTGGGGCAAGTGGCACCTGGGCAGCGCGGCCGACAACACACCCGACGGCCTGGACGTCCACGGCTTCTCCGGCGGCACGTACCCATCCCCCAACGGCGCGCCGAACCAGGGCCTGCAGCAGGACCCGTCGATCGTCGATCAGTTCGCCGGGTGGTTCGACGCCCACGCGAACGAGGGCCCCTGGTGCACCACAGTGTCGCTGGTCAACCCGCATGACATCTGCTGGTGGCCGAAAAACCCTCTGCCGGAAGATGTTCCGCGCCGGTTCAGTGCGAAGCCGGTAAATTTCGAGACCGCCGACGATCTGCGTCGTCGTGGCAAGCCCCAATTGCAGATCGACTACATGAACTTCATGTCGCCCCTGATGACCGGTGCGATGGACTACACCGGGCCAGAGTCAGCCGCGCAGTGGGCACGGTGCCTGGACATGTACCTGTGGCTGCATCAGCAGGTGGACACCCAGATCGGCCGGGTGCTCGACACGCTGGCGACCCGGCCGGACATCGACGAGAACACCATCGTCGTGTTCACGTCCGACCACGGCGAGTACGCCGGGTCGCACGGCCTGCGCGGCAAGGGGGCCGCCGTCTACGAGGAGAGCATCCGGGTACCGCTCTACATCCGCGATCCGTCGGGTCGCCTGACACCGGGGCCCGGCGACACCCGCACCCAGCTGACTTCCAGCGCCGACCTGGCGCCGCTGTTGATGACCATCGCCCACGGGGGTGCGAGCTGGCGGTCGGACTCCCGCTACTCCTACCTGGCGAGCCGCGCCGACATCGCCGGGATCGCCTCCGACGCAGCGGCTTCGGGCCGACCGTGGATCGCGCATGCCACCGACGACATGTCAGTGGAGGAGATGGCCGCCTTGATGAAATCGCCACTGGCGAAGAAGTTCTTCGGCGCTTCCGGCCCACCCACCGAGATTCCGACCTCGGCGCCCAGCCACATCGTCGCCGTACGTACGCCGCAGGCCAAGCTCGGCATGTACACGTACTGGAAGCCCGGCAGTATGGACATCGACGCCTCCCGGCCCATCCATCACGAGTTGTACGACTACACAACCGATTCCGGTATTCAAGAGCTCGACAACCAGGCCGGCCGGAGCGCCAAGCAGGCCGACCTGCAGGCTTTGCTCGACCACGAGGTATCGCCCGAATTGCGGGCCCCGCTGCCGGGGTTCCTCGATGAGGCGCAGGAGCAGGGGTTGGCGAATATGAAGGAGCTCGCCACTTTGCGCGGAGGCTGAGCCGACAAATTCAGCACGGAGGCTGAGCCGACCAAACGGCACGGAGGCTGAGCCGACCAAACGGCTTCCCTGCCGCGCTAGACGGACTAGCTTGGCGTCATGCGAGTGTTGGTCACCGGCGGGACCGGATTTGTGGGCGGTTGGAGCGCGAAAGCGATTGCCGACGCCGGTCATTCCGTTCGCTTTCTGGTGCGCAATCCGGACCGGCTGCAGACCAGCGTCGCCAAGCTCGGGGTCGACGTCTCCGACCATGTCGTCGGCGACATCACCGACCGCGATTCGGTCATGCGCGCACTGGAGGGCTGCGACGCTGTGCTGCACAGCGCGGCGTTGGTGGCCACCGATCCGAGCCAGACCGCGCAGATGATGAGCACCAACATGGACGGTGCGCGGAATGTGTTGGGCGGCGCCGCGGAACTCGGCCTCGATCCGATCATCCACGTCTCGAGCATCACCGCGCTGTTCAACCCCGATGTTGACACTCTGGAAGCGGACCTGCCGGTGTTCGGCGGGACCGACGGGTACGGGCGGTCCAAGGCACAGGTCGAGATCTATGCCCGCGGAATGCAGGACGCCGGCGCGCCGGTGAACATCACCTATCCCGGCATGGTCATGGGCCCGCCGGTCGGCAATCAGTTCGGCGAGGCCGGCGAGGGGGTTGCCGCCGCACTGCAACTCGGAGCGATTCCCGGTCGCAGCGCCGCCTGGACCATCGTCGACGGTCGTGACCTGGCCGCCCTGCATGTCGCGCTGCTGGAACCCGGGCGCGGACCCCGCCGCTACATGGCCGGAGGCCATCGCATTCCGGTGGACCAACTGGCCAAGCTGCTCACCGAGGTGGGCGACAAGACCATGTTCGCCGTCCCGGTTCCCGACACCGTGCTGCGCGTCGCCGGACAGGTGCTCGACCGGATGGGGCCGTTTCTGCCGTTCCAGACACCGTTCACCGAAGCCGGGATGCAGTACTACACGCAGATGCCGGCTTCCGACGACTCACCGAGCAAACGCGATTTGGGCATCACCTACCGTGATCCGCGAATCACCTTGGCTGACACCGTCGCCGGGTTCCGAGGCCTCGAGCGCTGACGGCCGGAAGCGGTGTGCCCGCTTCCGGCCGTCTGACTTGTTCAGTTGGCGTCAGTTGGTGCCGGCCTCGCCGGCGGTCTGCACCACCGTCGCCGCCGGAGCGCCGCCACCCAATTGGCGGGCCGCGAAATCGGCTGCCTGGACTGCCATTCCGTTGTCCTTGTAGGAGCTGTGGGCGGCACGATTCAGTCCGCCGGGAAAGCAGATCGGGTCACCGGGGGCGCACAGCTGGATCGTCTTGGCCACGTACGGCGCACCGATGACGATGGGTGGTGCGCTGCGGTCGGCCAGGCCCAGAACCCACTCGTCGGGGGTTCCGAACAGCGCCACGGCCGCGATGTGTGAGGTGACCGATGCCGGCATCGGTCCGCTGATGCTCGCGGGCAGGACATATCCGGCGGGAACGTTACTGGCGGTGGTGTACCCCGCCACCGCGGCGCCCTGCGAGTAACCGCCCAGCACGATCTTGGTCGCCGGGCACGTCGCGGCGATCGACTGGATCCGGTTGCTCGCGTCGGCGATGCCGTCGGCCGCCTGGCCGAAGTTCAGCGATGCCGGGTAGTTCACCCCGTACACGTCAACGGTCTTCCCGGGCAGGTCGGCGGTGAGCGCGTCGACGAATGCCTGTCCGGTCGCGCCCACACCGGGCGCCTCGTTGGTGCCGCGGGCGAACACGACCTCGACGTCGGAGCATCCGTCGGCAGCGTTGGCCGAGGCGATCGGGCCGGCCAGCGAACCGAACACGATCGCGACCAGAGCGAGTGCAGTAAAGATCGCGGACTGTGCCACCGTGGAGATCACGCTGCCCTTTCGGGCTGGTTGCGCTGTGCTCATGAGATAACCCCCGGTCATTCTGTTGCTGTTACCAGCTACAAGCGCAAAGCCGGGACTTCGATTCCGCAGCGGTCAAGTGATGTACGTCATCTGCGCAAATTGCACCGTCCGGGATGACGCCGAGGCATTTGGACGTTGAAGGTGCCCACCGTGGCCCCTGTGGCTCACGAACCGCTTTAATGACTCGATGGCCACCTCGCGTGTCCGCACGACTGCACTGGGATATGCGCTTGTCGCCCCCAGCCTGTTCGGCGTCGTCACCTTCCTGTTGCTGCCCATGCTGGTAGTGCTCTGGCTGAGCCTGCAGCAGTGGGATCTGCTGGGCCCGATCAAGTATGTGGGGCTGGACAATTGGACGTCGGTGCTCACCGATTCGTCGTTCGCCACCTCGCTGGGGGTGACACTGCTGTTCGTGCTGCTGGTGGTGCCGACGCAGACCGTGCTGGGGCTGATCGCGGCGTCGCTGCTCGCCCGGGGACTGCCGGGCACCGGGTTCTTCCGCACCGTGTACGTGCTCCCGTGGATCTGCGCACCACTGGCCATCGCGGTGTTGTGGAAATGGATCCTGGCCCCCACCGACGGGGCGCTGAGCACCGTGCTGGGCCGGCCCGTCGAGTGGCTCACCGACCCGGGACTCGCCCTGCCGGTCGTGTCCGCGGTGGTGGTGTGGACCAATGTCGGCTACGTGACCCTGTTCTTCCTGGCCGGCATCCTCAACATCCCCGCTGATGTGCACAACGCCGCCCGCACCGACGGCGCCACCGACTGGCAGCGGTTCCGTCACATCACCCTGCCGATGCTGCGCCCGACGATGTTCTTCGTGCTGGTCACCGGAATCGTGAGCGCCGCACAGGTATTCGACACCGTGTACGCGCTGACGGCAGGCGGACCGCAAGGTCGCACGGACCTGGTGGCCCACCGCATCTATGCCGAGGCGTTCGGTGCGGCCGCGGTGGGCCGGGCCTCGGTGATGGCCATCGTGCTGTTCGTCATCCTCGTCGGCATCACGCTGCTCCAGCACGTCTACTTCCGTCGCAGGATCAGCTATGACCTCACGTAACGCACTGATCTACGTGGGCCTTCTGCTCGGCGCGGTGATCACGCTGCTGCCGTTCGGGCTCGGCTTGCTCACCTCGTTCACCTCGGCTGAGCAGTTCGCCACCGATCCCCCGTTGTCGCTGCCCACGCCCCCGACGCTGGAGAACTATGTTGGGCTGTCCGACGCCGGGTTCGGTCGCGCTTTTGTAGTAACTGCAGTGGTGACCTCGACTATCCTGCTGGGCCAACTGGTGTTCTCGGTGCTCGCCGCCTATGCCTTTGCCCGGCTGCGGTTTCCCGGACGCGACGCACTGTTCTGGATCTACATCGCGACGCTGATGGTGCCCGCGACAGTGACCGTGGTGCCTTTGTATCTGATGATGGCCGAGGCGGGATTGCGCAATACCTTCTGGGCGCTGGTGCTGCCGTTCATGTTCGGCTCGCCCTACGCGATCTTCCTGCTGCGCGAGTACTTTCGCTCGATTCCCGGAGATCTGATCAACGCAGCCCGCCTCGACGGTGCCCACACCCTCGACGTGATCGCCCACGTGGTGGTGCCGGCCAGTCGCCCGATCCTGGTCACCCTGGCGTTGATCACCGTGGTGAGCCAGTGGAACAACTTCCTGTGGCCGTTGGTGATCACCAGCGGCAGCAAGTGGCAGGTACTGACGGTCGCGACGGCCGGTCTGCAGACGCAGTACAACGCGCAGTGGACGCTGGTCATGGCCGCCACCACGGTGGCGATCGTCCCGCTGATCGTGTTGTTCGTCGCATTCTCGCGCAACATCGTCCGCTCGATCGTGGTGACGGGCATCAAATGATCGCCGAGATCTACACCAGGGCTGTGAAACCGCCTCCGCAACGACCCTCACGTCGATCTCGCGGGTGGCGACCATGAGGCGCTCCAGTCTGCTGGCCGCCGGCCTGGCACTCACCATGGCCGTCTTGCTGGTCGCCGCCGTGCTGCTCGGCCGCACCACCGAACCCGAGGGCCGCACCGTGGTGACCGTGCGCCTGTGGGACTCACAGGTCGCGGCGGCCTATCGGGAGTCTTTTGCCGAGTTCAGCAAGGAGCATCCCGATATCGAGGTGCGGGTCAACACCGTCGCCTACTCGTCCTACTTCGACAGCCTGCGCACCGATGTGGCCGGCGGCAGTGCCGAGGACATCTTCTGGCTCTCCAACGCCTACCTGGCCGGATATGCCGACAACGACCGGTTGCTGGACATCGGGCAGACCTTGGGCACCGATGCCGCCCTGGCCTGGGAGCCTTCGGTGGTCGACCAGTTCACCCGCAACGACGCCCTGTGGGCCGTTCCGCAGCTGACCGATGCCGGTATCGCGGTCTACTTCAACGCCGACCTGATCGACACCGCCAGGGTGGACCTCGCCGACCTGACCACGCTGCGGTGGTCGAACGGGCCCGATGACACCCTGCGGTCGCTGGCGGCCAGGCTGACGGTCGATGAGCAGGGCCGCACGGCCGGTGCCGAGGGTTTCGACGCAGGCCGGATCCGGCAGTGGGGCTACAACGCCGCCAATGATCTGCAGGGCATCTACCTCAACTACATCGGCTCGGCGGGTGGCATCTTCAACATCGGAGACCGTTTCGCCTTCGACAACCCGCAAGCCGTCGAGGCCTTCACGTATCTGGTCCGGATGATCAACGACGATCACGTCGCCCCACCGGCGTCGGCCACCAACAACAACGGGGACTTCTCCCGCAATACCTTTCTGCAGGGCCGCATGGCGCTGTTCCAGTCCGGCACCTACAACTTGGCCGCCATTGCGAATCAGGCCCGGTTCCGGTGGGGCGTGGTCATGCTGCCGGCCGGACCCAAAGGCCGGGTCAGTGTGACCAACGGCATTGCGGCAGCGGCCAACTCGGCCACGCACCATCCCGCTGCGGTGCGCGAGGTGCTGAACTGGATGGGTAGCAAGCGCGGCAACGAATTCCTCGGCGCGGGCGGTGCCGCAATCCCGGCCGTACTGGCAGCCCAGCCTGTCTACCACGATTACTGGAAGGCACGCGGCGTTGATGTCAGCCCGTTCTTCCGGGTGCTGCGGGGGCCGCGGATCCCAGCGCCGGGCGCGGCCGGCTTCCCCGCCGGATATCAGGCCCTCAAGCCATATTTCGACGAGATGTTCCTGGGCCGCCGCGATGTCGAGAAGTCGCTGGCCGACGCCCAGTGGGCGGCCAACACCGCCGCAGCGCGCTGACCACGGGGAGCGATCAGCCTCTGCCATCCGGTACATCGCCTACATTGGGCGGATGCCCCAGCTCACCAGTGCATCCCGCCACCGCCGCTTGACGGTGGCCCTGATTGCCGCGGCCACGCTGGCCTTCGCTCCGGCCTGCGCGGCCGGACACTCTCCCAATTCCTCGGCGCCGGCCGCCCCGCTTAATGACGCCGGATTCGCCCCGGCGGCGCCGGCACCCGAAAGCGGCCCGGGCATGAAGAACGCGCCGATACCGGCTGAGGTCAAGCGCGACATCGTCAAGACCGCGTCGATGACGATCACCACCGGCAACCCGGCCGCAATGGCCGACAAGGCGGTGGCGCTCGCCGCCGACGCCGGCGGCCGGGTGGACAGCCGCTCCGAGGACGCCGGCTCCAGCTCCGGGCGCGCACACATCTCACTGGCATTACGCGTCCCGGCCGCCAAGCTTGAGGGCACCCTCGACGAGTTCAAGAAACTCGGCACGGTACAGACCGTCGAGGTCCGCTCTGACGATGTGACCTCGCAGCGCGTCGATCTCGATGCCCGCATCAAGGCATTGCAGACTTCGGTGGACCGGCTGCTCGGGATCATGCGCGACGCCAAGGACCCCGAGGCGTTGATCAAGGCCGAGGACGCCTTGTCGCAGCGCCAGGCCGATCTCGACAGCCTGCGTGCACAGCGCACTCAGCTCGGCGACCAGATCGACTACAGCACAGTTAATCTCGACATCACCGCCGAGCAGATCGGTGGGCCCACCCCGCAGTATCAGGGGTTCTGGGGCCAGGTCGAGCGCGGCTGGCACGGCTTGGTGTCGGCGGCTTCCGGGTTCGTGATGTTGTTCGGCCTGCTGCTGCCGTGGCTGGCGGCCTTCGTCATTGCGGCCGTGATCGTCTACGTAGTCATCCGGCTGACCAGGTCGCGCCCCGCGCAGCCTTCAGCGACGGGGCAGGCTGGTGGGCAGGACGGTGAGCTCCAGGGCCAGGGCAGTGCCGCAGACCAGAACGAGGATGGTGAAGGCGATCCAGTCGCGCGCCCTGGGCCGTGACGGCACCGCCGAGATCTGGCCCGCACCACCGCGTGCGGTGATGGCGTCGCCCATCTCGTCGCCGCGGCGCAACGCCACGGTGACGGCAGCGGCGAGCAGATCTACCAGATTGGCCACCCGTTGTCTGCGCCGCGCCCGGAACGTCTCGGCGGGTTCGACCGGGCGCAGCCGGTGCGCCGCGTACAAGGTACGGAACTCGTCGATCAGCATCGGGAAAGCCCGCAGCGCCAACGCAATCGTCACCGCCCAGTCGTGCACGGGGATGCGCAGCAGCCGCAGCGGACGACCCAAGGTGGCCACCGCCGGGGCGACGTCGGCGACGTTCGTCGTCCAGGACACGAGCGCGCCGAGCCCGAGCAGCACGATCGCCAGTGCAGTGACCCGCAGGAAGTTGAGCAGCCCGCCCAAACCAATCTGTACCGAGCCGATGTCGATTACCGGGGAGCCGCCGGCCAGCGCGGCGAGCGCCCCGCCGAGCGCCAGCAGGATCCACAAGAAGTACGGGATCGACGGCAGCACGCCACGCGGAATGCGCGCCAGCTTCGCGGTCACCAGAACCAGCGCCGCGACGGCGGCGATCGGCACCCATCCGGGATAGAAGGTCAGCAGCACACCGATACCCGCCACGGAAAGCAGTTTGGTGCCGGCCCACAACCGGTGGATGACGGTGTCGCCGGGAACAGGACGCAACAGCACGACCGGTTTGCGTTGTCCTCGGGTCGGAGCGGTCATCGGGCACCTTTGGCGGTCGTCGGGGCAAGAGCGAGTTCACCGCGGTGCAGGTGCAGCGTGCGTGGGCAGAGGCTCTCCAGGCCGGTGAAGTCATGCGAGATGACGACGACCGTGAGCCCGTTGTTGTGCCGCAGATCCTCGAGCAACCGCAGCAGCCCCCGTTGGCTGGCGGCGTCCAGTCCGGCCAGGGGCTCGTCGAGGATCAGCGCGCGTGGCGAGCGGGCCAACAGCCCGGCCAGCACGACACGACGCATCTGACCGCCCGAGAGCTGGTCGATGCGGCGCTCCGCCAGTGCCGCATCCAGACCGACCATCTCCAGTGCACGCGCGATCTTGTCGTGCTCACGCGTCGAGAAGCCTGCGGCCGATGCGATTTCGCGCCCGACGGTGCTGCGCATCAATTGCAGGCGGGCAGCTTGGAACGAGATCGCCACCGAGCCCACCTGCTGTGCCACCGGCGCTCCGTCGAGCAGGCATGCGCCGTAGGTGGGCACGGTCAGCCCGGCCATGATCCAGGCCAGGGTTGATTTTCCGGAACCGTTCAGGCCGTGGACCAGCACTCCGTCACCCTCGTTGACGGTGAAGGTGATGTCACGCAAAGCCGTTTTCGCCCAAGGGGTTCCGCTGGCGTATTCGTGTCCGACGCCGGTCAACTCCAGCACCGGCGCAGCACTGGGAGCGGCACGCGTCACTTCCAGGGGGACGGCCGACGTCTGCACCATGTCGGTGTTGTCGGCGGTGCCGCCGTTGCCGCTGAGCTTCACCGTACGGTCGGCGGAATCGGCCTCGTCGTTGTAGTGCGTGATATGCACCAGTGACATCTGATGATGATCGGTCAGCCCGGACAGGACGCTCATCAGGGTGTCGCGGCCCTGTTGGTCCACCATGCTGGTGACCTCGTCGGCGATCAGCAGCGAGGGTTCGCGGGCCAGCGCCGCGGCTACGGCCAGCCGCTGCAGTTCGCCACCGGACAATCCCCCGGTGTCACGTTCGGCGAGCCCGTCAAGCCCCACTTCGGCCAGGAGACGCTCAACATCGGCGGTCGCGCCAGCGGGCAGTCCCCACACCACGTCGTCGGCCACCCGCGTGCCCAACACCTGGCTTTCCGGGTGCTGCATCACCACTGCGGTGCCGCCGATGCGCCCCAGTCCCACGGCGCCGGCCCGCTCGATGCTGCCCGAAGTGGGTCGGCGCCCGGCCAGCATCAGCATGAGCGTCGTCTTGCCCGAGCCGTTCGGTCCGGTCACCGCGACATGCTCGCCGGGCTGGAATTCCATCGACACCGGGCCCAGCGCGTCGCGCTCGACGCCCGGGTACCGGAACCGCACGTCGGTCAGCCGCGCCGGAACGGGGGCGACGGTGCCGTGCACGTTGTCACTTTCGGTGTCGGCATCGAGTTTGTGCACATCCGGGACCCCGAGTAGTCGAGCCAGGATTCGCGAGAGCGCCCACCAGCCGATCATGCTGACCGAGGTGATACTGGTGATGCCGAGGAACAACATCAGCAGCGGCCAGTAGTCCAGCATCGTGGCGAAGATGGTCCGCAGCGGTTCGGCGGCCACGTCGAGCACCGGGATGCGCTCGAGTACTTTGGCCATCCCTTCGATGCCCGCGCTCAGTGAGTCGAAGATGAGGCTGCGCAGTCGGGTCAGCACGGTCAGCGCCACCACGATCGCCGACCCGAACAGCGCGCCGGCCACGATCGCCGCGCCGAATGCCGTCGCGGTGCCTCGACCGCGACGCTTGACCACACCGGTCAGTCCGCCGATGTAGGCGCAGTCGACGACCGTCATCAGTCCGCCCATGCCGGCGATCAGGAAAGCGATGGTGCCGGCAGCGACGGTGGCCGCAAGCAGCACCCTCAGCCGGTAGCGGTAGGCAAGCAGGCCCATCGGCACCGTTCCCAGCACCGAGAGCCCGCCTGCGAACGGCACCACCACCGCGATGATCGCGGTGGCCGCACACAGCGCAGCCATCACCGCGGCCTGTGCAAGCTCGCCTGGGGTGAGGCCGCGCCGAGGCGTCGTCGCCGGGGGTATCGCGGTCATCGTTCGATTCTGCCAGCCGCGATCGTCGGCGTCGGCTGCCCGTTGTGTGAGCGACAGCACGACGAGCAGCTAGACTACATAGTGAATCTATGTAAATATGGAGGCATGCCGACCCCGACCGAGGATGTCACGGTAACCGACGAATCCGAGCTTGGCGCCGACCTGCTGTCGGTCGTCGCCCGGTTGAATCGACTCGCCACCCAACGCGCCCGCCTGCCGCTCCCCTGGGCTCAGGCCCGGTTGCTGTCCACCATCGAGGACCAGGGCGAGGCCCGCATATCCGACCTCGCATACCTCGACCACTGCTCGCAGCCGACCATGACCACCCAGGTTCGCCGTCTGGAGGACGCCGCCCTGGTGTCCCGCACCACCGATCCCGGCGATGCCCGCGCGGTACTGATCCGGATCACCGAGCAGGGCCGGCAGACCCTCGAGCAGGCCAGGGCGGACCGTGCCGCGGCGATCAACCCGAGGCTCGAACGGCTCACCGCCGAGGAACGCCGGACGCTGGCAGCCTCCGTCGGCATCATCCGCCGGTTGCTCAGCGACGTCGACGAGCGTCCCCTCTCAACCGAAAACTAGTTAGGAGTTACCGCCCTGATGTGGCGCCAACCCAAGGCCGTATGGGCCGTCGCTTTCGCCTCCGTCGTCGCCTTTATGGGCATCGGACTGGTCGATCCGATCCTCAAACCGATCGCCGACAACCTCGGCGCCTCTCCGTCGCAGGTGTCTCTGCTGTTCACCAGCTACATGGCGGTGATGGGCGTAGCGATGCTGATCACCGGCGTGGTGTCCAGCCGCATCGGCCCCAAGCGCACGCTGCTGCTCGGCCTGGTGATCATCATCGCCGGCGCCGGTCTGGCCGGGATGAGCGACTCCGTCATGGAGATCGTGGGCTGGCGCGCACTGTGGGGCCTCGGTAACGCCCTGTTCATCGCGACCGCGCTGGCCACCATCGTCAACTCCGCCAAAGGCTCTGTGGCACAAGCCATCATCCTCTATGAAGCGGCACTCGGCCTGGGCATCGCGATCGGCCCGCTGGTCGGCGGCGTACTCGGCTCGATCTCCTGGCGCGGCCCGTTCTTCGGCGTCTCGGCGCTGATGGCCTTCGCCCTGGTGATCACCGCGTTCCTCCTACCGGCCACCCCGCGGGCCGAACATGCCACCACGTTGGCCGACCCGTTCCGGGCGCTGCGCCACCGGGGGCTGTTGGGCGTCGCGATCACCGCACTGCTCTACAACTTCGGCTTCTTCACCCTGCTGGCGTTCACGCCCTTCCCACTGGACATGACCGCCCACCAGATCGGGCTGATCTTCTTCGGCTGGGGCCTGGCGTTGGCGTTCACCTCAGTCGTGGTCGCACCACGGCTGCAACACCGCTTCGGCACGGTGCGCGTGCTCATCCTCAATCTGCTCGCGTTCACCACGGTGCTGGCCGTGATGGCGGTCTGGACGGATTCCAGGACCGTCCTGGCGTCGTGTGTCGTGATCGCCGGTCTGTTCATCGGCATCAACAACACGCTCATCACCGAGACCGTGATGAAGGCCGCGCCCGTCGAGCGCGGCGTGGCCTCGGCGGCCTACAGCTTCCTGCGCTTCGGCGGTGCCGCCGTCGCCCCATGGCTGGCCGGGGTGCTCGGCGAGCAGGTCAGCGTGCACTTGCCGTACTGGGTAGGCGCGGGCGCCGTGCTGGCCGGTGCCGGCGTGCTGTTCATGACGCGGCCGCACCTGACCGGGATAGACGTCGAGGAAGACACGGCGGAAACCGAGATCGACGAGCTGACCGACGAGGCGACAGCGGTCACCGTGGGTTCCGACAGCTGACGCCACGGGCGATTCCCGCCCGGAGCGGCCGCACGGCTCCCCACAATGGGTGACATGTCGCAACAGTTCGACGGCGAGGCCCGGTTGTCGTGGATTCTGGCCGGCCTCGCCGGAGTGCTGGGGGCAGCGGCGTTCACCCATTCCGCGGGATACTTCGTCACCTTCATGACCGGCAACACCGAGCGGGCATTTCTCGGGCTGTTCCAAGGCGAAGAATGGCTGGCGATCGGTGCGGCATTGCTGATAACTGCCTTTGTGGGCGGAGTGGTGATCGCTTCCTTGTGTCGCCGCCATCTGTGGGTCAACCATCCCCATGGCGCGACGGTGCTGACCACGCTTGCGCTGGTGGTGTCCACCGTGGTCGACCTCATCGAGCGCGGCTGGACGGCCCGCGATGTTCCTTACGTCCCAATCCTGTTCGTGGCCTTCGGTATCGGCGCCCTCAACACGTCGTTCGTCAAAGACGGCGAGGTGTCGATCCCGCTGAGCTACGTGACCGGCACGCTCGTCAAGATGGGGCAAGGTATCGAACGCCACATCAGCGGAGGCCAACTTAGCGATTGGCTCGGGTATTTCCTGCTGTGGGCCGGGTTCGCCGGTGGTGCCATCGTCGGCGGCTTCATCAGCGTGGTGGTCAGCGGATCTCAGATGCTGTTGGTGGCCACCTTGGTCTGCGCGATCACCGCGGGCTACACCTACTTCTACTTTGATCGCCACGCGCTGTTGAAGTAGCGGGTACTTTCGCGACGTGTTCACGTTCGTAACGTGGTGGCGGAGAAACGCGCTCGCGACCGCCGCCGGGTTACGAACACGAGTCCCGCTAGAACCCATACGGTCAGATGTGCCGATGCGCCCAACGCACCGGGTGCCCTAGTGCGGCGCCCACCAACTCCAACTGCTCGTCGGTCATGTTGTACACAGGGTTTCGCACGCTGACCGACCAGGAAGCGAACCCTTGGGGCCAGTCGTATACCAAATCGTTGAGTGACGTCTCCGCGCCACAACACGGCGTCGTCACATCCAGTGGCCAAAACCCAGCGCTCTCGGTCCAAACGCGGTCAAGTTGCGCGACCCACCACTCCATGTTGCCCGGATTTTCGCCGATCAGGTCTCCGCACGCGGGGCAGTTGATCGTCTGAACCCCTGCGCCGGCATCTTCCAACACCACCCGCCCGGGCCGGTTCGCCTTGACCTCGTCGCTATCGCCCATGAGCACCTCGAACACGGCACGTGCCGCGTCCTCGCGTTCAGCATTGGGCGTCCATCGCGGGTCGGTCGGAAACACGACATACCATTCATCGCTCACGAAACGATCATCCAGCACACCAGAGGCGCCCCAGAGCACGAATTCTCACAACGCGAACAACAGGAACTGCGTCACCTGGGTAGGCGAGAAATTGTCGTCGCTGACGGCGATCACGGACTGCCGTCCATCAGGCAGCTTGGGGCCCAACGTGATTCCCTCGATATTGTCCAGCGGCACCAGACCGGGCGTGCTGGTCAGATCCGCGAGCAGGGTCTTGGTCATCTCGGTGGAGCCCTCGACGACGGAAGCCAGATAGATCCGCACTGCCACGTGGGTGCCGAAGCCACGCTCGACCACCAGAAAGCTGCTGTTGTCGAGGGCGACCAGATCTGACAACCCGTTGTCGCCGCCCGGCCCGGCACCGACCGGGTCCAGCGGGTAGGCATACTGGCCGTCGACTGCCCCAGAGTCCGTGTCGAAACGGATCACCCGAGCCCATGCACCGTGCTGTTCATCGGGTGGCGGGCCGTCGTCGTATCCAGGTCCCTCCATGGCCGCCCACAGATACCGTCCATCCGGTGTCAGCGTGAGCCCCTCCAACGCGCTGTTGCGGCGCGGGCCGTGTTCGCCGGCAGACATCCGCAGGGCCTCGGGCAGCGCGAACTCGCCGAGGAAGCTGCCGTCGAGCCCGGCGGTTCGCACCCACGGGTCCAGCAGGACCGGAACGCCGGGTCCCTCGACCCGCCGCTCCCCCTCGCTGGTCCAGTACAACCGCTGTCGACGCGCATCGAAGGCGATCGCCTCGGGGTCCGGGGGGACCACCGGCGGGACCGCATCGATATCCAGCGGCCGGAACGCTTGCGCGTCACGGTTCAGCCACGGATGGGTGCCGACGAACTCGATGCCGCCGATACCGTTGTCCGACAACGTGATCCGCGCTGCGTAGAACCGCGCCGGACTCTTGGCGGAGCGGTCGTCGCTGACGATGTAGTACAGATCGGCGGCCGGGTCGTAACTGATCCCCGACAATCCGCCGATCACCGTGCCGTCCAGCAGCGCGGCAGAGGCAATCTGGCGTTGGCCGAGGAACTCGAAGCCCGACGCGGCACGCGCGGGGGTGCAACCGGCCAGAACCAGGAGCCCGGCCGCCAGGATTCGGTACAACATCAGGTGATGACGGCGCCGACCAGGATGCCGACGGCGTAGGTGGCCGCGATCGCGATGGCTCCGAACACCAACTGCCGCACTCCGGCGATGGCCACCGGCTTACGGGTGAACCTGGCCGCCACCGCACCGGCGATCAACAGGCCCAGCCCACCGCAGGCCAGCCCGGCCCACAACGACTCGAAGCCCAGCAGATACGGGATGAGCGGAACGATCGCACCGATCGCGAACAGCACAAAGGACGAAGCTCCGGCCACCCACGGTGACGGCTTCTCCCGGGGGTCCACCCCCAGCTCCTGCACGAGGTGAAAGTTGACGGCCCGATTCTCGTCGCGGTGGATCTCCCCGCTGGCTTTCGCCGCCGTCTCGGGCGTCATCCCCATCTCCTGGAGCATGGCCACGAGTTCGGCCTGCTCGGCCTGCGGGTTCTTGTGGAACGACCGACGCTCGACGCTGACCTCGGAATCGACCTGCTCGTTGGCGGTGGTCACCGAGGTGTATTCGCCGAGAGCCATCGAGAAGGCACCGGCCAGCAGTCCTGCCACGCCGCTGAGCACCACTGTCTGGGCCGAGGCGCTGGCCCCGACACCGGCGATCAACGCGGTGTTGCTGACCAGACCGTCCATCGCGCCGAAGGTCGCCGCACGAAGCCAGCCTCCGGTCACATCGGCATGCCGGTGATAGCTCACATGCGGCAAGCCGGTGGGAGACAGCGACTTACCGACCGACTCCGGCATGGCGCCAGTCTTGCGCGGCAGGGTCTCGCTTGTCCAGGAAGGTTTGCCTTCGTTGCAACGCACCCACCCCGACGGCCGAACGCGTTACCGTCGGGTATGACCTCCACTGCCGAGCATCTGCGAAACACGCTGGACGGTCGCTGGCGCGACGTCAAGAACGCCATGCGGACCACGCTGTCGGACGAGATCTTCCGGCCGCATTACACCCCCAACACCGCCATCGCCCGGGCCAAGGTGACCGAGCAACTCAAGATCATGGCGGCGGCCGGGGCCGCCGAAGACGGCTTCCGGAAGGAGCACGGCGGCAACGGCAATGTCGGCGCGGCCATCACCCAGATCGAGATGCTGGCCATGAGCGACCTGTCGCTGATGGTGAAGGCCGGGGTGCAATGGGGCCTGTTCGGCGGTGCCATCGAGAATCTCGGGACCGAGCGCCACCACAAGGCCTACGTGCGTCGGCTCATCGACCTGGACCTGCTCGGCTGTTTCGCGATGACAGAGACCGGTCATGGCAGCGATGTGCAATCGCTGGAGACCACCGCCACCTACGATGCGGCGACCCAGGAATTCGTCATTCACTCCCCCACCCCCAACGCGCGCAAGGACTACATCGGCGGCGCCGCTGAGACCGCCAGGGTTGCAGCGGTTTTCGCACAACTCATCACGCCCGACGGCGAAGGGCACGGGGTGCACTGCCTGGTGGTGCCGATCCGTGACGACATGGGGAACGACATGCCCGGGGTGACGACGTCGGACTGCCATTACAAGGGCGGCCTGCCCGGCGTCGACAACGGCCGCATCGTGTTCGACCACGTGCGCGTTCCGCGGGAGAACCTGCTCAACCGCTATGCCGACGTCGCCCCCGACGGCACCTACAGCTCACCGATCGAGAACCCGGGCCGGCGGTTCTTCACGATGCTGGGCACGCTGATCCGCGGCCGGGTCACCGTCGCCGGCAGCGCAGCAGCCGCGGCCCGGGTCGCCCTCGACATCGCCACCCGGTATGCGTTGGAACGCAGGCAGTTCGAGGCGCCCAAGAGCACCGAGGAAGTTCTGATCATGGACTACCTCGTGCATCAGCGCCGGCTGCTACCGCTGATCGCCAAGTCCTACGCCCTGCAGTTCGCCCAGAACGAACTGGTGGCCAAATGCCATGAGTTGCAGACCTCCGACGATCCCGATGCCGAGGAGCAACGGGAACTGGAGGCCCGCGCGGCAGGCCTGAAAGCCGCCAACACCTGGCATGCCAGCCACTCCATCCAGGAGGCTCGCGAAGCCTGTGGCGGCGCAGGCTATCTCGCCGAGAACCGGCTGATCGCCCTGCGCGCGGATACCGATGTGTTCACCACCTTCGAGGGCGACAACCATGTGCTGACCCAACTGGTGGCCAAGGAACTGCTCACCGCCTACGCCGACGACATCAAGGGCATGAGCCCCGTCGAATGGGTCCGGTTCGCGGCCAACTACGCCGGTGAGCGGGTCCTCAAACGCACTGCCGCGGAGACCATCATCCAGACCGTCCTGGACACCCGCCAGGACAACGAGGAGGAAGGCAGCCTGTTCAACCGCGGCACCCAGGTCAAGATGTTCGAGGACCGCGAGGAGTACATGCTGGCCTCGGTGGCGCGGCGGCTGCAGGGCAAGGCCAAGGAGATGTCGGCCTTCGACGCGTTCAACTCCGTACAGGACCACGTGCTGCATGCCGCCCAGGCACACATCGACCGGGTGATCCTGGAGGCGTTCGTCGCGGGTATCGACGCCTGCGAGGACGACACGGCCCGCGAGCTCCTCGACGACGTCTGCGATCTGTACGCGCTGTCGGTGATCGAGGGCGACAAGGCCTGGTTCATCGAGCACCGCTACCTGTCCACCGAACGTGCAAAGGCCGTGACACGTGGGATCAACGAGCGCTGTCGCGCACTGCGTCCGCACGTCGAGACCCTCGTCGACGGGTTCGGCATCCCCGAGCAGTTGCGCTACGCGGCGATGCTCGACCCCGCCGAGCTGATCAACGGCTGAGGCGCCTCAGGGCTTCGGAATCGGGTCGACGGCAACGAGTTTGCCGTCGTCCCCGATCCGGAACCGCACGGTGGCGATACCGGTTGGCGATGTGGGCGAGTCATGGCCCTGCTGCCACTGGTAGTTCACCACCACGGTGTCATCGGCGTTGGTCACCACGTTGATGTAGGGCCGGGGCTCCGGGGTGGCCGGGCCGAGCGGGGTCTGCCGGTCGAAGAAAAGCAGCTGCCCGGCGCTGTTCGGCTCGGGGTTGGTCTGGCCCACCTGCACCCAGTACAAGCGGCAGTTCGTGGTGTGTCCGGTGCCGATCTGAGTCCACTGCCGACCCGCTGCCGGGGCCGGCAGCTTGGCGATCTGATCGGCGACCGTGTCGGCGTTGGGGCCGTCGGTCGGTGCGCAGGTATCCGGCTTCGGAGGCGGCGCGGATGACGGTTTCCAGCCGCATCCAACCGCGAGTAGACCGACGAAGGCGACGATGGCGATCAGCCGTGGGTACACACCTCGAGGGTAGCGAATCAGACCGGCTTAGTGAGCGGGCTGACGACGGCGCGTCGATAGGCGACACTGTGTGCGATCCGACTCACGATCCGTCGGAGCGCACCGCTCGCACCACTTACCCCCAAGGAGACACTGATGGCTTGGTTCCTCGCGATGGAAGGCCCCGCCAACAAGGCCGTCCTGTACCAACTGCAGGAATCAGTCAACGTCCAACAGATCGCGGAGGAGATGGCCAGCGCGGCCACCCTCGATCGCGCGGTACCCGTCCCGGCCGTGCTGGCGAACAACAGGCAACAGGTGACGGTGTACGTGCGGCCGGCGGCCTGGGGTGTGTGGACGTTCTATCAACTGACCGACGAGGAACGAAATGCCCTCGCGTCGGCATCCAATCCACTGGTGGAGGCGCTTACCCAGGCGGCGCGTCAGGCGCAGGCCCGGCCCCAGTCCTGAGACCGAGGTTCAAGAGAACTTGCTCCCCCGATTGGACTCGAACCAATAACCGCCCGATTAACAGTCGGGAGCTCTGCCAATTGAGCTACAGGGGACTACCTTCCGCGGAAGCTCCGCGGCCGAGCGTTGACTCTAGCGCACGGACCGCCGCTGCCGCCAATGCGCTCCCGGACGGGCGCGTCGGGGCGAAGGTGAGGCAGGATGGAGGGCACTCATCTGTGCCTGGGAGGCACGTAGTTTTGGGGGGCACGTAGTTTTGGGAGGCACGTCGCTTTGGGAGGAACACTGTGATCCGCTATGCCGCCGTGATCGCCGTCGGCTACGTGCTTGGCGCCAAGGCCGGGCGACGCCGCTATGAGCAGATCGCCAGTACCTACCGCGCGGTGACCGCCAACCCGGCCACCAAAGCGGTGATCGACGCTGGACGGCGCAAGATCGCCAAGCAGGTCTCGCCGGATCCGCAGTTCCTCACGTTGACCCCCATAGACGCAGAAACGTCGGTGCTCGCCACGAAGGAGAGCACCGACGGTTCGGCAAAACGTACCTGGTAGGGCCTAGCCGATACCCTGATTGATCGACGTTCCCGGCAGCAGCGGACCGGTGACGAATCCGCCATTGCCGCCCGCGCCCACCCACGGTGTTCCCACGTTGGCCGGCATGCCGTTGGAGTAGGACAGGCACTTGCCGTCCTCTTTGTTGCCGAACCAGGCCAAGCAGGCCGGCTGTGCCGTGACCTGCGGGCCGCCCGTGGACCCTGTGTTGGACGCTGCGACGAACGCCGGGGCAGCCGCTGCGACCCCCGTGGCCAGCGCAAATGCGCCCACTGCGATGAACCGCCGCGTCCGCGTGCTGAACAATGTCACCAGGTCTGCCTCTCTTGCCTGACGGTGCCCGACTGCGCCTCACCCTATCGCGATGTGGGTGATCACGCAGTCAGGTCGTCGCCGCTGGCCTGTTCGAGCAGGCTGCGCCGGTAGGACTCCATGGCCACCAGGTCACCGAACAGGGCGTGATATTCGTCTCCCTGCTCCACCGGTGACATGCGTTGCAGCTTGGACTTCACCTCGGCGATCTGGCGACCCACCCAGACTTCCTGCAGGCGGGCCAGCACGCTGCTGATGTAGCGCGGCAACCGGTCGTCGTCCTCGACGTTGATGGCCTCCACGCCCAACTCGTTGATCAGGCCCGCCGCCGCCGGCGACGACGAAGACTGCTCGCGTACCGCCTCGATCCACTGGGCACCGGATTTGCCCGACGTCATGCCACCGGCCGCCTCGATCGCCGAACGCACCGCGGCGTACCCCGGATGAGTGAAGCTCTCCACGGTCAGCGAGTCGAAGACGGGCCCGGCGATCGCCGGATACTGCAGACCGGCCTTGAGCGCTTCGCGCTGCGGCCAGAGCGTCGGATCGGTCGGATCGGGGCGGCCGATGGGTGCGGCTACCGGGGTCTGTCTGGGTCTCGCCTGCTGCCCCGCGGGCTGACGCCGCGCGCCCTTGCGGCCACCACCGGCTTCCTCCCGCACCCGGCCGATCACCTGGGCGACGTTGTCCCAGCCGACCCAGCCGGCCAGCTGCCTGGCGTACTCGTCGCGCAGCGTCTGATCCTTGATCCGGGCCGCCACCGGCACGCAGTGCCGCAGCGCGGCCACCCGCCCCTCGGCGCTGTCCAGATCATATTCCGCCAGTGCACTGCGAATCACGAACTCGAACAACGGGGTTCGCCGCGCCACCAGATCCCGCAGGGCACCGTCACCGGAGCGCAGCCGCAGATCGCAGGGGTCCATTCCGTCGGCCGCCACCGCCACGAACGACTGTCCCGACAGGTTCTGCTCGCCTTCGAACGCCTTGACCGCGGCGGCCCGACCCGCGGCGTCGCCGTCGAACACGTAGATCAGCTCGCCGCGGAAGAAGTTGTCGTCCATCATCAGCCGGCGCAACATCGACAGGTGCTGCTCACCGAACGCGGTGCCGCACGAGGCCACCGCGGTGGTCACCCCGGCCTGGTGCATGGCCATCACGTCGGTGTAGCCCTCGACGACGACGGCCTGATGTCCCTTGGCGATGTCCCTCTTGGCGCGGTCCAGTCCGAACAGCACCTGCGACTTCTTGTAGAGCACCGTCTCGGGGGTGTTGACGTACTTGGCCTGGTTCTGATCGTCGTCGAACAACCGACGCGCGCCGAAGCCGATGGTCTCTCCCGAGGACACCCGGATCGGCCACAGCAGCCGCCGATGGAACCGGTCCATCGGCCCGCGTTTGCCCTCCCGGCTCAGCCCGGCCGCTTCCAATTCCTTGAACTCGAAACCCGAACGCAGCAAGTGCTTTGTCAGCTTGTCCCACCCCGACGGCGCGAACCCGCACCCGAACTGGGCGGCCGCAGCGGCATCGAAGTTGCGCTCGGTCAGGTACTTGCGCGCCTCGGTGGCCTCCTCCGAGGCCAGCGCCTCGGCGTAGAACTCCTGGGCGGCGGCATTCGCGGCGAGCAACCGGCTGCGACTGCCCCGGTCCCGCTGCACATTGGTGGTCGACGAGCCCGTGTAGGTGACGGTGTAGCCGACCCGGTCGGCCAACAACTCGACGGCCTCGACGAAGCTGACGTGCTCGATCTTCTGGATGAAGGCGTAGACGTCCCCGCCCTCGCCGCAGCCGAAGCAGTGGAAGTGACCGTGATTCGGCCGCACATGGAACGACGGCGACTTCTCGTCGTGGAACGGGCAGAGCCCCTTCATCGAGTCGGCCCCGGCCCTCCGCAACTGGACGTAGTCACCGACGACATCCTCGATGCGGACCTTTTCACGGATGGCCGCGATATCGCGATCTGAAATCCGGCCGGCCACCGACATAGTCTATGCGTGCGCGGAGGTCGCGTTACGCGGGTTGCTTGAGGGGGGTATCGGTGAGCTTTGGTGGATATGGCGGACCGCCGTCGGACCCGTTCGGCGGCGCGCCCTTCGGCGCTCCCGCCGGGCCGCCACCGGTCATCTCAGCGTCCGCGCCGCCTCCGCCGCAAGCCGAAACCAACAAACTGGCCACACTCTCGATCGTCTTCGCCTTCCTGTTCGCCCCCGCCGGTGCGGTGTTGAGTCATCTGGCGCTTTCACAGATCAAGAAGCGTCCGCAGAATGGCCGAAGTCGGGCCATCGTCGGGCTCACGCTGTCGTACGTCGTCATCCTCGTCGCCGTGGTGGCACTCGTTGCGTGGCTGACCGTTTCCTCGTCGGGCTCGCCGTCACGGACCACGCTGCCCGCCGGACCGACCGACCAGCAGTCCGTTCAGCAGTACCTGCTGACCGAACCCGAGGTCGACCGGGCGATGCAATCGGACTATCAGCTGATGAGCGATCTGACTGACAGCAACGGCGGTCTACGCCGAGCGAAGGTCACCTCGGATGCGCCGAATTGCGTCGGCGTGCCCTTCGCCGCGCAGAAGTCCAGCTACGAATCCGCACAGGAGGAGGCCTTCGCCGGCACGGTATGGCGGTGGGGCCCTTCGCTCGGGCCCGCGATGTTCGTAATTCAGAACGTCATCGCCCTGCCCGATGTCGCGTCGGCTCAGACGCTGTTCGACGAGTTTTCCGAGATTTGGAAGAGCTGCGAAGGCAAGACGGTGGCGGAGACCGTATCCGACGCGAAGCTGAACTCGACCCGCACCATCAACGAGGTACGGGCCACACCGGAGACGCTCTTCGCGTTCATCGACAACAAAAACAATCTCGATCACAGCGTCGACAGCTACAAGCGGGTGACGCGTGCCATTGCGCTGCAGCGCAACTACATCGTCGACCTCGAAATCCGCGGCTGGCGCGACCGGGAAACCAAGCAGACGCTGGACGGCCGGACCAACGATGTGCTCAAGGCGATCGTCGAGAAGATCGGCTGAGAGCTCAACCCAACGGCCGGGGCGAACGTGCCTCGTGCACCCGTTCCAGCCGACTCTCGGTGTAGGACGCGATCTGGTCGACCACCACGCGCAACCGGGCGCCGTCGTCGGCGGCCAGGTCGAACTCGGGCGCGAACTGCGGGTCCAGGCTGCCCGGGGCCTGTGCCCACAGCGCCAGGGCGACTTCGTGGACGAGCGTGCGCTGATCGGCCTGGATCTGCAGGTGACGGTGGTCGGACATGATGAACTGCAATGCGAGCATCTTGAGCAGCACCACCTCGGCGCGCACCAGCGGCGGGACGGTCAGGTCGGCATCAAAACGACGTAGCGGTCTCGGCCCGGCAACTGCCCGGGTCTGCGTGATCGCCGCATTGGCAAACCGCCCGACGAGTTCACTGGTCAACGTCTTCAGTGCGACCGAGGACGCCAGAGTTCCGTCGTACTTTCCCACCGCGGCCACCACCGGCACGTGCGACAGCCGCTCGGCGGCCGCCAGCAGATCGTCGTGCGTGACGCTGGAAAAGTTCTTGGCACCCAGGTCCGCCAGCGAGGAAGCCGCATCGGGATCGCCGAGCACCCGCAGATCGATGCGCCCGGAGATGACCCCGTCCTCGACGTCGTGCACGGAATAGGCGACGTCGTCGGCCCAGTCCATCACCTGGGCCTCCAGGCACGGTCGCTCGGCGGGCGCGCCGGCGCGCACCCATTCGGCGGCCTCGGCGTCATCGTCGTAGAAGCCGTATTTTCTACGGGTGCCGAAGCTGGGCCACGGATACTTCGCCACCGCGTCCAGCGCGGCCCTCGTGAGGTTGAGCCCGGCCGAACGACCCTCGGCATCAAGCACTTTGGGCTCCAGCCGAGTGAGTATCCGAAAGTTCTGGGCGTTGCCCTCGAACCCGCCGAAAGGTTTCGCGATCTCGTCGAGCGCGCGCTCGCCGTTGTGTCCGTAGGGTGGGTGCCCGATGTCGTGGGCCAAGCCGGCCAGGTCCACCAGGTCGGGATCGCAGCCCAACCCGATCGCCATGCCGCGCCCGATCTGGGCCACCTCCAGCGAGTGGGTCAGCCGGGTGCGCGGGGTGTCGCCGTGCCGTGGTCCGACGACCTGCGTCTTGTCTGCCAGCCGCCGCAGCGCCGCACTGTGCAACACGCGGGCCCGATCACGGGCGAAGTCAGTGCGGTGCTCGGTGTCGGTGCCGGGCAGCGCAGCGCCCTTGGCCGACTCGACCACCAGACGTTGCCGGTCGAAGTCGCCATACCAGGCCTGCGTATCCCCGTTCACCGACGCACAGTCTGCCAGGAACCGACGCGACGACCTCGCGGCGCACTAGATTGACGGTCATGCGTATCGCCCGTCTGCTGTCCATGCTGCTCGCGATCCTGATGACCGGACTGCTGGCGGCCCCCGGCGCCGCCGCCGAGCCGCCGTTGCGGTTGGCCACCCAACTCACCGACAACGCCGGGGCCTTGTCGGCATCTCAGCGCGCCAATGTGGAACGTGCCATCGACAGGCTCTACGACGACCGCCACATCAAGTTGTGGGTGGTCTTCACAGAGGATTTCTCGGGCCAGGGCCGGGACGACTGGGCCCGGAACACCATGCGGCTGAGCGATTTCGGTGACGACGACGCGCTGCTCGCGGTCGCGACGGTGGACCGGGCGTTCGCATTCCAGGTGCCCTCGACGGTAAGCGGCGCGGCACGCGCCGACGAAATCCGGACCGACAGCATCACCCCGGCCCTGCGTCGCGAGGACTGGGCCGGCGCGGCCATCGCCGCCGCGAACGGCTTGAACGCCAATCCTCCTGCCACACCGGCAGGAGACGGGATCTCGTGGCCGTCCATGCTGATCGCCCTGGGCGTGGTGCTGGTGCTGGCCGGGTTGCTGTGGTGGTGGTCTCGCCGGCGCCGGGCCAAGCGCCGCCACGCCGAGTTCGAGGCCGCCAAGCGGGTCGATCCCACCGACGCCAACGCGTTGGCGTCGGTGCCACTGGAGGCGCTCGATGAGCTGTCCCGCTCGATCGTGGTCGATGTCGACAATGCCGTCCGCACCAGTGACGCTGAGCTGGAACTGGCCATCGAGGAGTTCGGCGCCAAACGAACCGAACCGTTCAGCGCGGCCCTGGAGAATGCGAAGAAGGCGCTGGCCCAGGCCTTCACCGTGCGCCAGACGCTCGATGACGACGCCCCCGAGACACCGCTGCAACAGCGGGAACTGCTGACCAAGGTGGTGGTGTCGGCCGCCAGAGCCGACCGCGAACTGGACGCCCAGAGCCAGGCCTTCGAGCAGCTGCGCGATCTGGTGATCAACGCCCCAACCCGGCTCGACGGCATGACCCAGCAGATGGTCGACCTGACCGCCCGCATCGAACCGTCCAGCCAGACACTGGGCAACCTGCACTCCCAATTCGACTCCACCGCACTGAGTTCGGTGTCGACCAATGTGGATACCGCCAAGGAACGGCTGGCGTTCGCCGACCGCAGCATCACCACCGCGCGCAGCCTGGTATCCCGGCCGGCCACCGATCAGACCGCACTGGTGGATGCGGTGCGCTCGGCGGAGTCCGCCCTCGATCAGACCCGGACCCTCCTCGACGCGGTCGACAGCGCGGCGACCGACATCAACCGGGCCCTGGCCGGTCTGCCCGCGGCGATCACCGATATTCAGGCCGGTATCGACCAGGCGAATTCGCTTCTGGGGCAATCCGGTACACCGCAGGCCGACAAACTGAGTGCGGCGCGTGACGCGGCGACGAAGGCTGCCGACGAAGCTACGGCCAATGGCAAGGCCGACCCACTGGGAACCTTCACGCGACTGACCAAGGCCGACGCCGAACTCGACCAGCTGCTTGCCGGCGTCCACGAACAACAGGAAGCCGCCGAGCGGCTGGCCCGCGCCCTGGAGCAGGCGCTGTTCACCGCCCAGTCACGGATCAAGGCGGTGTCGGACTTCATCGAGACCCGGCGCGGCAGCATCGGACCGGAGGCCCGCACCCGGCTGGCCGAGGCACAGCGCCAACTTCAGGCCGCCGAGGCCAAGCGCGCCTCGAATCCGAATGAGTCCGTTGCACACGCGAATGGAGCGTCGACGCTGGCCGCGCAAGCGCAGGGCCTGGCCAACGATGACGTCCGCTCCGCGCAACGTTCCTACACCTCGCAGTACGGCGGGGGTGGCGGGTCCGACATGGGCGCGGTGCTCGGGGGCATCCTCATCGGCAACATCCTGCGCGGCGGGGGTGGCGGTTTCGGCGGTGGCTTCGGCGGAGGGTACGGGGGCGGCTTCGGCGGTGGCCGCGGCATGGGGCGCCCGACGTCGTACGGCGGGTCGTCACATTCGTCGGGCCGCAGCTACAGCGGCGGTGGCGGCCGGTTCTAGCCGGTTAGGCGCCCTTGAGCCGCACCGCCAGGTAGTCGGACACCTTGTCCAGCGCGATGCGTTCCTGGGTCATGGCGTCGCGTTCGCGGATGGTGACCGCGTTGTCCTCCAGGGTGTCGAAATCGACTGTCACGCAATACGGCGTGCCGATCTCGTCCTGGCGACGGTAACGCCGGCCGATCGCACCGGCGTCGTCGAATTCGACGTTCCAGTTCTTGCGTAGTTCGGCGGCCAGGTCGCGGGCCTTGGGTGACAGATCGGCATTCCGCGACAGCGGCAACACCGCGGCCTTGACCGGGGCCAGACGCGGGTCGAGCTTGAGCACGGTGCGCTTGTCCACCCCGCCCTTGGCGTTGGGGGCCTCGTCCTCGGTGTAGGAATCGACCAGGAATGCCATCAGCGAGCGCGTCAGGCCGGCTGCCGGCTCGATCACATACGGCACGTAGCGGGTGTCGGCGCCCTGGTCGTAGAACGACAGGTCAACACCGGAATGCTTTGCGTGCGTGGACAAGTCGAAGTTGGTGCGGTTGGCGATACCTTCCAGCTCACCCCAGGGGTTGCCGGCGAAACCGAACTTGTACTCGATGTCGACCGTGCCGTCGGAGTAGTGCGACAGCTTCTCCTTCGGGTGGTCGTACAGGCGCAGGTTGTCCCGGTTGATGCCGAGGTCGACGTACCACTGCAGCCGCGTCTCGATCCAGTACTTGTGCCATTCCGGCGCGGTCTCCGGCTCGACGAAGAACTCCATCTCCATCTGCTCGAACTCGCGGGTGCGGAAGATGAAGTTGCCCGGGGTGATCTCGTTGCGGAAGCTCTTGCCGATCTGGCCGATGCCGAACGGCGGCTTCTTGCGCGCCGTGGTGACGACGTTGGCGAAGTTCACGAAGATGCCCTGAGCGGTCTCCGGGCGCAGGTAGTGCAGACCCTCCTCCGACTCGATCGGTCCGAGGTAGGTCTTGAGCATCATGTTGAAGTCGCGCGGCTCGGTCCACTGGCCCTTGGTGCCACAGTCCGGGCAGACGATCTCGTCCATCGACACGGTGTCTGGATCTACGGCGGTGTCGCGCGTGCTCTTCTTCGCGGCGTAGGCCTCCTGCATGTGGTCCTGCCGATGCCGCTTGTGGCAGTTCAGGCACTCAACCAGCGGGTCGTTGAAGACCTCGACGTGGCCCGAGGCGACCCACACCTGCCGCGGCAGGATGATCGCGCTGTCCAGCCCGACGACGTCGTCGCGACCGGTGATCATGGACTTCCACCACTGGCGCTTGATGTTCTCCTTGAGCTCGACACCTAGCGGGCCGTAATCCCACGCGGACTTGGTGCCGCCGTAGATCTCTCCGGACTGGAAGACCAGGCCACGGCGTTTCGCCAGGTTCGCAACGGTGTCGATGATGGATGCCACGGTGCATCAGAGTAGCGACCAGCTTGCCGCCGGCGATAATCCGGCGCGACCGCCGGCGCGGTTGACATGCAATACCGCGCATGTATTCTGACCCGTAATGGAAACGATTTCCAATTTCACGACGAATCAACACGACGACGCACGCGAGCACGTGGCCGTCCCGGCGCCCGAGCTGCCGCCGCGCGAGGTCCTCGACACCGCTGGCGAGCTGCTGCGTGCGCTGGCCGCTCCCCTGCGGATTGCGATCGTGCTGCAACTGCAGCAGTCGGGGCGCTGTGTGCACGAGTTGGTCGACGCCCTCGCCGTGCCGCAGCCGCTGGTGAGCCAGCATCTCCGGATTCTCAAGCAGGCCGGAGTCGTGGCCAGCGAGCGGGCCGGCCGCGAGGTGCTCTACCGCCTGGTCGATCACCACCTGGCCCACATCGTCGCCGACGCCGTCGCCCACGCCAGTGAGGAGCACGAGTGACGGGCGCGGTCCGGTCCACCCGGCAGCGTGCGGCGATCGCCGACCTGCTCAATGAGACCGACGGCTTCCGCTCGGCCCAGGAACTGCACGACGAGCTGCGCCGCCGCGGCCAGGGCATCGGCCTGACCACGGTGTACCGCACCCTCCAGACCATGGCCACCACCGGAAGCGTCGACACGCTGCGCACCGACACCGGCGAGTCGGTCTACCGACGCTGCTCCGAAGACCATCACCACCATCTGGTGTGCCGGGCCTGCGGCGCCACCGTCGAGATCTCAGGCGGCCACGTCGAGGCCTGGGCCGCCGACGTGGCCCGCGAGCACGGTTTCTCCGACGTCAGCCACACGATCGAGATCTTCGGGACGTGCGGCGAGTGCACCGATAGGGTGAATTAGACCGCTAGACCCGATCGCGCGCCAGTACGAGCACAGGGTCGCGAGTCAACGGCGCGAGCTCGATGTCACCGGGTGCACGCAGGTCGATCCAGGTCATCTCGGCGATCTCTGCCTGCGGCCGCGGCTCACCGTCGAGGCTGACCAGGTAGAGCCACGCATCGACGGTGTGGCCGGGTTCATTGGCGGCGGGTGCGGTGAAGTGGCCGAGTTCTTCGGCCCCCGAAACGTCAAAACCGACCCCGAGTTCCTCACGCACCTCGCGGGCCAGTGCCTCGATCGGCTGCTCCCCCGGCTCGATCTTGCCGCCCGGTTGCATGAACGCCGTCGTGCCGCGCTTGCGGACCAGGAGTAACCGGTCGTCCTCGCCGAGCACCACTGCCGCAACGATGCGAATGACCGTCACGACATCAGGTCCCGGCGCACATCGGCACCGGTGGCGAGCACCATGAGGATCAGCGTTCGCAGCGCGTCGTCGGTGAGTCCGGCGGCCGGGAAGTTGTAGCGCAGCATCACGTCGGCAACCTTCTTGGCCGGGCGCTTGCGGACGGCACCTTTAGTGCCGTTCGTGGCCGTCGCCGGGCCTTCACCAACCTTCTCAACCAAGACCACCGTGCCCAGCATGGTCTTGCTGGCATGGTCGGATACCCGTTCACGAATCTTGTTGTTCAGGGGCAGATCCCATGCCAACGGCTGGGTCAGCGACACCATCTCCAGGTCGTCGGCGATGGCCACCACCCGCACCGACGCCACCGAACCGTCGACCGTCACGGTCAGCGCGTCGTCGTCTTCGTCGACGACGGACATCACCTCGCCGAGTACCGAGGACAACCGCTGCAACAGACTGGGCATATCAGGCCTCCCCTCAGGCTCTCCCGAAGCGACGATTGCGGTTCACATACTCCTCGCACGCCGCCCACAGGTCGCGCCGATCGTAGTCGGGCCAGAGCTTGTCCTGGAACACGAACTCGGCATAGGCCGACTGCCACAGCAGGAAGTTGCTGGCCCGCTGCTCCCCCGATGTCCGGATGAAGAGGTCCACGTCGGGGATGTCGGGGCGGTGCAGATGCTTGGCGAACGACGCCTCGCTGATCCGGCTCGGGTTGATCTTGCCCTCGACGGCCTCGGCGGCCAGTGCCTGCGCAGCCTCGACGAGTTCGGTGCGGCCGCCGTAGTTCACGCAGTAGTTGACCGTGATGACGTCATTGCCGACGGTCATCTGCTCGGCGATGTCGAACTCCTTGATGACACTGCGCCACATCTTGGGCCGCGATCCGACCCAGCGCATGTTCACACCCATGGCGTTCAGGTTCTCCCGGCGGCGACGCACCACCTCCCGGTTGAACCCCATCAGGAACCGAACCTCCTCGGTGCTGCGCTTCCAGTTCTCGGTGGAGAAGGCGTAGACGCTGAGATGTTTGATGCCCAATTCGATGGCACCGCAGGTGATATCGATCAGCACCGCCTCGCCCATCTTGTGGCCTTCGGTGCGGCCCAGGCCGCGCTGGGTGGCCCACCGACCGTTGCCGTCCATCACCACGGCGACGTGATTGGGCACCTGCTCGGCAGGGATCCGGGGCGCGACGGCCTTGGACGTGTGTTGGGGCGGGCGGGCGAAGCTGCCGTTGGTGCCGGCCGGGATCTCGGGGAAGACGACGGGCCAGGTCGAGGTATCCGGGAAGACCGGATAGTCCTCAGGCGCCGGGGGCAGCTGTGGGTAGGTTGATTTGCCCCGCCTGTCCCGCTTCAAAGCCATGGGTCATATCCTGCCTGACCAGCGTCGCGCGCTGCTCGGCGACTGTCCGATCGATCCGGTACACCCGCTCGACCAGAGGTAATGTCCGCAGCTGACGCTCCAGGTGCCATTGCAGATGTGCCGCGATCAGTCCGCTGGCCTGGCTGCGATGCCCCGATGAGGATGCCTCGGCGTACTCCCAGTCACCCTCGTGTAGCGCCGACATCAGTTCCAGCACGGGCTGGGGTGGAGTGCTGGATCCGCTGGGCCGACAGTGCACGCACACACTGCCGCCGGCGGCGACGTGAAATGCCCGGTGCGGACCCGGCGCGGCGCAGCGGGCACATTCGGTCAGCGCCGGTGCCCACCCAGCGATCGTCATCGCCCGCAACAGGTAGGAATCCAGCACCAACTCGCGGGCCCGGCGGCCGTCGGCCACCGCACGCAACGCGGCCACTGTGAGCCGGTGCAGGTCGGGCATCGGTGCATGTTCCTCGCCGGCCAGCCGCTCGGCGGTCTCCAACATCGCGCACGCACTCGTGTACCGGCCGTAGTCGCTGACGATGTCGGCGGCGAACGCGTCGATGGCCTGCACCTGGGTGACAATGTCGAGGTTGCGCCCCGGATGCAGCTGCACATCGATATGGGCAAACGGCTCCAGCCGTGCACCGAACTTGCTGCGGGTACGCCGGACCCCCTTGGCCACCGCGCGTACCAAACCATGGTCGCGGGTGAGCAGGGTGACAATCCGGTCGGCTTCGCCGAGCTTGTGCTGGCGCAGCACCACCGCCCGGTCCCGGTACAGCCGCATCGTGACAGTGTCGCACCATGGCCGGACAGGTTCCGTTACGCACCGCCGATATTCTCGAAAGTGATGGCCAAATCTGCGACTTCCGACCCTGGTTCTGTCATACCGCCGATTCCCTTTCCGACCCTGACCAATCAGCTCTATCAACTTGCCAGCGGCGCAGTCACTTCTGAGGAACTGGTACAGCAGTCGCTGCATGCCATCGCAGCGAGCCAGTCCACCCTCAACGCATTCCGCGTCGTATTGACCGAGCAGGCGCTGGCCGACGCCGCCAAGGCCGATACCGCTCGCGCAGCCGGCAAACAACTCCCGTTGCTGGGAATCCCCATCGCGGTCAAGGACGACGTCGACGTCGCCGGAGTGCCCACCCGGTTCGGCACCGACGGCTCCACCCGCGTCGCCACCGATGACGCCGAGGTGGTGCGCCGCCTGAAGGCCGCCGGCGCGGTGATCGTCGGGAAGACCAATACCTGCGAGCTCGGACAGTGGCCGTTCACCGGCGGGCCGGGGTTCGGCCACACCCGTAACCCGTGGTCACGCAAGCACAGCCCGGGTGGATCCTCGGGCGGCAGCGCCGCAGCCGTTGCCGCCGGTCTGGTGACCGCGGCCATCGGATCCGACGGTGCCGGCAGCGTCCGCATCCCCGCGGCATGGACGCACCTGGTCGGCATCAAGCCGCAGCGCGGTCGCATCTCCACGTGGCCGCTGCCCGAGGCGTTCAACGGCATCACGGTCAACGGGGTGCTGGCGCGCACCGTCACCGACGCGGCCCTGGTGCTCGACGCCGCATCCGGTAACACCGACGGCGACCTGCACAAGCCCGCGCCGATACAGGCCGCCGAGCACGTCGGCCGCGCCCCCGGGCCGCTGCGGGTCGCCATGTCGACGAAGTTCCCGTTCACCGGTTTCCGGGCCACGCTGCACCCCGAGATCCGCGCCGCGCTGCAGAGCATCGCCGACCAACTCGGGCACCTGGGACACACCGTGGTGGAAAAGGACCCCAACTACAGCTTGCGGATGTCATGGGACTTTTTGGCCCGTTCCACCGCCGGCCTGCTGGATTGGACCGACCGCCTCGGCGATGTGGCCTACGACGAGCGCACGGTGGCCAACATGAGGATCGGCCGGTTGCTGTCACAGGACGTGCTGCGCAAGGCCCGGGCACACGAGGCCGCCGCGCAGCGCCGCATCTCCTGGATCTTCAACCTCGTCGACGTCATCATTGCGCCGACCACCGCCCAACCACCGCCGCTCACACACGAATTCGACCGCCGCGGGTGGTCTGCCACCGAACGCACCTCGATCGCCGCCTGCCCGGTGACCTGGCCGTGGAACCTATTGGGCTGGCCCTCGATCAATGTGCCCGCCGGCTTCACCTCCGATGGACTGCCGATCGGCATCCAGTTGATGGGGCCGGCTGACAGTGAGCCGCTGCTGATCTCGCTGGCCGCCGAGTTGGAGGCGATCACCGGCTGGGCCGCCAAGCAGCCCGACGTCTGGTGGACTGCCCCGTCACAGACGGACGCGTCACAGGCGGCCGCCGCGATCAATGCGCTTGACGGGTAGGCCGGAGGACCGAGTCACACCTGGCAGACAGCTGTCGAATTGCTGTGAGAATTAGCGTAATTGGTGCCTCGCACCCGCTGCTACGCTCGAATCCACGGCGTGGGGGCCGCGACGAATTCGTTGAATCTGCCGGGGAGGGCCAAGAGGCGTGCGCACTGATCAATCCATGTGCAATGGGCAGGGAAACGAGTGAGCGGTTCAGAGGACGACGGAGGCAGCAAGTCCCCCAGCAAGTTCGGCGTCGCGGCAACCGCCTGGAGCACGTACAGCGACTTCAAGAAGCTCATGGAAGGCGACCCGATCGGTGCGGTCGGCCTGTTCGGCGACGCCGGCAAGTGGGCGCAGCTACTCATTCCCGAAGCTATCGCCACGCCGGTGATCCAGTACGGCCTGTACGTCCTGACCGGAATCAGCAAAAGCATGGGTATGGGAAGCCCCGACGGTGGTGGTGCCTTCAGCGACGGCGCGAAACAGTTCCAGACCCACGGGAAGGCCCTCGAAGGCGCCTACCCTACCGAAACGTGGTCCGGCGCAGCCTCTAACGCCTACACGACGCAGAACTCACACCAGATCCAGCGTGCGTCGGCGATGTTGGAAGCTGACAACTCCATCGTTCGGATCCTGTCCACGCAGGCGGGACAGGTCAACCATGCCCGCACCGAAGTCGACTGGGCCTCAAAAGGTTTGGCCGCAATGATTCCGGTGGCAATGGCGCTGGAGGCCAGCGTATTGGGAGCCCCGGAGTCGATTGCACTCCAGTTCTCTGCGGTGGCCGTGGCGAGCGCCGTCGCCGGCGCCGCAGCAGCCAATCTGCTCACCTACGCGCAGGACAATGCCGCGCAGATTCGGGAAGCCACGGAACAGTACCGGCAAGCGGGCGCGGTAGGCCCCTCAGGCTCCGGTGCGCCTGCCTCACTGGCTGGTTCCGGCGGCCAGAACGGGTCCAACAACCCGGGCGATCCATCTGGGCAGGACACCCCGGGCACCCAGAGCGAGCCCGCGAGCACCCCACGCTCGGGCAATCAGTCCGGCGGTGGCGGTTCGGGTGCCGGGGGCGGGTCTGGCACCGGCAGCGGCGGATCAGGCTCCGGTGGCGGCCGGGGATCGGCGACATCGATGCCCAACACGACCGGCATGCCGACTGGTGCCGCGAGCTCTGGTGGCGGAATGGGCGGCATGCCGTCGCTTCCGCAAATGGGCGGGGGTTCCAGTGGCGGCGGCACCGGCAAGCTCGGCGGTCTCATGGGGGCCGCCGGACAGATCGTAGAGACCGTGACGCAGGCAGTGCACCAGGACCTGAACGGGCCGAACGACGGCGAGTCCAGTGTCGCGACAGGTGGTCAGTCGCAGGCCGGCCGCGCACCGATCAATGCTTCGTTCGGCGCTGAGACCACGAACCACGCTGCGCCGCAACACCTCACCACCGACCTGTAACCGCGGAAGGAGCAGGGAGCAAGTATGTCTGATGAATTGAACGTTCTCACTTCAGATCTCCGAGATATGTCGACTACGCATGACGCGGCCGCGGCCGGATTCTCCGCGGCGGGCAATACGACGTCGTTTGTGGAATGGAAGGTGCTGGCTACGCACGGCCCGATCTGCTGGTCGTCCCAGCAAGCACTGTGCGAGGCGAACGAAGTCCGAAAGTCCGCTGCCGAAGCGATAATGAAGACGTCCAATGACCTGTCCCAGAAGCTGACCATGGCCGCCACACAGTACGACCAGACCGATACGCACGAATCCGGCAATCTCGACCGGACCATGCACTGCTAGCCACATGACCGATCACACTTGGGACGATGACGATCCCGAAGACGAGCAGTTCGCCGGCGACCTCGACGCGCTGGGTTTCGACGACGTGCAACACAGCGATGACGACCAAGACGACTGGTCCGCGCTGGACGCGTTCACGGTCGATGAAACCGTCGGCGGGCCAACGGCAGACATGCTTGAACCGACCACGTCCGGTCCCGATGACCCGAGCGATCCGGAAGGGCCGGTGACCTTCGGAGTGACCAACCCGGCCGGAACGATCACCGCGCAAGCCACGATCTCGGGGGCGATCAATCGGATCGAGTTGTCTTCAACGACAACGTCGATGACCGAATCGGACCTCGCCCGCGATATCATGACCACCGTCAAGCTGGCGAACATCCAGGCCCGAGCGATCCAGCGCGCTATGGTCCAAAGCCTGCTCATGAATCAGGGCATAGACCCGGACGTCGCCGCACAATTCATCGACGACATCGCCGACTTGCCCACACCGGCACAGTCCGAGGTAGCCCAGGCCGAGGCGACGGCCGCGTATCTGCGGGATGGACGGTGACCGGCCCACAGCGTGCCGGCCAAGTAGGATTTTGCAGGCTATCGAACAGGGCAAGGGGAGTGCCGCAATGAGCTATCCGGATCCGTATCACCCCCAACAGCAACCTCCGCCAGGGCAGTATCCACCACCGCCACCCGGCCCCTACGGCTATGGTTATCCACCCAACGGTGGGTATCCACCCGCCGCACCTCACGGTGCCCGCCCACAACCGCCGTATTACCCCCCGCCGCCCGTCCCGCCGCAACCGGATGTCAAGAAAGACAGCGGCAACTCGTGGGGCTGGCGGATGATGGAGGGGCTGTTGGATCTCTTCAGCGGTTCATCGTCTTACGGCCTTGGCAAAACTTCACGGGATCGCGTCAAGACAGCACTGATCATTTTTGGCACAACGTTTTTGGTGATCGCGATGGCGATCGCGATAGTCGTGATGACGAGCAAGTAGCCGCGATAGCTGAGCGGCTCAGAACCCCAGCCGCCCAAGCTGCTTCGGATCGCGCTGCCAGTTCTTGGCGATCTTGACCCGCAGGTCGAGATAAACCTTTGTGCCGAGCAGCTTTTCGATCTGGGTGCGGGCGGCTGTGCCGACCTCACGCAGGCGGGCGCCGCCCTTCCCGATCACGATGCCCTTCTGGCTGTCTCGCTCGACGTAGAGGATGGCGCGCACGTCGATGAGGTCGTCTCGGTCGGCTCTTTCCTCGACCTCCTCGATGACGACGGCCAGCGAGTGTGGCAGTTCATCGCGCACGCCTTCCAACGCTGCCTCGCGGATCAACTCGGCCATCAACACTTCCTCGGGCTCGTCGGTCAGCTCGCCGTCGGGGTAATAGGCCGGCCCCGGCGGCAGTTTCGAGACGAGGACATCGGTGAGCACATCGAGTTGTTCACCCGCGGTGGCCGAGACCGGCACGATGTCGGCATCCGGTCCCAGGAGTTCACTGACGGCCATCAGCTGTTCGGCGACGCGATCCTTGGGCACCTTGTCGATCTTGGTGACGATGGCGATCAGCGTTGTCCTGGGTGCCACCGCCCGGATCTGCTGATAGATCCAGCGGTCACCGGGACCGATGCGCTCATCGGCCGGAAAGCACATACCGATCACGTCCACCTCGGAGTAGGTGTTCTTGACCAGCTCATTGAGCCGTTGTCCGAGCAGGGTGCGCGGGCGGTGCAGGCCGGGGGTGTCGACCAGGATGATCTGGAAGTCCTCGCGGTGCACGATGCCGCGGATCGTATGCCGGGTCGTCTGCGGCCGGTTCGAGGTGATCGCGACCTTCTGGCCCACCAGGGCGTTGGTCAGGGTCGACTTGCCTGTGTTGGGCCTGCCGACGAAACAGACGAAGCCGGAACGGAATTCACTCATCACAGCACCCCGATCGTGCACTCAGATCGCGAAATCCGCTGAATGGACGATCTCAGCGCACACTCGCCGCTCATACCGGGCTTCCCGCCCGGTCGGTGACGATCACCGCGGCATCAGCGGACAGTTCCCGCACCGCGGCGACGCCTGGGTCATCGGCGGAGCCCCCCACCAGCACCGCGGCCTCGAGTCCGGTGGCACCGCTGGACACCGCTGCGGCCACCGCCGCCTGCAACGCGGTCAACTTCAGCGCCGCCAGGGCCACCGGGGCACCCGCGTAGGTGCGGCCGTCCTGGTCGCGCACCGCCGCGCCCGTGCCCGCCTCGGCGCGGCCCATCGCGCCGCGGGCCAACACCACGAGTTTGGTGTCCTCGGTATCGAGTTCAGTCATCGGTTACTTGTCCTCCTCAGGCTTTACCGGGCTGACCAGCACCGTGCCGATCCGCACCCGACCACGGTGGTCCGAACCGCCTTCGGCGCGCAGCCGCAGGCCGTCCCAGATCACTTCGGCGCCGGGAAGCGGTACCCGTCCCAGTTCGAATGCGACCAGGCCACCGACGGTGTCCGGTTCCAGATCCTCGTCGGGCTCCAGTTCGTAAAGTTCGCAGAGGTCCTCGATCGGCAGCCGGGTGGAGACCCGGAACTGCCGCTCGCCCAGTTCCTCCACCGGGACGACCTCCCCGGCGTCGTACTCGTCGACGATCTCTCCCACGATCTCTTCGAGCACGTCCTCGATGGTGACCAGCCCGGCGATGGCGCCGTATTCATCGACGAGCAGCGCCATGTGGTTGCGGTCGAGCTGCATCTCTTTGAGCAGCTCGTCCAGCGGCTTGGAGTCCGGGACGAACACCGCCGGACGCATCACCTGTGCCACATTGGTGTCGCGGCCCCCGTTGGTCGAGTAATAGGTCTGCTGGACAAGGTCTTTCAGGTAGACCACGCCGACGATGTCGTCGACGTTCTCACCGATCACCGGGATGCGGGAATGCCCGCTGCGCACCGCCAATGACGTCGCTTGGCCCGCTGACTTATCACTTTCGATCCACACCATCTCGGTGCGCGGCACCATGACCTCACGGGCCGGGGTGTCGCCGAGCTCGAACACCGACTGAATCATCCGGCGTTCCTCATCGGCCACCACGCCGCGCTGCTGGGCCAGGTCGACGACCTCACGCAACTCGATTTCGGACGCGAACGGACCGTTGCGGAAACCGCGGCCGGGAGTCAGCGCGTTACCGATCAGCACCAGCAGGCGGCTGATCGGCGTGAGCAACACCGAGATCGCCTGCAGCGGCAAGGCCGAGATCAGCGCGATGGAATAGGCGTTCTGCCTACCGACCGTGCGCGGGCCGACGCCGATGGCCACGAAGCTGGTCACCACCATGATCGCGGCGGAAGCCACCAGGCCCCACCCGACGCCGAGATGCCCGTCGAGGAAGGACGCCAGCAACACGGTGGCGGTGATCTCGCAGGTAATCCGGAGAAGCACAACGAGATTGATGTACCGGGGCCGTTCGGCGACTACCCGGCTGAGCCGGGCGGCACCCGGACGTTCATCGCGGACCAGTTCCTCGATCCGCGCGATCGAGACGGTGGACAGGGCGGCGTCAATCGCGGCAAAAAGCCCGCCGAACCCGACCAGCACCACGGCGCCGAGCAGCGGGAGCAAGCCGGTCACGGTTGATCGAAGTATCGGGACTTGTCCAGCAGCCGCTGGTCTTTCTCACTCTGCCGGTCGGCGTGATAGGACTCGACCTGATCAGCCACCCACTCCTCGAGGAGCTGGCGCTGAAGTGCGAACATCTCCTTCTCCTCGTCCGGCTCGGCGTGGTCGTAACCGAGCAGGTGCAGTACACCGTGCACCGTCAGCAACGCCAACTCCTGACCGAGCGAGTGCCCGGCCTTGGCAGCCTGCTGCTCTGCGAATTCCGGGCACAACACGATGTCCCCGAGCATGGCCGGACCCGGCTCGGGCGCATCCGGCCGGCCCCCGGGCTCGAGCTCGTCCATCGGGAAACTCATCACATCGGTCGGGCCGGGTAGGTCCATCCACCGCATGTGCAGGTCGGCCATGGCTGCACTGTCCAGCAGCACCATCGACAGCTCAGCCGCCGGGTTCACGTCCATCTTCGCGATGACGAAGCGCGCGACGCTGATCAGCTCATCCTCGGAGACATCGATGCCCGACTCGTTGGATACCTCGATGCTCATGCGGTCCCCTCGCAGGCTCGGGCCCCGCATGCCGTCTGTTGATTCGCTCCGCAAGCGTCGCTCATCGGCGGGGCCGCCCGTTCGACGAACGGCGTTGGGAACGGTTGAGCAATGCCGGCTCCTCGTGTCGCGCGTAGGCGTCGACGATCTCGGACACCAGGCGGTGGCGGACCACGTCGGCGCTGGTGAGCTCGGCGAAGTGGATGTCGTCGATATCGTCGAGAATGTTCATCGCCGCGCGTAGCCCGGAGGTGGCACCGCCGGGCAGGTCCACCTGCGTGATATCGCCGGTGACAACGACTTTGGATCCGAAACCGAGCCGAGTCAGGAACATTTTCATCTGTTCGGCGGTGGTGTTCTGCGCCTCGTCGAGGATGATGAACGCGTCATTGAGGGTGCGGCCCCGCATGTACCCGAGTGGCGCGACCTCAATCACCCCGGCACTCATCAGCTTTGGGATGAGCTCGGGATCCATCATGTCGTGCAGCGCGTCGTACAGCGGGCGCAGGTACGGGTCGATCTTCTCGCTCAGCGTGCCCGGCAGGAAGCCGAGGCGCTCACCGGCTTCGACCGCGGGGCGGGTCAGGATGATCCGGTTGACCTGTTTTGTCTGCAGGGCGCTGACGGCCTTGGCCATCGCCAGGTAGGTCTTGCCGGTACCGGCCGGACCGATGCCGAACACGATGGTGTGCGCATCGATGGCGTCGACGTAGCGCTTCTGGTTCAGCGTCTTGGGCCGGATCGTCTTGCCGCGGCGGCTCAGGATGTCGAGGGTGAGCACCTCGGCCGGGGACTCGTCCTCCGTACCGGTGAGGATCGCGACGCTGTGCCGCGCCGCCTCGGGAGTCACCGCCTGGCCGCTCGACGCGACGGCGATCAGCTCGGCGACGACACGTTCGGCCAGTGCCACATCGGCCGGCTCGCCGGTGAAGGTGATCTCGTTGCCGCGGACGTGGATGTCGGCAGTCAGAAGTCTTTCGAGTGCCCGCAAGTTCTCATCAGCCGAGCCGAGCAGGCCCACGATGATGTCGGGCGGAACAGTGATGCTGCTGCGGACCGATTCCGATGCGGTGGTCGACGAGTCAGCGGTCGTGTCGCGGGGCGTCACGTGGAGTTTGTGCCTGCTTTCCGTGTTCTCAAAACGGCCGGCTGCCGTTGTACTGTCCCCAGTTTACCGCTGGTCAACGACACGCCCCAATGGTTGAGCGCCCCGGCGGTGATCGGTGCGTCACGGTTGACGGGCCGGGCCCACTGACTGGGTAAACGCACAGGTCAGCGTAACGGGATGGCGGATCTTAGCCTGCGAACGCGTCCAACTTGGCCTGCACTGCGTCACCGTCCGGAGCGGCGTACATCTTCTTGGACCGGCGCTCGTAGGACGCGATGAACGGACACGAGTCGGCAGTACCCGACACCGTGCCCAGGTCCTGGACGACCTTGCCGGTCTTGGCTTCGCGGAGCTCGATCGTGTAGTCGGCGGAGTAGTAGTCGACGGTGATACGGCTCCCGTCGTCGTCAAAGACACACGGAATGGATTTCGCCTCGGTGCCCGTCTTTCGGTCCAGGCAGGCGACGACGTTGATCTTGGAGTACTCGTTGGACGTGGCCCATTTGTTGGAAGGGACCGACAACCAGGCTTCGCCCATGATTCCGAGCCCCTGGTAGAAGGCCGCGATGTTGTAGGGCTTGCCGTATTCCGGGGCGGTACTGATCCAATCCTTGTCGCAGACGTCGGAGAAACTGGATGCCGAGTAGGCAGTCCGGTCCTGTCCCTCACCGGAGACCTTGGCGACCCCGTACCCGATCACTGCGAGGACCGCGACGCTCAGGACGACGACGCCGCCGACGATCACCTTGCCGAGTCCTGATTTCTTCGGCTGAAGTGGCGGTCCAGCCGGAGACCAGTTCGGAGGCTGCCCGTACGGGGGCGGCCCGTATGCGCCATATGGGCCCGGAGCACCCGGCGCCCCGGGCCATTGCTGCGGATGTGGTGGCGGCCAGTGCGGGGGCTGCTGCCCGTAGGGCGACGGCGAACCTTGGGGCGGCGGGCCCTGGGGCGGCAAACTCACGAATGGAGCGTAATGCCTGGACAGCATGCCCGTCGGCGCTAAATCTCCCAGCGTCCCGTCAGCGCACCGATCGCCCCCAGCGCCACGGCCGCGGCCGTCGACGTCCGCAGAACGGTCGGGCCAAGGCGGACGGCCTGCGCGCCGGCCCCGGTCAGGGCCGCGATCTCCTCATCGGCGATGCCACCTTCGGGTCCGACGATGAGCATCAGTGAATCCGCCTGAGCCAGAGGCAGTTCGGCCAGAGGAGCGGTGGCCGATTCGTGCAGTGCGAGCACCATCGCCCCGGCGGCCACAGTGTCGGCGACACGTTGGGTCAGTGCCGCCGTGGAGACCACGCCCTCGACCGCCGGAATGTAGGTACGGCGGGACTGCCGAGCCGCCGAGCGTGCCACCGCTTCCCAGCGCCGCAGACCCTTGTCCACTTTCGGACCCTCCCAACGGGCCACACACCTCGTCGCCTGCCACGCGACAAACCTGTCCGCACCCGCCTCGGTCGCCAGCTCGACGGCCAGTTCTGAGCGGTCGGACTTGGGCAACGCCTGCACCACGGTCACGGTCGGGCGCGGGGCGCTGATGGCGGCCCGCTCGGTCACCCGCGCCGACAACTGGCCCTTGGCGGTGGCCTCGACGACGCAGTGGGCCAGCGTCCCGGCGCCGTCGCTCAGATCGATCTGTTCGCCGACCCGGATGCGACGCACGTTGGAGGCGTGGAAGCCCTCGTCGCCGTCGACGACGGCGAGCTCCCCCGCGCCCGGCAGTGCGTCGACATAGAAAAGCGCTGAACTCACTGTGCCGCCCGCAGTGTCAGCGGCCGGAGAACGTCTCGCGCAACCGGCTGAACAGACCACCGGAGCCCGCTGAGGCCTGCGTCGAACGCACCTCCGCCGCGTCGCGGGCCCGATTCTCCTTCAGCTTCCGCAGCAGGTCGATATCGGCGCTGTCCAGCCTCGATGGCACCACCACGTCGATGTGGGCGTGCAGATCACCGCGCACCCCGGAACGCAGGTGCGGCATGCCGTGGCCGCGCAATGTGGTCACCGCACCGGGCTGCGTGCCCGCGGGGATGGTCAGTTCGGTGGGCCCGTCGAGGATCGCGTCGACACTGACCGTGGTGCCCAGCGCAGCGTCGACCATCGGCACCGAGATCGTGCAGTGCAGGTCGTCGCCGTCGCGGACGAAGATCTCGTGCTGCTTCTCATGGACCTCGACGTACAGATCGCCTGCCGGTCCGCCGCCCGGTCCGACCTCACCTTGCGCGGCCAGGCGCACCCGCATGCCATCGCCCACACCGGCCGGGATCTTGACGCTGATCTCACGGCGGGCGCGCACCCGACCGTCACCACCGCAACGGTTGCACGGATCGGGGATCACCTCACCGATTCCCCCACACACGGGGCACGGACGGGTCGTCATCACCTGTCCCAGCAGCGAGCGCTGCACGGTCTGGATCTCGCCGCGACCATCGCACGTGTCACAGGCGACCGGGGTGGAATTGCCGTTCGTGCCCTTGCCCTGACACAGATCGCACAACACCGCAGTGTCCACAGCCACCTGCTTGGTCACGCCGGTGGCGCACTCCGCAAGGTCCAACCGCATTCGCAGGAGTGAATCCGCGCCGGGCCGCACCCGGCCGATCGGCCCCCGCGAGGAGGTTCCGCCACCGAAGAATGCCTCGAACACATCGCCGAGGCCACCGAATCCGCTGAACCCGCCGGGCGCTCCACCGACCGACTCCATCGGGTCGCCACCCATGTCGACGATGCGGCGCTTCTCCGGGTCCGACAGCACCTCGTAGGCGACCTGGATCTCGGTGAACCTGCTCTGGGCTTCCTGGTCGGGATTGACGTCGGGGTGCAGCTCACGCGCCAGCCGCCGATAGGCGCGTTTGATCTCTGAATCGCTCGCGCCTTTGCTCACTCCGAGCAAGCCGTAATAATCGCGTGCCACGCTGACCTTGCCTGACCTTTCTATGCCGGATCGACCGGCTGGATTAACGAGTACCTAGGACTTCGCCGATATAAAGAGCAACCGCCGCAACATTGGCGATCGTTCCCGGGTAGTCCATTCGGGTGGGACCTACCACACCCATTCCGCCGTACACCTTGCCCGAGCTGCCGTACGTGGTGCTCACCACCGACGTTCCCAGCATCTGCTCGGCCTCGGTCTCGTGACCGATCCGCACGGTTACCTTGCCCGCTTCCTGCTGGGCCGCCAACAGCCGCAGTACCACCACCTGCTCCTCGAGTGCCTCCAGCACCGACCGCAGCGATCCGCCGAAATCGGCGGTGTTGCGGGTCAGGTTGGCGGTGCCGCCCAGCAGCAGTCGTTCTTCGGTGTGCTCGACGAGGGTCTCTACCAGGACCGTCGCCGATCGGCCGACGGCATCGGCCAGTGCGCCGTGGCCGTTGAGATGCGTGGCCAGATCGCTCACCGCGATCGCCGCCGCCGTCAGCGGCTTGCCTTCCAACGCCTGCCCCAGCATCTCGCGGAGTTTGGACAGCTCATGCTCGTCGATCGCATCGCCGAGCTCCACGATGCGCTGATCCACCCGGCCCGAATCGGTGATGACCACCAGCAGCAACCGGGCGGGAGTCAGCGCAACCACCTCGAGGTGGCGGACGGACGACGTGGAGAGCGTCGGGTACTGCACGATCGCGACCTGCCTGGTCAGCTGCGCCAGCAGCCTCACCGCGCGCCGTAGCACGTCGTCGAGGTCGACCCCGGACTCCAGGAAGGACAGGATCGCGCGGCGCTCCGATGAAGACAGCGGCTTGACGTTGTCGATGCGGTCGACGAACTCGCGGTAGCCCTTCTCGGTGGGCACCCGCCCCGAGCTCGTGTGGGGCTGGGTGATGTAGCCCTCGGCCTCGAGCACCGCCATGTCATTGCGGACCGTGGCGCTCGACACGCCGAGGTTGTGACGGTCCACCAGAGTCTTGGAGCCGATCGGCTCCTTGGTGGCCACGAAGTCGGCGACGATGGCGCGCAGCACCTCGAAACGACGCTCGTCGGCACTCCCCACCAGTTCACCTACCCTTCGCAGCAGCGATGTGTGCGTTCAGCTCGGTTCATTTTACCGACCAGCAGCAGGTTTACCGATTCTGCGGTGACAGCTCCGGGTCATCGTGCCGAGCGACACCGGCGCGGGCAATCACCCACGAGGGTATTAACCTAGGCGACTATGCCGATGGCAACACCGCGCACTACTGCGACGGAGGCGGGCCGGCGATGATCTTCAAGGGCGTCCAAGAGGGCAAACCGTACCCGGAGCACGGGCTCTCCCACCGGGACTGGTCCCGCATCCCGCCTCGCCAGCTGCGCCTCGACGAGCTGGTCACGACCACCACAGTGCTCGCGCTGGACCGGCTGCTGTCCGAGGACTCGACGTTCTACGGCGACCTGTTCCCCCACGCGGTGAGATGGCGCGGCGACATCTATCTGGAGGACGGGCTGCACCGTGCGGTGCGTTCAGCCCTCCGGAATCGCACCATCCTGCACGCCCGGCTGTTCGACATGGACGCGCTCGCCCCGAACCTGGCCTAGCTGTTGGCGGATCAGTCCCCCGCTACTGTGCCATTGCCTCACGCAGGCTCCGGGGCCGCAGGTCCGACCAGGCCTGCTCGACATGGCTCAGGCACTCGGCCCGGCCGGCCGCACCGAAGATCACCCGCCAGCCCTCGGGCACATCGGCGAATGCCGGCCACAGGCTGTGCTGGTCCTCATCGTTGACCAGCACGTAGAACGTGCCGTTCTCGTCATCGAACGGATTGGAACTCATCGACTCTCCTCATCGAGGGGTTGGCCAGGTTCGCACCCAGCACCCGGTCGGACAACAGGCCGAGGCAGCTCAGGTTCGGGAAGCCCGGCCCCTGGGTGAGCCCGGCCAGCCCCGGCAGGAACAGTTTGGGGAACACGTCGTTCAGGGCCAGATCGTGCCCGATGTGCTCTTGAAGGGTGTCACCGGTCAGCGGACCGCCGAGCCCCAGCTCGAGTAGGTCCAGCGCGTCCTGGCTGAACAACGGCGCGAACCACAGCGCGTCGGCACCGGACCCGTCGATCACCAGGTCGAAGCCGTGCACCGTCTCGACCGCTTCGCCCCCGGTGTTGGTCGACAACGTCAACCGGATCCGCTCGTCGCGGGCCACCGCGTGGGCGACCCGGCCACGCAGATGACGGATCCGATCGTCGGCCAACAACGCGTCCTGCACCCGGGCCGAGAACACCCCACGATCGGTGCGGGCCAGGGCATCCCGGCGCTCGGCCATGGTCAGCCCGGTCCATCCGGTCGGGTCGGAGAACAGGGTGTTCTCGAAGAACCCCTCGCCGCGGGTGAACAGGGTGACCGTGGGCGAGATCACCGTGATCGTCGAAACCCGGTGGCGGAAAAGCTCGTTGAGCATCGACGCGGCGGTCTCGCCGCCCCCGATCACCGCCACCCGTTCGGCGTTGATCATTTCGTGCTTACCGGCCTGATGCCAGAACTGCGCGATCGACATCACCCGGGGATTGCCGGGCAGCACCGAACGTTCGGCCTGACCGGGCCCGGTCACCATCAGCCCGTCGGCGTACACGGTGTCCTCGGCGGTGTTCAGCACCCACCGGTGAGCGTCCGTAGAATTGCCGGCACCGTCGGCGTCGGCAGAATTGCCGGCACCGCCGGCGTCAGCGCCAACCGAGATACGTTCCACCTCACCGGAAACCACATTCATCCCGACGTCCTCGGCCACCCAGCCCAGATACTGACTCCAGCGTTTGTGGGTCGGTGCGGGCCGGCCCCGGTCGACCCATTCGGCGAATCCGCCGGTGGCGATCAGGTAGGCCTGCCAACTGTGCCGGGTCATCCGCTCGTCGAGTTCGGCGTTGCGCCGCGACACCAGAGACGACCGGTAGGGGAAGCCGACGTCCTTCTCCGGACCGGTGCCGAGGCGATGGTTACCGTCGGTCCAACCGCCGACGGCCTGCCAGTTGGCGGCCACCCCGGCGCGTTCGATGACGACAACGTCGGGGGCGGGCACGCCCATCGCCCGCAGCTCGGCCGCCTTGGCCGCCACCGCGATGGCCTTGGGCCCGGCACCGATGACGGCCAGGGTGGGAGCCGATGGGGCACTCATGTGATCACCTCTCGCAATGCGTCCAGCCACATCGCCTGCAGGGTGGCGATGTCCTCGGCGGACAGAATGTCGGGCAGGGTCCGCCATTGGGTGCCGAGCACGGCCGACCCGTCGCGGTCTATTACCGCGGCCATGACCGTCAGTTCATGGCGCACAGCGACATTCGGTTCGGGAACCGGAGTCACCCCGGTCTGCAACGAACGGTCCTGCAGTAGGGCATGGTCGGCCGCATCCAGTTCGATACGGCCCAGATAGTTGAGCAGTACTTGCGGATCCCGATGTGCGCCCAGCCGTTCGGCAGTGTCCTCGCGCAAGTACCGCAGCAACCCGTAGTCGATCGCGTCGCCTGGGATCGCGGCCACCTGCGCGGCGACCCCACGGGCGTCGTCGGCGCTCAACCGCAAGGGGTAGATCATGCTGAGCAACCCTGCGGTGTCGCCGGTATCGACCTCGTCATGATCTGACACCACCGCGTCGGACCGGCCGTGGGTTTCCAGCGCCAACACGGGCGCAGGGGTCGGCTGGCCGCGGTGGCGACGCCAGGTGCTCAGGGCACGGGCGGTCGCCGCGGCCAGCACCTCGGTCACCGGCACCGCACCGGTGAGCAGTCGGGCCGTCACGTCGGGCTCGGCGAAGGCCATCTTGATCGTCACATCGGCCATCCGGTCGGCGGACGGATCGATCCGCCGCGCGCCGATTTCCGGATCGTCGCCCTCGAACTGCTGCTCCCAGAAGCCGCAGGTGTCGAGCGTGGCCGCCCGCTCGGACAGCAGCCGGGACCACTGTCGCAGCGAAGTGTGCTCCCGCACCGGGAGTGGGGTGCGACCGGACGATATTGCATGCCAGGCATTTTCGAGCTCACCGACCAGGATCCGCCACGACGCCGGGTCCAGCGCCAGCACGTGGGCGGTGAGGATCAACAGGCCGTCTTCGGTCTGCGGGTGATGCAGCCACACCGCATCGAGCATCGACCCGTTCTGCGGATCCAGGCGTTGCACCGAGAGGTCAGCCTGCTCGGCCACCGCGGCATTGATCTCACCCGACCCGGTCGCCTCCGAGAACACCTCACCTGGTGTATGCGGAACCAAGGTCAGGGTCGCGCGGTCCAATCGGGTGCGCAGCACCTCATGTCCGTCGATCACGTTGCGCAGCAGTGCTTCCAGCTGATCTCGGGTCATCCCGGCGGGCAGGCGGAACACCTCTGTCTGTGCGAGCCGGCGCGGGTCGCCGTACTGGTAGAGCCAACGCCCGTTGGGCAGCAACGGGATCGGGCCGGTATCCGGTGGGGCTTCGTCGGCCGCGCCTTGCGCCCGCGCCACGGCGGCCGCATCGGCGTCGATCGCGGCCGCGAGTTCACGGACAGTCGCACAGTCCAACATCAGACGGGCGCGCAGCGCCACACCACGGCGCCGCACAGCCTGCACGACCGACAAGGCCACGATGCTGTCCAGCCCGAGATCGAGGAAGTCCGCGGTGACGTCCACGCCCGCACCGTCAGTGGTCCCCAGCACTTCGGCCAGCACCTGGGCCAGCAGCCGCTCCGTCTCGGTGGCGGGGTGCTCAGCCCCTTCGGAGCGTCCGCCGGTACCCAGCGCCGCGAGTGCGGCGTCGTCGACCTTGCCGTTGGTGGTCAGGGGGATCTCGTCGACGGCCACGATGTGGTGAGGCACCAGATGTCTTGGCAGGGTGTCGGTCAGCATCCCGCGCAACTCGGTGACCGGAGTATCGGTCACCACGTACGCAATCAGGCGCGGCCCGCTCCGGTGCTGCCGAACCGCCACATGGGCATGCCGCACCCCGGGGTGGGTATGCAGCGTCGCGGCCACCTCTCCGGGCTCCACCCGGAAGCCACGGATCTTGACCTGGTCGTCGCTGCGGCCGAGAAACTCGAGAGCATTCGAGTCCGGATTCCGGCGCACCACGTCGCCGGTGCGGTACATGCGGGCACCTGCGGTGAACGGATCGGCGACGAACCGTCCGGCTGTCTCTCCCGGCCGGCCGAGATACCCGCGGGTCAACTGGCCACCGGCCAAATACAATTCGCCGCACACACCGTCAGGAACCGGCCGCAGCCAGCCGTCGAGCACATAGGCCTCGGTCGACTCCGTGGGACGCCCGATGCAGGGCTGCGCGTACTCGCCGATCGTCGCGACGACGGCTTCCACGGTGGTCTCGGTCGGACCGTAGCAGTTGTGCGCAGACATCCACGTGCGCTCACATTCGGCCTGGATACCCCGCCACGTGGCGGTGTCGATGGCCTCGCCGCCGAGCGCGAGCACCGCCAGCGGCACCTGGGTAAGCAGGCCCGCGGCCCGCAGGGAGGCGAACATCGACGGCGTGGTGTCGATCATGTCGATCGCGAAGCGCCCGATGGTCTCCACCAGCGCCTCGGCGTCACGCTGCACCTCGTCGGCGACGATGTGCACGGTATGCCCGTCGAGCAGAGCCGCCAACGGTTGCCAAGCCGCATCGAACGTGAACGACCACGCGTGGGCCACCCGCAACGGACGGCCGAGTCGGGTGGCCGCCGGCTGCAGCAGCTGGTGGGCATGATCGGCGCAGTAGGCCAACAGGGCCTGATGGGTTCCGATGACGCCCTTGGGTTTTCCGGTGGTTCCCGAGGTGAACACGATGTAGGCACCCTGCCCGGGGTACACCGGTGCGGGCCGGTAATCGACGTCCGGCTCGGTACCGACGGACGCCAGCAGGGCCTCGTCGACGACGAGTGAGTGCCGGCCCGCGCCGATCTGACGCAGGATCTCGGCCACCCGTTCATCGGGCATGGCGGGATCCAGCGGCACGATCATCGCGCCCGCCTTGAGCACTGCGAGCATCGCGACCACGTAGTCGGGCCCACGGCGCAACCGGATCGGCACAGGAGTTTCGTCGTCCACGCCGCGCCGGATCAGCTCGGCGGCCAGGCGATCCGCAGCATCGTCGAGTTCGCGATAGCTGAGTTCTCCCCCGTCCCAGCTCAAGGCGACCGAACCGAGCCGCTCGGCAGCCGTCTCACTGAACGCGGAATGAAAGCCAGCGGGTAATCCGTCGTACATCTGAGCAATCTGCGGCGCACCGACGGCTTGCGACTCACCATCGAGGGTGACCGCGACCTCGCGCAGCGGACGCTCCCAGCAGTCCAACAGCCGCTGCACGACGCTCAGCACCCGCAGGCCCAGTGCCTGCGGATCGAGCATTCCCAGTGCCCCGTCGAGGGTTTCGACCAGCACGGTGAGCCGGCCGTGGCTGGGATGCGCGGCGATGGTGACGGGGAAATGCGACAGGCTCTCCAATGCCGAGGGCCGTAGCACCGCCTCACCGAGAGCGAATTCGTCACTGCCGACCAGCCCGCCGGGCGGGAAGTTCTCGTAGACCAGCAGTGTGTCGTACAGCTCGCCGATCCCGCCGAGCGAACGCAACTCGGTGTGGCTGAGGTAGCTGTGCTCGCGCAGCTCGGCGGCTTCGCGCTGCAGCGCCAGGCACTGATTCCCAACGAGCACCTTGGGGTCGACCCTGACCCGCAGCGGCACGGTGTTGATGAACAGGCCGACCATCGATTCCACTCCGGCCAGCTCGTCGGGGCGACCCGACACGGTGACGCCGTACACCACATCGGTGCGGTCGGTGAAAACCGAAAGGATTGTTGCCCAAGCCATCTGGAACAGCGTGTTGACCGTGACGCCGCGTCGCCGGGCGGCCTCGAGGATTTCGGCGGACTGCTGTTCGTCGAGGGTCACCTCGGTGCGTGCGGGCAGACCAGGCTCGGCCGTCAGTCCGGACAACACCGGCGACAACAACGTGGGGGCGTCCATGCCGTAGAGATGTGCCTGCCAACGCGCCCGGCTGGCCTCCTGATCGCGCCCGGCCAGCCAGCCGATGTAGTCGCGATATGGCCGGACCCCCGACGGCAGCGCTGCCACGTCGCCCTTGGCGCCGTAGAGGGCGATCAGCTCACCGACGAAGACCGGTAGCGACCAGCCGTCGATTGCGATGTGATGGGCAACAATCACCAGTCGCCAACGTTGCCCGGGCTTTTCGATGAGCACGAACCGGATCAGCGGCCCTCGACCCAGGTCGAAGCGCCGGGCGCGTTCCTCAGCTTCCAGGGTGAGCGCCTGCTCGTCATCGGCATGCACATGCCGCCACGGCAATTCGACGGCCGACGGGACCACCGCCACCGGGCGGCTCAGGTTCCCCTGGAAAAAGCTGGCCCGCAGGTTGGGATGGCGCACCAGCATCGCCTCGGCACAGGCCCGCAGCAGCTCGGCGTCCAGCGCCCCGTCGATGTCGGCGGCCATCGCGATGACGTAGGGGTCGGCGCCGGCGTCACCTTCGGTCAGGCCGGCCAGCGAATACAACCCCTGTTGCAGCGGGCTCAGCGCCAGGACATCCTCGACGCCGGGCGGCGTTCCGGTGGTCGTCACGTCGCGATCCCCTGGTCTTGGCCCCATCCCGCGGTCAGCGCGGCCAGCTCGTCGGGCGACAGGCCCGATGCGGACATCGGCTCATGGTGGACGTCGGCGACTGTTTCTTTCGTGGCCGACGCATCGATCGCGGCGGCCAGGTCGGCCAGGCCGGGATGTTCGAACACCATGCGCGCCGTCATCGCCACCCCGGCATCCCTGGCCCGTGCCGCGAGCTGCACGGCCAGGATGCTGTCGCCGCCAAGGGTGAAGAAGTCGTCGTACCGTCCCACTTCGGTCACGCCGAGGAGGGTTACCAGCATCGCCGCCAGGGTCTCCTCGGTCGGGGTGGCCGGCGGCTCGGCGGGTGCCGTCGTGGTGATGCGCGGACGGGTCAGCTTGGCGGTTTCGACGGTATCGGCCACCGTCAGCAGCGCACCGGTGAACTCCTCGGGCAGCGCGGCCCGCGCTGTCTCCAGGAAGGCTTCGGCGTCAGCCACTTCCGGCTCGAGCACCACGTACCCGGCCAGTGTCGTGGCCCCGCGGGCCTCCCAGTATCGGGTCGCCGCAGCGGCGACCCCGTCGAGGTCTTCCAGGGCGGCCTGCAGCCGTGGTTCACCCGCGGTGATGGGCTCGAGCCGCCCGTCGGTGGTCCAGCGGGCCCGGTCCCCGGTGCGGTACAACTGCCCGTCCCCGAACGGATTGGGCGCGAATCGATCTGCGCCGACGCCGGTGGCCGCGCCGGATGCCTCGTCCACCGCACCGCCGGCGTAGTGGACGTCGCCCACGACACCGATGGCCACCGGCTGCCGCCATTCGTCAAGCAGGTAGACGCGGTCGGCGCCTTCGGTCTGCGGCAGCCCGGCCGGCGGTGCCGCCTTGCGACTCCAGTCGTCGACCAGCAGGTCGCGCTCGGCCGGATCGAGAACCGAGATGTCGCGCACGGTCTGGTCGGCGTCGCCGGCGAATGCCGCGACGATGCGCTGCAGCCAGCCGACGAGGCGTTGTGCGGTGGCCGCCTCGTAGAGCTCGGTGCGGTAGATGACGGTGCCCCGATATCCGCCCTGCTGCCCGCCGCCGGCCTCGGCGAAGAAATTCAGCGACAGGTCCGCATGCGCCACGTCAAAGGTGGGTTCCAGTGCGGTGAAATGGGTTTCACCGTCGGCTCCGGTATCGATGACCTGACGTGCCGGCAGATCCTCACGCACGTGCACCACCACACCGAAAAGCGGGTTGCGCGACAGCGAGCGCACCGGGCTCACCGCGTCGACCACCCGGTCGAACGGCAGGTCCTGATTCTGGTAGGCGGCCAGTGCCATGTCGCGGGAACGCCCCAGCACCTCGCGCAGTGTCGGGTTGCCGGACAGGTCGTTCCGCAGCACCACGATGTTGATGAAGAACCCGATCAGCGCATCGAGTTCGGGGGCGGTACGCCCGGCTACCGGTGTGCCCAGCGCGATGTCGGTGCCCTGCCCGGCTTTGTGCAGGGCGATCGCAACGGCGGCCTGCAGCACCATGAACTCAGTGACGCCGAGCTCACGGGCGAGTTCGACGAGCTTGCCGCGGACGGCTGCGTCGATGGTGAAGTCGAGCGCCTTGCCCTCACCAGTGGGCACCGGCGGGCGCGGGAAGTCCGGTTGAAGGCCGTTCTCGATATTGTGGTCAGCCGACAGACCAGCCAGTTGCTTTGTCCAGTAGTCGCGTTGCTCACCGATTCGCTCGCCCGCGCTCGACAGCATTTCGGCCTGCCAGTCCGCGAAGTCGGCGTACTGGACCGGCAGCGGGGCCCACTCGGGCGTCGAATTGGCCCGGCGGGCGTGGTAGGCGGTCATCAGATCGGTGAACAGCACAGCGCCCGACCAATGATCGGCGGCGATGTGGTGAACCATCAACGACAGCACATGCGCACCTGGGGTGGACAGCACCGCCGCCCGAATCGGCCACTCGTTCTCCAGGTCGAAGCAATACCGCCGCTCGGCATCGAGTTCGCCCTGCAACCAGTCTTCACCGGTGCCCTCGGCTCGGCGCACCGTCACCGGGCCCGCGGGATGAATGACCTGGTAAGGGACACCGTCGATTTCGCGGTAGGTGGTGCGCAAGATCTCGTGCCGGGAAACCACATCGCCGACCGCCCCGGCCAGGGCCTCCACATCGCAGGGTCCGGTCAGTCGTGCTGCGAAGGGCACATTGTTGACCGGGTTCGGTCCGTCGATGCGGAACTGGAACCACTGCCGGTGCTGGGCCGCCGACATCTGCGACGGTCCGTCGTGCCGGACGGCCACGATCGGGGGCAGGCCCGTGCCGCTGCCCGATGCCAGTAATTCGTCGACCCGAGCGGCCAGGCCCGCCACCGTGGCGTTCTCGAACACGTCGGCGACCCCGAGATCCACCCCGAAGCGAGCCCGCACCGCGGCAACCAATTTGGTGGCCAGCAGGGAGTGACCGCCGAGATCGAAGAACGAGTCGTCGGCGCCGACACCGTCGCGCTCGAGCAATTCGCCGAACAGCGCGACGATCGCATGTTCGGTTTCGGTGTCCGGAGCACGGAATACTGTGGCCGAGCGGATCTCCGGCTCGGGTAGTGCCCGGCGATCGATCTTGCCGTGCGCCGTGATCGGGATCTCGGGCAGCTCGACGAACGCTGCCGGGATCATGTACTCGGGCAGCGCGGCCGTCACCCTGGCCCGGATACGGTCGACCTCCACCATTTCGGCATCGGCGGCCGGTGTGATGTAGGCGACCAGGCTCTTGCCCAGCGACGGCAGGTCGCTGACCACCACCACGGCCTGACCCACCGACGGGTCGACCGAGATGGCCGCGGAGACCTCGCCGAGTTCGATTCGGAAGCCACGGATCTTGACCTGCTCATCGGCGCGGCCGACAAATTCGATGTCACCGTCGGCGTTGCGCCGAGCCAGGTCGCCCGACCGGTACATCCGTCCGCCGGGGTTGAACGGATCGGCGACGAACCGCTCTGCCGTGAGGCGGGGGCGGTCGTGGTAGCCGTGCGCGACATGTGTTCCGCCGATGTAGATCTCACCGATCACCCCGACCGGTACCGGCTGCAACGCATCGTCGAGCAGATGGATCGTGGTGTTGATCTTCGGTGTACCGATCGGCACTATCCGGGCGCCCTGCTTGCCCTCCACCTTGTAACGCGTGCAGTTGAGCACCGTTTCGGTGGGACCGTAGAAGTTGTGCAGCAGCGAGTCGAACGTGGCGAGGAACTTGTCGGCGATCTCCCCCGGCAGCGCCTCGCCACCGATCGGCACGCGCTGCAGCGTGCGCCACTCGTTGACGCCGGGCAGCGAAAGGAACAGCCCGAGCAGCGACGGGACGAAGTGCATCGAGGTGATGCCCTCGTCGCGCAACAGGTCGGTGAGATATCCGATGTCGCCCAGACCACCCGGCTTCGGGATCACCAGGCGCGCACCAGCGGCCAGCATGCCGAAGATCTCGCCGATCGACACGTCGAAGCTCTGCGATGCCACCTGCAGCAGGCGTTCGTCTTCGGTGACCTGGTAATCGCGCCCGAACCAGACGAAGTACTCCGCGATCGGCCGGTGCGGCACCGGTACGCCCTTGGGTAAACCCGTGGATCCCGACGTGTAGATCAGATACGCCGTGTTGTCCGGGCGCAGCGGCCGGATCCGTTGAGCGTCGGTGGGATCGGTGGCCGGATAGCTCTCCAGGCCGTCGACCGGCTCGCGAAGAATGGTCTTCGGGTCGGAATCGGCGAGGATGTAGGTGAGTCGATCCTCGGGATAGGTCGGGTCGACAGGGAGGTACACGGCTCCGGCCTTGACGATGCCCAGCGCGGTGATGACCAGCTCCGGCGATTTTTCCAGCAGCACGGCGACGCGGTCCTCGGTGCCGATGCCCTGGCCTATCAGCCAGTGCGCCAACCGGTTCGCCGATTCGTTGATCTCGCGGTAGCTGTATTGCCTGCCCTCATAGACCACGGCGATGGCATCGGGGGTACGGGCGGCCTGTTCGGTGACCAGCGCGGCCAACGTGGTTCCCGGCGTGTCGAACTGCTCACCGGTGGACACTGCCCGCATCCACTCGGCATCCTCGGCGGTGAACAGGTCCAGCGCAGACAGCGGCCGATCAGGCTCGGCGAGCGCACTGTCGAGCAGCACGGCGAAGTGCCGCAGCATCTGCGCGGCCAGCTCGGCATCCATCACCTCGGTGAGATGTTCGGCCTCCACGACCGCACCCTCGGCGTCGAGCTCGACCATGAAACCCAGTGGCAGCTGGGTGTGTTGGCCGCGCAGGTCGGCACGGCCACACGTCACGCCGTCCGGGCGGAACCCGCCGCCGTCGGACTCGCGGAACCCGAAGCTCACCCGCGTCATCCGTTCGGCGCCGTGGCGCCGGTCCGGGTTGAGTTCGGCCACCACCCGGTCGAGGTTGACGCGCTGATGCGCGAACGCACCGATGGCGGTGTCCCGGGTTTCCGCGACCAGTTCGCGGAACCCGAGGGTACCCTGTGGCCGAAGCCGCATTGCCACCGTGTTGCCGTAATAGCCGATGGTTTCGTCGGTGTCGCGGTTCAGCACCGGGGTGGCGACCAGGAAATCGTCGGTATGGGTGTAGCGGTAGACGAGCGCACCGAACGCCGCGAGCAGCACCATGTACGGGGTGGCGCCGGTGTCGCGCGCCAGGGCCGACACCTGCTGGACGGTCCCGACGGACAACCGGACCGTGCTGCGCTGGGACCGGAAACCGCTGGGCACCACCGAACCCGCGGGCCCGGGCAACTCCAGCGGCTCCGGCGGATCGGCCAGGGCCTCGCGCCAGTAGGCCAGATCCGCATCGCCGTCTGGCGCCTCGGATACCGTCACGCGCGGTGTCTCGGCGAGCTGCGCCCCACCGTAGGCCCGGGTGAGGTCGGTGAAGAACACCCGCCATGAACCGTCGTCCCAGGCGATGTGATGGGCCACGAGCAACATCACGTGCTCACTCGGACCGGTCTTGATCAGCGTGATCCGCAACGGGGAGTCGCTGTTCAGTTCGAAGGCTGTGCCGAACTCGCGCTGGGCCAGCACCTCAAGGCGTAGCTTGCGTGCCCGCTCGGACTTGTCCGACAGGTCATGGAACATCCACCCCGGGGCCAGGTCATCGTGCACCGTCGCCGTCGGCTCGCCGTTCTCGTCGGCCTGGTAGGTGGTGCGCAGGATCGGGTGTCGTTGTGCCACCGCGTTGACGGCGTCGTGCAACCGCTCGGCATCGATCACCCCGTCGAGCCGGTAGGACAGACAGATGTTGAGCAGTACCCCGCTCGGATCGAACCCCTGCACGAACCACATCCGGCGCTGCCCGTCCGACAGCACCGTGGGATCGATCGGCGCACCTTGCATGCCGGTGGCCGATTGCCCGGAATCTCCCGATGCTGACGCGAGGCCCCGCTCGGCGAGCTTGCGCCGCATCAGCTCCAGACGCGCGTCGGAGGTGCGGGGGGCTGCCGGATCGGCACTAACCATGTCAGTCACGCGAAAATGCTTCCTTTTCAGGTCTTTCCAAATGCTCGATCAATTCGGCGGCGGTGGCGCCACCGAGGATGGTGGCCAGCGGCACTGCACGGCCGGTGGCCTTCTTGAGCTTCTTGCGCAGGTCGATCGCCAACAGGGAGTCGACGCCGAGATCCAGCAGCGACGTGTCGAGATCCAGTGCGGTGGTGTCGTCGAGCTTCAGCACGGCGCCCAACGCGATCTTCATCGCGCCGGTGGCATCGGCGGTCTCGGCGACGTCGTCTTGCGGAGCCTCGGCGGTGTCGCCGAGGCGACCGGATTGAGCCGCCGCGCCGAGGAAGGTCTGCAGCCGCTCGGCGTCGGCTGCGAATACCAGCGGATCGGCCGGGTAGTCACGCAGGCCGGCCTCCACCGCAAGGTCGGACGCCATGGCCCGCAGACCGGACCGCTCAACCCGGCTGATCTCACCGGAATCGATGATGCCGTCTCCCGGCCACAGTCCCCACCGCACCGAGGTGCAGTACCTGCCCTGTTCGCGCAGCTGCCTGCCGAGGGCATCGAGCAGTCGGTTGGCCGCCGAGTAGGCGGCGTGACCGTATCCACCCCACAGGCCGGAAACCGAGGAGCACAACACGATTCGGGCATCGGGGCGCATCGGCCAGGCCGCCGTCAGATTGGCCAGCCCGCTCACCTTGGCCGCGAAGGTATCTCGCACCGTCGCACCGGTCAGCTCGTTTCCCGGGGCAATGATGGCGGACGCGGCTGCGTGGATCACCAGCGACGCCGGGCCGACCGCCAGTTCGGCGACGGTTGCAGCAATCTGTGCCGGGTCGGTGAGATCGCAGCGGGGAGCGACGATCTCGGTGCCGTGGGTGGCCAGCGAGGCGACCTGCGCGTCATCGAGGCCGCTGCGGCTGAGCAGCACGATGCGCCGGGCCCCCTGCTCGGCCAGGTGACGGGCATAGTGCAGGCCCACCGCCCCGGCTCCGCCGGTGATGACCACCTCTTCGAACATCCCCGATTCGGCGGTCCAGGACCGGGCGTCGGAAGTGTCATCGCGCATCCCTCGGTGCCACACCGTGGTTCCGGAACCGTTGTCCCGCAGCGCGATGTGATCGGCATCGGTCAGCATGGCGGTGATCGCTGTCACGGCGGCGGCGAGGTCGGGGGCCGGCTCGGCCAGGTCCAGGTGACGGAAGGTCTGGTCCGGGTGTTCGTAGCTCATGCTGCTGTGCACCGCGGCCAGCGCAGCCGCCTCGGGCCGTGGACCCTGCGTTTCGCCGCCGGTTTGTTCGCCACCGACAGTGACCAGCCACACGTCGCGGGTATCCGGCGTGATCGCCCGGGCGTAGCCGAGCAGACCCTCGTCCACGCGGCGGCTCAAGGTTTCTGCCGCGGCCACTGCATCGGCCTGCTCCGACACCGGTGCGACCACGATCAGCAGGTCGGCATCGTCGGGAGCAACCGCGGTGGGCCCGACAACCTCTTCGAGCGCACGTTCCAACGCCGCGGCGGGCCCTTGGCCGGCCGCCAGATCGAGCACGGCGACCCGACGCTGTCCGGGCGGTGCGTCGCTACGGGTCCGCTCCTCCCAATGCTCGACGGCCACGGTCAGCCCCGCGACCGGAGGCAGTGGTTGCGGTGTCGCCCAGAGGTGCTCGGCCCGCATCGGAGCGAAGGGGAAGTCGCGCAACAGGGCCGGCGTGTGGTTGGGGAGGTCATCCCAGCGGTAGCCGGAGTCCGCCATCGCGACGGAGATGATGTTGGTGCTGAGCCGCTCGGTGATCGGTTCGTCGCGCCGGCCCGATCCCACTATTACCGCCGGACCGCCGGTGAGTTCGACAGCGTCGTCGAGCAGGTCGCCCATGGCGAACAGTAGTGCCGGATGCGCGGAAAGTTCGACGAAGATCCGGGCACCGCGCCGCGCCGCCGTTTCGATAGCCCGGTCGAAGCGCACGGTGCTGCGCAGGTTGGTGTACCAGTAGTCGGCGAATCCGGCGCCGGCCTCGACGACGTCTGCGGTGGCCGAGCCGACGAATTGCACTGGCGATTCACTGAATTGTGCCACGGGAAGAAGCGATTCGAGCTCGCCGCGCGACCCGTCCAGCGCAGTGGTGTGCGCCGGGAACCACATCTCGATCTCCTTGGCGAACGATCCGCGACCGGTGACGGTGGCCACCGCCGCGGCCACCGCATCCGTATCCCCCGACACCGCGACCGATGACCGCGAGTTCACCACCGACAGTTCCAGCCAGCCCGGTGTCTCGGCAACCACTTTCGACGCGTCGTCGGGGGTGATCCCGAGCACCGCGACCCGGTAGGGACCGGTCAACCGGTCCAGTACGGTCGCACGGGCGATCACCACGGCCACCGCGTCGGACAGCGTGATGGTGCCGGCCACATACGCGGCCCCGATCTCGCCGAGACTGTGACCGACGGTGATATCGGGCAGCACACCACAGGACCGCCAGACCCGGGCCAATGCCACGCCGTGGACGAACTGAGCGCCCTGGATCTGCACCTGGGAGAAATCATTGGTGACCGCGCCCGAATCCGGCTCGGCCAGTAGGTAATCCAGCGGGGACCTGGCACCGGCGGCCTGGAACTCCGCGGCGCACTGGTCGACCTCGGCCCGGTAGGCCGGCAGCAGCTCGTAGGCCTGCACGCCCATCGACGGCCACTGGCTGCCCTGACCGGGAAACACGAAGGCGATGCGGGCACCGGAACCCGGCGCCTGCGCCCCGCCCTGCGCGCGGGTGACCAACGGATGGTCGGCGCCCTCGGCCAACGCACGCAGGCCCGCGGCGAGTTCTTCGCGGTCGTCGGCCCGGACCACGGCGCGATGGCGGCGCAGGCGCCGGGTGGTCCGCAGGGTGGCGGCGACGTCGGCTGCGCTCACCTCGGGACGCGAGTCCAGATAGCGCAGGATGGCCGCGGCGTCGGTGGCGATCAGATCCTCGGCGTGCGCGCTGAGCAGGACCGGCGTCCGAGCGTCGGGCAGGACGCCGGCTTCGCCCTCAGGCAGCACGATTCGCTCGCAAGCTTCGCTCATGCGGCGGCTCCGGGAACATCGGGCACGGCAACGATCGCGTGTGCGTTGGTGCCGCTCATCCCGAAGGCCGACACCGCTCCGATGCGTTGCCCGTTGACCGCCGACCACTGGGTCTGCTTGGTGGCCAGCCGCAAACCCTGACTGTCCCAGTCGATCTCCCGGCTCACCTCGTCGACGTGCAGGGTGGCCGGGATGGAGGCATGCTCGGCAGCGAGGATGACTTTGGCCAGTCCCAGCCCGCCCGCGGCGGCCTGGGAGTGCCCGACGTTGGATTTCACCGACCCCAACAAGGCGCCGGCCCCTGGCGCGGTGGCTCCGTAAGTCTGCGCCAGGGAACGCAGTTCGGTGCGATCTCCGAGCCGGGTTCCGGTGCCGTGCCCCTCGATCAAGCCGACATCCTCTGGGCGCACGGCCGCCTGCTCGATCGCCTTGGCGAACAACCGCTGCTGGGCGGCGCCGCTGGGCGCCGTCAGACCGGTGGTCCGGCCGTCCTGGTTCACCGCAGTCGCGCGAACCTCGGCCAGGATGCGCCGACCGTCCCGTGCGGCCGCCGATTTACGTTGCAGCACAAACATCGCCGCCCCTTCGGCCCACACCGTGCCACTGGCGTGCGCGCTGTAGGGCCGGCAGTGCCCGTCGTCGGACAGCGCGTGCTGTTTGGAGAACTCGACGAAGTACCCCGGTGTGCCCATCACGCACACACCGCCGGTCAACGCCATGTCGCAGTCCCCGGCCCGCACCGCCGCCACGGCGGTGTGGAACGCCGTCAACGCCGACGAGCACGAGGTGTCGATGGTCAGTGCCGGGCCACACAGATCCAGCGTGTAGGCGATCCGCCCGGAGATGACGCCCAACGAGGTGCCGGTGATCAGATGTCCGCTGTGGTGGGAGAACTCGGAGAGGGCCGGCCCGTACTCCAGGCCCGATGCACCGACATAACAACCCACGTCGTGCCCGGCAAGGTCGTCGGGGTTGATGCCGCTGTTCTCCAGTGCACGCCACGCGATACGCAGTCCGATGCGCTGCTGCGGATCCATCGCCACCGCTTCTCGCGGTGAGATCCCGAAAAAGGCAGGATCGAATGTCGCTGCGCTGGAGAGGAATCCGCCCAAGTCGTGGATACGTTTGAACCCGTCGCGGCGCGAACCGTCGAACAGGTCGCGTACCGACCAACCGCGGTCGGCGGGAAATCGGCCGAGCGCTTCACGTTGCTCGGTCAGCAGCGACCAGTAGTCGTCGGCGGTGTCGATTCCGCCGGGTGCCTCCAGCGCCATCCCCACGATCACCACCGGATCGGCGCTGTCAGGCCCGGGAAGCCGGCGGCTAGAGCTCATTCACGAGCTCCGCCACATCCTCAAGCTGGGAGTTGAGGTAGAAATGCCCGCCGTCGAACATGGAGCACGTGAAGGCGCCGGTCGTATGAGATTCCCAGCGCCGCAACATGTCCTCACTGATTCGGTGGTCACGGTCGCCGCCCAGGGCGTAGATGTCGGCGGCGATCGTCACGTCGGCCGCGCACGAGTACCGGTTGAATGCCGCGTAGTCGGCCCGCACTGCCGTCAGCAGCAGTTCGACGAAATCGTCGTCGGCCAGCAGTGCCTCATCGGTGCCGCCGAGATCGACCATCTCGGCGAGGATCTCGGACTCCGCCATGGGCAGTGCGGGCGCAGCCGCCACCGCCGACGGCGCCTCGCTGGCCGACACCCACAGGGCATCGATCGCCACGCCGTTGCGTTCCGCGATCCGCGCGAATTCGAAGGCCACCACCGCCCCCATGCAATGTCCGAACAGCCGTATCGATTCGACGCCCGCCCAGTCAGCCGCGTTGAACAGATCTTCGGCGAGATCGCCCACCGTGGGCGCGGCCGGATGCGACAACCGGTCGCCACGCTGCGGGTATTGCATGACATAGGCGTCGGACCCGGCCGCGGCCAGCGCCATCCCGAATCCGCGGTAGGCCAGCGCCGCTCCGCCGGCGTGCGGGAATACCAGTGTGGCTGTTGCGCTTTCGGCCCCTGGGTAGCGCTTCACCCAGGGTTTGGCGGTGATCTGGGTATCCGCCCCGGTCACGATGGCACGGCGGTGTCGAGAGCAGCCACCGCACCCCGATGCCGCACAGCGAGGGCGAAGCCGTTCATGCCCCGCTCGAGGTTGCGCCGCGGCGCATCATCGGCAACCACGACGGCTGCGCCCGCGGTCAGTGCCACCAGCATCATGAGGATCGGAGCCGCAGCGCCCGCCGCAGAGAACGCGCCGATGCGGTCATCGCCGGTCACGCCGAGCCGGGCGCCGAGTTCCACCACGGCATCGTGGGCCGCGGCGTGAGTCACCACTGCATATCCGGCCTCGTCGAGCGATGCCAGGAAGGCGGGTTCACGCGGCTCGGAGCAGACCGGCGCGACGCCGCAGGTGCGCTCTCCGATCCGCAACGCCTCGGAGACGGTGAGCGCAGGCAGCCAGTTGGGCGGCCCGTCGCCGGTGAACAGCGCCATCCGCACACCCGCGTGGTCCAGGACCGGCTCGACCGGATCGGCAGAGTCGACCGGCACACAGACACCGCCTGCCGCCAGGATCCCCAGCGTGGCGATCACCGTGTCAAGGCCGGTCGGGCCGACGACGGCGACCCGGTCACCGACGCGCACACCGGCCACGGCGAGCGCACCGGACACCGACACCGCCTGCTCACGCAGTTGCCGGTAGGTCCAGCGGGTGGTCGGACCGACCACCGCGATGTCGTCGGGTGCGGCCTGCGCGTGCGCGAAGAACCCCTGGTGCAGCGGTTCGGTCGCCACTGCGTGCCCGGTCTGCGTAGTCGTGCGACTCACGGCGTCCACAACGACCTCCTGACGATAAGCAAAGCCTGCCCTAACTGAAGTAACTCTAACCTTAGTTGCCCAACGCCGGTTCTGGGGACGTGCGTGCCAACTCGGTGGCCACATCGGCGCTGTCCATACCTGTGACCTCCAGATACAGCTCGGACACCAGCTGCAGGCGGTCCGAGCCCGCCTCCCGGCCCTCCAGCAACGCGGCCATCTTCGCGACCGTTCGCGCCGCGAAGACATCGGCGACCATCACGGTCGAGGTGTCCAGCCAGTCCCGGATCCGGGCCACCAGCTGCGTACCCAGCACCGAGTCACCGCCGAGGGCGAAGAAATCGTCGTCGACTCCGACGCCGGACCGCTTGAGAACGTCCCCGACGATCGCGCACAGGGCCGTTTCCAGCGGGCCCGACGGCGCCTGATACCCCCTGGTCTCGGGGGCGCCGACCGCCGAGAGCAGCCGGACTGCCGCCGCGCGGTCGGTCTTGCCCCTGGCGTAGGGAATTTCGTCGGCGACCAGCAGCACCTGCGGGATCATGTGCGCCGGCACCAGCTCGGCCAGCGCCGCTCCCACCGACTCAGGGGTCAGGTGGTTCTGGTTCAGATCCGCACGGACCACCGCTCCGAGCAGATCGTGGCCGCCGTCGACCGGTACCAGCACCGCAACGGCCGCGTCCACGCCGGGGACGCGGCACAAGGCGCCCTCGACCTCGCCCAACTCGATACGGAAGCCGCTCACCTTGATCCGGTCGTCGGCCCGCCCGACGAATTCCAGCGTGCCGTCGGGCCACGACCGCACCAGGTCCCCGGTGCGGTACCAGCGGCGGCCGTCGTGCTCGACGAACCGGTCGGCGGTCAGATCGGGGCGCCCGCGATACCCGCGGGCGATGCCGCGCCCGCCGACCCACAGCTCACCCGGCACCCAGTCGGGGCAGTCCTCGCCCCGTGTGTCGACCACGCGACAGCAGTTGTTGGAGAGCGGGACACCGAACGGCACCGAAGTCCAGTGCGAGGGCAGGGCGTCGTCACCGAATCCGACTTCGAAGATGGTGTTGTGGGTCGCGGTCTCGGTTGCCCCGCCGAGGCCCGCGAAGCGGACCCGCGGCGCCGCGGCGCGCAGCGCCCGCACCAGGTCCGGACGCACCCAGTCGCCGCCGGTGGGAACCACCCGCAGGGAGGAAAGCGAACCGCCGGCTGTGCCAGATGCGCCGGCTCCGCCGGCTGTGCCAGATGCGCCGGCTCCGCCGGCTCCGCCGGCGGCGACGAGCATCTCCAACCATCCGGTCAGGAAGTGCAGGACCGTGACCTGATGCTCGTCGATGAGCTTGACCCAGACATCCGGAACGCGGCGGTGCTCCTCGTCGACGACGACCAGCGAGCCACCTGAGCGCAGCGTCCCGTAGACGTCGATGACCGACAGGTCGCATTCCAGGTGCGACAACGCCAGGCACCGATCGGCCGGCCCGATCTCGAAATGGTCGTTGATGAATTCGATGGTGTTCATCGCCGCGTCGTGGGTGACCTCGACACCCTTGGGCTCGCCGGTGGAGCCCGACGTGAACAACACGTACGCCAGATCGTCCGGGGTGAGGCCCACGGGCTCGAAATGCGCCGGATCACCGATGATCTCGGCATCGGCAACGGTGAGGTGCGGCAGTTCGGGATGCTCGGACCCCGATCCACAGATCAGGACGAAGTCGACGCCGCCGGTGTGCAGGATGCGCGCGGCCCGATCGGCGGGCTGGTCGACACCGACCGGCAGATACGCGGCGCCGACCATCGAGATGGCCAGCAACGCGATGACCTGTTCGACGCTCTTGGGGCCCAGCACCGCGACCACCTCGCCCCGGCACACTCCCCGGGATTGCAAGGCGGCAGCCACGGTCAGCACCTTGTCGCGGAGCTCGCCATAGGTGAGATCGCCTGCGCTGCAGTACACCGCGGGTGCGTGGGGGGTGGCGTCGGCATTCGCGAGGAAACCGGTGTGCAGGACATCACCGCTGGGTGTCGATGCCGAAGCGTTCAACTCGGCCCGCACCTGGCGCTGTTGGGCGGAGGCGGCCGGCGGGTCCGCGGCATCCCAGGCCGCGTCATCGGCGGCCAGTCGGCGTAGTTCGTCCAGATGGTAGGCGAACATGGCCTCGGCCACTCCAGGCCGGAACGCCTCGATGCGGACGTCCCAATTGATCATCAGGCCGTCGGCGAGCGGCGTCGCCTGAGCATCGATGAGCACCTGCGGCCCCTGCGAAATGGTCCACACCGGCGCGCCGAACTGGTCGGTGACATCACCGGCGAACAGATCACCCAGGCCCAGCGCACTGGTGTAGACGATGGTGGCCAGCGTCTGGCTGCCGCGGTGGCGGCTCACGTCGCGCAGCACATCGAGGCCGGACACCGAGGAATGCGCGGCCGTGGCGTGCAGCGTCTCCTGGACCACCCGGGCCCGCTTCACGGCCGTGTCGGCTCCGGTCAGGTCGATGTCGAGCAACAGCGAGGACGTGAAGTCACCGACCAGCTTGTCCACATCGGGGTGATAAGGCTCCCTGCCGAACATCGGCAGGTTGAGCAGGAACCTGGACTGCGTCGACCAGTGCGCCAGCGCATTGGCGTACGACGCTCCGACCGCCATGGCCGGAGTGATGCCGCGCCGATGTGCCGCCGCGAACAATGCGTCGCGGGTCGGCACGTCGAGGGTTTCCCAGAGCCGGATGCTGCGGTGCGGGTTGCGCTGATCGGGCAGCGGAACCAGTGGCAGCGCAGGCGGGTCCGGCAGATCGGGCACCCGCTCGGCCCACCACTTCACGTCCTCCTGCGACGGCGGCGGCGCCGAGGCGGTCAGCTGGGCCCGGTATTCGCGGTAGGTGCAGCTGAGATCGGGCAGGTCGGCGCCGCGGTAGAACACGGCCAGATCAGCCATGAAATTGCGGTAACTCACCGCGTCCCCGCACTGCATGTCCATATCGACATGGAGACGCGTGCGCTCTCCGGGCAGCAGCGACAGGCTGAGCTGGAGCACCTCGTCGTGCAGCATCTGATGGGACTTGGATTCCCTGATCATCTCCAACTGCGCTTGTGCCGCAGCCTCATCCAGGTCTCGTAGGTCGTAGACGGTAACCGGCAGCGGCCGATTGCCGATCCGCTGGGTGCCGTCGGGCAGGATCTCGACCCGCAGCATGGGGTGGCGTGCAGCCAGCTTCGCCGCTGCGGACTGCAGCCGTTGCGGGTCGACGCCGGCGCCGTCGAATTCGACGTAGAGATGAGCACCGACACCGCCGAGCTGCTGATCGTGGTTTCGTCCCACCCAGAAAGCGTGCTGGATGGGCGCCAACGCGAAGGTGTCGCCTTCCTCGCCGGGGGTGTCCGGCACGGACGCTTCGGCGGGCGCATCAGGAGCATGCTCGGCGACCAGCTCGATCCAGGCGGCGACGGTGGGATTGGCTGCCAGGGCGGCGAATCCGACGTTGATGCCCTGCTTACGCCAGCGGCCGGACAGCGACATCATCCGGATCGAATCGAGCCCGGAGGCAATCAGGTCCGCGTCGGGATCGACGGCGTCGGGGCTGACCCCCAGGAGTTCGGCGACCTCGTCGCGGACCGTCTGGGAACTCGTCGCCAGCACGCTCACCATCCTCCTAACAATTAGTAAAGGCTGCCCTAACTTAGTGGAGGTTACCCTATATTCGATCTGCCGACACACTCACCCGACAGGAGCCAGAACAGCCATGACCACCGGTTTTGACCGTGAACAGGACGAACTGGCAAACGGATTCACGGGGTTCCCCGAGGACCGTGCCGAGGTGTACCGCCGGGCCGGCTACTGGCAGGGCAAACCACTGGACAGCATCCTGCGCGAGGCCGCGCAGCGCTGGCCAGACAAGCCGGCCGTCATCGACGCCACCGGCGGCCACACCTTCGCCGAACTCGACGCCCTCGCCGACCGGATCGGTGCGGCACTGGCCCACCGCGGCATCTCCCCCGGCGACCGTGTCCTGGTACAGCTTCCCAACACTCGTGAATTCGCCGTCGCCACTTTCGGTTTGCTTCGCGCGGGGGTGGTCCCGGTGCTGTGCCTGCCCGGTCACCGGTCTGCCGAACTCGGCCATTTCGCCGAGGTCAGCGGCGCAGTCGGACTCGTGATCCCCGACATCATCGCCGGATTCGACCACCGCGACCTGGCTGCCCAACTCGCCGCCGAGCATCCCCGGTTGCGCCACATCCTCGTCGACGGCGATCCCGGATCCTTCCAATCCTGGTCCGCCCTCAAGGATTTCGACGACCCGAAACCACCGAACATCACCATCGACACCAGCGGTCCTGCCGTACTGCTGGTATCCGGCGGGACCACCGGCCTGCCCAAGCTCATCCCACGCACCCATGACGACTACGCCTACAACGCCGCGGCCTGCGCCCAGGCCTGCGAAATGGTGCACGACGACGTCTATCTGGCGGTCTTGCCCGCCGGCCACAATTTCCCGCTCGCCTGCCCCGGCCTGCTCGGCTCCATGACGGTCGGGGCGACGACGGTCTACACCGACGACCCCAGTCCCGAATCGGCGTTCGCCCTGATCAACACCCACGGCGTCACCGTGACCGGCCTCGTCAACGCCCTGGCCAAGCTGTGGGCCCAGGCCTGCGACTGGGAACCGGTCCTGCCGACGTCGCTGCGGGTGGTCCAGGTGGGCGGATCACGGATGTCCCCGGAAGAGGCCCGTTTCGTGCACCAGGGCCTGAGCTCGGGCCTGCAGCAGATCTTCGGAATGGCCGAAGGGATGCTGAATTTCACCCGGCCGGGCGATCCGGTGGACGTGGTGGAGCACACCCAGGGCCGGCCGATGTCGCCACATGACGAGATGCGCGTGGTCGACGAGGACGGCCACGAGGTCGCCCCCGGGCAAGAGGGTGAGCTGCTGGTGCGCGGACCGTACACCCTCAACGGCTACTACCGCGCCGAGGAGGCCAATGCCCGGTCCTTCAGCCCCGACGGCTTCTTCCGCACCGGCGACCGGGTCCGGATCTTCCACGACGGGCCGCGGGCCGGCTACGTCGAGGTGACCGGCCGGATCAAGGACGTCATCCACCGCGGCGGGGAGACGGTGTCAGCCACCGACCTCGAGGATCACCTGCTGACCCACCCCGCGGTCTACGCGGCCGCGGCAGTAGCGCTGCCCGACGACTACCTGGGTGAGAAGATCTGTGCCGCAGTTGTTTTCAAGGGCGCTCCGGTCACTCTCGTTCAGCTCAACGAGTTTCTCGATCAGCGCGGCACATCGGCCCATGCCCGGCCGGATGTGCTGGTTCCGATGCCGACGCTGCCCACCACCGCGGTGGGCAAGGTGGACAAGAAGAAACTCATCGCCGCGATCACCGAACTTCGCACTCCACCGCCGGGGCCATCAGCTCGATGATCCTGGCCGTGACGGCCGCGGCGGTGGGATGCTCCCAGAGCAGGGTCGGCGGCAGCGACAGCCCGGTCTGCTTCTCCAGTTGGCGCCGCAGCCGCACCGTCATGATCGAGTCGACACCCAATTCCACCAACGGCAGGTCGACGTTCACGTCCGCCTCTGCCAGGCCCAATTGGCTTGCCACCGCGGTCAATACGTGGGCGGCCAGCTGGTCGGGGTCGTACTCCCCCGCGGTCGATGACGACAGATCATCGTCGGGTTCCTCTTCGGGCGCCACGTCCACCAGAATCGGCACCGCGGCGGCGGCCGGTAGGACCGGCAGCACCACGACGTTGGCCGTGTCTTCGCGCATCGCCAGATCGAGCGCGCGGAGCGCGTCGTCGGCGTCGACCATCCCCATGCCGAGCGCATCGAGCTGTGCCGCGACGAATTCCGATGCCGAGCCCATCCCCATTCCGCGCCACGCGGTCCAGGCAACGGCTGTGGTGCGGTCCCCCAGTCCGCGCCGGTGCCGGGCCATCACATCGAGGAACGAGTTGGCGCAGCCATAGGCACCCTGGCCGGGGAAACCAGCCAGATAGCCACACGAGGAGAACAGCACCATCCAGTCGAGTTGTTCTGGTGGGAACACCTCGTGCAGGACCAGGGTGCCGTGCACCTTGGGATGCATGGCCGCGGCGAACTCATCGGACGTCGTATTCATCAGCAGCGCACCGGCTTCCACGCCGGCGGCATGGATCACTCCGCGCACCTGCGGCAACGGACGCAGCAGATCCCGCAGGGCATCGGCCGATCCGGCGGCCCCTATGTCGACTGCGGCGACGGTCACCGACACGCCGCGCTCCTCCAGTGCGGTGACCGCGCGGACCGCAGCCGACTGCTGGTTGTCCACCCACGACGAGCGGTCCCCCAGACCCGACCGCGACAGCAGCACGAGCCGGCGGGCGCCGAGATCGGCAAGGCGCTGGGCCATCTTCAAACCCAGCACGCCGGTGCCACCGGTGATCAGGTAGGTGCCGCCGGGCGTGCATCGCATCGGGTTGACCTGCGTGGCGGGAGCCGAGCCCGACGCCGCGAGACGAGCAGCCAGGGCCACTCCGTCTCGGACCACCAAAACGCCGTGTCCGGCCAACGATCCCAGTGCTGTCAACGGCAGGCGCCCGTCAGCCACATCCAGGACACCGCCCCACAGCTGCGGATGCTCGGCGGCGGCGACCCGGCCCAGCCCCCACAGTGGTGCATGGGTCAGGTTTGCTCCCTCGTGGACGCCGACGGTGAGTGCCCACAGTCGCGCGGACACGCCCAGTTGCTGCTGCACCGTCAGCGTCCTGGTCACCAGCTCGACGGCGCCCTCGGGTGAGTCATCATCGCGGGGCAACACGAGCAGCACCGCGGAATCGCCGAGTTCTGCTGGTAACACGCCGCTTTCGACGATCGACTCCAGCTCGGCGGGATCTTCGACCGCTCGGTAGGGCACCCCGGCGGCACTCAGGTCATCGACGGCGGCTTCCAGCCGGTCGACGTCACCGCCGACCAACACCACCCCGCTGGGCACTCGCTCATCGCGGGCCGACACCGGATGCCATGCCATCCGGTGCACGATCCGGTGGGTGTCGGCGGCTGACCTTTCGCGCCCAGGGTTCTCGAGTTCCTCAAAGGTCATCCCGCCGATCGACAGCAGCACCGATCCGGATTCATCGGCGATCACCACATCGGTGGTGGTGGTCCCGGGCCGACGCCGGACCGACAGCATCGCGGTGGCCGGAGGTGCGGCGTGCACCTGCACCCGTTCGATGCGGGCAGGCATGCGCAGCCGCGGCGGGCCGTCGAAGCTCGTCGAGGCCGCCGAGGTCGCCGCGTCCACCAGCGATGCCCACGTTCGGGGCTGCCCACCATCGGACTCGGAACTCACCCGGGCCAGCAGTTCACCGTCGCCGCGGCGCAGATCCTTGATGTCCCAATCGAATCCCATGGCAGCGACGCCCAACTCGGCAAGGGTGTCGATCACGTGCCGCGGCGCCAGGTTCTCGGGGCAACGCGTCACCGCCGCGGCCAGGTCGATGGGCGGGTCGACGTTCTCGTCTACTTCAGCACGGGTGACCACCGCACTGCTGTGTGTCAGCCATCCGCCGTCCTGATCCCCGGCAGCATCCGCCAACCGGGAGGCCAGGGTCAACTCGCGGTCCTGCAGCACCACCTGAAGGTCACGCGCGCGGGCCGGGGCCACCGGCGTGCGCAGCCGCACCTCTGTCAATACGGCGCCCGCGCCAGAAGTCAATACGGCGCCCGCGCCAGAAGTCAATACGGCGCCCGCGCCGGCTGCCGTCAGGAAAGTGTTGAGCAGCACGGCGGCAGGAACGATCTCGGTGCCTTGCACCGGATGGTCTCCCGGGTAGGGCCGGGTGTCGAAGTCCAGCCGGGTCTGCCACATCCGGGTGGAGACGGTTCCGGCCACGTCGGTGCGTCCGCCCAGCAACGTGTGACTGGTGGTGTCGTGGACCGCACTCCCGCCGGACGCCGCGGTGGGCACCCGCCAGAACCGGCGGTGCTGCCATTGGGTGACCGGCAAGTCGGCGTCCCACGGGTCAGCCTGGGCGACACCATGTTCGACATCGGCACCGTGGCAGTACAGGGTGGCGATGGCCGTGGTGACGGCGGGCGACTCGGGGGCGTTACGCCGCAGCAGCGGGATGACGGCATGCTCGTCCATACCCAGGTGCAGCAGGGTTTCGACGATGGAGTGCGACACCACCGGATGTGCGGACACTTCGAGGAACAGTCGGTGTCCGTCCTCGGCGGCGGCCGTGACGGCCTCGGCGAACCGGACCTGCCCGCGCAGGTTCTGCACCCAGTAGTCGGCGTCGCGCGGCGCCGTGGAACGCGGATCGGTCAACGCCGTGGTGTAGAGCGGGATTGCCGCATCGCACGGCGGATGAAGGCCGGCGACGCTCTCTGCCAGGGCACCGGTCAGGTCATCCATCGCGGGGCTGTGGAACGCCACGTCGGTGTTCACCCGGCGTACTACGACGCCATCCTCCGCCCACGCTTCACACACCTCCTCGACCGCCTCGGTGAGACCCGAGATGACGCAGGATTCTGTCGATGCACTGATGGCCGCCACCACGTCGGCGCGGCCGGCCAGCCGCTCCTGAGCCTGGTCGAACGGCAGCCGCACCAAAGCCATGGCACCGCAACCCATCACGGCCCGGAAGCCGCGGGCCCGGTAGCACGCCACCGCTGCGCCCTGGCGCAGGTCGAACACTCCGGAGACAACGCATGCCGCGACCTCACCGACCGAGTGCCCGATCACCGCGGCGGGCCGGACCCCCCGCTCCCGCAACACCGCGGCCAGTCCGACCTGCATCGCGAAGGTCAACGCCTGGATCCGGTCGGTGCCACCGAGATCTTCGCTGCCCAGCGCAGAACGGGCAGAGAACCCGAGTTCGGGCCCGAACACCTCGTCGACCTCGTCGATGACGCGGGCGAAAGTTGGTTCGGCGCTGAGCAACTCGCGACCCATACCGGCCCAGTGTGAACCGTGTCCGGAGAACACCCATACCGCGTCCCGCGCCTGCCCGCCCGGCACTGCGCCGGTGACCAGACCCCCGCCGGATTCGCCCCGGGCCAACGTGTCGAGGCCGGCGATCAACTCATGCCGGTGCTCGGCGACCACCGCGGCCCGCACCGGTTCGTGAGTACGCCGGGCCCACAAGGTGGCAGCCACCGGCGCCACGTCCTGGTGACCGGCCCGCAGGTGATCTGCCAGCACTTCGGCCTGGCGGGCCAACCGTTGTCCGGAACGCGCGGAGAGCGGAACGATCAGCGGACCGGAGGGCCTGCGCTCCAACGGATCCAGAGATACCGGGGCTTCTTCGAGCAGGATGTGCGCGATCGTGCCGCCATAGCCGTAACTGCACACCGCGGCCTGACGTGGAGTGTCCGTACGGGCCCACGACTCGGCCTCGGTGGGCACCCGCAGCCCGGTGTTGGCCCAGTCCACCGCACCGGTGAGTTGGCGCAGCCCTGCCGTGGGCGGGATCGTCTCGTGGTGCAGCGCCAGGACTGTCTTGATCAGGCCCATCACCCCGGCACCACCCTCGAGGTGGCCGATGTTCGGTTTGACCGACCCGATGCGGCACCGGTCCACCTCGGTACGCCCGGCGCCGTACACCTCGGCCAGGGCACCGACCTCAGTGGGATCGCCTGTGGGAGTTCCGGTTCCGTGCGCCTCGATATACCCGATGCCGGCGGGGTCAACCCCCGACATTCGGCAGGCGAGCCGGAACATGTCGGCCTGGGCGGCGCCGTTGGGAGACATGATGCCCACGGTGCGGCCATCCTGCGCAGTGGCACCGCCGCGCACCACGGCCAGAATGCGGTCACCGTCGCGCTGGGCATCAGCAAGCCGCTTGAGGACGACGACACCGGCGCCTTCACCGCGCCCGTAACCGTCCGCTGCGGCATCGAAGGTCTTGCAGCGGCCGTCGGGGGCGGTGGCCCCGGCCTCGTCCAGCACTCGGGTGAGGCCCGGACCGATCAACGCGCTGACGCCACCGGCCAGCGCCAGCGACGTCTCGCCGGCCCGCAGCATCTGGCAGGCCTGGTGTACCGCGACCAGCGAGGCCGCACACGCTGCGTCGAGCGCCACGCTCGGGCCCCGCAGATCGAGCAGATGCGAGACCCGGTTGGCGATGCCACACAGCGAGGTTCCGATACCTGTCCAGGCATCGATCCCGGGCAGGTCTTCCATGATCAATTTGCCGTAGTCGTCGGAGTTGACGCCCATCAGCACGGCGGTGTCGCTGCCGGCCAGCATTCGGGGCGACACCCCGGCGTGTTCGAGCGCCTCCCAGCTGACTTCGAGCGCCATCCGCTGCTGGGGGTCCATCACCTCGGCTTCACGCGGCGAAACACCGAAGAACTCGGCGTCGAAGCCGGCCAGATCGTCGAGGAAGGTCCCGAGCCGGGTGACCTCACGCAGCACCGCGGCATTGCGCGGGTCACGCCGCAGATAGGGCTCCCACCGCTCGGCGGGGACCTCGCTGACGTTGCTGCGCCCTTCGAGCAGGAAGCTCCAGAAATCCGCGGGCGTGGTGACGCTGCCGGCTACCCGGCAGCCCAGTCCGATGACGGCGACAGGTTCCGGAGTCGAGGCCTCAGGTGCCATGTCAGCGGCATCCCAACCGGGCCGAGGTCTGGATAGCCTTGCCTAAATAGGGTGCCGACATGCGGACAATAGTGGCACATTGCGCGACAGATCAGGTGTTCTACCCCGAACCGATGCTGTGAAACTGCTGGGAAGCTCCCCAGCGGCGATGACGTGCACTTTCACGGTTAGACGTGGCCGTACTGGTTACCTTTTTCGAGATCGGCCACGGCCGCGGTGCGGTGTTAGCTCACTCACATGTCGGCAGGCCTTCCTCTGCCGCGATCAGATAGGGCGACAACGTGCCCAGCTTCTCGCAGGTCTCCTCGAACTCCCGCTCGGGCGTGGATTCGGCGATGATTCCGGCTCCGGCCCGCAGCCAGGTGTGCCCATCAGCTTCGTAGGCCGCCCGTAGTGCGAGTGCTGCGTCGAGGGACCCGTCTGCCGAGAAGATCGCCACCGCGCCGGAGTACAGGCCCCGGGGCAGTTCGTCGAGCCGCAGGATCGCGTCGACCCCCTCGGCTTTGGGGATCCCCGACGCGGTCACCGCGGGGAACAGCGCCTCGAGCGCGTCCATGCGGTCCATCGACGGGTCGAGGCGAGCTCCCACTGTGGACCCCAGGTGCTGCACGCTCCCGCGCTCACGAATCGTCATGAAGTCGGTCACGGTCGCCGTGCCCGGCTCGGCGACCTCGGCGATCTCCTTGAGCGAACTGCGCACCGATATCGCGTGCTCGACGATTTCCTTGGAGTTGGATTCGAGATCGTCGCGGGCCGCCTGATCATCGGCGGCGCCGCGGCCGAATGCCCGGGTACCGGCCAACGGTTCGGTCACCACCAAGCCGTTCCCATGGACGGCGGCAACGAGTTCGGGGCTGTAGCCGAGCGCACGAAGTGAACCGAGCCGCAACAGGAATGACCGGGCCGGGTTGTTGTGCCGGCGGCCCAGCCGGTAGGTCGACGGGAAGTCGAGCCGGAACGGCACATCGAAACGGCGCGACAAGATGACCTTCTGATACCGGCCCCCGGCGATCTCGTCGATCGCGGATGCCACCCGGTCGCGATAGGCACTGCCGTCCTGCCGAATGTCAACTGCGCGAGGTTCGGCCGTGGACTCGAAGCCGTCGACGATCAATCGGCGCACGACATCGTGATCGCGCTCGCCGCCACCACGCACCGTTACCCGGTCAGCGGTGACCTCGATCTGTGTCCGCGGGGTGAAGACCCGCGCGAGCGGCGTCTTCGGTGCCAACTTGTCCTGGAGCCCGAACTTGAACGCACCGAATTCGAATGCGATCCAGCCGAATGCGGCATCGGCACTGGTTTCGGCATCGGCGAGCATCTGATCCACCGCGTCGCGGAGGACCGCCCCCGGCCTACCGGTCCACGACCGTCTGGCCACTACCGCACCGTCGCGGGTGAGTCTCAGTTCATCGCAGTCCAACTCGACACCGAACTGCGCTCCGGAAGCCAGGATCCATCGGTTTCCTCGCTCGTACACCACGTAATCACTGCCGTCGCCGGACAGCACGCGAGCGATCTCGGCGACCAAATCGGCTGGGCCGGTCGCGTTGTCACCCGTGGGCAGCTCGAACGAGACGAGCGCCGCCGAGGCAGTGCAGTCAGCTTGGTCGTTCCTGGTGAGCATTCGGCAAACAGTAGCCCGATGATTTCCATTGCACAGACCTACGTACCTGCCACGTATCTACCATGGGATCAAAATCTTCCGCACAGATTCCACACATGCGAACACAGCCAGTTCACAGGTATTTCACGAGAGTCCAGCGGTTACGTTTCCTACCCGAGCAGGTCGCGGACGACTCCGTCGGCGAGCAGGCGACCACGGTCGGTGAGCACCAGGGCATCTTGGTTGCGCAGGAGAAGCCCTTCACCACAAAGAGTTTCGGCCCGATCGAGTTCTTCTGCGCCGAGCAGTGCGACCGGCAGGCCGGCGCGCACCCTGACCCGCAACATCACTTCCTCCACATGCCGGTCGCGGTCATCAAGCTCCTCGAAATCCGCGATCGGTAAACGTTCTTCAGCCAGAGCCTGGGCATAAGCATTGGGATGCTTGACGTTCCACCAACGAGTGGCGCCCAAGAAGCCGTGCGCTCCCGGACCGGCGCCCCACCACTCGCCACCGTCCCAGTAGCCGAGGTTGTGCCGGCACTCCCCGCCGCCGGTGCTCCAGTTCGACACCTCATACCAGTGCAGCCCCGCCGCCGACAGCCGGCTGTCGAGCAGTTCGTAGCGCTTCGCGAGCACGTCGTCGTCGGGCCGGCTGATCTCACCGCGGCGCACCCGGCGAGCCAGGGCCGTGCCGTCCTCGACGATCAGCGAGTACGCGGATACGTGGTCGACGCCGGCGCCCAGCGCGACATCGATCGAGCGCCGCAGATCATCATCGGTCTCCCCCGGCGTGCCGTAGATCAGATCAATGCTGACGTGCTCGAACCCCGCAGCCCTGGCCTCCAGCGCCGCAGCAGGCGCGCGTCCTGGGGAGTGCGTGCGGTCCAGGACCGCCAGCACCTGCGGCGCCGCCGACTGCATACCGAGAGAGATTCGGGTGTAGCCGGCCTCACGTAGCGTCGCGAACATCTCGGGTGAGGTGGATTCCGGATTGGCCTCGGTGGTCACCTCGGCGCCGGCGGCCAGTTCGAAGTTGTCGCGAACGGCGCCCAGCACCGCAGCCAGGCCTGGCCCGCCGAGCAGCGAGGGCGTGCCGCCACCGACGAACACCGTCTGCACCGGCACGGAACCGACTGTCGCGGCAGCCAGGGCCAGCTCGACGCGCAGTGCGGCCAGCCAGCCGTCGGGATTGGCACCCCCCAACTCGCCGGGCGTATAGGTGTTGAAGTCGCAATATCCGCACCGGGTCGCACAGAACGGCACATGGATATAGATGCCGAATGCGCGCCCGGGCACGCCGCCATGCTCTTCGCGCAAGCGCTCATCGGTGGCCAGCCGGGGTTGGCCAACGGGCGCGGTGCGGGTGCTCATGGTTCTATTTTCCCAGACTGTCCAGCGGCGACTTTTGCTCACCCTGAACGCAAATATGGCCCGGTTAGGGCAGGTGGCGACAATCGTGGCAGAATGGCAGGCGTGACTGCCGCCCACAACAGCACCACCCGCATTGCGCTGGTGGCTCGTCGGCATGTCGATTTCAAGCGCGTATGTAGCTGTTGCTGTCTGCCCTAATCATGCGTTGATTTCGGACCCCGCCCGCCCCATAGTTTCAGCTGGCACCGGATCTGCGCCGCCGGACAGCCACCGGTGACGTGCGCGGTCTACATGCCAGCTCCTTTCTCCGAGGAGCACAACAGTGACAACCCCCGAGGCCCCTGCCAAGGCCAAGCGCCCCCGCGACGAAGGCCAGTGGGCGCTGGGCAGCCGCGACCCACTCAACCACAACGAGCAGTTCAAGCAGGAAGACGACGCACTCAACGTGCGCGACCGCATCCTCAATGTGTACTCGCGGGACGGCTTTGCCAGCATCGCCAAGGACGACCTGCGTGGCCGGTTCCGGTGGATGGGCCTGTACACCCAGCGCACCGAGGGTTACGACGGCACCTTCACCGGTGACGACAACGCCGACCTGCTCGAGGCCGAGTATTTCATGATGCGGGTGCGCACCGACGGCAAGGCGATGTCGGCTCAGGCCATCCGCACCCTCGGCCAGATCTCGATCGACTTCGCCCGCGACAGCGCCGACATCACCGACCGGGAGAACCTGCAGTACCACTGGCTGCGCATCGAGGACATCCCCGACGTCTGGCGCCGCTTGGACGAGGTCGGCCTGCAGACCATGGAGGCGTGCGGCGATTGCCCCCGCGGCATGCTCGGGTCCCCGTTGGCCGGCGATTCGCTGGCCGAGGTGCTGGACCCGACGCCCGCGCTCAAGGAGATCGAACAGCGCTACATCGGCAATCCGGAGTTCTCCAACCTGCCCCGCAAGTTCAAGACCGCCGTCTCCGGCCTGCAGGACGTGGCCCACGAGATCAATGACGTGTCGTTCATCGGGGTCAACCACCCCGAGCACGGGCCCGGCCTGGATCTGTGGGTCGGCGGCGGCCTGTCGACCAACCCGATGCTGGCGCAGCGGGTCGGCGTGTGGGTGCCGCTGGAGGAAGTCGCCGAAGTCTGGGCCGGCGTCGTCGGGATCTTCCGCGACTACGGGTACCGCCGACTGCGGTCGAAGGCGCGGCTCAAGTTCCTGATCAAGGACTGGGGCACCGAAAAATTCAGGGAGATTCTCGAACAGGAATACCTGAAGCGCCCCCTCATCGACGGACCCGCCCCCGAACAGGTCCCGCACACCGTCGACCACGTCGGCGTGCAGAAGATCCGTAACGGCCTCAACGCCGTCGGTGTCTCCGCCATCGCCGGCCGGGTGTCGGGCACCATCCTGACCAAAGTCGCCGATCTGATGGAAGCGGCCGGTGCAGACCGCGCCCGCCTGACCGCGTATCAGAAGCTGATCATCCTCGATGTGCCCGACGAAAAGCTCGATGCCCTGCGCATCGGACTGGACGCGCTGGGACTGCAGTCGCAGCCGTCGCACTGGCGTCAGAACCTGATGGCCTGCACCGGCATCGAGTACTGCAAGCTGAGCTTCGCCGACACCCGCGGACGGGCGCAGACCCTGGTGCCGGAGCTGGAGGCGCGGCTGGGCGACCTCAACGCCGAGCTCGACGTGCCGGTCACCGTGAACATCAACGGCTGCCCCAACTCCTGCGCCCGCATCCAGGTCGCCGACATCGGTTTCAAGGGACAGATGGTGGACGACGGCAACGGCCCCGAGGAAGGCTTCCAGGTCCACCTGGGCGGCAGCCTCGGCCTGGACAGCGGGTTCGGCCGCAAGCTGCGTCAACACAAGGTGCTGGCCAGCGAGCTCGGCGACTACATCGAGCGGATCGTGCGCAATTTCGTGAAACAACGCGAGGCCGGCGAGCGTTTCGCCCAGTGGGCCGTACGGGCCGACGAGGACGACTTGAGGTGACCACATTGACTGAGGCGGAACTGATCGAGCTCGCTGAGCGCGGTGCGGCCGAGCTGGCCGATGCCGGCGCGGAGGAGTTGCTGCGCTGGACCGACAAGCATTTCGGCGGCAAGTATGTCGTGGCGTCCAACATGCAGGACGCCGTTCTGGTCGAGATGGCGGCCAAGGTGCGCCCCGGTGTCGATGTGCTGTTCCTGGACACCGGATACCACTTCGCCGAGACCATCGGCACCCGTGACGCTGTCGAGCAGGTGTACGGCGTCAACGTGGTGAACGTCCACCCGGAGAAGACCGTCGCCCAGCAGGACCAACTGCACGGCAAGGACCTGTTCGCCCGCGACGCCGCGGCATGCTGCCGCATGCGCAAGGTGGAGCCGCTGGTCAAGGCCCTGGCCGGCTACACCGCCTGGGTTACCGGCATCCGCCGCGTGGAGGCACCGACCCGCGCCAACGCCCCGCTGATCAGCTGGGATGCCGCCTTCGGCCTGGTCAAGATCAACCCGATCGCGGCCTGGTCCGACGAGGAGATGCAGGCGTATATCGACGCCAACGACATCCTTGTCAATCCCCTTGTCTACGAAGGCTATCCGTCCATCGGATGCGCGCCGTGCACCGCCAAACCTGAGGCCGGCGCCGATCCGCGCAGCGGCCGGTGGGCCGGTCAGTCCAAGACGGAGTGCGGGCTGCACGCCTCGTGAGGCATTCATGACACTCGTTCTCACCGCACACGGCAGCGCAGATCCGCGTTCGTCGGCGAACGCACACGCCATCGGCGGGCATCTGCGCCGCCTGCTGCCCGACACCGAGGTGCGGGTCGCGTTCTGTGAACAGAACGCACCCAACCTCACCGAGGTGCTGCCCGATGTCGAGCCCGGAGCCGTGGTGGTGCCGCTGCTACTGGGCAGCGCTTATCACGCCCGGATCGACATTCCCGAGCTGATCGCCAACTCCGGCGCCGTGGTGACCCAGGCCGACGTGCTCGGCGACGATCCCCGGCTGCTGCAGGTGGTGCGGGAGCGGCTGACCGCGGTGGGAGTGTCTCGATTCGACGCCGACCTCGGCGTGGTCCTGGTCGGCGTCGGCTCATCGCATCCGGCCGCCAATGCCCGTACGGCCGCCCTGGCCGGCGCATTGGCCGAGGGCACCCGCTGGGCCGGCACCGAGGTGGCGTTCGCCACAGGGCAGACCCCATCCCTGCCGGAGTCCGTCGACCGCTTGCGCCGCCGCGGCGCACGGCGCCTGGTGATCGCCCCCTGGTTCCTGGCACACGGCCGCATCACTGATCGGGTCGCTGAATTTGCCTGCGCCACAGGGATTCCGATGGCCGAACCACTCGGTCCGCACCGCTTGGTGGCCGCCACGGTGCTGGATCGCTACGAAGAGGCGCTGGCTGCGCGCAGCGCCGGCTTCGCCGCCTGACCCGCTCCGCCCCGAATACGATCGCGCCCCCGGATACCCACCGGGGGCGCATTCGTCGGCTTGACTCCTATACCCCAAGGGGTATATTTGGCCTTATTGGTATACCCCCCTAGGTATACAGGCCGCCCACTGAGGAGTCGAACAATGAAGTTCATCCAGTACTACCTGGACTGTCTGTCCCACGCGTCGTACCTGATCGGCGATGAATCCACGGGCCGCGCCGTCGTCGTGGACCCCCAGCGCGACGTCTCTGAATACGTCGCCGATGCCGAGAAGCTGGGCATGCAGATCACCCACGTCATCGAGACCCACTTTCACGCCGACTTCCTGTCCGGCCATCTCGAGCTGGCAAAGGCCACCGGTGCCACGATCGTGTACTCCTCGGTCGCCAAGCCGGAGTTCGATCACATGGGAGTCGAAGACGGCCAACGCATTTCACTCGGAGAGGTGGTGCTGGAGTTCCGTCACACCCCCGGCCACACCCCGGAATCGATGAGCATCGTGGTCTACGAGCGCGCCGATGACACCGTGCCCTACGGTGTTCTGACCGGCGACACCCTGTTCATCGGTGATGTCGGCCGACCGGATCTGCTGGCCTCGATCGGCTTCACCCGCGAGGAACTGGCCGACAAGCTCTACCACTCGCTGCACGAGAAGCTGTTACCGCTGCCCGATGCCACCCGGGTCTTCCCGGCGCACGGCGCAGGTTCGGCCTGCGGCAAGAACCTGTCCACCGAGCTGTCGTCCACCATGGGTGAGCAGAAGCAGACCAACTACGCCCTGCGTGCCCCCGGCAAGCAGTCGTTCGTCGAACTGGTCACCGCGGGCCAGCCGCCCGCCCCGGGCTACTTCGTCTACGACGCGATCCTCAACCGCAAGGACCGCGCGCTGCTGGACGAGGAGGCGACGCCGGAGGCGCTCGACTACCGTCAGGCCACCGACGCCGTGGCCGGCGGGGCCATGTTGATCGACGGCCGCAGCCCCGAGGACTTCGCGCTGGGCCACGTGCGCAACGCGATCAACATCGGCCTGGCGGGGCGCTACGCCGAATTCGCCGGCTCGGTGGTCAAGCCCGACGCCGACATCGTGCTGGTCACCGACCCGGGCGAGGAGCGCGAAGGCAAGAATCGGCTGGCCCGCATCGGATTCGACCGGGTGCTGGGTTACCTCGACCATCCGGAGCGGACGATGTTCGAGCACTCCGATGACGTGACCATCGCCTCACGGTTGACTGCCACCGCCTTCGATGATCGCGCCGCCACCGTCGAAAACCTGCAGATCGTCGACGTGCGCAATCCCGGCGAGACCGAGGCGGGCACGATCCCCGGCGCGGTCAACATTCCGGTGGGTCAGCTGCCCGACCGGACCGGCGAATTGGATCCCACCCGCCCGACCGTGGTCTACTGCGCCGGCGGCTACCGCTCATCGGTGGCGGCCAGCCTGCTGCGCCAGCGCGGCTTCGCCGATGTCAGCGACATCCTGGGTGGCTACGGCGCCTGGGCGGACAGCACCCAAACCGTCTGAGAGACAGGAGAACACAACAAGTATGTCCACCCCGCTCAAGCACGAGGTCCTGATCATCGGCGGCGGCACGGCCGGGATCACCGTGGCGGCCCGGTTGCTGCGCAAGCACCACACCGACGTCGCGATCATCGAACCGTCCGACAAGCACTACTACCAGCCCTTGTGGACACTGGTGGGCGGTGGGCAGGCGACCGCCGCCGAAACCGAGCGCGCCGAAGCGTCGGTGATGCCGCGCGGCGCGACCTGGATCAAGAGTGCGGTGACGTCGATCGACCCGGACGCCAACGCGGTGACGTGTGCCGATGGCACGACCTACTCCTACGACGTCCTGGTGGTCGCGCCGGGTATCCAGCTCGACTGGGAACGCACCGAGGGCCTGGCCGACACCCTCGGCAAGGACGGCGTCTCGTCGAACTATCTCTTCGATCTCGCCCCGCGCACATGGGAATTCATCCGCAACACCCGGTCCGGCACCGCAGTGTTCACCATGCCGTCCGGGCCGATCAAGTGCGCCGGCGCACCCCAGAAGATCGCCTACCTGGCCTGCGATCACTGGCGGCGCCAGGGTGTGCTCGACAACATCGACGTGCACCTGGTGGTCCCGACGCCACGGATCTTCGGCATCCCCGCGATCGCCGACAACCTGGACAAGGTCATCGCCGACTACGGCATCACGCTGCACACCGGAAGTGAAGTGCGGTCCATCGATTCGGCGGCCCGCAAGGTGACCATGACCAATCTCGCGGCCGGTACCGAGACCACGCTGCCCTACGACGTGCTGCACGTGGTCCCCCATCAGTCGGCACCCGACTGGATCAAGACCAGCCCGCTGTCCACGAGCCATGTCGGCGGGGACGCCAATGGTTATGTCGACATCGACAAGCACACGATGCAGCACGTGCGCTACCCGAACGTGTTCGCACTCGGCGACGCGGGATCGTCCCCCAACTCGAAAACCGGTGCGGCCATTCGCAAGCAGGCGCCCGCAGTCGTCGAGAACATCGGCGCGGTGCTGAGTGGGCGCCCGCTGTCCGGGTCCTACGACGGCTATGCGTCCTGCCCGATCGTCACCTCCTCACGCGAGATGCTGCTGGCCGAGTTCGACTACGACTTCACCCTCAAACCGTCCTTCCCCCTCCTCGATCCGGTCGCGCCGCACCGGCCCTACTGGTTCCTCAAGAAGTACGGGCTGCCCGCCATGTACTGGAATCTGATGTTGAAAGGTCTGGCCTGATGTCCACCTCGTCGTTCATCGACGCCGCGGAACTGAACGAGCTCAAACAGGCCGGTGCCGGCCCGCGGCTCATCGACGTCCGTACCCCCGGCGAATTCGAAACCGCCCATATCCCGGGCGCTTACAACGTGCCGCTGGACCTGCTGCAGGAACATCGGGACGAGATCGCCCAACACCTCGACGAGGATGTCGTGTTGATCTGTCGCTCCGGTCAACGGGCGGGCACCGCCGGCCAGACCCTGCGCGACGCCGGCCTGCCGAACGTCTCGATCCTCGACGGCGGCATGACCGCCTGGCAGGAAAAGGGATTCGGCGTGCGTCGTGGCGCACAGCGCTGGGACCTGGAACGCCAAGTTCGGCTGGTCGCCGGGTCGATCGTGCTCAGCAGTGTCCTCGGCAGCATCGCGGCGCCCAAGCTGAAATGGGTCGCCGCGGCGATCGGTGCCGGATTGACGACAGCGGCGCTGACGAACACCTGCGCGATGGGCATGATGCTGGCGAAACTGCCCTACAACCGGGGCACATCCTGTGACGCCGACAGCGTTGTCGCGCAGTTGATCGGCTCCAAACAGGCACATTCGGGCGCGTTGGCATGATCGCCCTGGCTGTCGCGCTGGCCGTGCTGGTCGGGGTGTCACTCGGACTCCTCGGCGGGGGTGGCTCGATCCTGACCGTTCCGCTGCTGGCCTACGTTGCCGGCATGGAGACCAAGCAGGCGATCGCCACCTCGCTTGTGGTGGTCGGGGTCACCAGCGCGGTCAGCACACTGTCACATGCCCGGGCGGGCCGGGTGCAATGGCGCAGCGGCCTGCTGTTCGGCGCGGCCGGTATGGCCGGGGCCTACCTGGGTGGGCTGCTGAGTTACGTCATCCCCGGGTCGGTACTGCTGATCGCCTTCACGGTGGTGATGATCGCCACGGGCATCGCAATGATCAGGGGCCGCAAGGCATGCGATCCGACGACGCGGACGATGCCGGTCGCCAAGGTCCTGCCGATGGGGCTTGGGGTCGGGGTGGTGACCGGAGCAGTCGGAGCCGGGGGCGGATTCCTGGTGGTGCCCGCCCTGGCCCTGCTGGGCAGTCTGCCCATGCCCGTCGCGGTGGGAACCTCGCTGCTGGTGATCACGATGAACTCGGCCGCAGGTCTGGCCGGACATCTGAGCACCGTGCCGATCGACTGGAAGATCGCAGGCGCAGTCACCGCCGCAGCGGTACTGGGCAGTCTGCTGGGCACCCGCTTGACCGCGCACGTCGACCCCGGCGCGGTGCGCCGGGCCTTCGGCTGGTTCGTGTTGCTCATGGCGTCGCTGATCCTCGGCCAGGAAGTCCACCCGGCCATCGGGCTCACCGCGGCCGGCCTGACGGTACTTGCCGGCCTCGGCAACCTCAGCTGCGCCCGCCTCGGATGGTGTCCGCTGCGATGGCTTTTCGGCCCACCCGCCGCGGCAACATGACCACACGTACATACCCCCGCGGGTATGATCGAAACCAACCAACCCAACCCTCAAGGGGGACAACATGATCTGCGACGAAGAATCGATCGCTGCCATCCTCAACCGGCTGCGGCGCGCACAAGGACAGCTCTCGGGCGTCATCGCCATGATCGAGCAGGGCCGCGACTGCAAAGATGTCGTGACCCAGCTCGCCGCGGTGTCGCGCGCACTGGACCGCGCCGGATTCAAGATCGTCGCCACCAGTCTGCGCGAATGCCTGGCCGGCAACAGTGACGAAACCCTGGACGTCGCCGAGTTGGAGAAACTGTTCCTGACCCTGGCCTGACCGGACCTGCCTGACCGTCTCAGCTGACGGTCAGCGCCTCGTCCTCGTCATTGCTCTTCTCGGACTTCTTCGCGGATGAATCCTTGCCGCTCACCGGAATCTGCACTCCCCCGGCGATCTGAGGAACGCGGGTCGCCCGGACATAGACCGTGTCACCCTCGCGCAGTCCCAGCGCTTCGGCGTCACCGCGGGTGATCTGCGCGGTGAACGGGACATGTGTTGCGGCACCGGTCAGTTCGACCCGAACCTCGAAGCCCAGCATCACGATCCGGTCGATGGTCGCCCGCAGCACCCCGGTGGCCTCGGCCGTGCCATCGCCGGCAGCGACGGCCAGCTCGGGATTGCGTCCGACCCGAATATCATGCGGACGCACCAGAATTCCGTTGAGCTCGGAGACCGCACCCAGGAACGACATCACGAATGCGTTGGCGGGCTCGTCGTACACCTCGGTCGGCGAGCCGACCTGCTCGATGCGCCCCTTGTTCAGCACCGCGATCCGGTCCGCCACATCCAGCGCCTCGGCCTGATCGTGCGTCACCAGCACCGTGGTGACGTGTACCTCGTCGTGCAGGCGGCGCAGCCAGGTGCGCAGATCGTCACGCACTTTGGCATCCAACGCCCCGAACGGTTCGTCGAGCAGCAGCACCTGCGGGTCCACGGCCAGTGCCCGCGCCAGTGCCATCCGCTGGCGCTGACCGCCGGAGAGCTGGTTGGGATAGCGGGTCTGAAAACCGGCCAGCCCCACCACTTCCAGCAGGTTGTCGACCTTCTCCTTGACCTCGGCCTTGGGACGCTTACGGATCTTGAGGCCGAATGCCACGTTGTCGCGGACCGTCAGGTGTTTGAACGCGGCATAGTGCTGGAACACGAATCCGATGTCACGCCGCTGCGGCGGTATTCCGGTGACATCACGGCCGTTGATGGTGATGGTCCCGGTGTCGGGCTGATCCAGGCCCGCGATGGCGCGCAGCAGGGTGGACTTGCCCGAGCCGCTCGGGCCCAGCAGTGCGGTCAACGAACCGGACGGCACTTCGAAGTCGATGTTGTCGAGCGCCGCAAAATCGCCGTAGCGCTTGTTGGCGCCCCGAACCACGATCGCGTCGGTCATAGCTCTTGTCTCCTTCTCGGGCCTACTGCGCGGCCTTGGTTCGGCGTCGGTCGAGGATCACCTGGACGACCAGGACGATCACGGCCACCGCCATGAGCAAAGTCGAGATGGCGTACGCCCCGTACACCGAATCCGCGGTGCCGCGGTTGTAGCGGTCGGCCACCAGCAGGGTCAGTGTCTGGGAGGTGCCCGGCAGATTCGAGGACACCATGATCACCGCACCGAACTCCCCCAGAGTGCGCGCGATGGTCAGCACGATGCCGTAGGTCAGGCCCCACCGGATGGACGGCAGGGTGATACGCCAGAATGTCTGCCACCAGGTCGATCCCAGCGTCGCGGCAGCTTCCTCCTGGTCGGTGCCGATCTCGTGCAACACCGGTTCGACCTCCCGGATCACGAATGGGACGGTGACGAAGATGCTGGCCAGCACGATGCCCGGGAGCCCGAAGATGATCTTCAGCCCCAGATCGTTCTCGACGAAGCCCAACAATCCCGCCGAGCCCCACAGCAGGATCAGCGCGACACCCACCACCACCGGCGACACCGCGAACGGAAGGTCGATCACGGCCTGCAGGGCGCTCTTGCCCCGAAACCGATTGCGCGCCAGGACCAGCGCAGTGGGAACGCCGAACAGCACGTTCAGCGGCACCACGATGGCAACAACCAACAGCGACAGATTCAGGGCCGAGATCGCCGCCGGAGTGCCCACCGATGCGAAGAACGCCCCGACACCGGGACCGAAGGTACGCCACAAGATCAGCCCGACCGGGACCACCACCAGCACCGCCACATAGGCCAGCGCCAGAAAGCGCAGCAGGTAGCGCACCCGCGGTGAGAGCGTCATGCCGAAAGCTCCTCACGCTTGGCTGCCCGCGAACCAACGGCACGCAGCACGAACAGCACCAGGAACGAGATCACCAGCAGCACAATGGAGATCGCCGCGGCACCGGTTCGGTCGTCGTTCTCGATCAGGGTCCGGATCCACTGTGAGGACACCTCGGTCTCTCCGGGAACCGCACCACCGATCAGCACCACCGAACCGAACTCGCCGATCGCCCGGGAGAACGCCAGCCCGGCGCCGGACAGCAACGCGGGCAACAACGCCGGCAGGATCACCTTCACGAAGATGACCCGGTTGCTGGCCCCCAGCGAGGCGGCTGCCTCCTCCGTCTCCTGGTCGAGCTCGAGCAGCACCGGCTGCACCGAACGCACCACGAACGGCAGCGTGACGAACAGCAGTGCGATGCCGACACCCCATTTGGTGTGCTGCAGGTGCAGGCCGACCGGACTGGCCGGGCCGTACAGCGCCAGCATCACCAGGCTCGCCACGATCGTCGGCAAGGCAAACGGAAGGTCGATCACGGCGTCGACCAGTCGCTTACCCGGGAAGTCGTCGCGGGTCAGCACCCAGGCCACCACCAGGCCGAAGAAAAGATTCACCACCGTCACGCCGGCCGAGATGGTCAGCGTCACCCGGAACGATTCCAGCGCCGCGTTGGAGGTGATCGCCAGCCAGAAGGCGTCCCACCCGCCACCCGCCGCCTGCCATAGGATCGCCGCCAACGGCAGCAGCACGATGACGCTCAGCCAGATCGAAGCCGCGCCCACGCGCAGCGAGGTGCTCCCGTAGCGGCCGGGCCGCGCGCCGGGGGTGGGATCCCCCGGCGCGGGCACAACCGAATCGGTCTGGACTGCAGAGGTCATCCAGTCGCCTGCTTGTAGATCTTGGTGATGGAGCCGTTGTCTTTGTCGAACAACGCCGGGTCCACCTCTTTCCATCCGCCGAGATCAGCGATCGTCCAGAGCTTCTCCGGCGCCGGGAAATCCTTGGCGAAGTCCGCCGCCACCGCCGGATCGACCGGACGGAATCCGGCCTCGGCCCACAACTTCTGCCCCTCGGCGGTGAACAGGAAGTTCTGCAGTGCCTTCGCCTTGTCAGCGTGGGCGCTGGTCTTGACGACCGCCACCGGGTTCTCGATCTTGAAGGTCTGCGGCGGGTTCACGTGCTCGACGTCCTTGCCCTGCCGCTCGACGTTGATCGCCTCGTTCTCGTAGCTGATCAGGACGTCGCCGGTGCCCTGCAGGAACACATCGGTAGCCTCCCGCCCCGAACCCGGCCGGGTTTTGACGTGCTCGGTCACCAACTTGTTGACGAAGTCGAGACCGGCCGCAGAGTCCTTGCCGCCGTTGCTCTTTGCCGCATACGGGGCCAGCAGGTTCCACTTGGCCGAACCCGAACTCAGCGGGCTCGGGGTGACCACCTCGAGCCCGGGCTGCAGCAGGTCATCCCAGTCTTTGATGCCCTTGGGGTTACCCTTGCGCACCACCAATGACACCACAGAACCGAACGGGATGCCCTTCGTGTTGCCTGCGCTCCAATCGTCGGCCACCTTGTCGGCCTTGACCAACCGGGCCACATCGGGTTCGACCGAGAAGTTGACGATGTCGGCCGGCTTGCCGTCGGCCACGGCCCGGGACTGGTCGCCCGATGCGCCGTACGACGTCCGCACCGCAACGCCCTTGCCTTCCTCGCTGGCGGCGAACGCCGGGATGATCTTGCTCCAGCCCGGTTCGGGCACTGCATAGGCGACGAGCGTCAGCGTGGTGTCGGCATCCGCAGCGCCCTGATCACCGCCGGCGACATCGCTGGTGCCGCCGCCGCAACCGACGGCCAGCACGCCGGTGGTGGCCAGGACGGTGGCAGTACGCCAGAACCTACTGAGATGGGGCTTGTTAACGGACACGGAGGACCTTTCTTGAGGACAGCGGACATTACGAGGTCCGTCGTGCGGAAAGGCTGGGGAGGCGAGGGAGGCAAGAGAAGAGCATCCGGGCGCAGAACCGCCACCGACACCAAACCGCGGACGGGTTGGAGTCAGCGACAACAGGCGACGTCAGCAACAGCGCATGAACCCACGGCAATGAGAGCCAGGACATGGCTCTCGATCTTGCCGGACGCTGAATGCATGGCGCGAAGAATAACAGAATTCCGATGTCGCGCCCGTCGAGCGATCAGGCGCGGAGTCAGCGGGTCAGCAGCCACATCACGATGACCAGGACAACCAGCAGAACCAAGATCAACGTGACACGTGAGCGCGGCATACCGTTCATTCGGATTCCACCTCTGCCGCAGAGTCGTGGCGCAGCCGGTGCAACCCGGTGATTCCCCAGCCCAGCGCGCCGTCGAGCACCAATGCGCTGCCGTAGGCCAATGCCAGCACCACCGGCATCACCACCGCGGTCTGCACGACGAACGGCAGCCCGGTGAGCCACAGTTCGACGCCGTCCCACCAGTTCAGGATTGCCGCCATGGGGCAAGCCTAGGCGATCGCCGAAGGTGTCTGTGAGTTCATCCCGTCGCACCCGTAACGTCCGACACACGTGTCTTGGGTAGACGGCACCTGTATCCGCAGATGATGATGTCCGCATGGTTCTGCAACACACCGAGCCCACGGATGTCGTCGCGGCACTCGACAAGACTCCTGATACGCCGAAGGCACCCGAGTCGCCGCTGACGGCGACAGCCCCGGTTCCGTACTCGTCGGGCGCGTCGCTGCGGAACCCGTTCCCGCCGATCGCCGACTATGGCTTCCTGTCCGACTGCGAGAACACCTGCCTGATCTCCTCGGCCGGGTCGGTGGAGTGGCTGTGCGTCCCCCGGCCCGACTCCCCCAGCGTGTTCGGCGCGATCCTGGACCGCAACGCCGGCCACTTCCGGCTCGGTCCCTACGGCGTCACGGTTCCGTCGGCGCGGCGCTATCTGCCGGGCAGCCTGATCCTGGAGACCACCTGGCAGACCCACACCGGCTGGCTGATCGTGCGCGACGCATTGGTGATGGGTCCCTGGCATGACCTCGACACCCGGTCCCGCACCCACCGGCGCACCCCGATGGACTGGGACGCAGAGCACATCCTGCTGCGCACCGTGCGCTGTGTCAGCGGCACCGTGGAACTGGTGATGAACTGCGAGCCGGCCTTCGACTACCACCGGGTCAGCGCGTCGTGGGAGTACTCCGGCCCCGCCTATGGTGAGGCCATCGCCCGCGCCAGCCGCAACCCCGATTCGCACCCCACCCTGCGGCTCACCACCAACCTCCGGATCGGCATCGAGGGTCGTGAGGCGCGCGCCCGCACCCGCCTGACCGAGGGCGACAACGTGTTCGTCGCGCTCAGCTGGTCCAAGCACCCGGCCCCGCAGACCTACGAAGAGGCCGCCGAGAAGATGTGGAAGACCAGCGAGTCGTGGCGTCAGTGGATCAACATCGGCGACTTCCCGGATCACCCGTGGCGGTCGTACCTGCAACGCAGTGCGCTGACCCTCAAGGGCCTGACCTACTCGCCGACCGGTGCCCTGCTGGCCGCGCCCACCACATCACTGCCGGAAACTCCTCAGGGCGAACGTAACTGGGACTACCGCTACTCGTGGATTCGCGACTCCACGTTTGCACTGTGGGGCCTGTACACACTCGGGCTGGACCGGGAGGCTGACGACTTCTTCTCGTTCATCGCAGACGTCTCGGGTGCCAACAACGGGGAACGCCACCCGCTGCAGGTGATGTACGGCGTCGGCGGTGAACGCAGCCTCGTCGAAGAAGAACTGCACCACCTGTCGGGCTATGACAACGCCCGGCCGGTACGGATCGGCAACGGTGCCTACAACCAGATGCAGCACGACATCTGGGGCACGATGCTCGATTCGGTGTACCTGCACGCGAAGTCGCGCGAGCAGATTCCCGAGGCGCTGTGGCCGGTGCTGAAGAATCAGGTCGAGGAAGCCATCAAGCACTGGAAGGAACCCGACCGCGGGATCTGGGAGGTGCGCGGCGAACCGCAACACTTCACCTCCAGCAAGATCATGTGCTGGGTGGCGCTGGATCGTGGATCGAAACTGGCCGAACTGCAGGGCGAGAAGAGTTATGCGCAGCAGTGGCGCGCGACCGCCGAGGAGATCAAGGCCGATATCCTGGCCCGCGGCGTCGATTCCCGCGGTGTGCTGACCCAGCGCTACGGCGACGACGCGCTGGACGCATCGCTGCTACTGGCGGTGTTGACGCGGTTCCTGCCCTCAGACGACCCGCGGGTGCGGGCCACGGTGCTGGCGATCGCCGACGAGCTCACCGAGAACGGGCTGGTCCTGCGCTACCGGGTCGAGGAGACCGACGACGGCCTGTCCGGTGAAGAGGGCACCTTCACCATCTGTTCGTTCTGGCTGGTTTCCGCGCTCGTCGAGATCGGTGAGGTGAGCCGGGCCAAGCATCTGCTGGAACGGTTGCTCTCGTTCGCCAGCCCCCTGCACCTGTACGCCGAGGAGATCGAGCCGCGCACCGGCCGTCACCTGGGCAACTTCCCGCAGGCCTTCACCCACCTGGCCCTCATCAACGCCGTGGTGCACGTCATCCGCGCCGAGGAGGAGTCCGACAGTTCCGGGGTGTTCCAGCCCGCCAACGCGCCGATGTAGGGGTTGGCCACTGCGCGGACACAATCACCATGCGCCGATCTCTGTGATGGGCGGTGCCGGCGGAGCATCATCTGGTCATGAGCTACAACCGCCTCCGTGCAGATGACACCTCACGCATCAAGATCGACGTGGCGATCGGTGTTCTGGTCGCCCTGCGCGGTTGCGCGCCCGATCAGGCCTTCGCCGAACTGGTGCGGGTGGTCCAGCGCACCGGTATCGGAATCGGCAGCATCGCAAGGGCATTGGTCGACCTCGCCGGCGGCAGTTCCGGGACCTCGGCCGAGTACGCCGAGGCGTTCAACGCCTGGGGTGAGTTGCTCGCACAGGCCCGCCGCATTCCTGCCAACGCCACGCCGTAGCGGGCGTCGAGCACGCTACGCGTGAGTAACGCCGTGGCGATTCTCGGCGCGGATCTCCGCCACAGCGTTACCCACGTGAACACCAAAGAGTAAGTGCCGCATCGAGATTGCACTGAGGTATAGAAACTGCGCCGATGTTGTCGCTGGCATCAGTTTCGATGAGAACAGGGTCCGAGGACGCTCACAGGTGCCACGTCGAGTAGCTGACCGCCGGATCAGCGGGACCGGGCCAGCAGCCAGGCTTCGCCGTCGCCCTCCCCCGACGCGATCAGCTCCAACTCCGCGAACGCCGCAACCAGTTCGCCCGGTGCGACCCGGAACCGACCGGGCGCCGCACCAACCTCGCTGAGCGCACTGATCGCCAACAAACCACCTGGCGCCAGGCGCCCGATGAGTGCGCGGTCCAGTCTGCGGTCGCGAAAGCGGTGGCACAGAATGACGTCGACCAGTGGGCCGGGTGGCAACCCGCCATCGAGGTCGACGACATCGAAACGGCAGTCCTCGGTAACCGCGCATTGATCGGCGAGGGCCTTGGCTCGGCCGATCGCCACGGCAGAGACGTCGACACCCCGCACCTGTAGTCCGCGCTGAGCCAGCCACACCGCAGCCCGACCCGATCCGCACGCGACGTCGAGCGCCGAACCGGTCACCGGAAACCGGTCGGTGTGGCCGACGAAGGCCCGCGGCGGGGCCGGCACGTCATCCGCCTCCCGGTCGGTATACGCCGCGTCCCAGCGCACGCGGTCCTTCTCGCTCACGTCGGCCACCCTAAGGGAGGGAATAGCGGATGGGGGTTCGGGGTTAGCCCCTTCATGCGAGCCCTCGTCTACGACCCGCACGCTCCCGCAAATCTCCGGTTCGACGACGTGGCCGAACCTTCGGTCACCGCATCGCAGGCGCTGATCGACGTGCATGCGATCGCGCTGAACTTCGGCGAGGTGCATTTCATCGATCAGATGCGCCGCCCTGGTGAGGTGCCGGGGTGGGACAGCGCGGGCATCGTGGCCAGGGCCGCGGCGGACGGGACGGGCCCCGTCGTCGGCACGCGCGTGGTGGCCTTCAGCGGAGAAGCCGGTTGGGCCGAGCGACGCGCGGTGTCGACCGACAATCTGGCCGAGCTTCCCGAATTCGTCGAGTTCGAGGAAGCCGCCGCGCTTCCGGTAGCGGGCGTGACGGCGCTGCAGGCGCTACGCGCCCTCGGCCCGGTCGTGGGTCGCCGGGTCCTCATCACGGGTGCCTCCGGAGGTGTCGGGCGGTTCGCGGTGCAACTGGCCGCGCGGGCCGGCGCGCATGTGGTGGCCGCGGTCGGCAGCGCGCCGCGCGGTGAGGGCCTGGAGGAGTTGGGCGCAGCCGAAGTCGTCGTCGGGCTCGACGGAGTGACCGAGCCGGTGTTCGGCGTGCTCGACAATGTCGGGGGGAAACTCTTGGCGCAGGCCTTCAGCCTGGTGTCCGACGGCGGGTCGGTGCAGTCGATCGGGATGGCGTCCAACGAGCCGACCACCATCGACTTCGAGGCCGAGCGGCGCCGCGGAAACCGGAAACGGTTGGAGCCGTTCACCGTTCGGGCACCGTTCCAGGCCGACCTGGAATACCTGCTGAGGCTGGTGGCCGACGGCGAACTCGACCCCCAGATCGGCCTGCGCGACACGTGGGGCAATATCGCTGCGGCCGCGCAGGCCCTGCTCGACCGCAAGGTCGCGGGCAAGGCGGTGCTGCAGGTCGACTGACGACCCCTCAGTTGCCCTGGCCGCCGCGGCCCCGGCTCACCAGATCGGCCACCGGGTCCTTGCCGTTGACGAACCAGTCCCCCAGGATCCTCGCCTTGTAGACCACGGGATTGTGCGACGCCAAGGTACGGGCATTGCGCCAATGTCGGTCCAGGCCGAGCTCTTCGGACACACCAGAAGCCCCGAGCGCGTCGAATACCTTGGTGGTGGACCGCAGCGCCGCTCCGATGATTGTCAGTTGCGCGCGCGCCACCGCAACCTCGGCGTCGATCAACAGCTCCCGGGCATGGTCGTCACTGCCGGCCAGCCGGCCCGCGACGATCCGATCGAGGGCGCGCGCACTCAACCCCAGAGCCGCTTCGGCACCGAACGCCTCGGCCGAGATCTCCCCTATCACCTGCAACAGTTGAGCGTCGTCGGCCGGCACCGCGGCAAGTCCCTGCGGGTAGTTGCGGGTACGTTGCCGCAGCGCGGCCGTCCCATCACGGTGCACGGCCCGGGTGATTCCGGTCAGCACGGCCAGCATCGCGATCTGATAGAAGTGGGCCTGATAGGTGAACCGCTCGGCGGCGGGAAACACGTTGCCCGGCTCGGCGCGCGCGGCGTCGTAGTGCGCGGAGCCGCTCGCGGTCGTGCGCTGCCCGAACCCCCGCCAGTCGTCGGTCAGTGTCACGCCCGGGTCCTCGGCACGCACCAACGCCGTCCACAGTTCGCCGTCGTCACCGCGACCCAGTACATCCAGCCAGTCGGCGTAAAGGCTGCCTGTCGCATAGTATTTCGCACCCGAGACCAGCCAGTGGCCCTCCTGTGCGGTGACCGTGGTGGCCAGATTGGCCAGCGTGACGTTGTTCGCCTCAGTCCAGCCGCCTCCGACGAACTCGCCCGCCAGAAACCGCTTGATCCAGGTGTTGTTGTCCTCGGTGGCCGGGGCATTGAGCCGGTCCTCGACGAAAGCCAGGTGGTTGCGCCAGATGTGGGCGACGTTCGCGTCGGCCTCCCCCAGCTCGGCGACCAACAGGAAGGTCTGTTCCAACGAGGCACCGAAACCGCCTTGTTCCGCGGGGATCCGCAGGGTGCCGAACCCAGCGTCAGCGAGCCAGCGCACCTGTTCGTGAGGGAACGCCCGATCGTGCTCGCGGGCCACATTGCCTTCCGCGATCCGCTCGAAGATCGGCCGGAACACCGACTGCAGCTCGGCGTCGTATCCGGACGGTCGCTTGAGATACGTACCTGTCCTGCTCATTCGATGCTCCCGTCGTTGTCGATGCGATATGCGTACTGATCCCGGACCGCCAGGTACCCCAGTCGGTGGTAGAGCTCATGCGCCCTGCTGGCGTTGTCGATATCGGTGCCCAGCGACGCGGCGGTGAACCCGCGTCTCAGCGCGGCCAGCCAGACCTTGCGCAGCAACAGTTCCCCGGTCCCACGTGTTCTCAGGTCGCGGCGCACGCCGATGTAGTCGGTGTGCGCGCTGCGTTCCTCGTCGGCACCGATGCCCGTGGTGTGGGTGGATCCCAGTACATAACCGACCACCACATCGCTGTCGTCGATGGCGGCGACGCTGAAGTCCGGGTTGAATGCCCGGCTGCGCAGGTGATGCTCCCACCGCTGCGGGGTTTTCGACATGTTCCCGAAGTGCTCACTGAAGGTGTCGAACTGCAGTCGCCGGACCTGCTCGGCGAATCCGCGCGAGATCACCTCGGGCCAGGACACAATCGTCAGGCCGTCGACGTGCGCAGCTGCCAGCGCGGCGCGATCCTCGGCGAGCAACGACTTACGGGTCGCGACGAACTGCCGCTCCTGACGCGCGCCGCGACGTACCAGCGCCTCGATCGCCGCCGGCTGATCGGCCCCGATGTACACCCGCAGATAGGCGCCGGGGGTAGTGAGCCGGTGGAACCGGTCGACGGTGTCGCCGACGACCGCGTCGACCGCCGCGCGCGCGACCGACGGGCCGAATACGAAGTGTCCCAACACCTCCGGCTCGACATTGTCGGGCTGGTGCAGCGCCGCGTACCCGAGCACCTCTGCCGACCCGCCGCGCAGAACCACTGCCGACCCGGGATACACGCCGTCGAACTGCTCGGCGACGTCACGCGAATCGGCGGCGAACAGGCGACCCGCCAGCCCTGGAGTGACGGCAAGGAAATCCGCGATCAGTGGATAGTCATGTGTGGTGGCCGGCTCCACCGTCCAGCCGGTGGCTGTCCGATGGTCGGTGAGGGTCATTTGCGTTCCTCGTCGGTCGGCGCCGTCTGCGCCTGCTCGAGTACCGCGCCGATGCCCTCGTCGGCCAGCCGCTGCTGCTCGCCCTCGGACAGGGTCTGGATGCTGCCGATCCGATTGGCCACCTCCGGGTTGGTCCGCTTCAGGTACCAGTACCAGGACAGACCGGCCAGCAGGATGGCCCCGAACACGAAAGGCAGGATGTTGAACGGGAACTCGGGCACCGGATAGAAGTTGCTGACAATCACGTATCCCAGGCCGATGGTGGCCGCGATCGAGACCGCGAGCCGTGCCGGGGTCAGGGCGCCGATCTTGCGCAGCCAGATCGGTGTCGCGATCACCACCAGCAGATAGCTCACCAGAAAGCCCCAGTTGGCCACGTAACCTCCGTAGACGTCGAACACCAGGCGGCCGGCGGAGCTGAAGGTGGCCACGATCGAAAACGCCAGGGCCAGGATCCCGACGAACACCACACCGGCCCACGGCGTCTTGTAGGTGGGGTGCACCTTGCTGAAGACCTGCGGCAACGCGCCCTCGTGGGCGAAGGTGAACAACGATCGTGCCGCGGCGGTGGTGACCGCGGTGACGAACACGATGAAGGCGATCGCCACGGTGCCGCTGACGATCTGGTTCACCCAGTCCACCCCGACACTGGTCGCCAGCTGCGGCAGCACCGCCTTGTCACCGTCGATCTCGCCGAAGTGCAGGATCTGCGGGTAGGTCGCGAAGATGTAGAGCGCACCGATCAGGAGGACCACGCGCAGAAGAGATCTGGCGATGTTACGGTGCGGATCCTTGGCTTCGGCCCCGAGCGAGGCCACGCTCTCGAACCCGGCATAGGAGCCCACCGCCGTGACCGCGGCGATGAACGTCGCGCTGGATCCGAGGTGCGCTGGATTCCACTGCTCCCAGTCGATGCGGAAGCCGTAGCCGACGTAGGAAGCCACGATGATCACCAGGATCGACGCGATGGCCAGCAGTTCAAAGGCCAGTTCGTATTTGGCGGCCAGCGAGACCCCGCGGTAGGGCAGGTACACCGCCACGCCGACCACCACGATCACCAGCAGCAGCCGGAACCACACTGCTTGTGATCCGAGGCCGATCGACTCCAGGAACGCATCGAGGTACAACACGCCGCCGAGGGTGCCGGTGGTGGCGAAACCGATGTAGCCGAACAGCAGGCTGAACCCGGCGGCGAACGCGAAGCCGGGCCCGAGCCCGTTTCCCGTGTAGGTGCCCAGCGATCCGGAGGACACCGTGCGTTTGGCCTGGAAGCTGATCGTGATGGCCACCAGCACCACGATGGACAGCCCGATCACCGCTGCCCACGCCGCGCCTTTACCTGCGGCGACGAACAACGAGAACGGCACCACGGCCAGGGCCACGCTGGGCGCCGCAGCGGCCAGGCCCTGTGCGAACACGCCCCACGCGCCGAGTGCCCCGGCTTCCAGGCCGGTCGATTCCGCGGCGATCAGCGTGCGGCCCCCGGCCCCCACCGTCGGGGGCGCCTTCGGGTCTTCTGTAGTGGTCACGGCAATGTCCCTTTCTGACCGCGACGCCACCCGTTCGCGAACCGGCACGGATGGTAAGTCGGTATGTGTTGTCACACTGCCGCAATCGTTTTCGCGGCGTCAGCTATGGAATCGACGGGATTCTATTGCGAGTGACGGGAATTCCCGCGAAATGCGTCGCGTCGGGTTCCGGTTACAACGGCTGGCGGCGCGGGATATCAAGCCCCAGATGGGCTCTCAAGGTCGTGCCGGCATATTCGTGGCGGAACAGTCCACGCTTGCGAAGCACCGGCACCACCTGCTCGACGAAAAGTTCGTGCTGGCCGGGTAACCCGGAATCGCGCAGCACGAACCCGTCGGCGGCGCCGGTGGTGAACCACTGTTCGAACTCATCGGCGATCTGCTCAGGAGTGCCTACCACCGATGCGCCCCAACCGTTCACCGTGCGGTAGAGAAACTCTCGCACCGTGGGATCTCCGTCGGTGGCCAGCAGCCGGTAACCGGCCAGCGCGGTCTGATGGGTCTCGGTGTGCGCCGGGAATGCCGATTCCGGAACCGGACCGTCCAGATCCGCACCGGTGACGTCGACATCGACTTCCAGCAGCCAGCCGGCCTGGTACTCGGGGCTGAAGTACTCGTACTCCAGCTGTTCCGCGCGGCGGGCCTCCGCTTCGGTGGAGCCGACGACGTACCGCAGCGACGGCGTGATCAGCGGCGGTCTGGCCCGGCCCAGCCGGCGCGACTCCTCGTGGATCTGGGTGTAGAACGCCCGCGCCCGCGCCCGGTTGCCGTGACTGGTGAAGATCACCTCGGCGTGCCGCGCGGCGAAACCCCGCCCGGTTTCCGAGGATCCGGCCTGGAAGATGACCGGCTGCCCTTGTGCCGACCGAGCCGAACCCAACGGGCCGGCCACGTCGAAGTAGCGCCCATGGTGATCCGTCGGTCGAATTCTGTTGATGTCGTTGAAGATTCCTGCAGCGCGGTCTTCGACGACGGTGTCCTCGCCCCAGCCGTCCCACAGCTTGCGCACCACGGCAAGCGCTTCCTCGGCGATGCGGTAGCGCTCGTCGTGGGCCACCACGCCGCGGGCGCTGAAATTGTCGGCCGCGGCCTGCGCGAAGCTGGTGACCAGATTCCAGCCGGCCCGGCCACCACTGAGGTGGTCGAGCGAAAGCAGCTGGCGGGCCAGATGATAGGGATGCGCCAGGGTGGCTGAGCCGGTGACCACCAACCCGATCCGGTCGGTGACCGAGGACAGCGCCGCCGTCGCGGTGAGGGGTTCGAAGTCCTCGGTTATCTTGTACGCCCAGGTCGCGGGCGGGCCGTAGTTCAGTCCGTCGGCGAAGAACAGGGCGTCGAAGGTGCCGGCCTCGGCGGTCTGTGCATAGCCGATCAGATGACGGCGGACCCCGGCGGGGCTGTTGTCGATGTCGGGATGCCGCCAGGGCCCGGCCGACCGGGTGTTGCCGAAAGCGAGCAGGTGCAGTTCTCTGGGCACTGCGCCGACGCTACGGTCGCGGTTGCCCCGAGCCGAGAGTTGCGCTCAGCGCGAAGCAATCCCGGCCAGGGCCTCAGCTCCCTCGGCGAGCAGCCGGCCAGTTACTTCTTGGGCTTGTCGGCCGCGGCGTCGGTGGACAGCGCCGCGACGAACGCCTCCTGGGGAACCTCCACGCGACCGATGGTCTTCATGCGCTTCTTGCCCTCTTTCTGCTTCTCCAGCAGCTTGCGCTTACGGGTGATGTCACCGCCGTAGCACTTGGACAACACGTCCTTGCGGATCGCCCGGATATTCTCGCGGGCAATGATTTTCGACCCGACTGCGGCCTGCACCGGCACCTCGAACTGCTGGCGCGGGATGAGCTCCTTGAGCTTGGTGGTCATCTTGTTGCCGTAAGCCGCGGCCGAATCCTTGTGCACGATGGCGCTGAATGCGTCCACGGCCTCACCCTGCAGCAGGATGTCGACCTTGACCAGATCGGCCAACTGCTCGCCGGCCTCCTCGTAATCGAGGCTGGCATAGCCACGGGTGCGGGATTTCAGCGAGTCGAAGAAGTCGAAGATGATCTCGCCCAGTGGCATGGTGTAGCGCAGCTCGACCCGCTCGGGTGACAGGTAGTCCATGCCGCCAAGTTCGCCGCGCCGGGACTGGCACAGCTCCATGATGGTGCCGATGAACTCGCTGGGCGCGATGACGGTGGTCTTGACCACCGGCTCGTAGACTTCGCGGACCTTGCCTTCGGGCCAGTCCGACGGATTGGTCACCACTATTTCCGACCCGTCGTCTTTGATGACCCGGTACACCACGTTGGGCGCGGTCGAGATCAGGTCGAGGTTGAACTCGCGTTCCAGGCGCTCGCGGGTGATCTCCATGTGCAGCAACCCGAGGAACCCGCAGCGGAACCCGAAGCCCAACGCCACCGACGTCTCCGGCTCATAGGTCAGCGCAGCATCGTTGAGCTGCAACTTGTCGAGCGCCTCGCGCAGTACCGGATAGTCCGAGCCGTCCACCGGGTAGAGCCCCGAATAGACCATCGGCCGGGGCTCCCGGTAACCGGTCAGCGCCTCGGTGGCACCCTTGCGCGCCGTCGTCACGGTGTCGCCGACCTTGGACTGACGAACGTCCTTCACACCCGTGATGAGATAGCCGACTTCTCCGACGCCGAGACCGTCGCTGGCCTTCGGTTCGGGAGACACGATGCCGACCTCGAGCAGTTCGTGGGTGGCGCCGGTGGACATCATCGCGATCTTCTCGCGAGGGTTGAGCTTGCCGTCCACCACGCGCACATAGGTCACCACGCCGCGGTAGATGTCGTAGACGGAGTCGAAGATCATCGCCCGCGCGGGCGCGTCCGCGTCGCCGACGGGCGCGGGGATCAGCCGAACCACCTCGTCGAGCAGTTCGCGGACCCCCTCACCGGTCTTGCCGGACACCCGCAGCACGTCGGACGGTTCACACCCGATGATGTGGGCGATCTCACCCGCGTAGCGGTCCGGGTCGGCGGCGGGAAGATCGATCTTGTTGAGCACCGGGATGATCGTCAGGTCCCGGTCCAGCGCCAGGTACAAGTTGGCCAGAGTCTGCGCTTCGATGCCCTGCGCCGCGTCGACCAGCAGCACCGCGCCCTCGCAGGCCTCCAGCGCACGCGACACCTCATAGGTGAAGTCGACGTGGCCAGGCGTGTCGATCAGGTGCAGTACGAAGTCCTCGCCGTTGACACTCCACGGCAACCGCACGTTCTGGGCCTTGATGGTGATGCCGCGTTCGCGCTCGATGTCCATCCGGTCCAGGTACTGGGCCCGCATATCCCGGTCCGCGACCACGCCGGTGATGCCCAGCATCCGGTCGGCCAGCGTCGATTTGCCGTGGTCGATGTGGGCGATGATGCAGAAGTTCCTGATCTGCGCCGGCGCAGTGAACGTCTTGTCGGCGAAGCTGCTGATGGGAATCTCCTGGTGAGCGTGGGTGTCCAGCACGTGCTGTGCTCCCTAAGGGTATCGAGCAAGGACCGTCGCGACACAATCGCCGGGGGGCCACTCGCATATGCTCGACACCATGGCGTCGCAGTGGAAGGCGTTCCAACAGGTTGTCAGGGGCGTCGTAGGTGGCGCCGAGAACCTGGTGTTCAACGAGGCACCCAAGTTCGTACGCCAGCTTCAGACCACGGACAACGTGCCGCGGACAGTTCAGCAAGGTATCCAACAGGGGCTTCAGCAGGGCCTCCGGCTGGGCCTGGGCGTGCTCGCCGGCGCTGCCGCTCCGCCGCCCCAGGCGATCACCGCCGGCCGCCCGGTATCGAAGAACAGCGTGCCCACCGCGCATCGGGCCCGCAAAGTCGTCTACGCCCCGGACCTGGACGGGCAGGCCGATCCCGGCGAGGTCGTCTGGACCTGGGTGGTCTACGAGGACGATCCGACCCAGGGCAAAGACCGTCCGGTCCTGGTGGTGGGTCGTGACCAGCACACCCTGCTCGGGTTGATGCTGTCCAGTCAGGACTACCACCGCGATGATCCGGACTGGATCGGCATCGGCACCGGCACCTGGGATTACGACGGCCGGCCCAGTTGGGTCAGGCTGGACCGGGTGCTCGACGTTCCCGAGGAAGGCATCCGCCGCGAGGGCGCGATCCTGGACCGTGGGCGGTTCGAAGCGGTGGCGATCCGCCTGCGCGCTCAGTACTCCTGGAGCTGACCGGCCGCGCCGCGCGTCGGGCGGCCGTGTTCGAACCGGACATATGGTCCGGCGTCATCGACGCTGATCCGGCACCGGACCCCGTACACGTCGGCCACCAGATCTTCGGTCAGCACGTCGGCCGGGCTGCCGGTGGCCACCACGGTGCCCGCCGACAGCATCACCACGTGGTCGCAGAACATCGCCGCGAGGTTGAGGTCGTGCAGAGCCACCACGCTGGTGACGTCGAGTGTGCGAATCAGCGCCAGGATCTCCAACTGATGGGCGATGTCGAGGTGATTGGTCGGCTCGTCGAGCAGAAACTCACTGGGTTTCTGCGCCAGCGCCCGGGCGATCTGCACACGCTGACGCTCGCCGCCCGAGAGGGTGTGCCACAGACGGTCGGCCATGCCGTCGAGACCGGTGGCCGCCAACGCGGCGGCCACCGCGGTCGTGTCGTCGCCACCACCGCCGAATACCGAACTGTGCGGGATCCGCCCCAGCCGAACCACGTCGCGCACCGCGATGTCCAGATCGGTGTCGGCGTGCTGCCCGACCATCGCCACCCGGCGCGCCACCGCTCGCCGCGACATCGTGTGCAGCTCGCGACCGTCGAGCAGGACAGTCCCGGAATCGGGACGGTCGATCCCGGCCAACAGTCGCAGCAGTGATGACTTGCCGGATCCGTTGGGGCCCAGCAATCCGACGGTGCTTCCCGGAACCGGGTCGACCGTGACACCATCGAGCACGACCCGCCCCGAACGGGTCCAGCACACCCCGACCGCTTGCAAGGTCACCGACGCATCCCCCTGCGCCGCAACAAGATCAACGCGAATGCGGGGACGCCGAGCAGTGCCGTGACCACCCCGGTGGGCAATTCCTGTGGGGCGAAGATCGTCCGGGCCAGGGTGTCCACCCACACCATGAAGACAGCGCCCAGAATCACCGCCGTCGGCAACAGACGCCGATGACCGGGCCCTACGACAAAGCGCGCGGCGTGCGGCAGGACCAGCCCGACGAACCCGATGGCCCCGGCCGCACTGACCAGCGCGGCCGTCACCAATGCGGTCATCACCAGCAGCACGACGCGGGCCCGGGTCACCGCGACCCCCAGCGTGGCGGCCGTGTCCTGCCCGAATGCGAAGGCGTCGAGGGTGCGCCCATAGGCCAGGCACACCGCCAGCCCGACGCCGACCACGACGGCGCAGGTGAGAACGTCGGACCAGGACACCCCAGCCAGTGAACCCAACAGCCAGAACAGCACTCCCCTGGTCTGTTCGGCGTCGGCCGAGGACAACACGATGAAGGATGTCAGGGCCGAGAACAGCTGGGTGACGGCCACTCCGGCCAGCACCACCCGATCGGTCCCGCCGCCGGCGGCATAGGCGAGCACCAGCACCACGGCGAACGACAGCACCGCACCGGCGAAGGCGCCGCCGGACAACGTCAACGTGCCCGCGCCGACGCCGAGTACCGCGACCAGTACGGCACCGGTGGAGGCACCCGACGAGACCCCCAGCACGAACGGGTCGGCCAGCGGATTGCGCAGCAGCGACTGCAATACCGCCCCACACAGCGCCAGACCGGCCCCACAGATTGCCGCCAGAACCACCCGCGGCAGTCGCAGTTGCCAGACGATGCTGTCCTGCAGCCGGGTCACGCCCGAAGGGCCCGCGCCGAGCCGATCGCCGATGATGCGATACACGTCCGCCACCGACAGCGCGGCGGGCCCGATGGTGATGGCCACCGCGGCAGAGAACACCAGCAGGACGAGCCCGGCGGCCCACAATCCGCCGAGCCAGCCGGTGCGTAAACTCACCGCGGCCTGCCGAACCCGAGTTCGGCCAGGCCTTTCGCCACCTTCTCGACGCCGTCCACCGTGCGGATCGACGGGTTGAGATCGGCCCCGTTCACCACGATGTAGCGGCGGTGCCGAACGGCGGTCAGGCCCCGGGTGAGCGGATTCGATTCCAGGAAATCGATTTTGGTCCCCAGTGCGTCACCTTCGATCGTGCGGCGACTCAGATCGCCCAGCACCAGCACGTCCGGGTCGCGGTCGGCCACACTCTCCCAACTCACCTGCGGCCATTCTTCGGTGGTGTCGGCGAACACGTTGCGCGCACCGACAGTCCCGGCGATCACTCCGGGTGATCCACAGCAGCCGGCGAAGTAGGGCGCCCGCACATCGGAGAACCAGAACGCCACGCCGACGCCGGTCGGGGCCGCGGCGACGGTGTCCATCCGCCGGCGCAGCTGTGCGATGAGCCGATCGCCGCGTTCAGCGACATCGAATATTGTTGCGAGGTGCCGAATTTCGGTGTAGACGGCATCCATGCTGAACGGGGCGCTGCGCGCGCCGTCACCGTTGACCGAGGTCTTGCCTTCGCAGTCGCTCGGGGCCAGATAGGTCGGCACGCCCAGCTGGGCGAACTGGTCACGGTCGGCGACACCGCCGGGCCCCAGGGTGCCGCCGAAAGACGCCGACACAAAATCAGGCTCGGTGTCGAGCACCGTCTCCAGCGACGGCTTGTTCACCGCCAGCCGTGGCACCCGGGCATTCTCGGCCTCGAGGCCGGCGCGGACCGGGTCTGTCCACGTTGCGGTGCCGACCATGCGGTCCGCCAAGCCCAGCGAGAGCAGAATCTCGGTGGAGCCCTGGTTCAGCGAGACAGCCCGCTGCGGAGGTGCATCGATCACCACCTGCCTGCCGCAATTCTGCACGGTCAGCGGATATCCGGGTGCGGCGGCAGTGCCCGCGGCCGGACCGGCAGCCTGGGCGCACCCCACCGGCAGCAGCACACTGACCACGGCCACGACCAGCCGGACCGCAACCTTCATCGGGCCAGCCCGAATGCCTTGAAACCGGCGGCGAGTTTCTCCAGCGCATCGATCTCACGGATTCCGGGGTCGAGTTCGGACCCGGACAGTACGACGTAGCGCTTGTGGCGCACCGCGGTCATGTTCCTGGTCACTGGATTCGATTCCAGGAACGTCACTTTCGCGTCCAGCGCATCCCCGTCGACGCGCCTGCGATCGAGGTCGGCCAGCACCAGCACGTCAGGGTCGCGGTCGGCCAGCACCTCCCAGCTGACCTCTGGCCAGTCCGCACGGGTATCGGCGAAGACATTGGTGACGCCGAGTTCGGTGGCGTACAGCCCGGGTGCCGAGCAGCAGCCGGCCAGATACGGCGTCCGTAGCCCAGAGAACCAGAACGCGACGGTGGTATCAGGCTCGGTGATCGACGCAGTTCGGTCCAGCCGCCGGGTGAGGCGGGCAATCAGGTCCCGACCGCGCTGTTGCACGTCGAAGATCTGCGCCAACTCGTCGATCTCCCGGAACAGTGTGTCGAGGGCCAGCGGTTCGGTGCGGGTGACTGTCTCACCGTCGACTGTCGCCCCGACGCAGACCGACGGCGACTGATAAGTCGGGATTCCCAGCTGGGTGAACCGACTGCGGTCGGCGACCACCGCAGGCGTGAACGTGTGAGCGCTGGCCGAGGTCACCAGGTCCGGCCCGGCGTCGAGCACCGTCTCCAGTCCCGGGTCGTTGTCCGCGAGCCGAGGCACGGTGGCATTGTCGGCAGCGAGTTCGGGTAGCACCGGATCAAACCAGGTCGAACTGCCGACCATCCGATCGGCGAGACCCAGTGCCAGCATGATTTCGGTCGAGGCCTGGTACAGCGACACCGCCCTCTGCGGCGGCCCGTCGAAAGTGACGCTCACCCCGCAGTTCTCGATGGTGAGCGGATAACTGGTGGGACCGGCCCCGGCGACCTCCCGGTCCAGCTCCCGGGGCGCGGCGGGCTCTCGATGCCCGCAGGCCACGGTGACCGACAAGGTGACAGACAACAGGAACAGCAGTACGGCGGATACACGCACGCCCAGGACTTCCTTCGATGCAGGGCTCGGTCGCGGAGCCGTCGACAGTCATTCCCGGCCACAGGTAATCGGACTCGAGGCGGTGCCTCATACCGTTGCGCGTCAGTTCCGGCTTTTCACCGGATTCCCCTGTTGGTCGGCCTCCGCACTGTAACAGCCACGATGTTGCTCGATTGCCCGCGCGCGACGAGCAAGCCGATGCATTGAACCGGCGTCAGGGGGCACTCCAAGGCCATGACTGCGCTCCCACCCGATCCGGATCCTGCCGAGACCCCCGATCTCTAGCAAACCTGGGGCTGGGCGAACCCGCGCCGCGGCCCAGGCACAAGTACAGTCCCACTTCGGTGGCCGCGATCATCGGGTTGGTGCTGCTCATCGCGGTGTTCGTCGCGGTCGGCGTGTTGCTGATCATGAGGATGTCCGGCGTTTTCGACTAAGGCGGCTGCCCCGGCGATGGCTTACCGCGGCCGGCGCCACATCGCAGTCATGACCGGCCCGCTGTCAGGCAGCGCGATCTCCCCGGTGACCTCGAACCCGAAACGCAAGTAGTACGGGACGTTGTCGGGGTTGCTCGATTCCAGATACGCCGGAGCGTGTTCGGCGTCGACGCGGTCCAGCCGGGACTGCATGAGGGCGTGCCCGAAACCGCCACCGCGCACGGTCGGATCGCTACCGATCACCGCCAGATACCAGTGCGGCTCCTCGGGATGGTGCTTCTTCATGAGCTCGACAACCTGTTGGCCACGTCGCATGTCGCGGCCGAAGGCCAGCACCATCGTGGGCAGCATGCGCAGTTCTTCGCCCGGGGTCTGCTTCCATCGGCCCGGCCCGTCCCAGAGCGCTGCCCCGCCGATCTCACCGTGACGGATGGCCACTTCGGCACCACCGCCGGCGAGGAAATGGTGGCGTGTGATCGCTGCGAACAGTCGAGGCAGCCCCTTGATGCGACGGGTGTCGTCGGCCAGGATCCACGACATCACCGGGTCGTGGTGGAAGGCTCGGCCCAGCACGGCGGCAAGCTGGCTGACGTCGGACTTGTTCGGCGGGCGGACAGCGATGGTGGCCACCAACCCACCATCGCACACGTTCACGCACTGCGCCGTACCCGCCGCCTCCTGGGACAGACCAGCCCGAAGGCCGACGGTAGTGCAGGGTTTCCCGGTGATGTCCGGCACGGCCGGTAGGCACACCGCATGACGACAGCGCTGAATGCCGTTGCCCAGCAAGGTATTCACCGACCGCCGCGGCCTGTCGCAGCGCATTCGATTCCTACGCCCGGTCAGCGGCCCTGGGTGATGTAGGCCTGCAACTGTTCCTGCTCGGCCTCGAGTTCTTCCATGCGGGTCTTGACGATGTCCCCGATGCTGACGATTCCGGCCAGCCTGCCGCGGTCGAGCACCGGAATGTGACGCACCCGGTTCTCGGTCATCAAGGCGCTGAGGTGATCGACGGTGTCGCGTGGCGTGCAGGTCGCCACCACCGTGGTCATGATCTCCGATACCGGCTGCGCCAACAGGCTGCTGCCACGTTCGTGCAGTTTGCGCACCACATCGCGTTCCGACACGATGCCGGCCAAACCGTCCGGCCCCATCACGACCATGGCACCGATGTTCAGCTCGGTCAGCCCCGCCAGCAGCTCGGTCACCGTGGTCTCGGGCGAAATCGTCACCACCGCCGTGCCCTTGTTTTTCAGCACGTCCGCGATTCGCATCGGCAGCCTCCGATCGTGATCCACCTCACACCAGGCTAGGTCGATGGTCGTCAGGAAGAAAGAAGCCACGCCTGTTCGGGCCGGAACGGAGTAGGAATGGGGCCATGATCGAGGTCACGCTGCTCGGCACCGGTAGCCCGATTCCCGATCCGGAGCGAGCCGGGCCGTCAACCCTGGTGCGCGCCGGCGGCCAGAGTTTTCTGATCGACTGCGGGCGCGGCGTGCTGCAGCGCCTGGCGGCCGCCGGGTCAGGCGCCAACCAGCTCAGCGCGCTGCTGCTGACTCACCTGCACAGCGATCACATCACCGACCTCGGCGACGTGATCATCACCCGCTGGGTGAGTACGTTCACGCCAGACGCTCCGCCCCTGCCGATCATCGGGCCGCCGGGCACCGCCGAGGTGGTCGAGGCGACACTGCGGGCCTTCGGACATGACATCGGCTACCGCATCGCCCATCATGCGGATCTGACAGCTCCGCCGCCGGTGGAGGTGCATGAGCACACCGCGGGTGCGGTGTGGGACCACGACGGGGTGCGCATCCAGGCCGCACCCACCGATCACCGGCCGGTGACACCGACCATCGGGTTCCGGGTTGAGCATGCCGGAGCGTCGGTTGTGTTGGCCGGCGACACCGTGCCGTGCGAGAGCCTCGATACCCTGGCCGCCGGCGCGGGGGCCCTGGTGCACACCGTGATCCGCAAAGACCTCGTGAATCAACTTCCGATGCAACGGATCCGTGACATCTGCGACTACCACTCCTCGGTGGAAGAGGCTGCCGCCACCGCCACCCGGGCAGGGGTGGGCATCCTGATCCTGACCCACTATGTGCCGGCCATCGCTCCGGGCACCGAGGACGACTGGCGCGCGCTGGCGGCCGCTGAATTCGACCGACAGATCGAACTGGGCGACGATCTGCACCGCGTCCAGGTTCACCCCGGAGTCTGTACCAAGCCGCGCAGCTGATCTGCCGCGCGCGCAATGCAATTGAGATCGGTGTCGGTCAGCGGCCGGCCGCGGGCGATCACCACAACGTGCTGGACGCCCAAGCCGGCCAGTACGTGACAGCGCTCGGCCAGCGCGTCGGACGGCTCACCGTCACGGAGCGCCGTGGTCACCGTGCGCTCGATCTCGTCGGGTCGCCGTCCGACATCGGCGCAGTGCCTAACGAGAACGTCGAGCTGTCTCCGGATCGCGGCGCCACCGTCTGGGACGTCGAACAGGTTGCACGCATCGCCATATTGCGCCACGAGCCGCAGTGTGCGTCGCTCGCCAGTACCGCCGATCAGCACGGGAGGATGGGGCGCGGTCATGGGAGGCGGAACATTGATCGGCTGCTGCGCGGTCAGATACTCACCGCGGTAACTCGTTTGGTCACCGCGCCACATCTGCCGGGCCAGTCGCAACAGCTCGGCCATCCGCTCGAACCGTTCCGCGGTGTCCGGTAGGAACAATCCCATCGCGGTCGCCTCAGCCGCGTTGTAACCGGCGCCGAGACCGAGCCACGCCCGCCCCTGCGAGAGCACGTCGAGCGACGTCACCGACTTGATCAACAGCGCGGGCGCCCGGAAGGTCGCCGCCGTAACCAACGAGCCCAGCCGGATGCGTCGCGTCGCGGCGGCGAGGTAACCGAGCACGGTGTAAGCCTCGAGCATCGGCTCGTCCATCTGGCAGGAGGGATCGGCCTGTATGAGGTGGTCGGCCACCCACAGGGTGTCGACGACGGTGCCATCGAGGAACGCCGCCAGATCGGCGAGCCGGTCGTGAATCGGTCCCGGCCACGAGTAGTTCGTGACACTCACGCTGATCTTCATGCGTGCCGCACCTCGGCCCGACGCCTCGGCAGGAGCACACCGGCGACGACGAGCCAGGTGAGACCCGTGAACCGGGCGACCGGCAGGATCACGGCCGCTTCGGGCCAGATGAGCACCAGCGTCGCCAACTCGGCCAGCACCGCGATGGCCAGGCCGGTCCAGGCCAACGCCCGAGGCAAGAGTCCGAGGACGAGGCTGGGCACCGCGATCCCGGCGAGCAGCAGACCGAGCGCCACGATGTGCCCGACCCCGCCGGTGAGGAAGACCAGGTAGTACAGCGCGCGGATCAGGCCGTCGTCGACGACGACCTCGGACCGGGACATCGTCCAGCAGATCAGCCCCGCCAGTGCGAGGGTGCCGGAGGCGAGAATCCCGCCCGCCAGTGCGATCGTCGCGCCCGGCGCCGTCACGCCCAGTTGCCGCAGGCGTGTACTTGCGGTGGCGGCGTAGATCGCCAGCGGTACCGACGCCGCGAACGTGCCTACCGCGGTGGCCTGCACCGCCGCGTGGTGATCGCGGACATATCGAAGGACGTCTGCGCCCGCGCCGTACGGCAGCGGCATCACCCCGCCGAGCGCGACGCCGACACCCAACCCGACCAGTATCAGCGCGAGCGAGACCGCCGCCACCGGAGCGAGAGGCGGTCCGCCCTGTCGGCCGGGAGGTCGTGTGGCCCGAATTCGATCTGATGTTGAATCGTTCATGACTTGAACGATATGCCCGTGGGCGCGTTGCGGCAACAGGCTGAATGTTTTCGGTCGTGAACCATTTGATGCTGATACGGTTTCGGCATGGAACCTGGCCCGTCGGATACCGTGGCATTCCTGCTGGCACAACTCGGCCACCGCGCGGCGGCCCTGTTCGCCGAACAGATGGCGACACTCGAGCTCACTCCGCCGCACGCCGGCATCCTGCGCGCCATCGGCGGCCAGCCGGGACTCAGCCAGCAATCCCTCAGCACCCAGCTGAGCCTGCTACCGAGCCGGGTGGTGAGTTACGTCGACGACCTCGAGGACCGCGGCTACGTGGAACGACGCCGCAATCCCGACGATCGCCGGCTGCACGCACTGTTTCTCAGCTCCGCGGGAAAGAAGACGCTGCGCCGCATCGGAGAGCTGGCGCGCCGGCACGACGAGCGCATGACAGCCGGCCTCGATGCGGCACAACGAGACAACCTCCACGAGCTGTTGCAGACGCTGGCCGTTCAACACGAGCTGACCCCCCACGTGCACCCCGGGTTTCGCAACCTGGGCCGCGCGGGTGCCGGCCCGGTCAAGCCAGCCGGGTGACCTCCACGACCACGTCGAGATCCGTCGACCCCTCACCCGAATAGATTCCCTTGAGCGGGGCCACATCCGAGTAATCCCGACCCACGCCGACGCTGACGTACTGCTCATTGACCTCGGAGTCATTGGTCGGGTCGTAATGCCACCAGCCTCCGGTCCACGCCTGGATCCAGGCGTGGCTTTGGCCGTCGATGGTGTCCCCCACCTCCGCCTCGCCATTGGGATGCAGATAGCCCGACACGTACCGGGCCGGAATTCCCATGGACCGCAACATGATCAACGACAGGTGGGCGAAGTCCTGACACACGCCTTTACCCTCGCGCAAAGCATCCACGCCCGAAGAGTGCACCCCGGTGGTACCCGGCACATAGTCGAGTTGACTGCGCACCCACTGCGCCACCGCCCCGACCGCATCGAACGGATCATGATCTTTGGCGATCCGCTGTCCCACGCGGGTGATCCGCTGGCTGTGCGGTGTGTAATGGGTCGGGCTGAGCACCTCGTCGAACCGGTCGATCACCGCCTCGGTACCCAGATCATCCCACCCGACGAGCTCCTCGGGTTTCTCCGCGACATCGGTCTCGACCACCGAGGAGCCCGAGACCTCCAACTCGGTGTGGGGAGCATGCAGATCGAAGGCTGTCACCGCCGTACCCCAGTAATCGACATATCGATAGGACCTGGTGGCCGGGATGGTCTCGACGCGGTTCAGTATCACGTTCTGACGCGAATCCGACCGCGGCGTCAATCGGGCCTCGTTGAAGGACGCCGTCACCGCCGACCGGTAGGCATATCCAGTCGAATGCACTACGCGCAACCGCCACATCTAGACCTCGCCCTCCTCGATCACAACCACATCACCATGTCCGGCGTCGGTCCACGCCACCCACGGTGCGGAGTGGAAGTACTGCAGCGCCAACGCTTCTCCGACATCGCGGCAGGTCTTCTGCAACCCGGCCAGCCGGGCATCCAGAGATTCGAGCAATGCGCCCGGCTGCAGGAACTCGAGCTCACTGCGCGCCCGGCCCAGGAGCCGCTGCGCCTCGGCGGTGGCCCCCAGCCGGCTGTGCGGGCGATTGAGCAATTCGTCGAGGCTGTGTTCGGCCAACCGCAGCGAATAGAAGATCGACCGGGGGAACAGCCGGTCAAGCAGCATGAACTCGACCACGCGACCGGCATCGAGCACACCGCGGTAAGTGCGCAGGTACGTGTCGTGGGCACCGGCCGAGCGCAGCAACGTGACCCACGCCGGCGACGACCCGCTGTCCCCAACCCGCGACAGCAGCAGCCGCACCGTCATATCGACTCGCTCGATCGCGCGGCCCAACAACATGAACCGGTAACCGTCGTCGCGGCTCAACGTCGAATCGGCCAGCCCCGCGAACATCGCCGCGCGCCCCTCGACATAGGACAGAAACTCGTGCGGGCCCAGGCGTTTGGCCGCGCGCTCCCGCTCGGCGAGCGCGTTGTAAGTCGTGTTGAGGCACTCCCAGATCTCGGTCGAGGTGACCTCGCGGGCACCGCGGGCGTTCTCGCGAGCCGCCGAGATCGCATCCACGATCGAGTTGCCGTTGCTGTCGCGGCTGAAGGCCACGATGTCGGTCAACGACCACATGTCCAGGCGCTGGGTCGGCGGCTCCATGCCGAGCACCCTCAGCAGCGTCCGTGAGGCGATGTCCGGGTCGACACTGGAGTCCTCCAACAGCTGATGAACCGTGACATCGAGGATGCGTGCGGTGTCGTCGGCCCGTTCCACATAGCGTCCGATCCAATACAACGACTCGGCATTGCGCGCCAGCATCTACCGCACCCCCTCTGCTACTACTGCTGTTGTTGTTGGGACGTCGAACCGTCAGGCGCGCCATCAGTTTTGGGCCCATTGGCAGTTTCGGGCAGCGACCGCACCACCTCGGCCGCAGCGAGCTCGCGATCTGCCGCCGACGTCCGCGACGCCAGCACCCAGGTGTCCTTCGACCCGCCTCCCTGACTGGAATTGACCACCAGAGACCCCTCCGGGAGCGCCACCCGGCTCAGCCCGCCGGGCAGCACCCAGACGTCGTTGCCGTCGTTGACCGCGAACGGGCGCAGGTCCACGTGACGAGGCGCCAGCTTGTCGCCGATCTGGGTGGGCACCGTGGACAGCTGCATCACCGGCTGGGCGATCCAGCCGCGCGGGTCGTTGCGGATCTTCCTCGCAGCCGCGGCGAGCTCCTTCTCGGAGGCGTCCGGGCCGAACACGATGCCGTACCCACCCGAACCCTCCACCGGTTTGATCACCAGTTCATCGATCCGGTCGAGCACCTCCTCCCGTTCGGCGTCCAACCAACAGCGGTAGGTGTCGACGTTGGCCAGCAGCGGCTTCTCACCGAGGTAGTACTCGATGACCGTCGGGACATAGGTGTAGACGAGCTTGTCGTCGCCGACCCCGTTGCCCACCGCACTGGAGATCACGACGTTGCCGGCCCGGGCCGCGTTGAGCAGGCCGGCCACCCCGAGCACCGAGTCGGGCCGGAACTGCATGGGGTCCAGGAACGCATCGTCGATGCGGCGGTAGATGACGTCGACCTGGCGCTCGCCCTCGGTGGTGCGCATGTAGACGGCGTTGTCGCGGCAGAACAGATCGCGGCCCTCGACCAACTCGACCCCCATCTGCCGGGCCAGCAGCGAGTGCTCGAAGTAGGCCGAGTTGTAGACGCCGGGAGTGAGCACCACGACGGTGGGGTCGGCGACGTTGGTGGGTGCGGCGTTGCGCAGTGCCCGCAGCAGGTGTGAGGAGTAGTCACCGACCGCGCGCACCCGGTGAGTGGCGAACAGATTGGGGAAGACGCGCGCCATGGTGCGCCGGTTCTCCATCACATAGGACACTCCCGACGGCGACCGCAGATTGTCCTCGAGCACCCGGAAGACACCCTTGTCGTCACGGATCAGATCGATGCCCGCGACGTGGATACGCACCCCGTTGGGCGGGACGATGCCCGCGGCTTCACGGTGGAAGTGCTCGCACGAGGTGACCAGCCGACGCGGGATCACCCCGTCACGCAGGATCTCCTGCTCGCCGTAGATGTCGTCGAGATACATCTCCAGCGCCTTGACCCGCTGGATGATGCCGCGTTCCAGCCGGGACCATTCGGCCGCCGAGATCACCCGCGGCACCAGGTCGAGCGGGAACGGCCGCTCCTGGCCGGACAGCGAGAACGTGATGCCCTGATCGATGAAGGCCCGGCCCAGTGCGTCCGAGCGCGACCGCAACTCGGAGGCGTCCGACGGAGCAAGCTCGGCGAAGATCCCCTTGTACGGTCCGCGGACGTTGCCAGAGGCGTCGAACATCTCGTCGAAGGCCTCGGAGTATCGGCCCAGCCGGTCGTAGCCGTCGAAGACGCCCCGATGTTTGACGCGTCGCGCCGCAGCGCGCTGTCCGGGCGGGCGCGACCCGTTCGACCCTGCCCCCGGTGTACGGACTGCTCTCAGGCTCACCCCTGCCATGCTGCCGCACCTGACGCTGTTTCGCCGGGTCAACGGCTCAGCCCGTTTCGGCAGGCCAACGGGCGGTTGAGGTGGTATTAGGGCGGTAAATTCGGGCGTCGGCGACCGGCGTTCCGCCTGCACCGCTTTGGGAGTTCGGACGCCTCGCTGGTACCCTGAACAGTCGCTGCCCGCAGTGCGGGTGTGCGCACCCAGACTTCGGTAACCCCAGCTAGAGAACTACGAAGGAATTTTTACGTGGCCAACATCAAGTCGCAGGAAAAGCGCATCCTCACCAACGAGCGTCGTCGGCTGCGTAACCAGTCGGTGAAGTCGTCGCTGCGTACGGCTGTGCGCGGCTTCCGCGAGGCCGTCGAGGCGGGCGAGAAGGACAAGGCCGCCGAGTTGCTGGCGTCGACCAGCCGTCAGCTCGACAAGGCCGCCAGCAAGGGTGTCATCCACGCCAACCAGGCCGCCAACAAGAAGTCGGCCCTGGCCGTCGCGCTCAACAAGCTCTGATCCTTCCGGGCTTACCCGAACGATATCGCCGGTTCACCGGGTGGCGAGTTCCGCCACCCGGCGTACCGCTGTCTCAAGGGCGTAGTCGGCATCTGCCGCTGCGCCCTTTACGTCTGCATTGAGCGCCGCGACCACCCGCATCGCCTCGGCCACGGAGTCGCGTGACCATCTGCGCGACTGCTTCTGCGCCTTCTGCACCCGCCAGGGCGGCATCCCCAGCTCACCGGCCAGCCGGTACGGATCCCCGGAGAGCGGGCCCACCCGGGCGATCGTGTGCACCGCCTCGGCCAGCGCATCGGCCAACACCACCTGGGGTTCACCGGCCAGCATCGCCCATCGCAAGGCCTCGGCGGCCCCGGCCACATCACCGGTGACGGCCTTGTCTGCGATGTCGAAGCCCTTCACCTCCGCCTTGCCACTGTGATAGCGGCGCACCGCTACGGCGTCGACCTGGCCGGCGGTGTCGGCCACCAGCTGTGAGCACACCGCGGCGAGCTCACGGATGTTCGATCCGACCGCGTCGAGCACCGCGGTGACCGTGTCGTCGGAGACCTTGACCCGCAACTGGCGGAACTCGGCACGTACGAAATCCGCACGCTCCGCCGGTTTGGCGATACGCGCACACGGATGCACCTGTGCCCCAAGCTTTTTCAACTGATCAGCCAGCGCCTTGGCCCGCCCGCCGCCGGAGTGGATGACGATCAGAACGGTGCCGGGCGGCAGATCGGCTGCGGCCGAGGCGATCAGGGCCACCGCATCCTTACCGGCCTCGGCGGCGGCCTCCAGCACCACCAGGCGCTCCTCGGCAAACAGCGACGGGCTCAGCAGCTCGGCGAGCTCGCTGGTGCTGACCTCACCGGCCCGCATCCGGTCCACCGGAACGTCATCGGATCCGGCCTGCCGGCGCAACGCCCGCAGCACCGCCCCCACTGCTCGTTCGACCAGCAGTTCCTCATCGCCCAGAACCAGGTGCAGGCCGTCGATCTGTTGACTCACACCGATGATCGTGTCACGACGGCCCGACAGCCCCGACCACCTGGCCCGCCAGCGCCCAGGCCAGCAGGCCGAACACCCCCACGGCCAGTCCGCGCCGCATCCAGCGCAGCCGCCACAGCACCGCGAGCGCCACACCTCCGAGTGCTACCGACACCACGCCGGCCAGCCCCGAGGGTGACGGCAGAGCGGCCCCCGGTAGCGCCGAAGCCCATCGGGCCACCGACAGCAGCCACCAAAGCTCCGGTCCGGTGAACCGGATCAGTAGTTGGGCTCCGCCCGGCCAGACCACCGAGCACACGGCCGCCGCGGAACCGAGGACCGTGATCGGCGGAATCACCCCGGCCACTGCGAGATTGGCCGCGACGGCCACCAGGCTGACGGTCCCCGATATCCCGGCCACCAGTGGGGCGGTGACCAGCTGGGCGACCGCCGCGACGCTGACCGCGGCCGCCAGCGGACGCGGCCAGCCACGGGCCTCCAGCCGGCCCGACCACATCGGGGCGAGGACGACGATGCCTGCCGTCGCACACACCGACAACGCGAATCCCACATCGACCGCGAGTTCGGGGGCCGCGACCATCAGCGCGATCACGCTGGCGGCCAGCGCGGGCACCGCCTGCCGACGCCGATGGGTCAACACCGCGAGCAGGGTCACCGCACCCATCACGGCTGCCCGCAGCACACTGGCCGACGGCTGCACGACGATGACGAGGCCGACCAGTCCGGCGCCGGCGAGCGACACGGCCGCTCTCGGCCCGACCAGCGCCGCGCTGAGCAACAGCGCGCCGCACACGATGGTCACGTTGGCGCCCGACACCGCGGTCAGGTGCGTCAGACCCGACGTACGGAACTGCGCGGTGGTCGTGGCGGTGACCATCGAGGTATCGCCCAGCACCAAGGCCGGCAGCATGGCGGCCTGATCGGCGGGCAACACTGCCCGTGCCGCCTCCGCGAAGCCCACACGTATCCGCTGGGCGATGCGCTGTACCGCCGAGGCCTCCCCCAACGACGGCTGTCCCGACGCCGCCAGCACGGCCACACTCAGGTCCCTGCGGCCCGGGCGCCCCACGGAGGCCCGGAATGTCGCCGGTTGCCCCGGACCTACCTCGCCGAAACCCGGCGGCGCGAACACCAGGACTCGGCCTGACATCGGGGCCTGATCGACCCGGCGCAACGCGGCCCGGAACATCACCCGACCGCCCTTGATCGCCCGCGGCGTCTCGGTGGGAACGACCTCAACCGTCGCGGTTCCGCCGTAGAGACGGCCGACCGGATGATGTTCGACCTGGTGCACCCGCAGTCCGACAGCGACGGTGAATCCAGCCGCGACGGCCGCCACCGCCAGAACGGCAGCGGTGACGTCCGTACCGTCGCTCTCTCCCCACCGTCCGGCCAGCCAAGTCAGCCCCACGGCGGCCAGGCCCACCACCACGGCCGCGCCCGGATGCCAGACGACTGCGGCCGCCGACACCGACCACGCGGTCAGGGCGGACGGGACCAGGCGCAGATCCAGTGGCTGCCCCGCGGCCCACCCGTCGCCGGTCTGCCCGTCCCCGCCGGAAGCATCACGCCCGGACCAGCTCACGCAGTTTCTCCAGCCGTGCCGGACCGATGCCGTCGACGTCACCGAGTTGATCGACACTGTCGAACCGACCGTGGGCGGCACGCCAGGCCACGATCGCCTCGGCGGTCACCGGGCCGACACCGGGCAGCGTGTCGAGGTCCTCGACGGTCGCCGTATTGAGGTCCACCGGCTCCGCCGACGCGCCGGCCTTGGCTTTCGGAGCCCCCTTTTGCGACGCACCGGGTTGTGCCGAACCCGGGGCATCGCCGGCGACCGAACTGCCCATGGTCGTCGGTTGCCCCGGCGGCCCGTCGATACCGACCACGATCTGTTCACCGTCGCCGACCCGGCGAGCCATGTTCAACCCGATCAGGTCGGCACCGTCCAGTGGCCCACCGGCCGCTTCCAGCGCATCGGCGATCCTCGCTCCGGACTGCAACGTCACCAGGCCCGGCTTGTGCACCAGGCCGACCACGCTGACCACCACCGGCCCTGCCGGGGCGTTCGCGTCCGGTGTCGGACCTGCCGACAAAACCATTTGCACCGGTGGCAGATTCGCCGAGGCGACCGGCGGTGCTTGCTGCCGGATCAGGGTGAAAACGGTGACCAGGATCGCGAGGACCCCGATACCGGCCAGGACCAGGGCACCGGCGCGGCCCGGGTCGGCGCGCACCCTGGTCAGCCAGCCCGGGCCGTCCCCCTGGGCGGTATCGGGCAGCCATCTCGACAGCGCGCTCTCCGACGCGGTGTCCTGATCGTCGCCGCCGCCGCCTTCCTCGGTGTCGGCATCATCCCCGCCGCCCGGACGGCCCCCACCCAGACGACGGAGCCGCTCCACCGACAATTCGGTTCCCATGCTCGCGACGGTAAGCGCGGGCCACGACGATTCCGGGCGCCCTGGCCTACGGCACCGGCCGGCTGTGGATGAATCTCGCGTTGTGGATTACCACGTGGTCATCCCGCGGCACCGGTGGAGGGCTGTTGGGGCGTGGCCCGTTCCAGGTATCGCAGCAGTTCCACCGGGAACGGCAGGACCACGGTGGAATTCTTCTCCGCGGCCACTTCGACGACGGTCTCCAGCAGCCGCAACTGCAGGGCCGCCGGGTCGGCCGACATCACATCGGCCGCCGCGGCGAGTTTTTCGGACGCCTGCAGCTCGCCGTCGGCGGTGATCACGCGGGCCCGCCGCTCCCGCTCGGCCTCGGCCTGACGCGCGATGGACCGCTTCATCGAATCCGGTAGGACGACGTCTTTGATCTCTACCCGGTCGATGTGTATCCCCCAGCCCACCGCAGGGTTGTCGATGAGCAGTTCGAGGCCCTGGTTGAGCCGCTCCCGGTTGGACAGCAGGTCGTCCAGATTGCTCTTGCCGATGATCGACCGGAGCGAGGTCTGCGCCACCTGACCGATCGCCGACATGTAGTCCTGCACGTCGACGACGGCCCGCACCGGATCGAGCACGTTGAAGTAGATGACCGCATCGACCCGCACGGTGACGTTGTCGCGGGTGATGCCGTCCTGTGCGGGCACGGGCATCGTGATGATCTGCATGTTGACCTTCTGCAACCGGTCCGCGACGGGAATGAGCATCGTCAGCCCGGGTTGCCTGACGTTGTCGCGGACCCGGCCGAACCGGAACACCACACCCCGTTCGTACTGCCTGACCACGCGGATGTTGCTCAAGCCGAGCCACACCAGGGCAATGGCGCCGGCCCCCGCCGATGCGAGCGCGTAGAGCATGTCCATGATCTGACCTCGATTCATGGCTTTGCGAGGCGAACGCGCCCCACAGTTCGATTGTGCGACGCCGGTGGGTCTCCCGCCAGGAGGGACGGATGCGCCTACCGCGGGTGAACAAGTCCCCGATAGTGTCTAGAGTCCGGCGCAGGGCTCAGCGAGGGAGACGATCATGACCGCAGCGGGTAAGCCGATTCGGGTCATCCAATGGACCACCGGCAACATCGGACGACGCTCGCTGCACGCGATCATCGGCCGCGACGACATGGAACTGGTCGGCGTGTACGCCTACGGCGCCGACAAGGTCGGTGTCGATGCCGCCGAGTTGGCCGGCTGGCCCGAGCCGACCGGCATCAAGGCCACCAACTCCATCGACGATCTGATCGCGCTCAAACCCGATGCCTGCTGCTACAACCCGATCTGGCCCAGCGTCGACGAACTGGTCCGCCTACTGGAGGCCGGGATCAACGTGTGTTCCAGTGCCGCCTGGATCACCGGCGGCAAGCAGTCCCCCGAAGACCTGGAGCGAATCCAGAAGGCTTGCCAGACAGGTAATTCCACGATCTTCGGCAGCGGTGCCCACCCCGGCCTGACCAACATGATGGGCATGGTGCTGTCCAGCGCGTGCGAGAGCGTCGACGAGATCCGGATCACCGAGTCCGTCGACTGCGGGGTCTATGAATCAGCCGGAACCATGGCCGCGATGGGATTCGCACAAGATCCCGAGACGCCGGGGCTGGCCGAGCATGTGCGGCTGGAGAGTGAGGTGTTCGCCGAGTCGGCGGCCATGATGGCCGACGCCATCGGCGCCAAGCTCGACCGGATGACGTTCGACGTCGAATTCACCGCGGCCACCGATGATTCCGACCTCGGGTTCATGCAGATCCCCAAGGGCACGGTGGCCAGCGTGTTCGGCTACCACCGCGGCTGGGTGGGCGACAAGAACGTCGTCAGCGTCGGATTCAACTGGATCATGGGCAATCACGTCACCCCGCCGAAGCCCGTCGCGCACGGTCACGTGATCCAGGTCTTCGGCGTCCCCAACATGCGCACCGTCGTGTACTGCCTGCCGTCGAAGGACTGGAGCGAGGTCAGCCTCAACGGTCTCGGCATGATCTACACCGCGCTGCCCGTCACCAATGCAGTGCCCGCCGTGGTGGCCGCCGCACCCGGCATCCTCACACTCAAGGACCTACCGCCGGTCACCGGCCGGTTCGCCGGTTAGCTCGGGGCGCGTCGCCGCTGCCGCTGTTTGCGCCGTTTTCCACCTGAGGGTTGTGCGCGCCGCCGATCGACAGCCGTGAGGTAGAAACCGGCGCCGTCAAGCGGCCCCAGCTAGGCGTCCTCCACGGTGATGCAGGCGCCGACCGCGCCGCCACCGACATGAACGGCCAGCACCGGACCCATACCGGTCACCGACAGAGACCGCAGGTTCGGTAGCCGGTCGGTGAGTGCCGCCGCGATCTCCTCGGCGCCGTCCGGATTGTCGACATGATGCACGACCACCCGCACCGCGCGGTCCCCTGCAGCGTCGGCGATCTGATCGACAAGTGCCGCATGTGCTTTCGATATCGTCCGGATGCGTTGTGAGAGCACCAGCCGGCCGTCCACATCGAGGCGTAGCAGTGGTTTGAGTGACAATGCGGTGCCCAGCCACGACGCTGCCGCACCGATCCGGCCACTGCGCCGCAGGTTGTCGAGGCGGTGTACGACGATGAACGCCTGCCCGCGCGGTATCGCGGCACGAGCCGCCGCCTCGACTGCGTCGAGTGTTCCTCCGCCACGGGCTGATTCGGCGGCGGCGAGGGCGACGAAACCCACCCCCATCGCTGCCGCACGGGAGTTCACCACTCGTACGGCCTGCCCGATTTCACGAGCTACCGCCGCTGCCGTGCTGTATGTGCTCGACAGCGCAGCCGAAATATGGACTGCGACAACACCGTCGCCGTCACTGTCGGCCAGCGCCTGCCGATAGGTGTCGGCGAGATCGGCCGGGGCGGCCCCGGAGGTGGTGACCCTGGCCCGGTCGTGAATGTCTGACGGCATCGGGTCGACACCGTCGCGCAGGTCGATGCCCTCGTCGAGGATGTGCAAGGGCACCTGGCGAATACCCCACTTCTCACACAACTCGGGCCGCAACCGCGACGTGGAGTCGGTGACCACCATGACCGCCATCGTCAGTCGGTGGGATCCATTTGTGGCACACCGGCATCGGCCAGGCCCTTGAGCATCAGCTCGGCGACCGACCGGTGGGCTTCGAAATTCCAATGGATGCCGTCAGGGTTGCCCCGCCCGTTGAGCACCTCGTCGGCCACCGCGGCCTTGAGGTCCACCAACGCCACGTCATGCTCGGCCGCCCAGTCCGTGATCGCCCTGACCGTGGGCTCACGACCGTGATGGGCCTTGCCGTACGTGTCGGCGATGTGCACCGACGGCAGCGAGGCCACAACCGGAATGCCCGGCCGGTTGAAATCGATGGCGTTGCGCGTCATCTCGAGGTACTCGACCGTCACATGCGGTGGCAGCGCCGCGCGGGCGATCGGCGACAACCGCGGCTGAACCCAGCCGTAGCCGTCACGCGCCCAGCGCCGCAGCCAGGCCGGACGCACATAGCGGATCAGTTCGCGCAACGCCGTCGGCAACGGCGAGGGCAGCGAATCCATGCCGCTGGTGGCGAAGACCACCGCGCCGGCGCGCGGCAATGCCGCCCACGCCCGCGGATCCTGGGTCGAGGCCCACCAGACGTCGCGGCAGGTCCAGCCGATCCGGCCGATGAGTTCCACGTCCCAGCCCAACTGCTCGGCCACGATGTTGGGCCAGATCCGCGGATCGTCGGATGGCAGCCCACCCGTCGGGCCGAAATAGGACAGGGAGTCGCAGAACACCAGTAGGACCGGACGGTCGCGATGCGAGGACTCGGACGACACGTGATCAGAGGACATCGTTGGCCACCTGCGCCGAGGCATTCCACACATCCAGCCGCCATTTGATGACGTCGAACGCGGCTCCATCCGCCGCGGAATCGTCCGCATGTCCCGACAGCTGAACCCAACTGGCGTTCCCCATGCCGCCGAGCACCGGCCAGTTGTCCACCGGCAGGCCGAGCAGGCCGGCAGTCAGGGCCGCGATCAGCCCGCCGTGGGCGACCAGCACGACGGGGCGGTCCGCACTTCCCCCGGCTTGATCCAGGCCCCAATCAGATTGTCCGGCAACAAGTTCAGCGACAACCGGAACACTACGGGCGGCCACGTCGACGCGGCTCTCACCACCGTGCGGTGCCCACCGTGCGTCCTCGCGCCACGCCGCGCGGGCGCCCGGGGCAGCCGCGTCCACCTCCTGGTGCGTCAAACCCTGCCAGTCGCCCAGATGCGTCTCACGCAACCGCTCGTCCACGGCCACCGCGATCCCGGCGCGGTCGCCGAGGGCCATCGCGGTGTCCAGGGCGCGCTTGAGATCCGAGGACACGATGATCAACGGTTGGCGCTTGGCCAGTACCTCGGCGGCGGCAGCCGCCTGGTCGCGGCCCAGATCGGACAACTCGGTGTCGAGCTGGCCCTGCATCCGGCTGCCGGCGTTGTACTCGGTCTGCCCGTGACGCAAGAGCACCAGCCGACGGACCCTCATCGCGCCCTCATTCTGCCAACTCCGGGTCCACCGGCCCACCGAGCTCGACCGGAACCGTCGGGCAGTCACGCCACAGCCGTTCCAGGGCGTAGAACTCCCGCTCGTCCTGATGCTGGATGTGCACGACGATGTCCACGTAATCGAGCAGCGTCCAGCGCCCCTCGCGGGTACCTTCGCGGCGCGCGGGCTTGTAGCCGGCCAGCCGCATCTTGTCCTCGACCTCGTCGACGATCGCGTTGACCTGACGCTCGTTGGAGGCCGATGCGATCACAAAGCAGTCGGTGATCACCAGTTGGCCCGACACATCGATGACCACCACATCGTCGGCCAACTTGGCCGCGGCGGCCTGGGCGGCCACCGTCGCCATCGCGACGGCCTCTTCGGTAGCGCTCATCGAACCGGCTCCATGATGTATTCACCCTTCCCGTCTGCGGAATACAACCCGCGTTTGGCCACGTACTGCACCACGCCATCGGGTACCAGGTACCAGATCGGCCGGCCTTCGGAGGCCCGCCTACGGCAGTCGCTGGACGAGATGGCCAGCGCGGGCACCTCGACCAATGTCAACGTGTCAGGCGGCAGTTCACGCAGCGCCGCCTCGATGTGTTCACCGTCCAGCTCATAGCCTGGCCGGCTCACGCCGACGAACCTCGCCATGGAGAACAGGTCCTCCCAGTTCTGCCAGGACAGGATCGAGGCCAGGGCATCGGCTCCGGTGATGAAGTACAGGTCGGTATCGGCATTGAGATCACGCAGATCTCGCAAGGTGTCCTTGGTATAGGTCGCCCCGCCCCGGTCGATGTCGACCCGGCTGACCGAGAACCTCGGGTTGGACGCGGTGGCGATCACCGTCATCAGGTACCGGTCCTCGGGCGCGCTGACCCGCCGGTCGTGTTTCTGCCAGGGCTGACCGGTCGGGACGAACACCACCTCGTCGAGCTCGAACAGGTCGGCCACCTCACTGGCAGCGACCAGGTGCCCGTTGTGGATGGGATCGAACGTCCCACCCATCACACCCAGCCTGCGCCGTCTTGCCACAAAGAGGCAGCTTACGGGAGCGCTGACGAGCGTCGGCACCCGTGCGAAAGCTCCGGCCCGGTTGCGCGGCGCTCAGACCGGCAGCAACCCGTCGATCACCCCGGCCAGCTGCTTGGCCGAGCGGCACTCGTGCATCGGGATGGTTTCGAGGTATTTGGGGACTGCAGAATCCCCGCTGCCCCACAGGTGCCTGGGCTCCGGGTTGAGCCAGTGCGCGTGCCGGCTGGCCGACACCATGTGGGCGAGCAGCGCCGTCTCGGGGTTGCGGTAGTTGTTGCGGCCGTCGCCCAACACCAGCAGCGAGCTGCGCGGGGACAACACGTTGGGGTACTTGTCCAGGAAGGACACGAACGCGTGTCCGTAGTCGGAGTGCCCGTCACGGGTGTAGACGCCGGCCTCGCGGGTGATGCGCTGCACCGCGACCGCCAGATCGGCCTCCGGACCGAACATGTCGGTGACCTCGTCGGTGGTGTCGATGAAGGCGAAGACCCGAACCCGGGAGAACTGCTGACGCAGTGCCGAGACCAGCATCAGGGTGAAGTGGCTGAACCCGGCCACCGATCCCGACACATCGCAGAGCACCACGAGTTCCGGACGGGCCGGATGCGGCTTCTTGAGGACGACGTCGATGGGCACACCGCCGGTGGACATCGACTTGCGCAACGTCTTACGAAGGTCGATCTCCCCGGACCGGGACCGCCGGCGCCGGGCCGCCAGCCGCGTGGCCAGCGTGCGCGCCAGCGGCTGCACGGTCTTGCGCATCTGGCGGAGCTGCTCGCCGGAGGCCCGCAGGAATTCGACGTTCTCGGCCAGCTGCGGCACCCCGTACATCTGCACGTGGTCGCGGCCCAACTGCTCGGCGGTGCGCCGCTTGGTCTCGGACTCGACCATCTTGCGCAGTTGGGCGATGCGCTGGGCGGCCAGCGCCTTGGCGATCTCCTCCTGGGTGGGCGTGGGTTCGTCGCCGTAGGGGGCGAGAAGCCCGGCCAGCAGCCGGCCCTCCAGATCGTCGAGGCTCATGGACTTGAGGGCCTGATACGACGAGTACGACGGGCCACGGCTGGAGTTGTAGCGGCCATAGGCCTCGACGATCCGCGCGATCATCGCCGCCATCCGGTCGTCGAGGTTGGCCAGATCCTCGTTGTCGGCCAGCATCTGCACCAACGCCTCGCGCATCGCCTCGATGTCCTCGGGCGGCAGTTGGAGCCGATCCTCGTCACCGGTCTCGCCATCGTCGTCATCCGAGAGCACGGTGCGTGCGCCCAGGGCAGCCGGGAAGAACAGGTCGAACATCGCGTCGTAGGTCTCACGGTGGTCGGGGCGCCGCAACACTGCGCACGCGATGCCCTCGCGCAGCGTTTCACGATCGCCCAACCCCAGCACGGTGATCACCCTGCCTGCGTCCACGGTTTCCGACGGACCGACCGAGATACCTTGCCCGCGAAGGGCTTCGACGAACTCGACGAGATGCCCCGGCAGGCCGTGGGGGGCCAGCGGCTGGGGCGGTCGAACCCGGCGGGGCACCATCAGTTCAACCCCATCAGTTCAGCTTCAGTTCGCCGGCCGCCTTGACCTGGTCTGACTGGTGTTTGAGCACCACACCGAGGGTGGCGGCGATCATCTCGTCGTCGATGGTGTCCAGGCCGAGAGCCAGGACGGTGCGGCCCCAGTCGATGGTCTCGGCGACCGACGGCACCTTCTTGAGCTGCATACCGCGCATCACCCCGATGATCCGCACCAGCTCGGTCGCGATGCGCTCGGGCAGTTCGGGCACCCGCGACAGCAGGATGCGGCGCTCCAGATCCGGGTCCGGAAAGTCGATGTGTAGGAACAGGCAACGACGCTTGAGCGCCTCGGAGAGCTCACGGGTGGCGTTGGAGGTGAGCAGCACGAACGGCGGCCGCTCGGCGATGATCGTGCCGAGTTCCGGGACGGTGACCGCGAAATCGGAGAGCACCTCCAACAGAAGGCCCTCGATCTCGATGTCAGCCTTGTCCGTCTCGTCGATCAGGAGCACGGTCGGATCGGTGCGCTTGATCGCGGTCAGCAGCGGACGGGTCAGCAGGAACTCCTCGCTGAAGACGTCCATCTTGGTCTGGTCCCAGTCACCGCCATTCGCGTTCTGCCCGGCCTGGATCCGCAGGATCTGCTTGGCGTGGTTCCACTCGTAGAGCGCGCGGGCCTCGTCGACGCCCTCGTAGCACTGCAACCGGACGAGTTCGGAGCCGGTGGTCGCGGCCACCGCACGGGCCAGCTCGGTCTTGCCGACACCCGCGGGCCCTTCGACGAGCAACGGCTTGCCCAGCCGGTCGGCGAGGAAAACCGCTGTCGCGGTGGCGGTGTCGGGGAGGTAGCCGGTCTCCGCCAGTCGGCGTGCGACATCGTCGATGTCGGTGAACAACGGAGCGGGGCGAGCGGGCACGCTCATGTGGTCTCCTGGTCTGTATCTGGTCGGCAGCTAGGCCGGGCGGGTCTGACCGTCTCCCCACACGATCCATTTCGTCGAGGTCAGTTCGGGCAGGCCCATCGGTCCGCGGGCATGCAGCTTCTGGGTGGAGATGCCGATCTCTGCGCCGAAACCGAACTGCTCTCCGTCGGTGAACGCGGTGGATGCGTTGACCATCACGGCGGCAGCATCCACCTGTTCGGTGAAGCGCTGGGCCGCAGCAAGATCAGTTGTCACGATGGCCTCGGTGTGACCGGTGCCGTATTCGTTGATGTGGGCGATCGCGGCGTCGAGCCCGTCGACCACTGCGACGGCGATGTCCATCGAGAGGAACTCGGTGTGCAGCTCTTCGTCGGTGGGGTCGGCGTGCACGGTCACCCCGGCCTCACGCAGCGCAGCGGTCAGCCGGGGCAGCGCGGTGGCCTCAAGCGTGCGGTCCACCAGCAGGGTCTCGGCGGCATTGCAGACGCTGGGGCGCCGCGTCTTGGAGTTCAGCAGGATCTTCTCGGCCCGGTCGATGTCGGCCGAGGAATGAACGTAGACATGGCAATTGCCGACACCGGTCTCGATGGTGGGGACCTGTGCGTCGCGCACCACGGCCTCGATCAGCCCGGCTCCCCCGCGCGGGATCACCACGTCGACCAGGCCGCGGGCCTGGATCAGGTGGGTGACACTGGCGCGGTCGTGACTGGGCAGCAACTGCACCGCGTCGGTCGGCAGCCCCACCGACTCCAGCGCCGATCGCAGGGCGGTCACCAACGCCTGATTGGACCGGGCCGCCGATGAGCTGCCACGCAGCAGGGCGGCGTTGCCGGACTTCAGGGTGAGACCGAACGCGTCCACCGTGACGTTGGGGCGGCCCTCGTAGACCATGCCGACCACGCCCAGCGGCACCCGCTGCTGACGCAGCTGCAATCCGTTGGCCAGGGTGCGCCCCTGCAGCACCTCGCCGACGGGATCGGGCAACCCGGCGACCTGGCGCAGTCCGGCCGCGATGCCGTCGACCCGCTGCGGGTTGAGCGCCAGGCGGTCCAGCATCGCCTCGGGGGTTCCGGCCTCGCGGGCCGCATCGACATCGGCAGCGTTGGCTGCCAGGACCTCGTGGACGTGGGCCAGCACGCTGTCGGCAGCGGCATGCAGCGCGCGGTTCTTGATCTCGGCGCTCAGGGTGCCCAGGGTGCGGGCAGCGACGCGGGCCCGACGGGCCGCCTCGTGCACCTGCTCGCGCAGGTCTGCTTGCGGCACCGCCGGCGACTGGGTCTGAACGCTCATCTAGCCAGCGTATCGAACCTGTTGACGCCCTTCGACAGGTGTCAGGCGCCCTAGGACAAGCACGCCGGGCTAGCCTTTTCGTTTATGGCCGCTGCGCGGGTTTGCGTCGTCGGGAGCATCAACGCCGACCTCACCTTCACCGTTGGAGCCTTGCCGCGCCCGGGACAGACGGTGCTCGCGTCGTCGCTGGCGTCCGCGCCCGGCGGCAAGGGCGGCAACCAGGCGGTGGCGGCCGCGCGGGCCGGGGCCGAGGTCGCACTGGTGGCCGCGGTGGGTGACGATGCCGCCGCGACAAACCTGCGGGAGCATCTCCGGGCCAATGGGGTCGCGACCGATTCCGTGACGTGCGTGCCGGGCCCGAGTGGATCGGCCGCGATCCTGGTCGACACAGTCGGCGAGAACTGCATCGTGGTCGCACCCGGCGCCAACGCCCGCCTCGAGGTGGACTCCGCCGCGGCGCGCACGGCCATCGTCTGGAGCGAGGTCGTGTTGATCCAGTTGGAGATCCCGGTGGCGACGGCGGTCGCGGCCGCCCGGCTGGCCAAGGCTGCCGGGGCGGCGGTGATGCTCAACGCCTCACCGGGAGGTACCGCCGCCCATCAGCTGCTGGCCTTGTCGGAGCTGGTCGACGTCGTGGTGGTGAACGAGACCGAGGCAGCCGAGTGGCATTGGCCGGTGCGGCATCTGGTGATCACCCGGGGAGCACGAGGGGCCAGTTACGTGGGCACCGACGAACGCTTCGACGTGCCGGCCCCCGCGGTGCGGGCGCTGGACACCGCCGGCGCCGGCGACGTGTTCGCCGGGGTGTTGGCCGCCGGCTGGACCGCCGGCCACGAGTCGGCACTGCGGCGCGCATGCGCGGCCGGAGCGTTGGCCACCCTGGTGCGCGGGGCCGGTGACTGCGCGCCGTCGGCTGCCGACATCGATGCCGTCCTGACGCACTGAGACGGCCAACTGGAGCCGATACCGTTGTCGTTATAGTCGCCGACATGACCCAGGGAAATACTCCGCGACCCCCAGAAGGCGACTGGCTCGGCACGCCATATCTCAAGTTCGACCGGCAGGGGCCGTTCGGTGTGGTCACCCTGGACCGGCCCGAGGCTCGCAACGCGATGACGCCGGCCATGTACTTCGGTATCCGGTATGCAGTCACGCACGTCGAGACGGACCCCGATCTGGCCGGGCTGCTGATCACCGGCACCGGGGACGTGTTCGCGCCCGGCGGTGACCTCGGCGGCGGCAACGGCGTCGACGACTGGATGAGCTTCGGTGCGGCCCTGTCGATGGACGTCACTCCGTTCGAAACGCTGCGCCAATCCGTCAAGCCGGTGGTGAGCGCGGTCAACGGGCTGTGTCAGGGCGGTGGGCTGCAGATCGCGATCTGCAGTGACATGGCGGTGGTCAGCGACCGCGCCACATTCCGGGTGCCCGAGTTGTACCGCGGCATCGCCGACACCTACTACAGCCAGATGCTGGCCCGCCTGATCGGCCCGGTCCGCACCCGCGACCTGATGTTCACCGGCCGCACGCTCAGCGCGCAGGAGGCCGTCGACTGGGGAATGGTCGCCCGGGTGGTGCCGCACGACGAATTGTCCGACGCCGCAACCGAAGTGCTCGCCCAGTGTTGCCGGACTGCGCCCCGGGCGCGCGGGGTGGTCAAGTCCAGTCTGGACAGCTACATGGGCCTCTACGACCGGATCGGCATGAAGGCCAGCTACAGCGGCGACGAGGCCGCCGAGGGTTTCCGCGCCTTCAAAGCGCGACGCTCACCGGAGTGGGTCCACCCGGACCTGCGCGTCGAGGGCCGCATCTAGGCATCGCGAAAGATACGGCCCTCGCACCGCTACACGCTGACCAGGTCTTCCCGGGCATCTGTCGCGAGCTGCGCATCGGCTCCGGGTCCGGCGGTAGGCAGGGACACCTCGACGCCGGAGATGTTGATGGCGCCGAACTCGGTGAAGTTCAGGAACGGTGTGGCCGAAGTGGTGATCTGCACCGTGGCTGTGTGCCCTGGCTCGAGCGTGTAGGCCACCGCTTCCATCGGAATGGTGACGGTGTGCTCCTTGCCGTCGAGCGTGACCGGGATCGGGGTGACCACATTGCCGATCACCTGCCCCGTCTGATCGTCGACGATCTGGGCGTAGACGTGGCGGCTGGTGCCGATGCCGGAGTACGTCATCGTCAGCTCGGGCGCACCGACCACCTGAGTGGCAGTGCCCGACGGCGCGGTCACCTTGACGTTCACCGCATTGGTGGCCTTGGTACCGTCCCCGAGCCCGAACGGAATCCCCGCAGCGCCCGGTCCGGAACCGCCGAGGATCGGGACGATCCCCAGCAGCCCGCCGCTACCCGACGCGGTGACGGGAGTCCCCGTGAAATTCGGGTCGGTCGGCAGGAGATCGGACGTGTAGTGGTCACCGTTCTGATCGATCCACTGGAACTTCGGGAGACCGTCGTCCACATCTTCGCCCTTGTGCTTGACGTAGGTGTCCAGCCAGCTCAGTGTCGCGGTCTGGACCATCTCGTCGCTGTCACCTGGCGGGGTCTCGCAGTTGCCGTGGCCTCCGCAGAACCACACCATCTTCACCGGCACGCCGTTGGCGTCGAGGATCTGCGCGTTGTCGATGGCCTGCTGCAGCGGGAACAACACGTCGACAGTGCCCTGGATGATCAGCGTCGGAGCCGTGACCTTGTTGACCAGGGAGGTAGGGCCGCTGCTGGCCAGCAGCGCTTGCTGCTCGGGGGTGAGAACACCCAGCAGTGCACCGGTGAAGATGCCGCCGTAGAGCTGGCTGTTGATGTTCGCCCCCGAGGTCACCAGGGACAGCAACAGCAGCGCGGCATACGACGTCTTGAACGCCTCGTTGGGATAGAGGGAACTGTTCAGCGAGTTCCACGAGATCGTCGGGACGATGGCGTCGACCCGGTTGTCGGTACCTGCGGTCACCCATTGGATGCCGCCGCCGTACGACGGGCCCACCATGCCCATGCGCGGATCGTTCGCGCCGTCGAGCAACGTCCCGGGCGCCTTGGCGACGTAGTCGATCAACGCCGAAACATCGCGACCCTCGAAGAACGGGCTGTCCAGCTGCAGGATTCCGCCCGAGTCGTGCTCGCCGCGCGAATCCCAGGTGACGACGTTGTAGCCGGCGTCACGGAACGTGCCGACGCCGGTGGCGCCGCCGGTGTACGGGTTCGTGTCACCCGCACTGGATAGGCCCGCGCCGCTGAAAATGGTCGGCGCCGTATCCCCTTCCGCAAGGCCCGATGCCGGGAAGTAGTTCATGCTGATCTGCGTACCGTCGAACGACGTCACCTTGACCGTGTACGCCACCGGGGTGCCGGCCGGTGCCAGTTCGCCGACGTCGACATTGACATCCACCATCTCCGACTTACCGATGAGCGGCGCCAACAGGTCATTCACGACCGGCACCTGATGGACGATCACGAGCACCTGCGGCACGAACATGCCCACGATCGGGATCTGTTGCAGCGCAGCGTCGAACGCCGTGGTTTCGGCGACCAGGACGGTGAACTTCTCCGTGCCGCCGCTGTCCACGACGGTCGCGTAGGGCAGGAACGTGAAGGTCCCGTGGGCCGAGTCGAGCCGGACCTTGCCACCTCCACTCGGATCGCCGATCACGGTGTAGGTGAGCGGCAGACCGCTCGAACTGGTGGCCCCGGTGGTGCCGTGGATGATGCCGTCGGTAATGCCGACCGCGGGATTCGCCGTGATGCCACCGGTGGCGCTGACGGACGGTGCGACGGCGGAGGCGGAGAACTCCCGGCGTGCGGCCGCCAGCAGAACCCACCCGGCCGGGGAGTCGGCCGGTGGTGCGGTCGGCGAGTTTCCGGCCAGCGTCGCGGCGATGTCGTTGACCACGGTGGCGATCAGGCCCCGTACGGGAGCCACGGCCGCTGTCGACGGCGGTGCGGCCGCGGCCGTCGCCGTGACCGCCGGGGACGCGGCGGATTCGTCGGCCACGCCGATGTCGGTGGTCTCGAGCGTGGGCTCGTCAGCGGTCACGCCCGTCGTCGGCGCCCGGGGGTGATCCCGCGGGGGCCGGGGCAGGTTCGGCTTGACGAACGACAGGCCCGGCACCGGCGCTTCGCCGGGGACGGTGGCCTTGGGCTTTTCGACCGTCGGGAAGCCCTGTCCTGCGTCGCTGCCGCCATGACGGTTGAGCCCGGCCTCGACCTTGGCCTGTGCCGCCGACAGCCGGTCGGTGATCGATTGCACGACATCGGACTTCGGCGTCGTCGAACTCACGTGGTGGCGGCCCGACTCGCCGAGTTTTTCGGTCCGGCTCTTGATCGCCGCACGCACCGTCGCCTGCCGCGACGAGCGGGCGCTCTGCCGGTCCTTGGCGGGACCCTTCTTGGCCGCCGGGGCCGACGAGGATTCGGACGATGTGTCGCCGCCCCCCGGCGACGCCGAGGCCACCGGAACACCCAGGACTTGCCCACCCAGAACCAGGGCTGACCCGACACCGAGCGCAACCGCCAATCCGCCTACCCGACCGACGTACTTTGCAGCACCCAACCCGACCTCCTCGACCGACGCTCGGCGATGCCGAACTGTGACCCGACGCACATTAGCGCGTCGGTGCGGTCCAGAAGGTTAGCTTGTCAATTTTTTGCGTCGTCAATTGGAATCGGCCGCACGGCGACGCAAAACTACTGCTCGGGCACGCTCCGCTCGATCTCGTCGAGCCAGATCCGCGCCGACATGTCCGATGGCGCCCGCCAGTCCCCACGCGGCGAGAGAGCACCGCCGTGCGACACCTTGGGGCCGTTCGGCAGCGCAGAACGCTTGAACTGTGAGAACGAGAAGAACCGCTGCGCGAAGACCTGGAGCCAGTGCCGGATATCGCCGAGCGAATACGCCGGGCGCTTGTCCTCGGGGAACCCAGCGGGCCAGTCGCCGCGGGCCGCGTCATGCCAGGCATGCCACGCCAGAAACGCCACCTTGGACGGGCGGAACCCGTAGCGCAGCACCTGGAACAGCGAAAAGTCCTGCAGCGCATACGGACCGACCTTGGCCTCGCTGCTCTGGATCTCCTCGTCCTCACCGGTGGGCACCAGTTCGGGGGTGATCTCGGTGTCGAGCACCGACTGCAACACCTCGTTGACCTCGCCGCCGAACTCACCCGATGAGATGACCCACCGGATCAGATGCTGAATCAGGGTTTTCGGCACTCCGCCATTGACGTTGTAGTGCGACATCTGGTCGCCCACGCCGTAGGTCGACCAACCCAGCGCCAGCTCGGACAGATCACCGGTGCCGAGCACGATGCCGCCGCGCTGATTGGCCAGCCGGAACAGGTAATCGGTGCGCAGGCCGGCCTGGACGTTCTCGAACGTGACGTCGTAGACCTTCTCACCGCGACCGAATGGATGGTCCATCTCGGTCAGCATCAGCTCGGCGGTCTGCTTGATGTCGATCTCTTCGAACGTCACACCGAGGGCACGGCTCAACCCGATGGCGTTGTTCTTGGTGCGTTCACCGGTGGCGAAACCGGGAAGCGTGAACGCGAGAATGTCGCTGCGCGGGCGGTTCTCCCGATCCATCGCCCGCGCCGCCACGATCAGGGCGTGAGTGGAATCCAGGCCACCGGACACCCCGATCACCACCTTGGGGTAGTTCAGCGCCCGCAACCGCTGTTCCAGCCCGGAGACCTGGATGTTGTAGGCCTCATAGCAATCCTGTTGTAGGCGTGCAGGATCCGCCGGCACAAACGGGAACCGCTCGATCTCGCGCAGCAGTCCGATGTCACCGGTCGGCGGGTCGAGCTGGAACTCGACACGGCGGAACGAATCCACTTGGGCGCCATGGTGTCCGGCATTGTCGTCGAACGTACCCATCCGCAGCCGCTCGGAACGCAGCAACTCCAGATCCACATCGGCCACCGAGCGTCGTTCACCGCGCGGGAAGCGCTCACTCTCGGCGAGCAGCAGCCCGTTCTCCCAGATCATGGTCTGGCCGTCCCAGGCCAGGTCGGTGGTCGACTCCCCCTCTCCGGCAGCGGCATAGATGTATGCGGCCAGACAGCGCGACGAAGCCGACCGAGCCAGCAGACACCGATCGTCGGCGCGGCCGACGGTGATCGGACTGCCCGAAAGGTTGGCCAATACCGTCGCCCCCGCCAGCGCGGCCTGCGCACTGGGCGGCACCGGCACGAACATGTCCTCGCAGATCTCGACGTGCAGGACCAGTCCGGGAAGGTCGGATGCCACGAACAGCAGGTCGGGCCCGAACGGCACCTCGGCGCCGGCCACCCGGATGGTGCCGCGCACATCGGCACCGGTTGCCATCTGCCTGCGCTCGTAGAACTCCCGGTACGTCGGCAGGTAGGACTTGGGGGCCACACCGAGCACCGCGCCGCGGTGGATGACAACCGCGGTGTTGTAGATGCGGTGCCGGTACCGCAGCGGCGCACCGACGACCAGCACCGGCGTCAACACCACCGAGGCCGCGACGATTTCGATGAGCGCCTGCTCCACCGACTCCAACAGGGTGTCCTGCAGCAGGATGTCGTCGATCGAGTAGCCCGACAGTGTCAGCTCGGGGAATACCGCCACCGCCACCCCGTCGTCATGGCAGTCCTGTGCCAACCGGAGCACCGATTCGGCGTTGGCCGGCGGATCCGCCAGCGCCGTGTGGTGGGTGCAGGCGGCAACCCGCGCGAAACCGTGGTGGTAAGCGCTGTAGAAGTCCATCGCGCCCATTGTCACCCGAAAAGTGTCAAGATCGGGTTACTGGGTACCAAATGACGCATGAGCGATACCGCGCTGGTGGTTGTGGACATGCTCAACCACTACCGGCACGAAGATGCCGAACTGCTGGCACCCAACGTGGCGACGATCGTCGATCCTCTGGTGGGACTGGTCAAAACAGCCCATGAGCGCAACGATGTCGACGTCATCTACGTCAATGACAACTATGGCGATTTCACCGCACAGTTCAGTGACATCGTCGCCGCGGCACTCGCCGGTGAACGCCCTGATCTCGTGCGCCCGATCGTCCCCTCGGATGGCTGTCTGCTGCTGACCAAGGTGCGCCACAGCGTCTTCTATGCGACTGCATTGGATTACCTGCTGAGCCGGTTGGGCAGCCGGCGGGTGGTGCTGGCAGGCCAGGTCACCGAGCAGTGCATCCTCTACAGCGCGCTGGATGCCTACGTGCGGCATTTCGATGTGGTGATCCCGGCGGATGCGGTCGCGCACATTGATGCCGACCTGGGCGATGCCGCGCTGGAGATGATGCGCCGCAACATGAGCGCAGAGGTGATGCCTGCTGCCAAGTGCCTCGGGTGAGCGGCGGCCTACCCTGGGGTTCGTGGATGCCCCCGAACTCGTCGCCCTGCTACAGGGACGTCGCGTCGCGGTACTCACCGGCGCCGGGATGTCCACCGATTCGGGCATCCCCGATTACCGCGGCCCGGATTCCCCGCCGAGCAATCCGATGACGATCCGGCAGTTCACCGCCGATCCGGTGTTCCGCCAGCGTTACTGGGCCCGCAATCACGTGGGCTGGCGCCACATGGACGACACCCTGCCCAATGCCGGGCACCGCGCCCTCGCCGCGCTGGAGTCGGCCGGGGTGGTCACCGGCCTGATCACCCAGAACGTGGATCTCCTGCACAGCAAGGCCGGCAGCCGATCGGTGGTCAACCTGCACGGCACCTACGCGCAGGTGATCTGCCTGGATTGTGGGGCGACAATGGCCCGGGACGAGCTGGCCGCTGCACTGGAGGCGGCGAATCCCGGCTTCCTCGAACACGCCGAGTCGGTCGGTGGCATCGCGGTGGCACCCGATGCCGACGCCCTGGTCAGCGAGACAGACTCCTTCATCATCGTGAACTGCCCGGTATGCGCCGGCATGCTCAAACCCGACATCGTCTACTTCGGCGAGAACGTTCCCAAACCCCGTGTCGATCAGGCGTATTCGATGATCGACGAAGCCGACGCACTGTTGGTGGCAGGGTCCTCGCTGACGGTGTACTCCGGTTACCGGTTCGTCCGGCACGCGGCCGCACACGGCATCCCGGTGGGGATCATCAACCGCGGGCCCACGCGCGGCGACGACCTGGCCACCGTCAAGGTCGAGGCGGGATGTTCGGAGATGCTGGTCCTGCTGGTCGGTGAGCTCAGGAGAACGTGCACGGCATCGACCGGATAGCGTGCACGAAATTGCCCTCGAGATAGGCCGGTTCGCCGGCGGCGATGTCGGGCAGCTGCTGCAGCAGCTCACCGAAGATGGCCCGAAGTTGCGTCCGGGCAACATGCGCGCCCAGGCAGAAGTGCCGCCCGCCGCCACCGAACCCCAGGTGCGGGTTGGGCTTTCGGCTCAGGTCAAAAGCCTCGGGCCGGTCGAACACGTCGGTGTCCCAGTTGCCCGAGGCATAGAACATCACCACCTTGTCCCCCGCCGCGATCTGCTGCCCACCCAGTTCGACATCGACCGCGGCGGTGCGGCGGAACGTCATCACCGGGGTGGCCCACCGGACGAACTCCTCCACCGCGCCGCCGATCCGATCATCGAAATCGGCCATCAGCCACGCCCGTTGGCCAGGGTGGTCGGTGAGAGCCTTGAGTGCGTGGCTGGTGGCCTGCCGGGTGGTGTCGTTGCCCGCCACCGCCAGCAGGACAAAGAATGCCGCCACCTCGGCATCGGCGAGCCGATCACCGTCGACCTCCGCGTGGACCAGCGCGCTGAACAGATCGTCGCCCGGATTGTCCCGGCGCTGCGCGGCAAGCGCATTCGCCACGTGGTGCAGGTACATCTGGCTTTGCAGCACCACCTCCAACGGGTTGCGCCCGGCCAGATACACCGGGTCGGACCAGGACACGAGGGCGTCGGCAGCATGCGCCACCTGCTGGCGTTCGGATTCGGGAATCCCGACCATGTCCGACAACGTGCGGATGGGCAGTTCCTTGGCGCACTGCTCGACGAAATCCACCCCGCTGCCGGCGGCCCTGAGCTCGGCCACGATCTGACGGGCGTTGTCCTGGATGGAGGTTTCGATGCGGGCCACCTGCCGAGGGGTGAATGCCGAATGGACGAGTTTGCGAATCAACGTGTGCCGCGGCGCATCCATCGCCAGGAAGGACTGCGACGCCTCCAGCAGCTCCTCGGGCACCGTGTCGAACAGCACGCCCTTGCCGGACAGGAACGTCTCACTGTCCCGGCTGACGGTGAGAATGTCGGCGTGGCGGGTGAGCGCCCAGAAGCCGGGATCCTCGGGATCGGGAACGAGCGTCTCCTCGACCGGCCGGTGCCAGCTGACCGGCCGGCGGGCCCGCAACTGCGCGAAGGACTTCTCGCGCTCGCCGGCAGAGGTGGACCAGAAGGCCTTCGACGAGATGTCGATCGGGTCATACGGACGCGACGACTTCGTTGTGATCGGCGACACAGTCATGTCGCCGACAGTAAGTCTAGACACTATGTCTAGTCAAGGTGTGGCCGAAGCCGATACTCTGGGCCCATGCCATCGGTAACGCGAAAACCGCAGGCCAACCGGGAGGAACGCCGCGAGCGGATCGAACGGCAACTGCTCGACGCGACCGACCGGCTGATGGCCGACGGCACCAGTTTCACCGAGCTCAGCGTGGACAAACTGGCCACCGAGGCCGGGATTTCGCGGGCCAGCTTCTACATCTACTTCGAGGACAAGGGCCACCTGCTGCGCCGCCTGGCCACCCAGGTGTTCGGTGACCTCAGCGACGCCGCCCAGCAATGGTGGGGTGTCGCGTCCCGGCGCGACCCTGCCGACGTCCACGCCGCCATGTCCGGCATCATCGCCAGCTACCGTCGGCACCAACCGGTGCTGATGGCACTCAATGAGATGTCGGGCTATGACCCACTCGTCGGGCAGACCTACGGAGAGCTGCTGACCGGGATCGCCGACCAACTCGCCAGGGTGATCGAGGACGGCCAGGCCGGCGGGTCGATCAGACCGCGACTGCCTGCTGCCACCACCGCGAGCACCTTGACCTGGATGGTCGAGCGGACCTGCCATCAGAATCTGCCTTCACACCCGAGCACCTACGACGCCGAGCTGGCCGACACGCTTACCGAAATCATCTGGGGCGCCCTCTACTTGGAGCCCCCAACGCCGTAGCAGTCAAAACTATTGCTGCACAAGGGCATTCCACATCGATGAGCCGCGCGATCGGCAGACTGTGCGCGGTCATTGACAGCGCCGGTCAACCAGCGTCTACTGGACGTAGCGGTACAGATGAGGTCGGACAATGAATGTCCAAAAAACAGGTAACGTGGCGTCCGTTTCGGCTGCCCCAGGTGCGGGGTCGTGGCGTCCATGATGGTGCTGCTCGCGGCGATGTTGCACAGCCTGACAGCCGGAGAGCCTCCGGCCAGCCGAGCCGCCGACGGTCGACGGGTGACCGACATAATTCGCCGCAGAGCGCGATTTGCGGACTGTTCTCGCGACAACCGACTGGCACACCAGCAGCGGTGCGATAACCGCAAGGAACACCAAGAGCATTGACAACGCGAACTATGGCGTGTCATCGCTGAATTGCAGGGTAGGGCCGATTCCGGCCGAGACGGGAGCGTCGCCATGACGCCACAACAGTCACGCAAGAACGATCAGAACTCCACCGTGCCGGCGCACACACCGCGACTGCGGTTGAAGTCGAAGGGACCCCAAAGCGGATATGTCGACGGTGCATGGTGGCCGCACACCGATGACCTCACCGCCGAACTGCCCGACCTACTGGCGGTGCTCTCGGTCCGGCTGGGCCGCATCGACCGGGTGTTGTATCACCTGAAGGCATGGGCCCGAGCGCCACGAAAGTTCCTCACCGGAGGACACGCGGTACGCCTGGACGGGTACCGGCTTCAACCCACCAACACCATTGAAGTTCTCGGCCTCGACGGCAATCGGCTGACCCTGTTGGTGATCCCGCCGCACACCAACCCCGACGATGCCCACTCCTCGATGATGACCGCGGCTGAACCGGACAACGCCGCCAGCGTTGATGGACTGCTCATGACCAGTGAGCGCGACCGGGCATGGCAGACGCAGACGTCCATCGCTCGAGAACGCTGGGAATCTGACGGCGGAGCCATGGCATCGCGTGCGCCGGTCCTGGGAGCATTGCTCGGCTAGCTGGTCGGTCATTTTTGGAAATCGCTCAGGTGGCGACCAGATCGTCGGCATGGACCGCGGGCCGACGCAGCTCCGCGGGCAGATCGGGCGTCGAGCGGCCGATGATCGCAGCCAGCTCCGAGGCTTCATAGGCCACCACACCACGCGCAACGGTCGCCCCGTCGAGCGCTCTCAGGTCCACCACATCACCACCGTGGAAGTGCCCCGTGACCGCCGTGATCCCGGCAGGCAGCAGCGAGCGCCGCTGCTTGACGACCGCGCGCACCGCACCGTCGTCGAGGGTCAGCGCCCCATGCGATTCCGCGGCGTGGCGCACCCAGAACCGCCGCGCCGACATCCGCTCGGGACGCGGCGCGAACACGGTGCCGACCGAGGCGTCACTGAGTGCCGCACCGGCATCCGCGGCGGCGGCCAACAGCACCGGCACCCCGGCATCGGCGGCCAACAGCGCCGAGGACAGCTTCGAGGCCATACCGCCGGTACCCAGGTTGCTGCCGCCGCCGGCCACCACCCCGTCGAGATCCCCCTGCGCGCCAACCTCAGAAATGAAGCGCGCCGGGTTGTCCGGGGACGCTTTCCGTGGATCACCGTCATACAGGCCGTCGATGTCGGACAGCAGGATCAGCGCGTCGGCACCGACCAGCTGGGCCACCAGCGCCGAAAGCCGGTCGTTGTCACCGAACCTGATCTCATTGGTGGCCACCGTGTCGTTCTCGTTGACGATCGCAACCGCATGCAGGGCACGCAGCCGATCCAGGGTGCGCTGAGCGTTGTTGTGCTGCACCCGCATCGCAATGTCCTGAGCGGTCAGCAGTACCTGCCCCACCGTACGGTTGTAGACGGCGAAGGCTGAACTCCAGGCGTTGACCAGGGCTACCTGCCCGACGCTGGCCGCCGCCTGCTTGGTGGCCAGATCGGTTGGGCGCTTGGACAACCCGAGCGGCTCGATTCCGGCGGCGATGGCACCCGAGGACACGATCACCAGATCAGAGCCGGCGCGCATCCGGCCTTCGATGGCCTCGACCAAGACCGCGAGCTGGCCGGCGTCGAACACCCCGGACGGAGTGGTCAGCGCGGTGGTGCCGATCTTGACGACGACCCGGCGTGCGGTCCGGACCGCGTCCCGATGTACCGAGGGCGCCGAGCCTGCACTCGTCACTCGTCGTCACTCCCGGGCTGGCGCCGTTCGCGCCGCGCCACCTTACGTTCGGCAGCACCGATCCGGTCGGTCTGCTCAAGCCGGATGTCGGTACCACGCCCGGTGAGCGGCATGTCGACACCGGCGGGGGTCTGCGGTTCCCAGTCGAAGGTCATATCGCCGATGGTCACGGCGCAACCGGGCTTGGCGCCCTTCTTCCACAGCGCGTCCTCGACGCCCAACCGTGCCAACCGGTCACCGAGGTACCCGACGGCCTCGTCGTTGTCGAAGTTGGTCTGGGCGATCCAGCGCTCGGGACGGGTACCGCGCACCAAAAATCCACCGTGCCCGTCCGATTCCACGGTGAAGCCGCTCTCGTCGACCGCGATCGGACGGATCACCGGACGCCTGGGCACCACCTCGGGTTGCGCATCGCGATACGCCTTCACCATCTCCCACAATGCAAAGATCAACGGCCGCAAACCATCGCGGTTGACTGTCGAGATCTCGTACACCGGCCAGCCGAACTGGGACTGCACCTCTTCACGCACAAAGTCGGCCAACTCGCGGGCATCGGGAACGTCGATCTTGTTGAGCACCACCGCACGGGGCCGCGATGCCAGGTCGCCCAGGGTCGAATCGCCTTGCAACGTCGGGGTGTACGCCGCGAGTTCGGCCTCCAGCGCTTCGATGTCGGAGATCGGGTCACGCCCGGGTTCCAGGGTGGCGCAGTCGACGACGTGCACGAGCACCGCGCAGCGCTCAAGGTGGCGCAGGAATTCCAGGCCGAGGCCACGGCCCTCGGACGCGCCCGGGATCAGACCCGGAACGTCGGCGACGGTGAAGGTGTTGTCCCCGGCCGACACCACGCCCAGGTTGGGCGCCAGTGTGGTGAACGGGTAGTCGGCGATCTTGGGCTTGGCCGCCGAAATGGTCGACACCAGAGACGATTTGCCTGCCGAGGGGAAGCCGATCAGGCCGACATCGGCGACGGTCTTGAGCTCGAGGGTGAGGTCACGGGTCTGGCCCTTCTCACCGAGCAGCGCAAAGCCGGGTGCCTTGCGGGCCCGGGAAGCGAGTGCGGCGTTACCGAGGCCACCGCGACCACCGGCCGCGGCCTCGAAACGGGTACCGGCACCGACCAGATCGGCCAGCATGCGGCCGTTCTCATCGAGCACCACGGTGCCGTCCGGCACTCGGACCATCAGATCGTCGCCGGTAGCACCGTCACGGTTGCTGCCTGCGCCCGGTTTACCCGAGGGCGCGACGACATGGGGATGAAAGTGGAAGTCCAGCAGGGTGTGAACCTGGGGATCCACGACGAGCACGATGCTGCCGCCGCGACCACCATTGCCGCCGTCAGGACCGCCGAGGGGTTTGAATTTCTCGCGGTGCACCGACGCGCAGCCGTGGCCGCCGTTGCCTGCGCTCGCATGGATCACGACGCGGTCGACAAACCGGGGCATCGGACATCCTCTCCGTCGAATGTGAAGCTATTGCGATAGTCCTATCGAGAACTCGCAGCTGCTTCACATTCGCGGAGAATCCTCGGAGTCTCAGGCCTCCGGGCGCGGCACGGGAACAATGTTCACGTGCTTGCGGCCACGCTTGGAACCGAACTCCACGGAGCCCGGGGACAGCGCGAACAGCGTGTCATCGCCACCACGACCGACGTTGACGCCGGGGTGGAAGTGAGTGCCGCGCTGGCGGACGAGGATCTCGCCGGCCTTGACGACCTGACCGCCGAACCGCTTCACGCCGAGCCGCTGTGCTGCGGAATCGCGACCGTTACGAGAGCTGGAAGCGCCCTTCTTGTGTGCCATTAGTACGCTCCCTCGTTACTTGATGCCGGTGACCTTGAGCACGGTCAGCTGCTGACGGTGCCCCTGGCGCTTGTGGTAGCCGGTCTTGTTCTTGAACTTGTGGATGCGGATCTTGGGACCCTTGGTGTGCTCCAGCACCTCGCCGGTCACGGCGACCTTGGCCAGGTCATCAGACTTGCTGGTGACCTTGGCACCGTCGACCACCAGCGCGACGGGCAGTGATACCGACGCGCCAGGCTCGGAGTCGAGCTTCTCAACCTTCACCACGTCACCGACGGCAACCTTGTACTGCTTGCCGCCGGTCTTGACGATTGCGTATGTCGCCATCGTGTCCTCTGCTCTGCTGCTCTCTGCGGGCGCGCGCTACCGGTCGGTGCGTGCGCGGGTCTTGGGTGGCGGGATGCCCCGCCGTCACCGGCCTGCGACTACCGCAGGCACTGGAGACAACTGGTCAAGGGTACTTGACCAGCGGGTAGAGGGTCAAACCGCCCTCTACTCGTGGGCGGGCGGCCCCGCGGGCCTGGCTGCGGCACGTCGACGAGTGCGGCCGCGGCTCGGTGGCACCTTCACCACCACGGGCTCCGGTGCCTGGTAGACGTCCTCTTCGGGCTCATCGGAGTCCTCGAACTCGTCGTCCTCGTCCTCCGAGTCGTCCTCGTCTTCGTCATCCGAGTCCTCTTCGTCGTCGACGAGGTCCTCTTCGTCGTCGTCGAGGTCCTCATCGTCGAGGTCGATCTCGTCTTCGTCCTCGTCCGGTTCCTCGTCGGATTCCTCGGACTCGTCGGCGTCCTGCGTGTCGAACTCGCCGTCGGGAGATTCGTCGGTCACATCCGGGTGTTCGGACGTCGCCTGCTCGTCGCCCTCGTCGCCCTCGCCGTCATGCGTCGCGGCGGCGTGCTCGTCGAAGCCCTCGTGGCCCTCATGACCTTCGTCGTCTTCGGGGCGACCGTTCGCCGCAGCCATGGCCTTGAACATCGGGTGTTCGCCGGCCGGGTGGTCGGGCACCTTGACGACCGGCACCTCTTCGGGCTCCGGACGGGCATTGGCCCGCTTGCCGCGCTTACTCCGGCGGCCACCGCCACCGCCACCGGCGGATTCGGTCTTGCGGCCGGCGTTCGATGGTGAGGCCGTGTCGATCGGGTCACCGTGCAGCACGATGCCGCGGCCTGCGCAGTGCGGGCAGGACGTCGAGAACGCCTCGATCAGACCCGTACCCAACCGCTTTCGGGTCAGCTGCACCAGGCCCAGCGAAGTCACCTCGGACACCTGATGGCGCGTGCGGTCGCGGCCCAGCGCCTCGGTCAGCCTGCGGAGCACCAGATCCCGGTTCGATTCGAGGACCATGTCGATGAAGTCGATGACCACGATGCCGCCGATGTCGCGCAGCCGCAGTTGCCGCACGATCTCCTCGGCAGCTTCCAGGTTGTTGCGGGTGACGGTCTGCTCGAGGTTGCCGCCGGCACCGGTGAACTTGCCGGTGTTGACATCGACGACGGTCATCGCCTCGGTGCGGTCGATGACCAGCGTGCCACCCGAGGGCAGCCACACCTTGCGATCCAATGCCTTGGCCAACTGCTCGTCGATGCGGTGCACGGCGAATACGTCGGGAGCCTCGGCACCACCGGCAGGTTCGTACTTCGTGAGCCGGCCCATCAGGTCGGGGGCGACGGTGTTCACGTACTTGTTGATCGTGTCCCAGGCCTCGTCACCGGAGACGATCAGGCCGGAGAAATCCTCGTTGAACAGGTCACGGATGACCTTGACCAGAACATCGGGCTCTTCGTAGAGCGCAACGGCCGCGCCGGCCTTCTTGCCGGTGACCTCGACGGACTTGGCCTCGATCTCGGTCCAGCGCTGCTGTAGCCGCTCGACGTCGGAGCGGATGTCCTCTTCTTTGACGCCCTCCGACGCGGTGCGGATGATCACGCCCGCATTGGCAGGAACGACCTCTTTGAGGATCTCCTTGAGCCGCTGGCGTTCGGTGTCAGGCAGCTTGCGGCTGATGCCGGTGGAGGAGGCACCCGGCACGTAGACCAGGTAACGCCCGGCCAGCGACACCTGCGTGGTGAGCCGGGCGCCCTTGTGCCCCACCGGATCCTTGCTGACCTGGACGACGACGTAGTCGCCCGGCTTGAGGGCCTGCTCGATCTTGCGTTGGGCGCCACCGAGTCCGGCAGCCTCCCAGTTCACCTCACCGGCGTAGAGCACACCGTTGCGGCCGCGGCCGATGTCGACGAAGGCGGCCTCCATCGAGGGCAGCACGTTCTGCACGATGCCGAGGTAGATGTTGCCGACCAGCGACGTCTGGGCCGCCGAGGTCACGAAGTGCTCGACGACGACGCCATCTTCCAGCACCGCGATCTGCGTGTAGCGGGCGCCTTCGTGCGGCGGTTCGGTGCGGACCTTGTCGCGCACGATCATCGTCCGCTCGACGGCCTCACGCCGGGCCAGGAACTCGGCCTCGCTCAGGATCGGGGGACGACGCCGGCCGGCGTCGCGGCCATCACGGCGGCGCTGACGCTTGGCCTCGAGTCGGGTCGATCCGCTGATCCCCTGGATCTCCGAGTCATCGCTGCTCTTGCCCGACCGCTCGGGCCGGGGTGCACGCTCGTGCACGACAGTGTTGGGCGGGTCATCCGGCGAGGTCGCGTCGTCGTTGTCACCGGATCCGGACTTGCGACGCCGACGACGACGCCGACGACGGCTGTTTCCATCGCCGCCCGTGGTGTCCTCGTCGTTGCTGTCGTCCGACTCATCGGAGTCGTCATCGGAATCCTGGTCGCCGGAGTCGCTCTGATCATCGGCGTTGTCGATATCGGAATCCGGGCCGTCCCCGTTCTCATCGCTCTGCTCGCCGCGGCCCCGACCGCGGCCCCGACGGCCCCGACGGCGTCGACGCGCGGCGGGGCGATCCGCCTGCTCGTCGTCGATATCGGAGTCGGTGTCGGCATCGCTGCCGTCATCGCCGTCATCGTCCTCGTCGTCGTCTTCTTGGACACGCACCGGCACAAAGCTGACGGGCTGCGGCGCGACGAACAGCGGCAGGTAATCGGCCCGCTCGGAGTGAGCTTCCCGGACCGAGGGGATGTTCGCGGTCTCCAGGATCAAGCGCGACTCAGGTTCATCGCCCACCAGGACGGCGTCGGCCTCGGCCGCCAGCTGGGTTTCGGCCGCCGGGGCTTCAGCTGAGGTCTCGATCACGGCGACACTGACGGCCTCGACCTGGACCGGTTCCGCCTGCTCAACGGGCGCCGGCTCGGCTGCTTCGAGGGCGAGTGCGTCACGCACCCGCTCGGCGTCAACCTTGTCGATCGTGGAATGCGCACTGCGCTGGCGCCCGTCGAACTCAGCCAGGGCGTCGAGCACCCGCCTGCTCGTGGTGCCGAGCACCCGAGCCAGGGAGTGGACTCTCAGCCGCTCGGGCAGTCCCTCCTGCTGCGGAGTCTGGGTTGATAGGTCGTCATTCTGGGCATCTTCGGCCACGAATTCTCCTCAAGCCCCCGGGCGCGTCGTAACGACGCGGCCACGCGAGGGCTTCCGCTATTGGCCCGGGACACTTTCCCCGGGCTTGTTGTGGTCTCGCTCCGGGCGGTTCGCTACCGAACCCACCCGGTGCCTGGCTGAATGATGGCTGGACGGCCCGCGCCGCACCGGATTGCGGTGGTCGCGCTCGTCGAAGTCTTCATTCGGGTGTCCAGCCTCGGTTGAGGCCGGCTACCCGCAACCAGTATCCCACATCACTGACGCGGTACAGACCAGACTGCGAGAAGGTTATCCAGCGGAGGCTTCGCCAGGGAACCAAAGGGCGATCTCACGGGCCGCCGACTCCGGCGAATCCGATCCGTGCACGAGGTTGTCCTGGGTCACAAGCGCCAGGTCACCGCGGATGGTGCCGGGCACAGCCTTCTCCACCGGGTCGGTGCCACCGGCGATCTGACGGAACGCCGCGATAGCGCGCGGTCCCTCCACGATGGCGGCGACGACGGGTCCGGAGGTGATGAACTCCAGCAGCGAGTCGAAGAACGGCTTGCCGTCGTGCTCGGCGTAATGCTGCTTGGCCAGCTCGACGCTGACGTTCTTCAGTTCGAGCGCCGCCAGGGTCAGACCCTTGCGCTCGATCCGGCCGAGGATCTCTCCGACCAGGTGGCGCTGCACGCCGTCGGGCTTGATCAACACAAGGGTCTGCTCAGTCACGAGCAGTGAGCGTACCGGTCGGTAACCGGGCCGCGCCATCGCGGGCCCCCGACGGAGTCCGCCCTGTGGCCCCGCTACCGCACGGCTATTCGCTGGGCGGTTGCTGACCGGGCAACAGGCCACGATCCTGCCTGCGTTTGACCTCACTGCGCAGGTACACGATCAGCAGCCACACCACGGCGAAGATCACGCCGATGAACCCGATCGCGCCATGGACCAGCGCACCGGCGATCACGACCAGCTGGATACCCAGGTTCGCCCAGATGGCCCAGGGCCGGCCCTGGATCCCCGACATCAGGATCAAGACGACGGCCAGGCCGACCACGAATCCGCCCGACGTCCAAGTAAGCCCTACGCCACTGACACCGACCACCGGTAGTGCCAGCAATACGACGATCGCTTCCAGGATCAGCGTCCCGGCCATCACCCCGCGAAAGCTCTTCCAGGGGTCCGGCGGTGCCGGCCTTTCGCTCGGCGTGTTGTCACCAGGGGTCTGATCGGTCACTGCGGGTCCCGTCCGAACAGGGTCCGGGCCACGCCGGCGGTCACCACCGAACCGGTGATCACCATGCCCGCCCCGGACAGTCCTTCGTCTTCCCCGGATTCTTCGACCAGGGCGGTTGCGGTTTCGATGGCATCCGGCAGCGTCGTGGCGGTGATCACCCGATCCTGACCGAAACGCTCCTCCGCCAGCGATGCCAACGACTCGACATCCATCGCCCGTGGTGAACCGTTGTGGGTGACCACGATCTGGTCGAACACGGGCTCCAGTGCGTTCAGGATGCCTGCGGCGTCCTTGTCCCCCATCACCGATACCACCCCGACCAGGAAGCGGAAGTCGAACTCCTGCTGCAGGGTCTGCGCCAATGCCGCGGCACCGGCGGGATTGTGTGCCGCATCGATGAAAACCGTTGGCGCACTTCGCATCCGCTCCATACGGCCGGGGCTCTCCACCGCCGCGAAGCCGGCCCGGACGGCGTCCACGTCGAGTTGGCGGTCCGCGCCGGCGCCGAAGAACGCCTCGACCGCGGCCAGTGCGAGAACGGCGTTGTGGGCCTGATGCTCACCGTGCAGCGGCAGGAAGATCTCGGAATACACCCCGCCCAGGCCCTGCAGCTCCAGCACCTGGCCGCCGATGGCGACCTGCCTGGACAGCACCGCGAATTCGGAGTCCTCGCGAGCGACGGCCGCGTCGGCGCGCACCGTCTCTTCGAGCAGAACCTCCATGGCCTCGGGAACCTGCTTGGCGATGACCGCAACCGTGTCGGTCGGCACCAGTGCGTCGGGTTGCCGGGTGATGATGCCGGCCTTCTCCCCCGCGATCGCGGTGATCGTGTCACCCAGATAGTCGGTGTGGTCGATGCCGATCGGGGTGATCACCGCGACCGGGGCATTGACGACGTTGGTGGCATCCCACCGTCCGCCCATGCCGACCTCGATCACGGCGACATCGACCGGCGCGTCGGCGAAGGCCGCGAACGCCATCGCGGTCAGGACTTCGAACTTGCTCATTTTCGGGCCATCGGCAGCTTCGGACTGCTGGTCCACCAGTTCCACGAACGGCTCGATCTCACGGTACGTCTCGACGTATTGCGCTGGGCTGATGGGCTTTCCGTCGATCGAGATGCGCTCGACCGCGGATTGCAGGTGCGGGCTGGTGGTCCGTCCGGTACGCCGGTGCAGGGCGATCAGCAACGCGTCGATGAGGCGTGCCACCGACGTCTTGCCGTTGGTCCCCGTGACATGGATCGACGGGTAGGCCCGCTGCGGTGAGCCCAGCAGCTCCAGCAGGGCGGCGATACGCGCCGTGCTGGGGTCCAGCTTGGTCTCGGGCCAGCGCTGATCGAGCAGGTGCTCGACCTGCAGGAGCGCGGCGATCTCATCCGGTGTTGGAATCGGGTCTGTCACCTGGATTCTCGGTTCTTCGCGCAGGCGCTCATCGCAGCGCCGCCAGGCGGGCGGTGATCCGCTCGACCTCTTCGCCGGCCAGCTGCTGACGGCCCCGAATCTTGTCGACAACATTCTCCGGCGCCTTGGACAGGAATGCCTCGTTGCCGAGTTTGGCCGTGGTGGTGGCCAGTTCCTTCTGCGCGGCGGCCAGATCCTTTTCCAGCCGGCGTCGCTCGGCCGCGACATCGACGGTGCCCGAGGTGTCCACCTCGACGAGCACCGTGGCCTGCGTCAGACGCACCTCGACCGAGGCCGAAGGCGTGAACCCGTCCGCGGCATCGGTCAGCCAGGCAAGGGCCGTGACGGCCGGCAGTTGCTCGGTCAGGCCGGCCTCACTGATCGCCGACAGCCGCGCCGGAACGCGCTGCCGGTCGGCCAGCCCCTGATCGCTACGGAAGCGACGCACCTCGGTGATCAGCTTCTGCATGTCGGCAATGTGTTGTGTCGCAAGCGGATCGAGGGCCATTCCGGAAGCCTGCGGCCACTGCGCGATGACGATCGACTCGCCGTCGGTGAGCGTCTTCCACAACGTCTCGGTGACGAACGGCATGACGGGATGCAACAGCTTGAGCAGCGCGTCGAGCACGGCGGCCAGAACCGCAGTCGTATGAGTGACGCCCTCGTTCAGCTGGACCTTGGCGAGCTCGACATACCAGTCACAGAACTCATCCCAGGCGAAGTGGTACAGCGATTCACAGGCCCGGCTGAACTCATAGCTGTCGAGTGCGGCATCCACCTCGGCACGGACCTCTTCGAGCCGGCCCAGGATCCAGCGGTCGGCGTCGGTCAGCTCGGCGATCCCGGGCAGCGGAGCGGAAGCCGCCCCGTTCATCAGCGCGAAGCGGGTCGCGTTGAACAGCTTGGTCGCGAAATTACGCGAGGCCCTGGCGTGGTCCTCACCGATGGACAGATCACCGCCGGGGCTGGCACCGCGGGCCAAAGTAAATCGCAGGGCGTCGGCCCCGAACTTCTCCACCCAATCCAGCGGGTCGATGCCGTTGCCGCGCGACTTGCTCATCTTGCGGCCGAACTCGTCGCGGATCAGGCCGTGCAGGAAGACGTTCTCGAACGGCACCTGCGCCCCCCGGGCACCATCGAAGGTGATCGCCGGGTCATCGCCCACGAAGGTGCCGAACATCATCATCCGGGCCACCCAGAAGAACAGGATGTCGTAGCCGGTGACCAGCACCGAGGTGGGATAGAACTTGGCCAGATCGGGCGTGTGGTCGGGCCAGCCCATGGTGGAGAACGGCCACAGTGCCGAGGAGAACCAGGTGTCGAGCACGTCTGGGTCTTGCTCCCAGCCCGCCGGCGGGGCCTCGTCGGGGCCCACGCACACGGTCTCGCCGTTGGGGCCGTGCCAGATCGGGATGCGGTGGCCCCACCACAGCTGCCGGGAAATACACCAGTCGTGCATGTTGTCCACCCAGGCGAACCAGCGCGGCTCCAGGCTCGGCGGGTGAATCACGGTGTCGCCGTTGCGCACCGCGTCACCGGCCGCCTTGGCCAGGCCGTCCACCTTGACCCACCACTGCAGCGACAGCCGGGGCTCGATGGGCTCGCCGCTGCGCTCGGAGTGCCCGACGCTGTGCAGGTAGGGCCGCTTCTCGGCGACGATCCGGCCCTGGTCGGCCAGTGCCTCGCGCACCTTGACGCGCGCCTCGAACCGGTCCATGCCGTCGAATTGCGTTCCGGTGTCGGCGATCCGGCCCTTCGTATCCATGATCGTCGGCATCGGCAGCTGATGGCGCAACCCGATCTCGAAGTCGTTGGGATCGTGCGCGGGGGTGACTTTGACTGCGCCGGTACCGAATTCGGGGTCGACGTGGGTGTCGGCCACAATGATCATCTCATGTTCGACGAACGGGTGCGGCAGGGTCTTGCCGACCAGGTGGCGGTACCGCTCGTCGTCAGGGTGCACCGCGATCGCCGTGTCACCGAGCATGGTCTCGACCCGGGTGGTCGCCACGATGATGTGGGGCTCGTCGTCGTTCATCGAGCCGTAGCGGAACGAGACCAACTCACCCTCGACGTCTTCGTACTTGACCTCGAGGTCGCTGATCGCGGTCTCCAGCACGGGTGACCAGTTGACCAGGCGCTCGGCCTGATAGATCAGCCCGGCATCGAATAGCCGCTTGAAGATGGTGCGCACGGCACGCGACAGGCCCTCGTCCATGGTGAAGCGGTCGCGGCTCCAGTCCACGCCGTCACCGAGGCGGCGCATCTGCCCGCCGATGGTGCCGCCGGATTCGCGCTTCCAGTCCCAGACCTTCTCGACGAACAGCTCGCGGCCGAAGTCTTCCTTGGTCTTGCCGTCGACGGCGAGCTGCTTTTCCACCACGGTCTGGGTGGCGATGCCGGCGTGATCCATGCCGGGCAGCCACAACACCTCGAAACCCTGCATGCGCTTGCGGCGCGTCAGAGCATCCATCAGCGTGTGGTCGAGCGCGTGGCCCATGTGCAGGCTGCCGGTCACGTTGGGCGGCGGCAGCACGATCGAGTAGGGCGGCTTTTCGCTGGCCGGATCGGCGGTGAAGTATCCGGCATCGACCCAGCCCTGGTAGAGGTCAGCTTCTACCGCGCCCGGATCCCAGGATTTGGGGAGGGCATCGGCACGATTGTCAGGGGTGGGGGTCACCGAGCCATTCTAAGAAGGACGGGGCCGAATACGCGAAAGCCCCCGATGCCCGGTGCGTTCGCTGGGCGTCGGAGGCTCTGGCGCTGGGTGGTGGTACGTCTACTTCTTACCGCCGAGCAGGCCGCCGAGGATCTCGCCGATGGCATTGCCCTGGCCGCCACCGCCGCCGAGCACACTGCCCAGGATGCTGCCCAGCGGGTTGTTGGCGGCAGCGCCGCCACCGGTCGCGCCGCCCAGGATGCTGCCGAGGATGTCGCCGAGCCCGCCGCCGGAAGCCTGCGGGGCCGCTTCAGCCGGCGCGGCATTCTTCTGCGCGAACTGCTTGCCGATGTAGGCCAGGACGATGGGCGCCAGGATCGGCAGCAGCTTCTTGATCAGATCACCGCCGCCGGCACCGGTGCCGGCCAACGCCGATGCGACCTGGTTGCTGTCGTTGCCGCCGAAGATCTTCGAAACGATCTGGTTGCCCTCGTTGGCGTCGACCTGGTCGACACTGACTCCACCGTCGAGCAGGCCGCTGGCGCCCTGCGCCGAGACTGCGGACTCGAGGTCACTCGAATCGATGTTGTCTGCTTGTACGTTCTCTGCCACACCGCCGACCAGGGCCGGAACCAGGGTCTTGATGGCGGCGCTCACCTCGCCTTCATCTGCGCCGAGCTTGCTGGCAATATCCGCCACGGGGATCTGCGCGAAGAGATCGTCGAGACCGGCCATTTTTCTATCCCACCTTCGTTGCTGGCGTACTGGAAGTCGTCGCAACCGACACTAGTCGAATGTGATCTTGGCCCACAGGTGTTCGACCCAGGCTGATCCATTCATGTTGAGCCGGCTCAGCTCAGGGCGGTGGTTTCCAGCGACACCCCGGCCGCCGGTAATCGGGTGAGCAGGACGTCCCCCATCGCGGCCACCGGTGTCAGCACACCGCGCCGTTCCGAGAGCGCATCACGGTCGGTGGCCAGCGCGAGCCCGCACTCGCCGAGCAACACCGCGGTCGACTTGTATCCGGGGTCTCCTTGCTGCGCCATGCTTGTCACGTACCGGGCGCCAGTTGTGGTCGTGGTGTAGGTCTCGACGCGGTAGTGGCCCTGCTCGCGGGCCCGCTCGCTGGGACCTGTTCCCGGCTTGGGAACCAATCGCTCGACCAGGCCGCTGGGCAGTCGGTTGAAGTAGCGGCCGCCCATCCCCAAGGTGAGGGCGTTGGCTCCGGTGACCACGGCTGCGACCACCGGCGCGGCGAATGAACGGCCCACACTCATCTGTTCGGCATACTCGAACCGGCGCCCGTAGGCGTAGTCCAGCAATGCGTTGCTGCGCCGCACAATTCGAGTGTTCGGCGCAGCCATGGCAAATGCACCGGTCCAGTAGCCGGCGAGCTCGGGAGCGATCTCACCGCCGCGGTGCCACCGCACGTCGGGTTGAGCACCGAGTTCGGGCTCCGCGCCACGGTCGGGGCTGAGTGTGTACGGATCGTTCATCAGCGCTCTGGCCTCCGGATCGGAGGACAGCGTGTCGAGCAGTTCCAGCATCGAAGCCACGGTGCCGCCCGACACGCCGCCGGCGAAACTGCGCACCACCAGGTTCGTGTCGCCGAGTTCGCCCGCGCCGTCCGCGAGGGCCCGCTGATACAGCGCGTACACCGTGAGATCGGATGGCACCGAATCGAATCCGCACGAATGAACGATCCGCGCGCCGGTGTCGACCGCCTGCTTGTGATGCAGGTCGATGCTGTCGCGGATGAATGTCGTCTCACCGGTGAGATCGGCGTAGTCGGTGCCGGCGGCAGCGCAGGCCGCGACCAACGGCATTCCGTAGCGCGCGTAAGGACCGACCGTGGTCACCACAACCTGGGTACGCGCGGCCATCGCGTCGAGGGAGGCTTGCGCCGTCGCGTCGGCGGTCACCAACGGCCACGATTGCGCGTCGGGCCCCAGACCGTCGCGGATGGCCCGCAATCTCTCCTCGGACCGGCCGGCCAAGGCGATCCGGGCCGCTCCCCCGGCCCTGGCGAGGTATTCAGCGGTCAGTTTTCCGGCAAATCCTGTGGCGCCATACAGCACCAGGTCGAACTCACGCTGTGTCACGATCTCGACGCTACCCGAGCAGTTCGGGCAGCTGCATCGGTTCGCCGCGCAGCTGCTCCCCCAGGAATGCGCTCACCACCTGGTACCAGATCTTGGCGTGCTGCGGGGCCAGCACCCAGTGGTTCTCGGTCGGGTAGTAGAGGAACCGGTGCCGGCTTTCACCGTTCTCGTCGGCAGGCAGCCCCGAAAACGTGAGCAGCTCGTACCACAGCCGCAACGCCTCACCGATCGGTACGCGATAGTCCTTGTCGCCGTGGATCACCAGCATCGGCGTGGTGATCTCACCGACGAACAGGTGCGGCGAATTGTGCTGGGCCATCTCGGGAGTCATTTCCCGGGCCCACCAGTAGGCACCGTCGGTGGTGGGTCCGAACTGGTCCAGAGCCCACAGGCCGGCATGTGTGACGATCGCGTCGAACCGGTCGGTGTGCCCGGCGATCCAGTTGGCCATGTAGCCGCCGAAGGACCCGCCCATCGCGGCGGTGCGTGAGGCATCGACGCGCGGATGTGCGCACGCGGCATCCGTGGCGGCCATCAGGTCGGTGTAGGGCTCGGCACCCCAGGCGCCCCAGCCCCGGGAGATGAAGTCCTGGCCGTAGCCGGTGGACAGCCCCGGGTCCGGCATCAGCACCGCATAGCCCAGTGCGGTGAGTAGCCACGGGTTCCACCGCCAGTGCCAGCAGTTCCAACTGCCCAGCGGACCGCCGTGAATCCAGAGGACCAGCGGGGCAGGCTCGTCCCCCGCGGGCAGCGTGAGCCAGGACCGGATCGGTGTGCCGTCGTCCGCGGTCGCGGTGACCTCGGTCAGCGTGCCCGGCAGTTCGGGTGCGTCGTGGCACGGGATCTCGGTGACAGTGCCGTCCGCGTCGATCCGCACCGGGTGCGCCGGCACGGCATACGAGCTGCGCAGGGCATAGATCACTCCGCCGGGTGCGGGTCGTACGTCGGTGTAGGTGAAATCGTCGTGGGTCAGTCGCGTCACCGTCCCCGATAAGGGATCGACGGAGAAAATCGGCCCGCGTCCGCCGTCGTCGGCCGTCACGATCAGCGCAGACGAGTCCGCCGTCCATGTCACCGACGACGGCCAGCGATCCCAGGCCGCTGTCAGCTCCACCGGCTCGTCACCGAATCGCATGCAACACAGCGTGATCCGCGGTGGCGAGGTGGGAGTGGAATGGGTTTCGCGGGTGAAGGCCAAAGCGCTGCCATCCGGTGCGATCGCGGGGCGTTCCAGGTCGGCCCCGGGTTCTTCGGCGATGATGGTGCGTTCGCCGGTGACCCGGTCGATACGCACCAGGACCACCCGTAGGGCCGTGCCAGGGCCCGGCGCCTGCCAGGACGTCACCACGAATCCGCCATCGGCGCTGAGATCGAAGGTCGTCTCCCGCAACGCCGCGCCCGGGTCGGCGGTCAGATCCCGCTGCCCGTCGGCGTCGAAGAGGTGGGGTTGGTCCGGGCCGAGATCGTGATCCCAGTGCCGGACCGGATAGCCGGTGTGCAGGATCGCCGACACTTTGTTGTCCTTGCGCGCCTCGCGTCGGGCCTTGTCGTCGACGACGCCGGTCGACGACGGCAGCAGAGGCGCGGTCACCACCGTGGCGTCGGCAGCCCGGGCGCTCGCCGCACCGTTGACACCACCGGGCATGGCCACGAATTCGGACGCCTCGCCGCCCACCCGGGGTAGACGCCACAACGCGGCGGGCGGTTTGTCCTCATCGTCGCCTGGCCGCGCCGCGATGAACAGCAGGTCCCCCTCGGCGGTGAACGCCGGCGCGGACTCCCCCTTCACGCCATGGGTCAACCGGCGCGGCGGTTCCACGCCGGTGGGATCCAATTCCCATATTGCGCTGAGGAATTCGGTGCCCTTGTCGTTGAGCGCGCTGACCGTGGTGACCAGTCGGGAGCCATCAGGTGACACCGCAAGCCCTGACACCCGGGGCAACGCAAGGTAGCTGTCGAGATCGTCGAACACCGTCATGGCTCCCCACCGTAACGGCGCGGCCCGCACCGGAGTCCGGTACGGGCCGCGGGATGCGCGTCGGTCAGACCACCTCGGTGACCTTTCCGGTGACGTCCGCCCGCACCTGCTTGCTGCTGCGCTCGCCCTGGACGTTGATGAAGATGATCACGTTCTCATCGAACGGCATGTTGCGCTTGATGCTCACCGTCTGGACCTTGCCGTCCTTGACCTCACTGGCTGCCACTGCACCGTCGATCGCCGCGGCGATCGCGCTGGAGGGCACGTCGGCGGTGGCGAAGAGATTCTGCTGCAGAGCCTCGGTGTCCTCGTCGTAGTCGATGGGACGCGACGGTCCTACCGCCCCGGATGTGTAGCTCCACTGGTTCAGTTCGGTCGGCGCTTTCGGATCGACCGCCTCGACGCTCAGCACCCCTGGCGCGATATTGATCTCGACGACCTGCATCGGGTTGGCGCCGACTTTTTCGCCGATCGCCGCATAGGCGTTGTCGATGCCCTCCGCGGTGAACAGGTTGCCCGAGACTGCTTCAGTGATCTTCTCGGTCCCCGAGGAGACCACCTTTTCGGCAGCCCCGGCCGCCGCGTCCCTTAGTTCGGTGGCCTTCGAGCAACCGCTCAGTGCGGAGACGGCAACAGCCGCGGCGCTCAGGGCGATACCGAAGCGGGTGAGTTTCATCAGACCTCTCATTCATCTCATCCCAGCGAGTTCGGCCGGGAAACCTGTACACACACTGTGCGGACGCTGGAAGGCTACCGATCCCAACTTTGCCCGTGGCGGCCCCCCGAAACCATCGGGCTAGATTTGACCGATGGCAGCGTCCGTCCTCGTCGTCGGTGCGGGTATCACCGGCTTGGCCACCGCAGTCGCATTGCAGCGGCAGGGGTTTGAGGTGTGCGTGGCAGAAGCGCGCGGCGATGTCACGCCCGGTGCGGGAATCAGCCTCTGGCCCAACGCGTTGGCCGCGCTCGACGAGATCGGCCTCGGCGACCAGGTGCGCGCTGCAGGCGGCCGGGTCACCGCAGGGGCACTGCGCCGGCCCGACGGCTCCTGGCTTCGCCGACCGGCGGCGCAACGGTTCACCCGGGCGCTGGGCGAACCGTTGGTGGTGATCAGGCGCGCGACGCTGACCGAGATCCTGACCCGAGCGCTGACTCCGGGGACCGTCCAGTGCGAGCTCACCGCCGAGCGCCTCGAGGTCGACGCCTCCGGCGTACGCGTCACGTTCTCCGACGGCTCGGTTCGCGAGGAGGCGGGCGTAGTCGGCGCGGACGGCGTCGACTCCGTGGTGGCCCGCCACCTGAACGGGCCGCTGCCCCGCCGCTACGCCGGCTACACCGCCTGGCGCGCGGTGGCCGCCTGCCCGCTCGATCCCGAACTGTCGGGCGAAACGCACGGCTCCGGGTTGCTGGTCGGGCATGTGCCGCTGGGCGCCGAGCACACATACTGGTTCGCCACCCAGCGCGCACCCCGCGGCCACGCGGCCTCCGATGGAGAGTTGGCCCACCTGAGAAGGACCTTCACGTCGTGGGCGGAGCCGCTCCCGACACTGCTCGCCACGACCGATCCCGATCAGGTACTGCGCAACGATCTCTACGACCGGGCCCCCGCCCGTTGCTGGGCCCGGGGGCCGGTGGTGATCGCCGGGGACGCCGCTCATCCGATGCGCCCGCATCTCGGCCAGGGCGGCTGCCAGGGGCTGGAGGATGCCGCCACACTGGCCGGCCTCGCGGTTCGGGAGCCGGATCTGCCGACTGCCTTCGCCCGATTCGCGGCCCTGCGCCGGAAGCGGGCCATGGCGATCGTGCGCGAGTCACAGTTCATCGGCCGGGTGGTGAACCTGCGTCCGGAGGTACTCAGCGCCGCGGCCACGCGGGCGTCCGTGTTGGTACCCGAGTTCGTATTGACACGGCACCTGGCCTCGATCGCAGCGCGCGGGGCCTTCACCCCGGTGCGCTGAGGTCAGTGCGGAACGCCGAAGGCACCCAGCGGGTCGAGGAAGGTCGTGCAGATCCGGCGTAGGTCGAAGATGCCCAGCACGGCACCCGGGCGCACCGTCTGGCAGCCCGTCGGGGCGGTGGGTGCCGCCCAGGCTGTCGGCATCCCACCGCGGGCGCCGCATTTCGGCCAGGCCCCGATGCCCTGGGTGGCCAGGACGTTCTCGGCGACCCTTATCTGCTCCTCGCGGGGGGCGAAGGCAGGCGATCCGATCCCGCCGTTCGAAGCCCAGGTGGCGGGCTTGAACTGAAGACCGCCGTAGTGACCGTTGCCGGTATCGGTCGACCAGTTGCCGCCCGACTCACAGTCGGCGATCGCATCCCAGTTCACCGTGTCGGCACCGGCGGTCGCCGTGCCCGTGAACAGTGGCATGAGCATGACGCCCGCCGACGCTGCGGTTATCCAGAAAACCCTGGTAAATGCCCTTCGTATGGTCATCTCACGGCCCTTCCCCGACCTTTGACACCAGGACCGCTGCAGATGCCGATCACGTTCGTGCAACTGTGCGGTCACTAATGGGTTCGTGTGACAAACGTCACGCGTTACAGAGGAGGCTGAAGTTTTTTACGAGGTTGCCGGGGCTGGAGTAACCGGAGAGCCGTCTGATGAAACAGAAGCGGTGCCGGGCTACTGCCCGGCACCGCCTCATATCAAGTATTTTTTTGTCGTGCTGGTGGCGCTGTATTAGCCGCGCTTGCCGCACACCGGCCACGCGCCGATGCCCTGGCTGTGCAGCACGTTCTCAGCGACGCGGATCTGCTCCGAGCGCGAGGCCTGATGCGGCGAACCGGAGCCGCCGTTGGCACGCCACGTGCCCATGTTGAACTGCAGGCCACCGTAGTAACCGTTACCGGTGTTGATCGCCCAGTTGCCACCCGACTCGCAGGCAGCGACGGCGTCCCAGTTAACGCTGTCCGCATTGGCGGTGCCGGCACCCAGTGCCACGGGAGCCACAGCGAGCGCTCCAGCAATGATGCCCAGGCCAAACGTCTTGCGGATGTTCTTCACTTCATTCCTCTCGCCAAGCGCGCGCCATCGACACCCGCCTAGGCGGGTGCGGCAGCCTGAATCCAGGCCGGAGGGGTTGGTTCGCGCCGTCTCGGTCAGGCACGAAAGGGAGGGCCACAGTGCCCGGCCCGGGATCAGACCCAGGCCCCCGCATCGGGCGTAATCGCCACCGCGGCCCCACTCACACGCAGGTTCTTGGTGTTGAAATTATTTGCTCCGTGTCGGAGACGCTTTGGACCGTACAAAGGTCTCGAAGAGAAGTCATCTCGATGTAGAAGCGATCGCGGAAAGATCACGGACAGATAACGGGACGACCAACGAATCGTTTACGCAGGTCAGCGCAGCGCTATCGCCGTTACCGTTTCGTGATCGGCGCAAACAAAACGTGAGCGAGATCACCCAATTATTGTGAACTGGCCCACTTGAATCAGTTGCAGCAAAACCACCGCGTATGGCCGTAGGGAACAGAAAGCGCAGGTAGATGCCACCGACGAGTGTCATCAAGCGTCACATCGCGCGAATTCGTTCGCTGCAGCACTCCCCGGTCCCGAAGTCGGCCCTGGCGCCAAACACACTGGAACACAGCACATATCACGCGCACAGCCAGTCCCGACCGAAGCCGGCCCGCACTCCACCCGACACCTCGGAGCACGGGCGCAACGACTGAACCCGTTGTGTCACAGACCTTTACGAGACACCGCCAGAAGCGTCAGCCTCCCTGGACAACACGGCCGCTCGGCGCGCGATCCCCCGATCGCCGCCAAAGCGCACGGTCAGAGTTGTCTTGTGCAGAATCAGGCACGCTCAGAGCAGTCGCCAGCGAATACCGCGCCTCATTCACACACCGCCTGCGACAGCGAATAATCCTGAGCCCCAGCAGCTTTCACAAATCACCGCGACAGCCTGAACGGTGACGTTTCCCGAATTCACCCGCCTTACACAGCTCCGAATATCGAGGAAATATCGACCAATTATTTCGAAACGATAAATTGCGCCCAGTTTCCGTGCGAATTCGTAATTTGCTGTACGCGCTTCGACCGAATTGCTCCGCTCAGGGCAGATCAGCCACGCTGTTGACATTGGTCAGTGCTCGCTGCGGTGACATCACGATCCGCTGGGTGTCGACGGACTCGGCCAGCGCGCGCATGCTGCGCCGTCCTTCGTGCACCAAGACGGCGATCTGGTCGGCGAGCGCGCTGCGGTAGACCCCCGCCAGGTAGTGAGCCCTGCCGTCCCAGGGCAACACGATATCGGCGGGTATCCGATCAGCGGCGGCGGCCAGGACATCGATCAGCTCGGAATCCAGATACGGCATGTCGACCGCGCAGACGAATGCGCGATCCAGGCCGGCCTCGGCGACGGCGCGCAGCCCGCGACCCGTCGCCACCAGCGGTCCGACACCGCGTACCTCGTCGCGCAACACCTCGGCGCTCAGTTCGGGCAGCGGCTGGCCGGGCGCCGCGATCACGAAAACCGGTGAACAGCGCCTGCTCACGGCGGCGACCACATGCTCGACCATCGTCGAACCGTCGAACGGCAGCGTCGCCTTGTCACGCCCCATACGGCGCGAAGCCCCGCCCGCCAGAACTACCGCGGCGAGCGGGGCTGTGCTCAAGTGCTGTTGGTCAGCGGGGTCGGTGCAACTACTCGACAGTCCAGGTGTCTTTGCCACGCAGCAAGGATTGCAGAGCCGCGGTGTCATGGGGCTTGGATTCGATGGCCGTGTTGACCTGCTGACGCGCGGCGTCGTCATACGTCGGCCGGCTGACCTTGCGGAAGATACCCATCACCATGTGATCGAGGTTCTGCTCGCTCAAGCGCGACAGTGCGAATGCGTAAGCGGGATCATCGATCTCGGCGTTGTGCACCACGATGTCGTCGGCGGCGACCTCGGCGGTCTTGGCAACCTCCAGGCCGTACCCGGACTTGACCACGCAGTACTCGCCATCGGCACCGAATGTGATCGGCTCACCGTGGCTCACGTTGATCAGCCGCTCCTCGGCGCCTTCCTTGCGCAGGGCGTCGAAGGATCCGTCGTTGAAGATCGGGCAATCCTGCATGATCTCCACCAGCGCGGCACCGCGGTGCTCGGCTGCGCCGCGCAGCACCTCGGACAGGCCCTTACGGTCGGAGTCCAGAGCGCGGCCGACGAACGTGGCCTCGGCGCCCAGAGCCAGCGACACCGGGTTGAACGGGTAGTCCAGCGAGCCCATCGGAGTCGACTTGGTGACCTTGCCGACCTCGGAGGTCGGCGAGTATTGGCCCTTGGTCAGGCCGTAGATCCGGTTGTTGAACAGCAGGATCGTGATGTTGATGTTGCGGCGGAGCGCGTGGATCAGGTGGTTACCACCGATCGACAGCGCATCACCGTCACCGGTGACGACCCACACCGACAGGTCCGGACGGGCCAGCGCCAGGCCTGTGGCGATAGTCGGGGCACGACCGTGGATCGAGTGGAAGCCGTAGGTCTCCAGGTAGTACGGGAACCGGCTGGAGCAGCCGATGCCGCTGATGAACGCGATGTTCTCGCGCTTGAGGCCCAACTCCGGCAGAAAGTTGCGGATGGTGTTGAGGATGACGTAGTCACCGCAACCCGGGCACCAGCGGACCTCCTGGTCGCTGGTGAAGTCCTTGCCCTTCTGCGGCTGGTCGGTGGTGGGCACCAGAGCGTTCTTGTTCATCGGGGCTTCGCTCAGCCCGAGATCGGCGCCGATCAGGTCAGTCATGCGTTCGCTCCCACAGCATTCGACTCAGTTGGTTCCTCGATGGTGGCCGCCGCCAACCTCGCGAACTTGGCCTTGTCCGCTTCCTTGTCGGCCAGTGTGCCGTCCAGGGCCGCGTCGATGATGCCTTCGACCTCGTCGGCGAGGAAGGCCATGCCTTCCACCTTCGTCACCGACTGGACGTCGACCAGGTACTTGCCGCGCAGCAGCATGGCCAGTTGACCGAGGTTCATCTCCGGCACCACCACCTTCGGGTAGCGGCGCAGCACCTCCCCGAGATTGGCCGGGAAGGGATTCAGGTGGCGCAGATGGGCCTGGGCCACCTTGATGCCCTTGCGCCGGGCGCGTCTGCACGCCTCGCCGATGGGGCCATAGCTGCTACCCCACCCCAGCATCAGCAGTTCCGCGTCGCCGGTGGGGTCGTCGATCTCCAGATCGGGCACCGTGATGCCGGCGATCTTCTCCTGGCGCAACCGCACCATGAGGTCGTGGTTCTTGGGCTCGTAGGAGATGTTGCCCGAACCGTTGGCGGCCTCAAGGCCACCGATCCGGTGCTCCAGACCCGGGGTGCCGGGCACCGCGAACTGCCGGGCCAGGGTCTCGGGGTCGCGGGCGTACGGCGCAAACGGCTCGCCGGACTTGGCGAACTTGTGGTCGATCGGCGGATAGGTGCTGATGTCCGGAATCTGCCAGGGCTCAGAGCCGTTGGCGACTGCACCGTCGGACAGGATGATGACCGGGGTGTGGTAGTCGATCGCAATGCGCGAGGCCTCCACGGCGATGTCGAAGCAGTCCGACGGCGACTTCGGGGCCAGGATCGCGACCGGCGACTCACCGTTACGGCCGAACAGCGCCTGCAGCAGGTCGGCCTGCTCGGTCTTGGTCGGCAGGCCCGTCGACGGGCCACCGCGCTGCACATCGACGATGAGCAACGGCAGTTCGGTCATCACGGCCAGGCCGATCGCCTCGGACTTGAGCGAGACACCGGGGCCCGAGGTGCTGGTGACACCCAGTGCACCGCCGTAGGAGGCGCCGATGGCCGCACCGATACCGGCGATCTCGTCCTCGGCCTGGAAAGTCAGGACGTTGAAGTTCTTGTGCTTGGACAGCTCGTGGAGGATGTCCGAAGCCGGGGTGATCGGGTAGGTGCCGAGCACCACCTGGATCTCGGCCAGGTGTCCGGCGGCGACGATGCCGTAGGCCAGTGCGGTGTTGCCCGAGATCTGACGGTATTCACCGGACTTCAGCTTGGCCGGCGACACCTCGTAGGTGGTGGCGAACGCCTCGGTGGTCTCGCCGTAGTTCCAGCCGGCCTTCAGCGCGAGGACGTTAGCCTCGGCCACATCGGGCTTGCGGGAGAACTTCTCGCGGATGAACCCCTCGCTGTGCTCGAGCTCGCGGCCGTACATCCACGACAGCAAGCCGAGGGCGAACATGTTCTTGGCGCGCTGGCCATCCTTCTTGGTGGCGCCGATCGCCTCGACGGCACCCAGGGTCAGCGTCGTCATCGCGACGGACGTCACCACATAGTCGGACAACGTGTCATCCTCTAGCGGATTGCTGTCGTATCCGACCTTGGCGAGGTTGCGCTTGGTGAACTCATCGGAGTTGGCGATGATCAGGCCGCCGCGCGGCAGATCCGAGACGTTGGCCTTGAGCGCGGCGGGATTCATCGCCACGAGCACGTCGGGGCGGTCACCGGCGGTGAGGATGTCGTAGTCGGCGATCTGGATCTGGAACGACGACACACCGGGCAGAGTGCCCTGTGGCGCGCGGATCTCGGCCGGGTAATTCGGCTGGGTCGCCAGGTCGTTGCCGAACAGTGCAGCTTCAGAAGTGAAGCGGTCACCGGTCAGCTGCATACCGTCGCCGGAGTCGCCGGCGAAGCGGATGACGACCTTCTCCAGCTTCTGCCGCGGCGCGGCGCCATTGCCGTTGCCGTTCTCACCCACGGCTACCGCCTTTCACACTGCTTTGACCACGTCTTTCCGGGCCGCTGTCGCGTGACGCGCCGCCGGATCGAACGTCCACCGAATTTTGATGTCACTACCAGTACCGATTATTGCACTGCTCTTAGGCTGGGCTTCACCGCGTTGCACCCCGACACGCGGGTGAGAACCTGACGAAGATGCAGTTCACCGACGTGAACAAGCCCCATTTGAGACAACACTGTGGTTTTCGTCACGTTTAGGAGAATGTCATTCTCTAAGGAAAAGGCTACCGGCCGGTAGCTCTCCGCTAGCACTGGCAAGCATAAACTTGACACCTGTCGAGTCTAACCCCGACGCGCACTCACTTCTGATCGGCCGTGCCGACATGCGCACGCTTGTCCAACTCCCGCGCCACGAGTGCGCTCGCCGCCTCCGCCGCGCGACGCGGATCATGGCCCGCCGCGCGGTGTGCCACATAGCAGGCGGTGAACATGTCCCCGGCCCCCGTGGTCTGGACATCCAGCACCCGCCAGGCAGCCGGTACACGTTGCACGGCACCGTCGACATAGATGTCGCATCCCTCCGAGCCGTACGTCACCAGGATCTCCGAGACGCCGAGTCGTTCCGCGGCCGACGCGTCGAAAGCGCCGTCGGCGACGATCACCGCCTCGTCCTCGGCGAGTTTGAGGATGTCTACGTTGACCAGTAGGTCGGCGGGAAAGTGGCGATCCTCGACCAGCGGCCCCAATCGGTCGGCCCGCACGAGGCCCTGCCCGTCGTAGGCGACGCGGTGACCACGGGCCCTGAGCGCTGCCAGCGTCGCGGCCGGGAAATCGGTACGCAACAACGGAGCCAGGTGCACCCATGTTGTCGCCGGATCGGCCACCTCGATGTCCGCGGCCGTCCACACCGGGCCGATCGCCTGCACACCCATATGCCGGTGGTCGGTGTCGTCGTAATCGAGACTGAACGAACTCGTCGCCGCCGAGGGCAGGATCTGCACCAGCGGCCCGAACCGTGCGCGAAGCCCGTCGAACAGAACGTGATCGCGTTCAGCACCCATCGCGACGATCCGGCCAGGTCCGCCCGCCGCCTGCAGGGCCACCCCGGCGAACGACGCACAACCCCCCGGACTGGGCGGCGCCCCGTTGATGACGTCGATCGCAAGATTGCCGAGCACGGTCACCCCGGGGGCTAGGTCTCGTGGCATGGATGAAGTCTCCCGCTCAGCGCAGCCTCCATGCTCCCCGGCCCCGCCCGATCTCCGACCCGAAATCGAAATGTGACCCATGTCACAACGGCAGGTATGGAATGCCGGGCGCCGAATACGCATTGGAAATCACATAGGCAACCGATGTGACGATGAAGGGTATTGCGCAATGCACATGGATTCGAGGGTCCAGCGTCTCCTCTGTACGGCCGGATTTGCGGCGGTAGCAGCCATGGCCGTAGTTGGTCTGAAAACGGCCCAGGTCGGCACGACACCCGAGATGTCCGTCCCAGCAGCCGAACCCACCATGCACTTCGGCGAGACCGTGACCCAGTCCGTACCGCCATCGACGCCCGACACACCCGCTGCCACGCCACCGGTCAAGGCCGAGCCGGCCCCGACAGCCGAGCCCGGATAAACCTGACCGACCATGCCCTCGGTGGCAAGGGAGTACGCGGTCTCTGACGATCTACATAATTTCGGCGCTCGCCTGCCCCGTCTCGCCCCACCAGCGGTCGATGCGTGCGCCGACGTCCACATCGGCGGCCACCTCGACGAGCGCGGCGGCCACGATCGACGCAGGCGCACGGTCGAGCACCACCAGTCCGATCGTCGGGCGCGGACCGTGCTGCACCATGGGCCTCGCAGTAAAGCCCGACGGCACCCCGAGCTGTGGCAGCCATGCGGTGGATGCGATGGTCGCGCGCGGCGAGTTCGTCAGGTGCGCATACAGCGCATCGACCGAGTCCGCCTCCACCACAGGGCGATAGCGCACCCCTTCAGCGGCCATGTTGGCATCGAGGATGCGCCGGTTACGCATCGTGGTGTTCAGCACGCAGAGTTCGAGCCCGGCCGCATCCGACCACGCGACCTCTCGGCGGCGCATCAGTGCATGGTCGGCCGGCGCCACCAGGACATAGCGCTCCCGGTACATCTCCACCGACCTGGTTCCGGGCGGAGCTTCGTCATCGAGATATGTCAACCCGGCGTCGATCTCGAAATCAGCGAGCCGCCGGGCTATCTCGCGTGATGACAATGCCTCGATACGCACCGACGCCGCGGGATTGCGGCGCAGGAATTCGGTGGTGATGAACGGGCCGGTGGGCACCGCTGTGGGTATTGCACCGATCCGGGCGGTGACAGTCAACCGGCCCCGCATGCGGTCGATATCGGCGAGCATGTCATCGCGTTCCGCAACGATCCGCTGGGCCCAGCTCACGACGCGCTGACCTTCTTCGGTAAATCCTTCGAAGCGATGGCCCCGCTGCACGATGACGATGCCCAACTCGCGCTCCAACCGGCGGATAGCCACCGACAGGGTCGGTTGACTCACGTGGCATCGCGTGGCTGCCCGGCCGAAGTGCCGCTCGGTCGCGAGTGCCAGCAGATAGTCGAGCTGCTGAAGTAGCACGTCACTTGCCATCGTCTCCCCCGCATCCGCCCAGTTCGATAGAAAGCATCTATCACTGCATGTGAAATATCGAATGTGGCCACCCGCCAAGCGGGGCCTCCCCCGGTTTTTCGGGGACTAGATTGGGTTCATGACCAGCGCCAAGGACATCGATGCCGATTACGACGAGCGCGCCGCGTTGATCACCGAACCCAAAGACGAGGCCGCCGGGGTCAAGGCCGTCATGGTGTCCATGCAGCGCGGGTTCGAGCAGATGGGGCCGCTGCGGACCGCTGCCGCGCTGGCCCGACTCAACCAGCGACACGGCTTCGACTGCCCGGGCTGCGCCTGGCCCGAGGAGCACGGTGGCCGCAAACTCGCCGAGTTCTGCGAGAACGGCGCCAAAGCCGTCGCCGAAGAAGCCACCAAACGTGTGGTGACACCCGAGTTCTTCGCGCGCCACAGCGTCGCCGAACTCGATTCCAAGCCCGAATACTGGCTGTCTCAACAGGGTCGGCTCACCCATCCGATGGTGTTGGCGCCGGACGAGGACCACTATCGGCCGATTTCCTGGGACGCCGCCTACCGGTTGATCGCCGAGCACCTCAATGCGCTGGCCTCCCCCGACGAGGCCCTCTTCTATACGTCCGGGCGCACCAGCAACGAAGCCGCGTTCCTCTATCAACTGCTGGTCAGAAGTTACGGCACCAACAACCTGCCGGACTGCTCCAACATGTGTCACGAGTCCTCGGGTGCCGCGCTGACCGAGTCGATCGGTATCGGGAAGGGCTCGGTCACCGTCGAGGATGTGACCGAGGCGGATCTGATCCTGATCGCCGGGCAGAATCCCGGCACCAACCATCCCCGCATGCTTTCGGTACTGGAGAAGGCGAAAGCCAAGGGCGCCAAGATTATTGCGGTCAACCCGCTGCCCGAGGCCGGCCTGATCCGGTTCAAGGATCCGCAGAAGGTAAACGGTGTCGTCGGGCACGGCGTCCCGATCGCGGACGAGTTCGTGCAGATCCGCATCGGTGGGGACATGGCGCTGTTCGCCGGGCTGGGCCGGTTGCTGCTGGAGGCCGACGAAAGGGCTGGAGCCGTGGCGCCCGTCTTGGACCACGAGTTCATCGCCGAGCACTGCGCCGGGTACGACGAGTACGCCACCCAGACCCGCGGCGTCGACCTCGACACCGTGACCGAAGCCAGCGGCGTGGACCGTGCTCAGCTGCAGCGAGTCGCCGACCTGCTGGCTGCCTCCCAGCGCACCGTCGTGTGTTGGGCCATGGGACTCACCCAGCATCATCATGCGGTGGCGACCATCGGTGAGGCCACCAACCTGCTGCTGCTGCGCGGCATGATCGGCAAGCCCGGTGCCGGGGTATGCCCGGTGCGCGGCCACTCCAATGTCCAGGGCGACCGGACCATGGGCATCTGGGAGAAGATGCCCGACGCGTTCCTGGATGCGCTCGACAAGCGATTCGGTATCACCAGCCCGCGCAGGCACGGCTACGACACCGTCGACGCCATTCGTGCCATGCGCGACGGCCGGGCCAGTGTGTTCATCGGGATGGGCGGCAACTTCGTGTCGGCCACCCCCGACACCGAGGTCACCGAGCGCGCGCTGCGCAGTTGCGCGCTGACCGTTCAGATTTCGACGAAGCTCAACCGCAGTCACCTGGTGCACGGTCGGACCGCACTGATTCTGCCGACCCTCGGCCGCACCGACCGCGACATCGTCGACGGACACAAGCAGCAGGTGTCGGTCGAGGATTCGATGTCGATGGTGCACCTGTCGCGCGGCAGCCTGCACCCGCCCAGCGATCAGCTGCGCAGCGAGGTCGGCATCGTCTGCGAGCTCGCCCGCGCCCTGCTGGGCCCGGACCATCCGGTGCCGTGGGAAACCTTCGCCGGCGACTACGACACCGTGCGCGACGCGATCGCCGCCGTGGTCCCCGGCTGCGCTGATTACAACACCAAGGTGCGCCGGCCCGACGGGTTCCAGCTCCCCCACCCGCCACGGGATTCCCGCGAATTCCCCACCACCACAGGCAAAGCCAACTTTGCAGTCAACCCCCTGCAGTGGGTGCCGGTGCCCGAGGGACGGCTCGTGCTGCAGACCCTGCGCAGCCACGATCAGTACAACACCACGATCTACGGCCTTGACGATCGCTACCGCGGTGTCAAGGGCGGACGGCGGGTGGTGTTCGTCAACCCCGTCGACATCGAGCGGTTGGGGTTCCAGGCAGGTGATCGCGTGGACCTGGTATCGGAATTCAGCGGCCAGGAACGCCGCGCCGACGACTTCCTGCTGGTGCCCTACTCCACGCCGGCAGGCAACGCCGCGGCGTACTACCCCGAGACCAATCCGCTGGTGCCGCTGGACCATACGGCCGCGAAGTCCAATACACCGGTGTCCAAAGCTGTCGTCATCCGGTTGCAGCGTCGCGGAACGGAAGCCCCCTGATGGGACGGGTGACCGCCCGCCGTCGCGCCCACCACGTCACCGGTGGGACGGCCGAGGCGCGGCCGGAAACCCTGGTGGTCGAGGAACCTCTGGAGATCCGGGTCGATGGCACACCCATCACCGTCACCATGCGCACCCCGGGCGCCGATGTCGAGTTGACGCAAGGGTTTCTGCTGACGGAGGGGCTGATCCGCCGGCGCGAGGATCTGGTATCGGTGCGCTACTGCCGGGGCGCCGACGAAGACGGGGTCAACACCTACAACGTGTTGGACGCGACCTTGGCCCCGGATGTTCCCAAGCCTGAGGTTGACGTGACCCGCAACTTCTACACCACCTCGTCATGCGGGGTGTGCGGCAAGGCGTCGCTTGAGGCGGTGCGATTGAGCAGCAAGCACTGCCCGGGCGATGACCCGTCCACGGTTCCCGCCGCGGTGCTCTCGGCGATGCCCGCGAAGCTGCGCGATGCCCAGAAGGTCTTCGCCAGCACCGGCGGCCTCCACGCGGCGGCGCTGTTCACCGTCGACGGCACCATGCTCGTCGTCCGCGAGGACATCGGCAGGCACAACGCCGTCGACAAGGTGATCGGCTGGGCACTGGAACACAAGAGGATTCCGTCAACTGCCACCGTGCTTCTGGTCAGCGGCCGGGCGTCGTTCGAGCTCACCCAGAAGGCCGTGATGGCGGGCATCCCGATCCTGGCGGCCGTCTCGGCGCCGTCCTCACTGGCCGTCGACCTGGCCAGCCAATCGGGGCTGACCCTGGTGGCGTTCCTGCGGGGCGACTCGATGAACGTCTACACCCGCCCCGATCGGGTCACCCGCTAACGCCGAGCAGACACAAAACTGCCCCTTTTCGAGTGAAAAGGGGCAGTTTTGCGTCTGTTCGCGAGAGGACTCAGGCGGTCTTGTCGCGGCGCTCCGAACGCGGCGGCTTACGCGGCACGATGGTCGGCAGCACGTTGTCCTCGACGGTCTCCTTGGTGACGACCACCTTGGCGACGTCGTCGCGGCTGGGGATGTCGTACATCACCGGCAGCAGGACTTCCTCCATGATGGCGCGCAACCCGCGAGCTCCGGTGCCACGGTGGATGGCCTGATCGGCGATGGACTCGAGTGCATCCTCGGTGAATTCCAGCTCCACGCCGTCCATCTCGAACAGCCGGACGTACTGCTTCACCAGAGCGTTCTTCGGCTCGGAGAGGATCTTGACCAAGGACTCCTTGTCCAGGTTGGTCACCGACGCCACGACCGGCAGGCGCCCGATGAACTCCGGGATCAGACCGAACTTGATCAGATCCTCGGGCATCACCTCGGCGAAGTGATCCTGGGTGTCGATCTCGGCCTTGGACCGCACCTCGGCGCCGAAGCCCAGTCCGCGCTTGCCGACCCGGTCCGAGACGATCTTCTCCAGGCCCGCGAATGCGCCCGCCACGATGAACAGCACGTTCGTGGTGTCGATCTGGATGAATTCCTGGTGTGGGTGCTTGCGGCCACCCTGCGGCGGGACCGACGCCTGGGTGCCTTCCAGGATCTTCAGCAGCGCCTGCTGCACGCCCTCACCGGAAACATCACGAGTGATCGACGGGTTCTCGCTCTTGCGGGCGATCTTGTCGACCTCGTCGATGTAGATGATGCCGGTTTCGGCGCGCTTGACGTCGTAGTCGGCGGCCTGAATCAGCTTGAGCAGAATGTTCTCGACGTCCTCGCCCACATAGCCGGCCTCGGTCAGCGCCGTCGCATCCGCTATTGCAAACGGGACATTCAGCATCTTGGCCAGCGTCTGGGCCAGGTAGGTCTTGCCGCAGCCGGTGGGGCCCAGCATCAGGATGTTGGACTTGGTCAGCTCAACCGGTTCGGACCGGGAATCGCGGGCCTTCTCCTGAGCCTGGATGCGCTTGTAATGGTTGTAGACCGCCACGGCCAGCGTCCGCTTCGCGGTGTCCTGCCCGATGACATAGCCCTCGAGGAAATCCCGGATCTCCGCGGGTTTGGGCAGCTCGTCGAGCTTGACGTCGTCAGCGTCGGCGAGTTCCTCCTCGATGATCTCGTTGCACAGATCGATGCACTCATCGCAGATGTACACGCCGGGACCAGCAATGAGCTTCTTGACTTGCTTTTGGCTCTTGCCGCAGAACGAGCACTTCAGCAGGTCACCGCCGTCTCCGATGCGCGCCATATGGGGAGGTCCTACTTCCTGTTCGCAGGTCGGTCGTTACGCCACTTGCTCGGTTACCTCGGGCGTAAACCCGACGCTACCCGTTCGTTCCGTCGCGGTGCGACCGATAAGGCCGAATCGCTCCGGTGGTATTTGTTCACGTGCAGGAGAACATATCTCTCCTGGCGGCTTGTCACCTGTCGGCGCGCTGACCGTGTCCTTGGCGTGTCGTTGGGCAACGCGGACGAATAGCCGTGACACGTGGTCCGTACGCGGCATTTACCGTGGTCGACGATACCGACGCCGTCCAAGGCCCGGCGCGCATGCAGGTCAGCGGGATTTCCAGGTCGTCCCTCGACGACGCACGCCCCGCACCGGGAGTGACCGGGCAGGGCGTGTGTCATCGGGCTGGAACCGCCGTCGTGCCGCTAGGCCTGAGCGGACAGCTTGCGGTACTCGAGGACCGTGTCGATGATCCCGTATTCCTTGGCCTGCTCCGCGGTGAGGATCTTGTCCCGGTCGGTGTCCTTGCGGACCTGCTCCGGATCCTTTCCGGTGTGGCGGGCCAGCGTGGTCTCCATCAGGGTGCGCATCCGCTCGATCTCGGCGGCCTGGATCTCCAGATCGGAGAACTGGCCCTGGATCACGCCGCCCAGCGAAGGCTGATGGATCAACACCCGGGCGTTGGGCAGGGCCAGACGCTTACCGGGCGTACCGGCCGCCAGAAGCACCGCGGCGGCCGAGGCGGCCTGCCCGAGGCACACGGTCTGGATGTCGGCGCGCACGTACTGCATGGTGTCGTAGATCGCCATCAACGAGGTGAACGAGCCACCGGGCGAGTTGATGTACATGGTGATGTCACGGTCGGGATCCAGCGACTCCAGCACGAGCAGCTGGGCCATGATGTCGTTGGCCGACGCGTCGTCCACCTGCACGCCGAGGAAGATGATGCGTTCCTCGAACAGCTTGTTGTACGGGTTGGATTCCTTGACGCCGAAGCTGCTGTGCTCGATGAACGACGGCAGGATGTAGCGGGCCTGCGGCTGAAGCCGGGGATCAGTATGGTCGGTCATTTGTCTAGTCCTGCTCCCGGTCCGGTGCCGTTGACGTTGGCGCTGGTGATGATGTGGTCGACGAACCCATACTCCAGGGCTTCGGGCGCAGTGAACCAGCGGTCGCGGTCGGAGTCGGCCTCGATGCGCTCCATCGTCTGTCCGGTGAACTCGGCGTTGAGCCGGAACATTTCCTTCTTGATGACCGCAAACTGCTCGGCCTGGATCGCGATGTCCGCGGCGCTACCGGTGACACCACCCAATGGCTGATGCATCAGGATCCGGGCGTGCGGCAGGGCGTAACGCTTGCCCTTGGTGCCGGCGGCCAGCAGGAATTCACCCATCGAAGCCGCCATGCCCATCGCGTAGGTGGCGATGTCGCACGGCGCCAGGACCATCGTGTCGTAGATGGCCATGCCGGCGCTGATCGAGCCGCCGGGCGAGTTGATGTACAGGTGGATGTCCTTGGTGGGATCCTCCGCCGACAGCAACAGGATCTGCGCGCACAGCTTGTTGGCGATGTCGTCGTCCACTTGCGACCCCAGGAAGATGATCCGCTCGGCAAGCAAGCGCTCATAGACGGAGTCGACGAGGCTGAACCCGCTCCCGTTCGAACGCATGTCAGTCACGACTGGATACCTGCTTTCTTCTACGTCTTCGGTAAACGCATTGGCACTACGACGACACTAACGAAACTGCGGCCCCACGCACTCCCGTACGGGGGCGCGTTCGCTCACAGCGTCACTCGGCGGCGTCGGTGGCCTTTTCGTCGGCGGCCTTTTCGTCGGACTCCTCGGCAGACGCGTCATCGGCAGGCGCGTCGTCGGCACCCTCGCCCTGCGCCGCCTCAGCCGGTCCGAAGAACTCCGTCGTATCGATCACGGTGCCGTCGGTGTCGGTGACGGTGGCGGCGTGCACGACAGCGGCGATCGTCAACCCGCGGCGCACGTCGGCGAACATGGCCGGCAGCTGGTTGTTCTGCTGCAGGATCTGGATCAGCTGCTGGGGCTCGATGCCGTACTGACGCGACATCAGCACCAGACGCTCGGTGAGATCGTTCTGGCCGACCTGGATGTCGAGCTTGTCGGCGACGGCATCCATCAACAGCTGCGTCTTGACGGCCTTCTCGGCATTCGACTTGTTGTCGGCGTCGAATTCCTCACGGCTGCTGCCCTGTTCGGTCAGCTGCTCGGCGAACTTGTCTTCGTCGTGCTCGAGACCGTGGATCGCGTTGTGCAGGGCGTCGTCGATCTGGGCCTGAACGATCTTCTCCGGCAACGGAACCTCGGTCTGCTCCAGCAGCGTCTCGATGGCCTTGTCGCGGATCTGCTCGGCCTGCTGCACGCTCTTGACCCGGCGAACCTGGTCGGTGAGGCTCTCCTTGAGCTCGCCGATGGTGTCGAATTCGCTTGCCAGCTGGGCGAAGTCGTCGTCGGCCTCGGGCAGCTCGCGCTCCTTGACCGACTTCACGGTCACCGTCACCTCGGCGTCCTTGCCGGCAAACTCACCGGCGGCCAGCTTCGTGGTGAAGACCTTGGACTCGCCGGCCTTCAGACCGGTGATCGCATCGTCGAGGCCCTCGATCAGCTGACCGGAACCGACCTCGTGCGACAGGCCTTCGGTGGCGGCCTCGGGCACCTCGGTGCCGTCGACGGTGGCCGACAGGTCGATCGAGACGAAATCGCCTTCGGCGGCACCGCGGTCGACGCCGGTCAGGGTGCCGAAGCGGGCACGCAGCGACTGCAGCTCGGCGTCGACGGCCTCATCGTCGACCTCGATCGGATCGACGGTGATCTTGAGTGAGTCGAACTCGGGCAGGGTGATCTCGGGACGCACGTCGACCTCGGCGGTGAACGCCAGCTCCTGGCCGTCCTCCAGCTTGGTCACCTCGATCTCGGGCTGACCCAGCGGCTTGACGTCGGAGGCCGTGACGGCCTCGCTGTAGCGGCTCGGCAGCGCGTCGTTGACGACCTGCTCCAGCACCGCACCGCGACCGACACGGGCTTCCAACAACTTGCGCGGGGCCTTGCCCGGACGGAAACCGGGCAGGCGGACCTGCTGGGCCAGCGCCTTGAAAGCGCGGTCGAAATCGGGCTCAAGCTCGGTGAAGGGCACCTCCACGTTGATGCGAACCCGGGTGGGGCTCAACTGCTCGACTGTGCTCTTCACTCTTCCTGCTCCTAGATAGTTCTTTCGCACTGGCGGGTGAGTCGGGGTGACAGGATTTGAACCTGCGGCCTTCCGCTCCCAAAGCGGATGCGCTACCAAGCTGCGCTACACCCCGTGGTGGTCGATCCGCTGCGGCAAAACCCACGAACGGACCACGCGAGATACTACGTGCTCACGGCACGGAGCATTCAATTGGCTTTGATCGGGGGCACACCGGTACAGTGCTGATGCTGCACATGCGGGCGTAGCTCAATGGTAGAGCCCTAGTCTTCCAAACTAGCTACGCGGGTTCGATTCCCGTCGCCCGCTCCACATGAACCGCCCCGCTGGGGCGGTTTTTTGTTTGCCTACCCCCGAATCACTGCGCCGGCCCAGGTGGTGGATCTATGGGAATCAGCGTTATCGGCAGCCAGTGGGTGCCTGGTCCCTCACCTGGGCACCCGACCCCTTCGGTGACCAGGGTGCGCTCTCCGAAGAAGCTGCCGTCGGCGTTCGGGATCCAGTAATCCGAGCGCCGGGCCTGCACTGCGCTGCTCGGGTCACTGCGATCGCAGAAGTAGGGATACTCGCCGCTCGTATCCCAACGTCCGCCGTTCCATCGGTACTCATATGCCACGGGAGCGCCTGGGTTGCGAGCGTGATCGCCCGTGTTGTCCATGCGCGCAACGCATCCATCCGCGGCACAGCTGGTGGTGAATTCGACAGGCACCGTAATCGGATTCATCGGTGTCGGCATTCCGTTGAACGTCTGCTTCGAGAAGTCGATGTACAGGTTGTAGTGCCCGTACAGCGGCGGCGGTTCGACTCGATCCGCATGAGCGACCGGAGACCCGATCGATACGGTCCCCGCAGCGAACGCACCGACGAGGGCGCTTCTCACGGCACTAGTCATCTTTGTCGTCATCACGGTGCGCAGCCTCGATCACTTCGGGTGGCACGGGCTTGGCGAGCCAGGCACGAATCCGCAACAACCCACCGGCAACGGCTCCGATGGCGAACACCGCGGCAAGCACCCAGAGCGCAACGGACACGAGGCCGATTATCGCGCGGTCATAGCGGTCTAAGTGCGGTTTCGAGCCCGGCAATCGGCCATCGCGGACATGTCGGCGCTGCTCGCTCATGCGGCCGGGCCGGGGAGCGATTTACCGACGAGTAGGCGGCTGCTGGGTATCGACTACATCTCGGCGCGGGCGGACAGGCCAAATTCGGAGGAGAGTGGTGTACATCACACCGACGAAAAGGAAGTCGGCTTGAACGAAAGGCAGCGAGATGATCGGAGCAATTATCAGCGCAATCGTCGTCGGCGCGATTATCGGCGTTCTTGCGCGACTCATCATGCCCGGTAGGCAGAACTTGAGCACACTCATGACTGTCCTGCTCGGGATCGCCGGTGCCCTGCTCGGCTCCTGGATCACTTCCGCATTCGGATACAGCAACGCGAACGGCGGGTTCCAGATCATCCCGTTCGTCGTTGGCGTCGTGGTGGCGATCGTGCTGATCGCGGTCTACACCGGCCTTTCGGGCCGACGCGGCACGCCCGTCGGTCACTAGGCAGGGAACCTGAGCTCCGCCGATCGTGTCCCTCGGTCGGCGGAGCCGCCTTTGCGTCATGGTCATCGGGCGCGGGACAAGTTCACCCCGGCCTGGCCCGCCGATTTCTACCGGATGGTCGTTGCCAGGTCGGCGGCACGACCCTGAGGTAGGAAACGACGCGCGCCCGGCCATAGGCACGACCCTGGCACAGAAAACGGTGGCCAAAGCACTCAGAGCGGCGTCTGATCGACAACTGCAGGACACTCCCGATCATCACGGCCCCGTCTCGAATGGTTTTCGATCCGTACTTCGGGGGTGCTTCGCGGTTGCGGCCCACCTACCGTGAGTAACGGGTGGGTTTGACTGACCGATCTTGAAGATGACATGGCCGCGCGCTGAGCAGGTTCTCGCACCGCTGCCGTAAAGCCCCACCTGTGCAGGAGTCGCATGCCCGTACTGACCGCCATCGCAGGCACGTGCGCACCGGAATTCGCCCGAGTGCGCGACGCCTTCGCGGACAACTTCGCCCACCACAATGAGGTCGGCGCCGCTGTCGCGGTCTGGGTCGAGGGCGATCTGGTGGTCAACCTATGGGGTGGATCGGCCGACGCGGCAGGCACCCGACCGTGGCAGCAGGACACCCTGGCCAGCGTGTACTCCGGTTCCAAGGGCCTGGCAAGCACGTGCATCCATCTGTTGGCCGATCGCGGTGAGATCGACCTGGATGCGCCGGTGGCCCGATATTGGCCCGAGTTCGGCCAGGCCGGAAAGCAGAACATCACCATTGCGATGGTGCTCGGTCACCGCTCTGGTGTGATCGGCCCGCGCGAGCCGATGGGCTGGCAGCAGGTGACCGACTGGGACGCGGTATGCACCCGGATCGCCGCCGCAACACCGTGGTGGCCGCCCGGCAGCGCCCAGGGCTACCAGGTCGTGACGTTCGGCTTCATCCTCGGCGAGGTGGTGCGCCGGGTCACCGGCCGCACCATCGGCCAGTATCTGCGCACCGAGATCGCCGAACCGCTGGGCGCGGACATCCACATCGGCCTGCCCGCCTGGGACCATCACCGGTGCGCGGAGATGGTGAACAAACCCTCCGTGCGCAGCCTGCTGGCCGACAACCACGTCAACCAACCGCCGGCCTCCCTCGACGACCATCCGATGGCCGGCTGGGCGGTATCGATGGACTTCGTGCCCGATGACGAGTTGGGTGTGCAGGCCCTGGACGCCTGGCGCGCGGCAGAGTTTCCGAGCACCAACGGGCACGTCTCGGCACTCGGCATGGCTACCTTCTACAACGCGCTGGCCCAGGAGAAGCTGCTCACGCGCGAGCACATGGAGCGGTGCCGGGTCTCCCAGGGCGGATTCGACGTCGACGTGGTGCTGGGCGCGCGGGTGGCCGATCACGGCTGGGGCTTGGGCTACATGCTCAACCAGCGCGGTGTGTCCGGGCCGAACACCGGCATCTTCGGCCACGGCGGGTCGGGTGGCTCGTTCGCCTTCGTCGATCTGGAGCACCGAATCGGCTACGCGTACGTGATGAACTATTTCGACGCCACCAAGTGCAATGCCGATCCGCGCACGGTCGCGCTGTCCAACGAGGTGTACTCCGCTCTCGGCGTAATTTGAGTTCGCTTCGAGAACCCGGAAGCGCCGTTTCCCGTCGGTACGCTGGACGCCATGAACAGCGTTTTGCTGGTACTCATCGTCCTGGTCATCGCCGCGATCGCCTTCGCTGTGTACAGCTCGTCGCAGGCCAACGGCCGCCGATCCGCGGAGTCGCTGGCCGACGCCAAGGCTGACGCGCGCCGGCTGATCGAGCGTCTCGGCGGGCAGGTGCTCAACCTCACCGGCTCAGACGATGCGTCCAAGCAGGCGCTGGCCGACGCCTCCGAGCGCTACACCGCGGCGTCCTCACAGATCGATCAGGCCACCACGGCCAAGCAGGCCGCGCTGGCCAAGGAGAGCGCCATCGAGGGGCTCTATTACGTGCGCGCGGCCCGCACCGCGATGGGCATGGATCCGGGTCCCGAGTTGGAGTCGCTGAGCGGCCAGCGCTCGGCCGGCGAGGTCACCGAAGACCGTCGGATCGCCTTCGAGGGCCGCGAGATCGAGGCCTCCCCCACCCCGTCGCAGCGCACGCCGAACTACTACCCCGGCGGACGGGTGGCCGGTCGCCCGGTGCCCGCCGGCTGGTACTCCGAACCGTGGTGGAAGCCGGCCCTGGTGGCCGGCGCCTGGGGTCTGGGCTCGGTACTGCTGTTCGACGCGATGTTCTCGGGCATGCACGGAGTCGGCTACGGCGCACAGGGTTTCGAAAGCGGTTACGGCGACGGCTATTCCGACGGTCTCGCCGCGGGCCAGGACGCCGGTGGCTTCGACGGTGGCGACACCGGCGGTGCCGACGGCGGCGGTGACTGGGGCGGCACGGATGCCAGCGGCTGGGATGGCGGCGGCTTCGACGGTGGTGGCTTCGGCGACTTCGGTGGTGATTTCGGGGGCTTCTGACCCCTGCCGAGCAGACGCTCGGGCTTTAGAGGCGGCTCTCCAGACGCGACGACACACCGGCCTCCTGCAGATCCAGACGCTCCAGCATGGCGCGTACCGCCTCGTCTTCGATCCGGCCTTCGTCACGCTCGGCGATGAGTGCCCCGCGTTGGGCCGCAAGCACATTGCGGTAGAGGCCCGAGAACACCGCAGCCCGTTTGGTGAGCGCCTCGGGATCGGGCATTTCGTCGGCGTCCTGTGAATGCCGGGCGATCACCGCGCGAATCTCGGTCACCACACGAGGATCCAAGCCGTCGGGAGGATCTGCCTCGAACGCGTCGAGAACCTCGTCGGCCGCATCGTGCACCACTCGCTCGGCCTTGAGTTCTTCTTCGCGGTCGGCGGCGTGGTCGTCGCAGAACCGGGACAGATTCAGCCGGCGGATCAGCAGCGGCAGGGTCCAGCCCTGGATCAGCAGGGTGCCCACGCTCACCACGAAGGCGATGGCCTGGATGGTGGCGCGTTCCGGGAACGGTTCGCCGGTAGCGGTGGTGGCCGGGATCGCGGCGGCCGCTGCCAATGTCACCACTCCGCGCATCCCTGTCCAGGACACGACGAGATTCTCTCGCCAACTCAACGAGCGACGGTCGATCAGAGTGCGCCAGTGCGCCTTGGGCTTTCGTCTGCGCCGGCTGAGCACACCTCCGGCGCCGTCGGGAACCGGCGCGGTGAACTTGCTCTCCACGTGCCGGGACAGCTTGTTGCGGCCGAACATCAGGAACACCGACAGCGGGCGGATGAACAGCACGATCACCAACACGATCGCCGAGGCGATGGCGACTTCGGCCAGCGACTCGTGGGCTTCGTTCAGATGTTCCAGTACGAAGCGCAGATGCAGTCCGATGTAGGCGAACACGAATGCCTCAAGCAGAACGTCCAACGAGTTCCATACGTACCGTTCCTGCAGCCGCGTCTGGTATCCCGCACCCATCGCGCCGTTGCCGACCACGAAACCGGCGACCACCACTGCCAGCACGCCCGAGGCGTGCACCTCCTCGGCGGTGATGAACGCCGCGAACGGGACCACCAGTCCCTGCACCGTCTCCAGGCCCGGGTTGTCCAGGTGCTTGCGAATCCACAGCGTCACATAACCCAGCAGCGCCCCGACCAGTGGACCGATGGTGGCGCTGTAGCCGAACAGCAGGAGGGGGTTCTCGATGAAGGTGTGGCTACCCGCCACCTGTGCCACCGCGATGGAGAACAGCGTCAGCGCGGCCGCGTCGTTGATCAGGCTCTCGCCGGTGAGGATCGCCATCACCCGTTTGGGCAGCCCGAGCTTGCGGCCCACCGCGACGGCGGTGACCGCGTCGGGCGGTGCGACGATCGCGCCCAGCACCAGGGCCAGCCCGAAGGTCAACGGCACGAGCACCAGCCACGACGACACCGCTGCCACCGCGAAAGCCGTCACCACGACCAGGCCTACGCCAAGTCCCAGGATCGGACGGATGTTGCGGAAGAACGTCGGGAAGGAGAAGTTCAGCGCCGCCGAGTACAGCAGCGGCGGCAGCACCACCGTCAACAGAATGTGCGAATCGAGTTCAGGCGGTTCGAACCCGGGAAGGAACGAGACCGCGCTACCGATCACCACGATGATCAGGGCGGGTTCCATCCCGCGTCGATGTGCGATTGCTGTGACGAGAATGGCTCCGACGACGACGAGGATCAATTCCACTCCGAGATTGTCCCGTGTCCACGCCGAGGCCGCGCACTCACACCTGGCAGGTCGGGCACCAGAACAGGTTGCGTGCCTCCAATTCGGCGGTGCGCACAGGGGTTCCACACACCCGGCAGGCTTCCCCCGCGCGCCGATACACGTAGGTGCGGGGCCGGCCGGGACCGTAGGCCGGCGCCCCGTGATCGTGCTCGGGGCGGACGACGACGATCTTGCCCCGACGTACGCCGACCTTCATCAGCTCGACGAGATCGGTCCACATGTCGCTGAATTCGGTCTGCCCCAGGTGGGTGCCGGGCCGGTAGGGATCGATGTGGTGACGGAACAGCAGCTCGCTGCGGTATACGTTGCCGACGCCGGCGATCACCGACTGGTCCATCAGCAGCGCGCCGATTGTTCTACGCGACTTGCTGATTCGCGCCCAGGCCAACGCGGGGTCGGCATCCTTGCGCAGTGGGTCGGGACCGAGACGGCCTACCACGTCGGCGATCTCGGGCTCGGCGATCACCTCACACACGGTCGGCCCGCGCAGGTCGGTGCCGTAACCGGTACCCACGATCCGCATCCGCACCTGACCGACCGGCAACCCCAGCGGGACGGGAGCTTCGGTGAACGTCCCGTACAGGCCGAGGTGAATGTGCACCACCCGGCCACCGTCGTAGTGGTGGAACAGGTGTTTGCCCCAGGCGTCGGCCTGTTTGAACACCTGGCCGTTGACCGCGGCCGCACCGTCGGCGAACCGCCCCTGCGGGCTGGACACCACCACTGGTGCCCGGCCGAACCGCTTCTGGTGCAGCCGGGCCAGCCGGTGCAGGGTGTGCCCTTCGGGCATGGGTCAGGCAGGCGCGCCGGGAACCGGCGGGGCTACGTGGTCCTTCTCGTACTCGGCGAGGATGTCGATGCGGCGCTGGTGCCGCTCGGCCTCCGACCACGGCGTCGACAGGAACGCGTCGACGATGGCCAGTGCCTCCTCCTCGGTGTGCATGCGTCCGCCCAGGCCCATCAGCTGCGCGTTGTTGTGCTCGCGGGCCAGCTTGGCGGTCTCGACGCTCCAGGTCAGGGCACAGCGGGCGCCGGGCACTTTGTTCGCGGCGATCTGCTCACCGTTGCCCGAACCGCCCAACACGATGCCGAGGCTGTCCGGGTCCGCGACTGTCTTGACCGCCGCGTCGATGCAGAACGCCGGGTAGTCGTCATCGGCGTCGTAGGCGTAGGCACCGCAGTCGATCGGCTCGTGGCCGGTCTTCTTGAGGTGCTCGATGATGGTCTGCTTGAACTCGAATCCGGCGTGGTCGGCACCGATGTAGACGCGCATGCCGGTCATTCTCTCAGACGACGCGACCCGCCCCGAGCTACCCGATGGTGATGGCGTCGAGGCGTTCCTTGATGAACGCCGATGACGTCACCGGTTCCAAGCCCGCGACCTTGCCGATGGGTGGCTCCAGCGGGGTGACGAGTGCGTCGTGGTTGGCCTCGTAGAAGTAGATCAACGAGACCAGGTCTTCTTCGGGGGCGTGCGGCTGCGGCGGCAGCACGCGGTGCCGGCCCGAGGGCCAACGCCGGCCGCTCCAGTACTCCAGCAGGTCGCCGATGTTGACCGTGAGAGATCCTGGTTCCCACGGCGCGTCCTCCCAGCCCTCCTGCTCCGAGTAGACCTGCAACCCGCCCGCACCCGGCTCGCGGTCCAGGACCGTCACGGTGCCGAAGTCGGTGTGCGGACCGATGCGGAACTGGCCCGCCTCCGGCTCACCCACCACGCTGACCGGCGGATAGTGATTGATGTTCATGGTCCACGTCGGCCGGTCTGCCAGCGCGACAAAGGGATTGACCGCCAGTCCGAGGGCGTGGGCGAACAGCGCCAGCAGGTCGTCAGAGACCTTCCGCATGGCGGCGGTGTACTCGTCCACCAACGACTGCAGCGCGGGAACCTCGGCCGGCCACACGTTGGGGGCGAACCAGATGCGGTCGACGTCGACGTCGCCGGTCGCGGTCTCGGCGCCCAGGCTGTAGCTCTCCTTGAGATCAGGTGGGGTCTCGGTGCCCTCGGCGTAGCCATTGGCCTCGGCTCCCGGCCCGATCCAGCCGTGACCGCCGACCGGCACCGAGTAGCGCTCCTTGACCTCGTGGGACAGCGCGAAGAACTCCCGACTGGCCGCGCGGACCTTGACCGCCAGGTCGGTGTCGACACCGTGGCCGGTGACGACGATGAACCCAGCACGCTGCAGCCCGGCGTCGACCTCGGCGGCGACCGCGTCGGCCGCGGCCCCACCGGCGTACCAGCGGGACATGTCCACAGTTGCGATGGCGCTCATTCGCCGATGTCCTCCGCCCACAGATCCGGCCGCTCGGCGATGAAGTCCTCCATCATTGCCACGCAGCGTTCGTCGTCGAGCAGGGTAACCGCCACTCCGTGCTCGGCCAGCCAGTCATGACCACCGGTGAAGGTTCGGCTCTCCCCGATCACCAAGGCGCCGATGTTGAACTGACGCACCAGCCCGCTGCAGTACCAGCACGGCGAGAGCGTCGTCACCATGATCGTCGACCGGTAGCCGCGCTGACGCCCGGCAGCCCGGAAGGCGTCGGTCTCGGCGTGGATCGACGGGTCGTCGTTTTGCACCCGCCGGTTGTGCCCGGCACCCAGTAGGGTGCCGTCCGAACCGAACAGTGCGGCGCCGATCGGAATACCGCCTTCGGCCAACCCTTTTCGCGCTTCCTCGACGGCGACGTCGAGCATCTGTTCCGGGGTCATGCCGGCACCTTTCGTTCCGCGGTCAGCTTGGATCGGCACAACACCAGGTAGCCGGCACCGGCAATGAGGAACCCGACGAAGAACGTGATGTCGCCCAACTGCGGCAACTCACGCGCGATGTAGCCGACGAACTTCGTCTGGTTGCCGAACAGCGTCACCGACACCACGAGGCCGAGCAGGAACGACGCCAGGCCGGGCCAGTTGGTATAGGACCGGTCGTAGAGGAACTGCGCGACGGGTGCGTCGCCGCGGAGATATTCGTCGGCGAACACCACGCCGAGCCACGGCCCGATCCAGTACGCGATGATCAGCAGGAAGGCCTCGTAACTCGCCGCGGCGTCGGCCAGCGCCCACCGGGCGATGAGGAATCCGACGACCCCGAAGAACGCGGTCGCCAGTGCCCTTGCGATGTGGTGCGGCAGCTTGATCCCGATGGTCACGAAAGCCATTGCGCCCGAATAGATGTTGATTGCGTTGGCGGCGACGGCCCCGATCGCGATCGCGAGCAGGGTCAGGCTCGCCAGCCACGGGGCCAGCTCCGAAGTGAATGCAGTGGTGGGATTGTCCGAGACCGCCGGGCCGATGGTCACCGAGGCCGCACCCACCGTCTGCAACAGCATGCAGGACACGAACAGCCCTGCGGCAGCGAAGAATCCGGTGCGCGGGCCGGCCGCTGACCGCGGCAGGTACCGAGTGTAGTCAGCCGCGTACGGCGCCCAGCCCGCGACGTAGCCGAACGCGGTACCCACGGTGAGCAGAAAACCACCCATACCGCCGACACCGCCGGTGACCGCCGGAGCGCCCAGATCAGCCTTGCTCAGGATCACCACCGAGGTGATCGCGAAGATCACCGCGAGGACCGGGAACGCCCACCGCTCGAAAGCCTGCACCAGGTTGTGCCCGAATACCGCCAGCGTGGTCTGCACCACGACGACGAACACCAGGGCCAGCACCGGTGCGACACCGAACAGGGTGGAGAGCGCGAACGCGCCGCTGACGCTGTTGGTGGCGAACCAGCCGATGCCGGCGGTCACCGTCATCAACAGTGAGGGCACGGCGTTGCCCTTGAAGCCGAACGCCAGCCGGCCCAACACCATCTGCGGCACTCCGTGCAGTGGCCCGCGCTTGGACAGGAAGTAATGCGCGAGCGCGCCGAGACCGGTACCGAGCGCCAGGCCTGCCACCGCCTGCCAGAAGGTCATTCCGTAGACGGAGACCGCCAGCACGCCCAGGAAGATCGTGGCGAATTCCAGGTTGGGCGAGGTCCAGGTCCAGAACAACTGGCTGGGCTTGCCGTGCCGGTCGGCCTCGGCGATGTGCTCGTTACCTCCCGGCTCGACAGCGGCGATCCTGTCGCGGTAGGAACCGTCGGTACTGGGCTCGGCCGCTGTCATCCGTACACCGTGGCGTGAGCCGCGGTGTTACGCAACCGGAATCGCGATTTTGGCCGGGGTTCACCCCTCAGTCGAACTGCGGAGCCTCCGTGCGGGAGCGCTTGAGCTCCCAGAAATGCGGGTACGACGCGAATATCACCGACGCGTCCCAGAGCTTGCCGGCCTCTTCGCCACGAGGGATCTTCGAGAGCACCGGACCGAAGAACGCAACGCCGTTGACGTGGATGGTCGGGGTGCCCACATCGTCACCGACGGCGTCCATACCGGCGTGGTGGCTCTTGCGCAGGGCCTCGTCGTACTTGTCGGTGGTGGCCGCCTCGGCCAGTTCGGCGGGCAGGCCGACCTCGTCGAGGGCCTGCGCGATGACGGTGTCGAGGTCCTTGTTGTCCTGGTTGTGAATCCGGAAGCCCATCGCGGTGTAGAGCGGACCGAGTATCTCCGGGCCCTTGAGCTGCTCGGCGGCGATGGCGACCCGGACCGGGCCCCACGCCTTCTTCATCAATTCCTGATAGTTCTCGGGCAGATCGCGGCCCTCGTTGAGCACGGCGAGGCTCATGACGTGGAACTGGACGTCGACATCACGGACCTTCTCGACTTCGAGGATCCAGCGCGAGGTGATCCAGCACCATGGGCACAGCGGGTCGAACCAGAAGCCGGCCACGTCCTTTTGGTCTGCGGCCTTCTGATCGTTGGGTTGATCCTTGGGAGCCATCTACGCGTTCCTCTCGACGTGGTTCAGGGCACAGGTGCGTTCAGCACAACTGTGCACCCCTGTCGACATGTTCCCGACGCGAGTAACTATCCGGGTACCTTTTGCGACAACAATGATGGCTGGCATGTCGACATGCATGCTGAAGTCACGGCAGCAGCACAGGAAACGCATAGTGCGCGAACCTTTACCGAAACGTGGTGTTCCTGTGACCCTGGTAAACCACTGTTGCCCAAGTAAGCAGAGCGACGTAAGGGTTCTGCGTGATAGCTGAGGAGCTTAATATGGCCGCTCGTGCCCTCCTGTCGACCGCAGGTGCAGTCGCCGCCGTCCTCGCGTTTGCAGCGCCTGCGCAAGCCGATCCCGTCCCGGCCCCGGCCGACCCGAACGACAGCTCGTTCCTGAACGCGCTGAACAACGCCGGAGTGGGCTACGGAGACCCCAACACCGCCGTCCAGATGGGCCAGGACGTGTGTCCGATGCTGGTCGAGCCGGGCAAGGACTTCGCCTCGGTGGCCTCCGAGATGCGCGGCGACGGCGGCATGTCCCCCCAGATGGCGTCGTTCTTCACCGGCATCGCCATCCAGATGTACTGCCCGCAGATGATGTCCTCGATCAGCGACGGTTCGATCCTGAACAACCTGGGTGCACTGAACGGACTCGCCGGGATCGCCGGCTTCCCCCAGTAGGCCGAGTCCGGCAGACGTCCAGCCACTAAGTTGGACGGGTGGCACTTCCCAATCTCACCCGCGAACAGGCCATCGAGCGCGCCGCTCTGGTCACCGTCGACAACTACCGCGTCATCCTCGACCTCACCGACGGCAACGGCAACCCCGGCGAACGCACCTTCCGGTCCACCACGACTGTGACGTTCGACGCCCTCGCCGGCGCCGACACCTTCATCGACCTGGCGGCCGATACCGTCCGCAGCGCGACGCTCAACGGTGTCGCACTGGACGTATCCGGCTATGACGAATCCGCCGGCATCGCGCTGACCGGCCTGGCCGAACACAACACCCTGGTGGTCGATGCCGACTGCCTGTACTCCAACACCGGCGAGGGCCTGCACCGCTTCGTCGACCCGGTCGACAACGAGGTGTACCTCTACTCGCAGTTCGAGACCGCCGACGCCAAGCGAATGTTCGCCTGCTTCGACCAGCCCGACCTCAAGGCCACCTTCGACGTCCAGGTCACCGCACCCTCGCACTGGCAGGTGATCTCCAACGGAGCCACCACCACCGCCGAGCCCAACGGCTCGGGCACCGTGCACACCTTCGCCACCACCCCGAAGATGAGCACCTACCTCGCGGCACTGATCGCCGGGCCGTACGCGGTGTGGCGCGACTCGTACTCCGATTCCCACGGCGAGATCCCACTGGGCATCTTCTGCCGGGCCTCACTGGCCGAGTTCATGGACGCCGAGCGGCTTTTCACCGAGACCAAGCAGGGTTTTGGCTTCTACCACAAGAACTTCGGCACGCCGTACGCCTTCGGCAAGTACGACCAGCTGTTCGTGCCCGAGTTCAACGCGGGCGCCATGGAGAACGCCGGCGCGGTGACGTTCCTGGAGGACTACGTTTTCCGGTCCAAGGTGACCCGGGCATCCTACGAGCGCCGCGCCGAGACCGTGCTACACGAGATGGCCCACATGTGGTTCGGCGACCTGGTCACCATGCAGTGGTGGGATGACCTGTGGCTCAACGAGTCCTTCGCCACGTTCGCATCGGTCCTGTGCCAGGCCGAGGCCACCGAATACGACACCGCGTGGACTACTTTCGCCAATGTGGAGAAGTCCTGGGCATACCGCCAGGATCAGCTCCCCTCGACCCATCCGGTCGCCGCCGACATCCCGGACCTGGCCGCCGTGGAGGTCAACTTCGACGGCATCACCTACGCCAAGGGCGCCTCGGTGCTCAAGCAGCTGGTGGCCTACGTCGGGCTCGAAGAGTTCCTCTCCGGGCTGCGGGACTACTTCCGCGACCACGCCTTCGCCAACGCCACCTTCGGCGATCTGCTGGGCGCGCTGGAGAAGTCCTCCGGGCGCAACCTGTCGGGCTGGGGCCAACAATGGCTCAAGACAACGGGTTTGAACACGCTGCGGGCTGATTTCGACGTGGATGATTCGGGTGCGTTCACCAGGTTCGCCATCGCGCAGTCGGGTGCGGCGCCCGGCGCCGGGGAGACCCGGGTGCACCGCCTGGCCGTCGGTATCTACGACGACGACCCGGCCGGCTCCGGCAAGCTCGTCCGGGTGCACCGCGAGGAGCTCGACGTCGAAGGTCCGGTAACGGACGTTCCTGCCCTGGTCGGTGTTTCGCGCGGGAAGTTGATCCTGGTCAACGATGACGACCTGACCTACTGCTCGCTGCGGCTGGACCCGGCCTCGCTGTCGACCGTGCTGTCTCGGATCGCCGACATCGCCGATCCGCTCCCCCGGACGCTGGCCTGGTCGGCGGCCTGGGAAATGACGCGCGAGGCCGAGATGAAGGCTCGCGACTTCGTCGCCCTGGTGATGAGCGGCATCCATGCCGAATCCGAGGTCGGTGTCGCGCAGCGGCTGCTGATGCAGGCCCAGACCGCGCTCGGTTCCTACGCCGATCCCGCCTGGGCCACCGAGATCGGCTGGCCGGCATTCGGCGATGCGCTGCTCGATCGCGCGCGCGCGTCCGCCCCCGGTTCGGATCACCAGCTCGCCTTCGTGAACGCGCTGTGCACCTCGGTGCTGGCGCCGAACCACGTCGCCGTGCTGTCGACGCTGCTCGACAACGAACCGGCCGAGGTGAACATGCCAGGCCTGGTGATCGACACCGACCTGCGCTGGCGGATCGTCACCGCACTCGCCCGCAATGGACAGGTCGACGCCGACGGACCCGAGACGCCGTTCATCGACGCCGAGGCCGAGGCCGACCCGACCGCGGCCGGCAAGCGTCACGCCGCAGCGGCGTCGGCGGCCCGCCCACAGGACGAGGTGAAGTCCGCGGCGTGGGAACAGGTCATCGAGGACGACACCATGGCCAACATCACCACGCGCGCGATCGTCGGTGGTTTCGTGCAGCCCGGTCAAGCCGAGTTGTTGGCTCCGTTCACCACTCGCTACTTCGCCGCGATCTCCGGGGTGTGGGAGCGGCGGTCCAGCGAGGTGGCGCAGACCGTGGTGATCGGGCTGTACCCGTCGTGGGACATCAGCCGTAACGGGCTCGACGCGGCGGACGCTTTCCTGTCCGATCCGGAGGTGCCGCCTGCGCTGCGCCGCCTGGTGATCGAGGGGCGTGCCGGCGTGGAGCGTTCCCTGCGCGCCCGCGCCTTCGACGCCGGGTAGGCCGCCGTTGCACCGCGAGCGTGCGGGTCTGCGTCCCGACACGCCGTGCCAGAGCCGCATTCTGCGCACGCTCGCGGTCATACGCTGTGCCCATGGCGGTCAGTCGAACCCGCGCGGCACGGGCTGCCCGCAAGCGCAAGCGGCGAATGGACCTCGTGGTCCACGACCTCACCGATGAGCAGTGGGACGCCATCAAGGCGGCATGGGGTGGGTGCGCTTACTGCGGAGGCAGCGGCGGCCCGTTTCAGAAGGACTGCGTGATGGCGATCTCGCGCGGCGGGCGCTACACCGTGGACAACGTGGTGCCCGCGTGCGCATCGTGCAATGCCAGCAAGTGCAACTTCGAGGTCAGCACCTGGATGCGGCGCAAGCGGCTCGACGAGCGCGAGTTCCTGACCCGCTTCGTCGAGATCCGCCAGGAACTGACGGGTTAGCAGACCGCGAAACGCAGCGAGCGTGCGTGCTTGTCAGCAGACAAACACGCACGCTCGCTGTGCGTAGATAGAGCGGATCAGGCGGGGGCAACGCCGGCCGACAGCACGCGCACCGCGCTGATCAGACCGTCGATCAAGTTGCCTTCCTTGAAGGAAGCAGCAGCAGCCGAGACGCCCAGCGGGGCAGCCTCTTCGATACCACGGCCCTTGACGGCGGCGCCGTAGACCACCTCGATCGCGTGCTGGTCGGGTGAGACCGCGAGCAGTACCGCATTGTCGGGGGTCGGCACCTTGGCCAGGATCTCGCGTGCCGCGGCGGCGGTGTCCGCGCCGAGGTCGCCGATGTAGATCGCGAACCGGGCCTTCGCCGCGCGCGAGCCGTACTTCAGCGCGTCGTCGAGGACGACCAGATCCATGGTCGGGAACGGGTAGTGCACTGACAGCTCACCGGGCTCGGTGACTCCCGAGATCCGACCGCTGTAGGTCAGGGCATAGCCGTAGGGCAGGTCCAGGTCCTGCGTGGCAGTCGCCAGTTCACCACTTGCCACTTGCGCCGCCTCCGATCGTCACGCCGTGTGAATCATGCCCGCCGTGCCCGTGATCCTGCGGCTCCTCGGCAGCCCACAGAATGGGCTCGTGGGTCCACGGCTCGGACATCTTGTAGGTAGTCGGGTGCGGTCCCCTGCGGGTCAAGAAGATCAACGCCAGGACCACGAACAACAACAGCGGAACCCCTCCGAGGAGGGAATGGGTAAGTGCTGTGCTCACGGGCAAACCGTATCAGCCCCGATGTGCCGGCGCGTCGAGAGTGCCCAGCGAGTCGGGCATCATGCCGCACCCTCGCCGAGATAGCGCACCCACGCCGGGTCGAGCTCCTTGATCGTCGACAGCAACCGCCAGTGCTCACCCTTCGGCGGCATCGGCACGCACCGCAGCGACCAGCCCAGTTCGGTCAACAATCGGTCGGCCTTGCGGTGGTTGCACGGTCCGCACGCCGCCACACAGTTCTCCCACGAATGCTCGCCGCCGCGGCTGCGCGGGATCACGTGGTCGACCGTGTCGGCACGCCCGCCGCAGTACGCGCAGCGGAAGCGGTCGCGGTGCATGAGGGCCGCACGGGTCATCGGGATGCGGGCCCGGTACGGCACCCGCACGAATGTGCGCAGCCGGATCACCGAGGGCACCACGATGGTGCGGGTGGCCGAGTGGATGAGGGGTCCCGACGGGTCGTCATGCACGACGTCGGCTTTTCCGCACATCACCATGATCACCGCGCGACGCAGCGGAAGTGCGGTCAGCGGTTCATAGGTGGAGTTGAGCAGCAGGACGCGGCGGCGCCCCCACAGGGACGCGTCGGGAGCGTTGGTGGGAAGTATCTCGACGCTGTGTAGAGGGCGATTGGGCACATGGGGTCCCGAGGGGCCGGGAATGTGGCCGGTCCGTCGTATATGGCCTTTTTTGCTGTGCGCCATGGAGCCTCCGAGGAGACAGTCCACCACGGATCCCGGCAATACGCACGAAAATTCTTCGGGTGTTCGCAGGTCAGTCCAATGAACATGGGGTGACCAGACCGCCGTGACCGGCCCCGACGTCCGCTGGGGCCACAATGGACCACAATGAGTGACGTGACGCAGGTGCAACGATCTTTCTACGACGAAGTCGGGGGCCACGAGACGTTCGCAGCGATCGTGTCGCGTTTCTACCAACTGGTGCGCGAGGACGAGATCCTGCTCCCGCTGTATCCGGAGGACGACATCGACGGCGCCGAGGAACGGCTGCGGATGTTCCTTGAGCAGTACTGGGGTGGGCCCAGGACGTACTCCGACCAGCGCGGCCACCCCCGGTTGCGGATGCGGCACGCCCCGTTCCGGATCGGGTATCTCGAGCGTGACGCCTGGTTGCGCTGCATGCACACCGCGGTGGCCTCGATCGACTCGGCGACTCTGGACGAGCCCCACCGGCAGGCGTTGCTGGATTATCTGAACATGGCCGCGGACTCGATGGTGAACTCGGCGTTCTGACATGCGCCGGTGGTGGGCGGACGCGGTTTTCTACCAGGTCTATCCCCGCTCGTTCCGGGACAGCAACGGCGATGGGGTCGGTGACCTCGACGGGGTGAGCGCCGGGCTGGACTATCTTTCCGCGCTCGGCGTCGATGCCCTGTGGCTCAACCCGGTGATGGTGTCGCCGATGGCCGACCATGGTTACGACGTCGCCGACCCGCGCGACATCGACCCGCTGTTCGGCGGCATCGACGCCCTGGACCGCCTTCTCGACGCCGCTCATGCCCGCGGCATCCGCGTCACCATGGACCTGGTGCCCAACCACACCAGTTCGGCGCACCCGTGGTTCGTCGAGGCTGTGGCCGATCCGCGGCGACGCGACCGCTACATCTTCCGCGACGGCCGTGGCCCGCACGGTGACACGCCACCCAACAACTGGGTATCGGTGTTCGGCGGACCGGCCTGGACTCGCGTCACCGAACCCGACGGCAGGCCGGGCCAGTGGTATCTGCACCTGTTCGACCCCGCCCAGCCCGACCTGAACTGGAACCATCCCGCGGTGTTCGAGGATCTGGAGAAGACGCTGCGGTTCTGGCTCGATCGCGGGGTCGACGGTTTCCGCATCGACGTCGCGCACGGCATGGCCAAACCAGCCGAGCTGCCCGACATGGCGGTCACCGACACCGCGCTGCTGCGCAGCAGCGACGACGACCCGCGGTTCGACAACGACAGCGTCCACGACATCCACCGCTTCATCCGGACCGTGTTCGACGACTATCCCGACGCGGTGGCCGTCGGCGAGGTGTGGGTGCACGGCAATGAACGCTTCGCGAAGTACCTGCGTCCCGACGAGCTACACCTCGGCTTCAACTTCCGTCTGGTACAAGCTGATTTCGACGCCGGCGAGGTCCACGACGCGATCGACAACGCGATGGCCGCTGCCGAGCTGGCCGGGGCGACGCCGACCTGGACGCTGTCCAATCACGACGTGGAACGCGAGGTCACCCGCTACGGCGGCGGCCCCCGGGGGCTGGCGCGAGCGCGGGCGATGGCCTTGGTGATGCTGGCACTACCGGGCGCGGTATTCGTCTACAACGGCGAGGAACTCGGGCTGGCAAGCGTCGATCTGCCCGACGACGTGCTCCAGGATCCGGTGTGGGAGCGGTCGGGCCACACCGAACGCGGACGCGACGGGTGCCGGGTGCCGATGCCGTGGGCAGGCGATGCCCCGCCGTTCGGGTTCTCCACCAGTTCCGACACCTGGCTGCCGATGCCGGCCGAGTGGGCATCGCTGACGGTGCAGCGTCAGCAGGCCGACCCGACCTCCACTCTGGCGTTCTATCGGCGGGCTATCCAATTACGCTCCACCCGTGCCGAATTCGCCGGCGATCGGATCGAGCTGGACACCGCCGACGAGGTTCTGACGTTGCGGCGTGAAGGCGGTCTGGTGTGTGTCCTCAACACCGGTCTCGAGCCGGTGCCGCTGCCGCCCGGCCAGGTTCTGCTGAGCAGTGGTGAGCCGACCGAGTCTCTCCTGCCCGCCGATACCGCCGCCTGGGTGGTCCCGACGCCCCGCGAGCACACATAAAACTGCCATTCTCAGGGCGAAATGGGCAGTTTATGTCTGCTCGCGAGAGGAAATCAGCCGAGGATCAGGGCGGCACTTTCGCGGCGGCGGTAGACCGACCCGAACCGGGCGTCGATACGCAGCCACGACGGGTGTGCGCGGACCCGGACGATCTCCCCTTCACTCACCTCGTTGCCGGTCTGCGGCAGAAAACCCATGGCGGTCAACGCGAAAACACATCGCATGGGCACTCCGACGGCGACGTCACCCGCGCTGACCGCGATGACCTCCTGGTCCAGCAGTGACGCCGGCGGCCCGTGGGCACTGCCATGCTCACGGGCGAGTGCGCCGCCCTGCTGAGCCAGGTCGAGCATCACCCGCGCGGGGACGTCGTCGAGGTGGACGAATCCGTCCTCGGGTGGCAGACCACCGCGCCAGGCTGAGTCCATCGGGAAGCCGGTTTCGACGTATCCGTTTCTCGCAGTGGACAACCCGGACACCACAGCGTCGGCTCCCGCGGACAGGTCCGATGGGCGCACCCGACCGCGCACCACCCGGCTGGCCAACACCTCCAGCCCGGTCGCCACCCAGGCCACCGCCGCGCCGGCATCGCTCCGCTCCCGCAACCGCACCACCGCGGCGTCGTCCAACCGCAGCGCACGGTCGAGGAACGTCGCAAGATCCGCACGGTCCCGCGGATCATCGATCCACAGACCGCGCTCGGGGGCGGTCATCGCAGGTGACTCTCCAGATAGCCGCGCTGCTCGGCCGTCAGACGTTCCAGACGTTGCTCTGCGATGTGCACCGCGGCCAATTGGGTCTCGCCGATCACCGACGGCTTGGAGTCAGGATCGGCGTGCAGTGAGCGCACCTCGTAGCCGATGGTGAAGTCGACGGCCCGCACCCGCTTGGACCACATGGTCACCTGTAGCGGTGAGTCCACGAGCCGCAGCTGCCCCTTGTAGGCGATATTGACCTCGGCGATCAGTAGACCGATGGTTTCGATCGTGGCGCCGAAGGGCTCACGCAGAAACGGTATGCGGGCCTCTTCGAGAAGAGTCACCATCGTGGCGTGATTGATGTGCTGGTACATGTCGATGTCCGACCAGCGCACATGCACCGGCGTAGTAAAGCTCACGCAGTCGTTCCCGTTCCACTAGTTCGTGTCATGCTGCGGATCTGCCGCGCCGCCACAGAGAGCGTCGCCAAATCCTGCTCACCATCTTGGTATATCTCGGTCAGCGTCCGGCGGGCGCGGGTCACCCGGGAGCTGTTGGTCAGCTCCCACTCGGCGATCTTCTCCTCACCGGTCTCGTCGGGCTCACCGACCGCGAGCACATCGAAGCACAGCGCGCGCAGCGAACCGTAGATGTCGTCGCGAATCGCCAACCGCGCCAAGGAATGCCACCGATCGTCTCGGCTCAGTCGGGAGACCGCGGTGAGCAGCCCGTCGGAACTGAGGTGGTCCATCAACGCGAAATAGGTGTCGGCCACTTCGGTGGGCTCACGGTCCACGATGTCGGAGATGTCGATCACATCGAGCAGGCTGTACTGGTACAGCCCGGTGGCCACCGCGTAGGCCAGATCGTCGGGGACGCCCTGCGCGGCGAATTCGCCGGCCTCTTTCTCGACGATCGCCTTATCGTCACCACGCAGCCATTGCGGCATGTGAGGGCGCAGAGCGGACACCTTGGCGGCGAACCGGTTGATCTCGGCGCCGACGGCCAACGGCTGTGGACGGTAGTTGAGCAGCCAGCGCCCGGCTCGGTCGACCAGCCGGCGCAGGTCCAAGGTCATGCGGTCGGTGACGATCACCGGCGCCCCGGCGTCGCCCGCGGCCTGGATCCGGCGCCAGATTTCACCGATCCCGAAGATGGCATCGGTGGCGACATAGCTGCGCACCGCGTCGACCGGGCCGACCCCGACGTCCTCGGTGATGCGGTAGGCGTAACTGATCCCGCTGGTGTCGACGAGATCGTTGACCAGCATGGTGGTGGCGATCTCCCGGCGCAGCTGATGCGACCGGATCTCACCGGTGAACTGTTCACGCAGCTTCTCCGGGAAGTACTGCGGCAGCCGGGACGCGAACACCTCCTGATCGGGCAGGTCACTGGCCAGCACGTCGTCTTTGAGATTCAGTTTGACGTGAGCCATCAGCGTGGCCAATTCCGGTGAGGTCAAACCGATTCCGGCATCGATCCGGCGCCGGATCTCCTTCTCCGAGGGCAATGCCTCCAGCTCACGGTTGAGTCCACGGTTGGCCACGAACTCCTTGATCATCCGGGCGTGCACCGAGAGCATGCTCGCGGCGTTGGCCCGGCTGGTGCCCATGAGATCGTTCTGGTGCTTGTTGTCGGTCAGTACCAGGGCGCCGACCTCGTCGGTCATCGACAGCAGCAAATCGGTGCGCTGACCGGGCTTGATCTGGCCAGCTGTGACCAGCGAGTCGATCAGGATCTTGATGTTGACCTCGTGGTCCGAACAGTCGACGCCCGCAGAGTTGTCCAGCGCGTCGGTGTTGATCCGTCCGCCGGCCAGATCGAATTCGATACGCCCCAGCGAGGTCACGCCGAGATTGCCGCCCTCACCGATGACCTTGGCCCGCACCTCGTTACCGCACACCCGGATCTGGTCGTTGGCGCGATCGCCTACGTCGGCCTCGGTCTCGGCTTTGACGTAGGTGCCGATGCCGCCGTTCCACAGCAGGTCCACCGGAGCCTTGAGAATGGCCCTCATCAGCGCGGGCGGCGTGAGTTCCTCGATTTCCGCATCGAGCCCGAGTGCGGCGCGAACCTGCGGGCTGATCGGAATCGACTTCTGCTGACGGCTGAAGACACCGCCACCCTCACTGATCAACGCCTTGTCGTAGTCCTCCCAACTGGACCGGGGCAGGTCGAACAGGCGCTTGCGCTCCACCCAGGACCGCGCGGCGTCGGGGTTGGGATCGATGAAGATGTGCCGGTGGTCGAAGGCGGCGATCAGCCGGATGTGCTTCGAGAGCAACATGCCGTTGCCGAACACGTCACCGCTCATGTCGCCGACGCCGACGACAGTGAAGTCCTGGCTCTGGGTGTCGACCCCCATCTCCCGGAAGTGGCGCTTCACCGACTCCCAGGCACCTTTGGCGGTGATGCCCATGGCCTTGTGGTCATAACCGATGGAACCGCCCGAGGCGAACGCGTCGCCCAGCCAGAACCCGTAGGACTTGGCGACCTCGTTGGCGATGTCGGAGAACGTGGCCGTGCCCTTGTCGGCCGCGACCACCAGATAAGCGTCCTCCCCGTCGCGGCGCACCACCTCCGGTGGCGTGACGACGGCACCGGTCCCCTTGTCGACGTTGTCGGTCACGTCGAGCAACCCGGAGATGAAAAGTTGGTAGCACGCAACGCCTTCGGCGCGCGTCGCTTCCCGGTCGACGGCTGCGTCGCCGGTCGGCTCGGGTGGCCGCTTGACCACGAACCCGCCCTTGGCGCCGACCGGCACGATGACGGCGTTCTTCACAGCCTGGGCCTTGACCAAGCCGAGGATCTCGGTGCGGAAGTCTTCGCGGCGGTCCGACCAGCGCAACCCGCCGCGCGCCACGAACCCGAACCGCAGGTGCACGCCTTCGACGCGGGGCGAATACACGAAGATCTCGAACTTGGGCCGCGGCAGCGGCAGTTCGTTGATCAGGCCCGGGTTCAGCTTCATCGACACGACACCGCGTTGCCGCGCCGAATCAGGCTGCTGCACAAAGTAGTTGGTGCGCAGGGTGGCTTGGATCAAGGTGGCGAAGGCCCTGAGCACCCGGTCGGTGTCCAGACTCACCAACGCGTCGATGTCTGCGGCCACCGCAGCAGCTGCCCCCTGGGCATCGCGGGCCCCCGCGGTGTCCTCGGAGGGGTCGAACAGCGCCTCGAACAGCTGCACCAGCGACTGCGTGGTGTGCGGATTCTCGTTGACCACCGACTCGATGTGCGACTGACTGTACGGAAAACCGGCCTGGCGCAGGTACTTCGCGTAGGCGCGCAGGATCACCACCTGTTGCCAGGTGAGATCGGCGCGCAGCACCAGTTCGTTGAACCGGTCTACCTCAACCCAGCCTTTCCAGATCGCGGTCACCGCATCGGCGAATCGTTGGGCAGTGGCCTCGCGCGAAGCGGCGTCGGGCGCCCCGGGGAGACTGCGCTGCCGGGCGACCTTGAACTGATAGATCCAGACCGGCAGGCCGTCGGCCCGCCGGACCGTGAATGGGCGCTCCTCCAGCACCACCACACCCATCGACTGCAGCATCGGCAGGAGTTCGCTCAGCGAGGCCGACTGGCCGCCCAGGTACCAGGTGAGCTGGGCGCCACGGTCGACACCGTCGTCGTCACCTTCACTAAACACCAACTTCACCGAATTGTCCTGCAGGGCTTCGATGATCGCGATGTCGGCGATGGCATCCGCCGGCGCAACGGCTTGCCGGTAGTCCTCCGGGAAGGCTGAGGCATAGTGCTCGACGGCGGCCGGGGTGAGCGCCGCGTGCGCTGCCGCGCTGGTCATCCGGTCACCCCAGTTGCGGGTGGCCTCGGTCAGCAGGTTCTGGATCCGGTTCTCGTTCTCGCTCGAGGTGTCCACGGTGTGTGAGACCGCACCGTCGGGTAGGCGCACAATGAAATGGACTACTGCCCAGGGCGATTCGCTGACCCGCGCCGAGTAGTCGATGCTCTCACCACCGAGCTCGCGCACCAGGATGTCCTGCATTTCGAGCCGCACCGCAGTGGTGTAACGGTCTCGCGGCAGGTACACCAGGCAGGACACGAAGTGCGCCAGCTGATCCGCGCGCAGGAACAGTAGGGTCCGGCGCCGCGACCCGAGGTCCACCACCGTCAGCGCCATGTCCAGCAGCTGCTTGGAACTCAGCGCGAACAGTTCGGGGCGCGGGATGGTCTGGACGATGTCACGCAGCAGCTGGCCGGGGTGGCTCGGATCGCGCCGGGCCATGGCCAGCGCCTCCTCTACCCGCCGCGAGATCAACGGGATGTCCAGCACGTTGGCGTTCATCGCGGCCACGGTGAACAGGCCGACAAAACGATGCTCGGTAGCGGTGACATCACGCCGTTCGCCGCCGCTCTCGCGAACGACGACGATGTATGGATTGGCGCCGTAGCGCACATAGCTCGGCATGGTGGCCTGCGCCAGCACCATCAGATCATCGGCGGCAGTGAGCGGCGGGAGCACATCCTCGCGCAGCTTGAGTACACCGAGCCGGCTGCCCGGATCGACCGTGGCGCGCCCGTCGCTGATCGCGCACTGCTGATACCCCAGCAGCACGAAATGTCCGTCGGACAGCCAGCGCAGGAGTGCGGCGACATCCCTGCGGTCGGCATTGGGGAACCGGCCCTCGACATCGGTGGCCACATCGTTGGCCAGGGCATGGAGCGCGGCGCCCATCGCCGCGGAGTCCATGCCGATCTGGCGGGCCTCGGCGAGCACGCCGGGCAGCAACCGAACCACCTCGGTGAGCGCGGGGCCGTCGGCCGCCCCGATCACCGGGACGAGGATCCAGCACTCGTCGACGCCGTCCCCTCCGGTGGCCTCGGCCGCAGGCCGGAAGTCAAGCAGTGCGCCATCGGCGTCGCGGTGCACCCGAAAGACCGGGTTCATGATGGCCGGGTAGGCGATGCCGTTGCGGTGCAGCAGCACTGTCACCGAATCGACCAGCATCGCTGTCTGCTCGGTGACGATCTGCAGCGCCGGGCCCGAGTCGGCATCGCCCGGATACACCGCGACCTTGGTCTCCCCCGGCGCCCGGTGGCTGCCCAGCGCGTACTGGGCAACGACCGTGCCGTCGGAGACCAGTCGCTCGGCGACACCGGAGGCCTGGGGACCGGTAGCGGCGATTCCGGGCGCGTCGACCTGAGGAGCCCGGTAGGTGGACAGGAAGGCCAGCGCAAGGCGGTGGATCACCTCAGGCGGCGCCTGTAAATCAGCCAAGCCGCTAATCCCCTGCCCTGAAACAGCTCCCGGTTCGGTCGCCATACGGATCACTCCTGACTCACGCCCATCCACCGGCTTCGGTGCGTAGCTGCGACACTAGTAGCGTCCCCGAGCTTGCTGCGTCCTTATCCCCTCACAGGTCAGTCGCGGGTCAGTCTCCGGTGGGTCACTCGGTGCGGACGCGCTGCTTCGGCGCCGAGACGTTGGATCTTGTTCTCCTCGTAGGCACCGAAGTTGCCTTCGAACCAGAACCACTGGGCCTCGTTGTCGTCGTTGCCCTCCCACGCCAGGATGTGCGTGCAGGTGCGGTCCAGGAACCAGCGGTCGTGGCTGATGACCACGGCGCAGCCCGGGAACTGCTCGAGTGCGTTTTCCAGTGAGGACAGCGTCTCGACGTCGAGGTCGTTGGTCGGCTCGTCGAGCAGGATCAGGTTTCCGCCCTCTTTGAGGGTCAGCGCGAGGTTGAGCCGGTTGCGCTCACCACCGGACAGCACGCCCGCGGGCTTTTGCTGATCAGGTCCCTTGAAACCGAACGCGGACACGTAGGCGCGCGACGGGATCTCGTTCTGGCCGACCTCGATGTAGTCCAGGCCGTCGGAGACGACCTGCCAGACGTTCTTCTTCGGGTCGATGCCGGCACGGCTCTGGTCGACGTAGCTGAGCTTGACCGTCTCGCCGACCTTGACCTCACCACTGTCAGGCTGCTCAAGGCCGACGATGGTCTTGAACAGCGTGGTCTTGCCGACACCGTTGGGACCGATGACGCCGACGATGCCGTTGCGCGGAAGTGTGAAGGAAAGGTCCTTGATCAGCGTGCGGCCTTCGAAGCCCTTGTCCAGGTGCTCGACCTCGACCACCACACTGCCCAGCCGGGGCGGGGTCGGGATCTGGATCTCTTCGAAGTCGAGCTTCCGGCTCTTCTCCGCTTCGGCGACCATTTCCTCGTAGCGGCCGAGGCGAGCCTTGTTCTTGGCCTGCCGGGCCTTGGCGCCCGAACGGACCCAGGCCAGCTCGTCTTTGAGCCGCTTCTGCAGCTTCTGGTCCTTCTTGCCCTGGACCTCGAGGCGCTCGGCCTTCTTCTCCAGGTAGGTCGAGTAGTTGCCCTCGTACGGGTAGGCCCGGCCGCGGTCGAGTTCGAGAATCCACTCGGCGACGTTGTCCAGGAAGTAGCGGTCGTGGGTGACTGCCAGGATGGCGCCCTTGTAGTTGGCCAGGTGCTGTTCGAGCCACAGCACGCTCTCGGCGTCGAGGTGGTTCGTGGGTTCGTCGAGCAGCAGCAGGTCCGGCTTGGACAGCAGCAACTTGCACAGCGCCACGCGGCGGCGCTCACCGCCGGAGAGGTGGGTGACGGGCTCGTCGGGCGGTGGGCAGCGCAGTGCGTCCATGGCCTGCTCGAGCTGGGAGTCGATGTCCCAGGCATCGGCGGCGTCGAGCTCCTCCTGCAGGTGGCCCATTTCTTCCATGAGCTCATCGGTGTAGTCGGTGGCCATCAGCTCGGCGACCTCGTTGTACCGGTTGAGCTTGCCCTTGATCGCCACGCCGGCCTCGACGTTCTCGCGGACCGTCTTGGTCTCGTCGAGCTGCGGCTCCTGCATCAGGATGCCGACGGAGGCGCCGGGTGCGAGCAGCGCGTCGCCGTTGTTGGCATGGTCGATGCCGGCCATGATCTTCAGCACACTCGACTTACCAGCCCCGTTGGGACCGACGACGCCGATCTTCGCGCCGGGAAGGAAGTTCAGGCTGACGTCGTCAAGGATGACCTTGTCGCCGTGCGCTTTGCGAACCTTGCGCATCGTGTAGATAAATTCGGCCATGCCGTGATGTGCCTTTCTGAAGCTCTTCGGGAATGTCGGATGGGCGCGTGCGCGACGGGACGCGGCAAGCCCAACTCACTCGCGCCCATCCTAAGCGTGGTCGAATGTGGTCAGGCCGACAGTGGCAAGTCCCCCTCGTCAAGCTCGGTTTCATCGTCGTCCAGCATGTCGCCGGGTTCTCGTTCCGGCTCTGTCACCGGGCCGGCGCTCGGCTTCGGCAAGGGCGCGAGCTTGGCCGTGCACCGCGACAGATCGGGGCCGACTGCGGTAGCCCGCACCTCGACAGATGACCGGCGCACACCTTCCTTGTCGTCGTACTCACTGGTGTGGACCTGCCCGACCACCACGACCGCGTCCCCCTTCATGAGCGATGCACTGGCGCCCGTGGCCAGATTGCCCCAGCAGTTGACCGTGACGTAGAGCGAGTTGCCATGCTCCCAGGTGCCGTCGGAGGTGCGCCGCCGCGAATTGCTGGCCACCCGGAACTTGTAGAGCTCCTGGTCGCCGAACCGCAGCCGAACCGGATTGGTGATGATGTTGCCGACGATGGTGAACGGGGTCTCGAACATTTTTCTGTTTCCTTTCGCTTCATCTGTGCCGGCGGCCGGAGCTGAAGCGTCGACCGCCTTACGCAGCCATTGACCGTCGGCACCCCGACAGGAGATACGCGGCGGACCCGGTGCACGCGTCGGCTGTGGATGAAACGAACGCTGGGGATAACCCCGACTACTACCGCTGACTATCCGGAAGGACGGTCACGCCGCGCCATTTCGGCAAGCATGGCGTTGTAGGCAACCAGATCGGCGTCGTCGTCGCGGTCAGCCGCCCGGTCCAACCGCTTGGCGGTGCGCTGATCGCTGCGCCGCCACTGGATCAGCAGCGCCAACATCACGATGACCAGCGGGACTTCCCCGGCCGCCCAGGCGATCCCGCCACCGAGGTGCTGGTCTCCGAGTAGATCGGTGTGCCACGGCAATTGCAGTGAGCGGTAGAAGCTTTCGCCGAGCACGGTGTCCATGCCCATCATCACCACACCGAAGAACGCGTGCAGCGGCAGTGAGGCAAACACCATCCCGATCTTGACCAGGTGCGGGACGGGCCTCGGGGTCGGGTCCACACCGATGACCACCCAGTAGAAGAGGTACCCCGACAGCAGGAAGTGCACATTCATCACGATGTGCGCGGCGTGGTTGCTGACCGCTGCGTCGAAGATGCCGCCGAAGTACAAGCCGTAGAACCCGGCCACGAACAGCACGGTCGCGACGATGGGCTGGGTCAGGAACTGCGACACCCTCGAGTGCAGAGCTGCCAGGATCCATTCCCGGGGGCCGGGCGGCGATCCGCGGCCCACAGCGGGCAGCGCCCGCAGCGCCACGGTCACCGGGGCGCCCAGCACCAGCAGGACGGGGACCAGCATGGACAGCATCATGTGGGCGATCATGTGCATGCTGAACATGGCCGGCATGTAGCGGCCGAGACCCGATGACGTGGTGAACAGCAAGGTTGCGCAGCCCAGCAGCCAGGCGAACGTGCGGCCCACCGGCCAGGCATCGCCACGTCGGCGCAGTCGGTACACCGCGGCCAGGTACACCACTGCCGCGACGATCGCCGCGGTCCCGAACAGCAGGTCGAACCGCCAGTCGAACAACACCCGGGCGACCGTCGGCGGCCCGGCGAAGTCATATCCGATCGCGACCTCGGTGGCGCTCGGAACTCTCGGCTCCGGCGGCGGTGGGGTGCGGCCCAGCCCGACGGCGATGCCGAACGTGACGCCGAACAGTGCAGCCTCGGTCAGCGCCAACCGGATCAGTGGTGTGCGCGTGCCGGGGTCGGTGGCCAGGGCGGTCAGACTGACCCGTCGCTGTCGCCAACCCAGCAGACCGAGCAGGGTCAGCGCGACGACCTTGCCCACCACGAGCCAGCCGTAGTTGGTGCGCACCAGATCGGGCAGCTGGATCCGCACCATTGCGTTGAGCACCCCGCTGATGGCCATCGCGATGAAGCACCACAACGCCAGCGCCGAGAAGCGTCGGGCCGCCAGCGCGGTGTTGGATCCGTCAGCCGCGCCCCGGGCACGGAGGGCATGGGCCAACAACGCCAGCAGTCCGCCGGCCCACAGCGCGGCCGCCACGAGGTGGATGAACAGGCTGTTGGTGGCCAGGTCGTGAGCGCCACCGGCCGACGAGTGTCCGGTCAGGACGAGTGGCATCAAAGTCACCAGGGATCCGGCCAGCAACACCGGTGTCCATCCCCACCGCAATACCGGCAGGCTCGCGATGGTGACGCCGGCCGCCAGGATCGCCGTCCAGCGCCAGGCGGCGGAGACGTCGACGAGGCTCGCCGCCGACCACACGTCGACCGGACCGAGATGATCGAGCAGCGGCTGTCCGGACACGTCGGAGATCGTCAACGGAACCAGCAGCGCGGCGCACACCGTCCACACGCCCGAGGCGGCCGTACCGAGCCGCAGCGCACGGTAACCGGCGACATCCAAAACGCCGTTGGTCTGCGGTGCCACCAGGAACGCCGCGAACAGAAAGGCCCCGACGGCGACGACGGCGGCGATCTCACCGGCAGCCCGGACGAACGGCAGGCCGTAGGTGGTGACCGGGCCCGGATCGGGCAGGCCGGTGGCGGTCAGCGCGTCGGCCAGCGACAGCGCGCCGATACCGGCCGCCACTGCTCCGGCCAACAGGCCCACACCGACCAGCACCGGCCACACTGCGCTGTTGCGCACGCTGGATGCGACCACCGGGCCGGCTGAAGTCATGGTGCAAGGGTATGGCGTGGGGCGCGGCGCCTAGCCGGTCAGTCCTCGTTCAGCGCGGCGCAGCTGCTCCCGGATGTAGAACTGCTCACGTGCGATCTCGTCGACCTTGTCCATATCGGCGACGATCCCGCGCAGTTCGTCGCGGAAGGCGTTGCGGCGGGCCCGCAGATCCGGGCCGTTGACCAACAAGTTCTGATCGGCCGCCACCTGGCGCGCCGTGGCGAACAACAACGCCGAAACCGACTCGTTGCTGCCCACCCTGCCTTGGGCGACGTACTGGCGCCCGACGCCCAGCGCACGCTTGGTCAGGTCCCGCTCCCCGATCTCGGGCGGCGCGTCGCGCAGTACGTCGGCGACGATCCCGTAGGCCTCGAAGAACGGCCGCAACATGGCGCCCACCAACAGCGGTTGCTTGTCCCGCAGCATCTGATAGATCTCGTCGCTCCCGGCGGTGACCTTTTCTTCCCACTTGTCGTACCACGACATCTCCTCGGCGACGTTGTCGCGGAAGGCCGCCGAATCGGCGAAATAGAAATCGAACTTGAGCAGGTCACGCAGCCGCATCACCTGGTCCCAGAACGCCTGCAGTGGATCGTCGGTGGCGCGGGCGGCGTATGCCAGGGCCAGCTCGACGATCGAGGTCTCCTGGAAGGCGTGGATCAGTGAATTGCGGTAGAACGCCGCCTCCAGTTCGTCCTCGGGGGCGATCCGCCACACCGGCTCGCGCCCGCTGTCCACCAGCGTCACGGGGTGCCCGCCGGACAGCGCGTCGACGGCCGAACGCACGCCCTCGGCGGTCCGCAACCGCAGCGCACTGTTGGTCATCGGGGTGTTCTTGCGCTCCAGATAATCCAGTGAGTCCTGCAGTGTGTGGTGCAGTTGATCGAGGGTCAGGGCAACTCCACGGGCGCCCAGCAACAGCGCCGACACCAGGTTGGTGGCGTTGACCGGGGTGACCCGCAGGATCCGCCAGGCCACCTCGAAGGCCATCTTCTGCATGGCCAGGCGTTTGGCCGCCTCGTCGTGGACCATGTCGCCGTTCGGCTCACCGAGGTGCTCACGCATCGAAACCGCTTCGGGGAAGCGGACATAGATCTTGCCGTAGTTGCGTTCGCCCTGCGCCTTGATGAAGTTGTACAGCCAGCTCAGGCCCTCGGGGGTCTTCTCGCCACCCCGCGCATATGCGGCGTACTCGGCGGTCTCGTGCAACTGGTCGAAACTGATCGACACGGGCTGCAGCAGGATGTCGTCGCTGCGGCCGTCGAGGTAGGCGTTGGCGACGTAAGCGAGCAGTCCGAGCTTGGGCGGCAACATCTTTCCGGTCCGTGACCGGGTGCCCTCGATGGACCAGTTGAGGTTGAACCGTTTCTCCACGATGTAGCCGACGTACTGCCGCAGCACATACTTGTACAGCGGGTCATCGAGTTTGCGACGCAGGAAGATGACGCCGGAATGCCGGAACAACGGACCCATCAGGCCGAACGACAGGTTGATCCCGGCGAACGTGTACACCGGAGGAAGTCGATTCTCCTGCATGGCGACGGGGACGATGACGCCGTCGAGATAGGACCGGTGCGAGAACAACAACACAGCCGGATGTTGTTCCAGGGCATGACGCATCGACTCGATCTCGGAGCGGTCGTAGTCGATACGCGGATCGAATCCGCGGCTGAAGATCGCCCGGCCCAGGGTCGGGATCAGATCCACCGAGAAGCGGCTCCACCCGGTGGAGAGCTCGTCGAGCATCTCGCCGGCCTTCTCGATCGACGCGCCGGGAATCTGCTCGAGTCCTTGACGGAAGCGCGCCGAGTCGAGCATCTCCGGCTTGACCAGCCGCGGCGACTTGTATTCAGGGCCCAGCAGGCGAAGCTCTACCCGCTCGATCGCCAGCGCGGCCCGGCGGAGCACGAATCGGGCGAATTCCCTGGGGTTTTCCGCAACCGTGGTCTCACTCCACTGCTTGCGCAGCTCCGATACCTTGGCCGGCTCACCGGCCACGACCCGCGCCCGCGTCGGGTCCTTGCGCAGAATGCGCCGCTGCAGGATTTCTGGCGGCCGGTAGGTGTCGCGGCCCGAGATCAACCCGACCACTTTCAACCGGGTGGGTAATCCGGCGGGCACCCAGAACACCCGCACCGGAACCACCAGCCGTTGCTCGTCGGCTTCCAGCTCCTCGACCAACCGGGCCACCACCCCGGGCGCAGGTTCGTCAGTGGCGGGCAACTGCAGTACCTCGACTGTCGAGTCCGGGTGTTCACGCCGCTGCGTCTTGAGCCAGTCGTTGAGCAGTTCCAGTTCGGCCGGTGAGGACACCGACGCGAGAACGAGCGCATCGTCGGTGGTACTGAAGCTGGGGAAATCGTCGAGACCGGCGGTCACGGTCGGCCCTTCGGGGTCGACCGTGCGGACGAGGTATCCGGTTTGGGGGCAGCCTTTTTCGCCGTGACCTTCTTCGCGGTGGCCTTCTTCGCGGGCGCATTCTTTGCCGCTGCTTTCTTCGCGGGCCGGCGCGGAGCGGCCGCCTTCGCAGGCATGCGGGCGTAGATGTCGAACGTCGGCAATTCGTCCTGCGGCCAGGATTTCAGGGTGTCGAGGTAGATCTGGCGAACCTCGGCGATGCGCTCGGTCAGGTTGTCGGCCGTCCAGTCCTCGACGGGGATCGGCGGGTAGACCGCGACGTCGACCTTGCCGGGGTTGAACGTGCTGGAATCGCGGTGTGCGATCACCTCGGCGTTGCGGATCACGATCGGCACGATCGGGATACCGGCCGCCATGGCGATGCGGAAGGGCCCCTTCTTGAACGGGCCGACCTCGGTGGTGTCGAGCCGGGTGCCCTCGGGGGCGATCAGGATCGACAAGCCTTTGCGGGCAAGCTCTTCCACCTTGTGCAGGCCCTCCACGGCCTTCTCCGGATCGTCGCGGTCGATGAACGCCGCATCCATGACCTTGCCCAGCGGCCCCATGAGGGGGTTGCGTTCCAGTTCCTTCTTCCCGACGCCGGTGAAATCGACGCCGACCAGCCGGCCCGCGATCATCGGATCAGCCTGGTTGCGGTGATTGAATATGAACACCGCGGGGCGTTGCGCGGTCAGGTTTTCCTCACCGAGGACGTTGAGCTCGATGCCCGTGGTGAGCATGAGCAGCTTGCTCCAGTTCGAGGTGAAGAAGTTGACCCCTGTGCGCTTGTTGCGGGTGAGCAGTCCGAGTCCGATCGCGCCGGCGGCGACCGTGGGGATGGTGGCGAGGCTGGCCAGCGTTCGTAGTTGCGCGATGGGGCTGCTGCCGCTGCGGCTGCTGAATTTCAGTACGGGCCAGCCGCGTTTGGCGGCGACGGCGGCCAGCTTGCCTGCCGGATTCGTCGGACGTGGATTGCCTACCAGGTACATCAGGGCGACGTCCTCGTCGCCGTCGGCGTAGAAGTAGCTCTTGGACAGATCGACCCCGTTGGCCGCCGAGAAGTTCTGCACCGCACGGGCTTTGCCGGGACCCCAGATGACGGGTGTCTTGACTTCGCCGGTGATCAACCCGTCCGCGTCGGTCTCGAACTCGTTGCACAGCACGTTGTCGATGCCGAGAAAGCGTGCCACCGGCTCGACTTGGACCGTCAGCGCCGAAGAGCTCAGCACCACGGTGTGCCCGCGGGCCATGTGGGCGCGGACCATGGCGCGCATCTCCGGGTACATACGGCCCTGAACGTGCTGGACGAACAGCCGCTCACCCAGCTCGTCGAGATCGCTGAGCGAGTTGCCTCGCAGCATCCGGGCGCCTTTGCCGATCAGGTCCTCGAACTCGGAACGCCCCAGCTGGTGGTTGAGCCCGGCCTGCACCATCCCGATGAATTCGCCGACGCCCATCTGGCCACGGCGCAACCGGTCGCGGGTCATGATGACCCCGGTGAAGCCGGCCACCAGTGTGCCGTCCAGGTCGAAGAAGGCGCCGATCTGCGGCCCCTCCGGGCTTCCCTCGATCTCGGCCAGCGTGCCGGGCAGCCGCATCTGTTTGGTTCCGCGAGGGACCGATTCTTTCGAAGTCACTGTGCAGCACTCCCATTCGTCGCCGAGGAGTCGTCGAGACTGAACGACGCCGGCACCGCGCGGCCGTCCCCGCCGAGTGCCAGCACCTCGTCGAAGCCCGCCACCAGGCATCGGGCGAACAGCGATCCGTCGGTGATGGCCGCCCGGTCGTAGCGGGCCGTGATGCTGACGTAGCCGCCGCGGGAAATGAGCACCACCATCATCGCCACCCCCGGAAGCGGGCCGATACCGTAGTGCCGCAGGATCTTAGCCCCGGCGATGTAGGTGTCGCCGGGGAACACCGGCACATTGCTGGCCTGCACATCGGAGTTCACCACCGACCCTGCCATCGATTCGAGGAAGGTGTCGGGCAGCAGGCTGAGCACCGGTGCGATGAGGCCGACCACGTCGATGGCGCGCTCTTCACGCTTGCTGGTCATCTGCGAACGGACGGCCTTGATCCGCATCTCTGGGTCGGCGATGCCGACCGGCGCAGCCAGATTGACCCCGGCGAAGCGGTTGCCTCCGGCAGGGTCGTCCTCCGAGCGCAGGTTCACCGGCACTGCCATCGGCAACGTCTCCAACGAGATGCCCAAGGCGTCGTGGTACCGCCGCAGCGCACCGCACAGGCCGGCCAGGTATGCGTCGTTGATCGAACCGCCGGCGGCCTTGGCCGCGCGGTGCAGATCGCCGAACGGTATGTCGATCGCTTCGGTACGGGTGGACAGGCTGCGACGGCGCAGCAGCGGTGACGGATGGGCGGCCGAGCCCATCACCCGGGCGCCCGACATCGCGTAATCGACCGCTCCGCTGACCGCGGATACCGGATCCCGCACGACCTTTGTCGCCGCGCGCGCCGCGGAACCGAGCGCACCGACGATGCCACCGGCGATCGAGCCGGGGAGCCGGTTGATGCCCTGGCGCATCAGGTCGTTCGGGGAGAGATCCTGCGGGATGGGCACCGGGGGCGTTGCGGTGGGTTCCGGATCGCGTTCCAGGTCATAGAGGCTGGCGAACATCTCGACGAGCCCGACACCGTCGGTCACCGCATGGCTCAGGTGCAGGATCGTGGCGGCTTTGCCGCCGGCCAGCCCCTCCACCAGCGTCGCGCTCCACAGCGGGCGCGAGATGTCCATCGGCGACTGCAATGCCACTTCTGCCAGGTCGAACACTTGGCGCAGGGTGCCCGGCTCGGGCACCCGCATCCGTCGTACGTGATAGTCCAGATTGAAATCCGGGTCGACGACCCACCGCGGCGCGGCCGTGGGCAGCGTGGGCATGACCACCTTCTGACGCAGCCGCATCACTCTGCGCGACGCGTACTCGAGCCGGGTCCGAAAACGGTCCCAATCCGGTGTGGTGTCAAGAATCTCGACGCCCATGATCCCGGACCGGGTGCGCGGGTTTGCCTCTCCCCGATGCAACAGCTGATCGACTGCGCTCAGTTCTTCGGGCAGTCCGGCCGCGTCCAACTCCGGCACATCGCTCATAGCGTGGTCCCTCTCCCCTCCCCAGGCCGCCAGTGCAGCGTCCACGCTAGTCCGCCTCCGGCCCCGGGGGTCCGCTTTGCCGGGCGTCCCTCGCGCGTCACCGCCCCTTCACGCCGAAGTACGGGTTTCGCCGATCGGCGGGAGGTGTTTGTGTGTCCGGGCAGTGGATGCAGATGACGTCGATCGCGGCCTTGTCGATGGGCGTGCTGTGCGCACCACGGCGATCGGCCCAGGTGGACCGGAAGTTGAGTCTGACCGCTCCCGCTCGTGCCGACCGGTACTTCACCTGAATGCGGTGGAAGGTGCCCGCCGCGTACGCCACAAGGTCGAACGGCGCATGCTCGGTCGCGGGGAACAGCACGTAAAAACCCTTGCCAACCAGGTCGGCATGCGCTTTTGCGACGCCGAGATCGCCTTTGTCTTTGGTGTGATGTCGACCCACTGACTCGCTCGCTTCATCGGGTGTGGTTCGAGCAGCCCACGTGCATATCCGTTTCGGTAACGACATCCACGCGGTGTAAATTGTGGTGGTCCGACTTGCCCCCGTGGCGCAACGGATAGCGCATCCGGTTTCTACCCGGTCGGTTGCAGGTTCGAATCCTGTCGGGGGTGCCATGTCTCGTTCGTTTGACGTGTGCTTCTCATTCTTGAGCGCACGGTACCCCGCACATCCGACAACTCCACGTCGGTCGAGTGCTTGCTCACTACAAAAGGTGAGCCTGAACCTCACGCAGCTCGTCTGATTAGCGGACACGCTCGGCAGCATGCTCGTTTCGGCGTTGGCCTCGCCGGCGTGCCCGTTCGGCGAAAGCATCAAGCGCATTTGGCCACCTTCTCAGTCGGCAGGGGCCTTCAACGTTGCCGTTTACTCGGCGGATATGACCGAGAACCCCTTTCCATCTGTGTGACGTCGGCTGATGGTTGACACTTGTCTCGGTTGATCCTTGACGCGGCGCGAAGCCCAATCTCCACCAGCTGAAGATTGACGTGCATTAAGGTCTGTTTGTCCTGGTAGCCGACAGTTCGGAGACGACATGAGCACCTATCGGACGATCGTTGTCGGGACCGACGGTTCCGACTCGTCGCTACGAGCGGTCCACCGCGCCGCCGAGATCGCCGCGCAGGAGAATGCGAAGCTGATCGTCGCGAGTGCTCACCAACCCGTGGCCGAAAAGGGCGGCTGGTCGCGACCGCCGTCGCCCGATCATGTGGTCGATACCCGTGCGGAGGACAGCCTCAAGAGCGAGGGCTACCGGATGCACGGCGCCGCCCCGGTCTACGAGATCCTGCAGGTGGCGCGCGACCGGGCCAAGGCCGCCGGTGCCACGGATATAGTCGAGCGGGCAGTCGAAGGTGCCCCGGTCGACGCCTTGGTGAAACTCGCCAAAGAGGTCAATGCGGATCTGATCGTCGTCGGCGACATCGGACTGGACTCCGTCGCCGGCCGCCTGTTGGGCTCGGTGCCTGCCACCATCGCCCGGCGCGTCAAGATCGACATCCTCATCGTCCACACGGCGAACTAGGACGCGGCGCCTACATCGCCACCCACATCAGCCGACCGTCATCGGCGATCACGGTGCCTGCGGTCGGGGCGGCGAAGTGGGTGCCGAGCAGCAAGGCCTGCTCTTCGGCGATGCTGCTCAGCAACCGGGCGCGGGTCACCGCGGCCGCCGCTGGATCGTCATCGGGCAGAGCCTGCACGTCGGGATGCGTGATCTGCAGCGGATGGTGGACGACGTCCCCGCTGATGACCGCCACCTCGCTGCCGGATTCGATCCGCACCGCGGCGTGCCCCGGCGTGTGACCGGGCGTCGCGATCAGCCGGATCTCGTCGGTGATCGCGTGGTCCATCTCGGTGAGCCGCAGGACATCGTGTGCGACAAGCGGTTCGACGGTCTCGGCGGCCGCGCGGTTCGTCGCCGAGGAATGCCGCCATGACGTGTATTCGTCGGCGGTGAGGAGGTACGTCGCGTTGGGATAGGTGGGGACCCACGCGCCGTCGCGCCGCGTCGTGTGGCGTCCGGCATGGTCGAGGTGAAGGTGCGTGCAGACAACGGTGGTCACATCAGCGGGGGTGAATCCGGCTGCGGCCAGCGACTGTCGGTATTGGTCCGGGTCCATGGGGATTTGGTATGGCAGGTCGTGGCCTTCGCCAAAGCAGCAGTCGACCACGACGAGGTCCTCACCGGATTCGATGAAGAACGACTGGATGGCCACCAGCAAGTTGCCGGCATCATCGACATAGTGGGGATGCAGCCAGCGTGGGAGCTCCGATGGCAGCCCGCGAAACACCCGGTCAGGCGGGGTCGGCACCACCGTCTCGAGCACAGAATGAACGGTCAGCGTGCCGATGGTCCACTTCTGCATGGCTCACCGTATGAGACAAATCATTTGGATACAAGGCTCGGCGTGGCCTCCTGAACGGCCGGCCATCTGGCACACTCGATGCGTGGCGCAGCCAAATGTCCGGTTTCAGCGACTTGCCGAACAGGTCGCCGACCAGTTGCGGCGCCGGATCCTCGCCGGGGAACTGACCGACGGCAGCATCCTCCCCAAGGAGGACGAACTTCTCGTCGAGTACCCGATCAGCAAGCCGTCGCTTCGCGAGGCGATGCGCATCCTTGAGGCCGAGGGGCTGTTGACGGTACGGCGCGGCAAGCTGGGCGGTGCGGTGGTCCACCGACCCGACTCCGCAAACCTTGCCTACACCATGGGGCTGGTCCTGGGCGCCGGGCAGGTCGGGCTCGGCGACGTGGGCACTGCGCTGCTGCAGGTCGAACCGGCATGCGCCGCACTCTGCGCCCAACGCGCGGACCGCAAACGTACCGTCGTCCCCATTCTCCGTGAGCTGCACGACGAATCAGTCAGATCGGTATCGGATCTGCTGCAGGCCACCTCCGCCAGTCGGCGGTATCACGAAGCACTGGTCCGCCACTGCGGGAACGAGACGATGATCATCCTGGCGGGCGCATTGGAGGCATTGTGGTCGGCACATGAGCAAAACTGGTCGGCCCAGGTGACGGATCACTCGACGGTGCCCGTCGAGGAACGCCGGGCCGTCCTGGAGGATCACCGGCAGGTGATCGACGCGATCGACATGGGCGATGCGCAGCGAGCCCGCGATCTGGCCGCGGCACATCTGGTCAACGCCCAGCAGTACCCGGGTGTCGACGGCGTCGTCGACCCGACCATGGTGCGTACCTGGACCCAGTCCGGCCCGCGCAGACCGTGAACCCCAGCGGTCGCAGTGCGCCCGTTGACACGGGTCCTTATTTTCATATGATTTGGTGATGAAGGCTGGCGACGCCGCCCCTGCTGCCGACGCAGCCCACTACCGCGCGGCCGGATGGTGGTCGGACCGCACACTCTCGCAGACCGTGCGTGAACACGCCCGCGCCCAACCCGACAAGCCGGCCTATGTCGACTACCCGGCCACTACGTTTACCTGGCACGAATTCGACTGTGCCGCATCTCGCCTCGCCGCCCAGTTCGCCGGCCTGGGTATCACGCCCGGTGATCGCGTCGCGGTCTGGCACGGCGATACCGCGGCCATCCACGTGCTGTTCGTGGCGATCGAGCGATGCGGCGCCGTCGTCGTCGGGATCGGCGCTCGCGCCGGGACTCGCGAGGCCACTCAGATCCTGCGGACCACTGCGCCGCGCCTGCTGGTCAGTGACACGACGCGGCAGTCGTCGGCACGTGCCACCGTCTCGGGACTGACTCCTGAGATCAGCGCGCTGGTGTTGGACGGTTTGTCCCTCGACACCGACACTCCCTCGCGACCACCGGCCGCGGGCGTCGGAGCCGACGACGTGTTCCTGATCAACTCGACATCGGGCACCACCGGCCTTCCCAAATGTGTTGTGCACACGCAGAACCGGTGGCACTACTTTCATCAGCAGGCAGTGGCCAACGGTGCGCTGAGTTCCGACGACATTTTCCTGCCGGTCATCCCCGCTCCATTCGGGTTCGGCATCTGGACTGCACACACCACCCCGATCTACCTCGGTGCCACCACGGTCCTGCTGGAAAAGTTCGCCGCGGCAGCCGTGTGCGAGGCGATCGACCGCCACCGGGTCAGCGTGTTGTGCTGTGTCAGCACCCAATTGATGATGATCATGGCCGACCCGGCATCGCGTGAGTATGACCTGAGCTCGCTTCGCGTGGTCTTCACCGGAGGTGAGGCGCTGCCGTATCAGCGGGCCGCCGACTTCGAGGAACTCACCGGCGCCACCATCCTGCAGTTCTACGGCTCCAACGAAACCGGCCTGCTGAGCGGGACCACATTGCAGGATTCCCGCGAGCGCAGGCTACGCACCGCCGGACGCCTGGTACCGGAGATGGCAGTCCGCTTGTTCGACGGGGAGGACGACGTGACCTCGACCGGGCGCGGCCAACCGGCCTGCCGCGGGCCGGCCACCAGCCTGGGCTATCTGGGCGGTGTGGACCACGACAAGCTCTACACCCGCGACGGCTGGATGCGGATGGGCGATGTCTGCGAAGTCGATGCCGAGGGGTACCTATCGGTTACCGGCCGCACCTCGGATTTCATCGTGCGCGGTGGCAAGAACATCAGTGCGGGCGAGGTCGAGGATGCGGTGATGACTCACCCCGCGGTGGCCGTGGCGGCCGCGGTGGCGATGCCCGACCCGGTCTTCGGCGAGAAGGTCTGCATCTACATCGAGCTTGTGGCGCCCGTAGCATCCGCCAACGGGCAGGCCATCGACCTTCCTGGGCTCCTCGAGCACCTTCTGATGCAGGGGATGTCGAGGGAGCTGCTGCCCGAGAAGCTCATCGTGCTCGACGAGCTGCCCCGGTCCTCGGGCGGGAAGATCGCCAAAGGGCAACTCCGCGAGGATATCCGGACGCGGTTGGGAGGCGGCTATGAACGTCGGTGAGATGCGACAGGGTGGGTTGAAAGTGTGGTCTCCCTCGGTCACGCCGCCGATCGGTGTCGACCTGACCGAGGAGCAGGCGCTGGCCGTGGCGTTCCGGCACCTGGCCTCGATCGGGTTCGCCGAGAACATGGCCGGCCACATCACCTGGCAGCCCGAGGGACGTACCGAGATGCTGGTCAACCCGTGGGGATTGTGGTGGCAGGAGCTCACCGCATCCGACATCTGTGTGGTCGACGAAGATGCGCGCGTCGTGCGAGGCCGCTGGGATGTCACGCCGGCCATCCACATCCACACCGAACTGCACCGCACACGCGACGATGCCCGCGTCGTCATCCACAACCACCCCTACTACGTGAGCCTCATCGCGGCGTTGGGGAAGCTACCGGACCTGGTGCACCAGACCGGGTCGCTGTTTCTCGATGACATGTGCTTCGTCGAAACCTATGACGGCGAAGTCGATTCGGCACCCCGCGCCCGCGAGCTCGCGGAGCGGATCGGCGCCGCCAATCTGACCATTCTGGCCAACCACGGTGTCATCACCACCGGAGGCACCGTGGCAGAGGCCGTGTACCGGGCCGCATCGATCGACCGCGTCTGCAAACTCGCCTACCAGGTGATGCTGACCGGCCGGGAGCCCACGGCGATGAACCGCTCCGACATGTACGGCATGAAGGCCTCGCTCATCGAACGGGCCGCCGACGTGTACTGGGCCGGGGCCGCCCGCATGACCATCAAGGCCGATCCAGAAGTTCTGGCCTGACGCAGCAAGGAGATTCAGCCCATGAAGTCCATCGACGAGCTTGCCGGCAATCTCGACTTCACGACCGCCAACAAGGGCGCCGACCGCACGGTCACGTTTCTGCCGGAACCGCAGCGGGCAGAACGTCTCTACACGGTGATCTCCGTCGATGATCACATCGTCGAACCGCCGGATACGTTCACCGGCCGCGTGCCACGCAAGTTCGCCGACCGCGCCCCGAAGGTGGTCGACACCGAAAATGGTGGACAGACCTGGATGTACGACGGGCAGTCGCTGCCCAACGTGGGTTTCAACGCCGTGGTCGGCCGCCCGGTCGATGAGTACGGGTTCGAGCCCGCGCGATTCGACGAGATGCGCCGAGGCGCCTGGGATATTCATGCACGCGTCAAGGACATGGACCTCAACGGCGTATACGCGTCGCTCAACTTCCCGTCGTTCCTTCCAGGGTTCGCCGGCCAGCGGTTGCAGCAGGTGACCAAGGACCAGGACCTGGCGATGGCTGCGGTGCGGGCCTGGAACGACTGGCATCTCGAAGCGTGGGCCGGTTCGTATCCCGACCGGATCATCCCCTGCCAACTGCCGTGGCTCCTCGACCCCGAGGTCGGCGCCCAGATGATCTACGAGAATGCCGAACGCGGCTTCCACGCGGTGACGTTCAGCGAGAACCCCGCGATGCTGGGGCTGCCGACCATCCACTCCGGGTACTGGGAACCGATGATGGCGGCGTGCGCGGAAACAGGCACGGTGGTCAACCTGCACATCGGGTCCTCGGGCTCGGCACCGTCCACCACCGACGACGCCCCACCGGACGTTCAGGGTGTGCTGTTCTTCGCCTACGCGATCACCGCCGCGGTCGATTGGCTGTACTCCGGCCTGCCCAGCCGGTACCCGAATCTCAAGATATGTCTGTCCGAAGGCGGAATCGGTTGGGTGGCGGGGCTACTCGATCGTCTGGACCACATGCTGAGCTACCACGAGATGTACGGGACATGGAAGGCGTTGGGCGAAACCCTCTCCCCCGCCGAGGTGTTCACCAGGAACTTCTGGTTCTGCGCAGTCGAGGACCAATCGTCGTTCATCCAGCACGAGCGGATCGGTACCGGCAACATCCTGCTCGAAGCCGACTACCCGCACTGCGACTCGACCTGGCCGCACACCCAGCGCATCATCCATGAACAGATCCAGGGCCTGCCCGCCGAGGTGATCCGGAAGATCACCTGGGAGAACGCATCCCAGCTCTACCAGCATCCAGTGCCGCCGGCCGTGCAGAACGATCCGAATGCCTACTGATCCATGACCGAGCCGCTGCGTATCGCCGTCCTCGACGACTACCAGGGAATCGCCGACACCATCGACTGGTCACCGATTCCCCGCGCCACCGAGATCACATCACTGCGAGAACACGTCGCGCCCGGTCCTGCACTGGTCGAGACCCTCGCCGGCTACGAGGTCGTCGTCGCGATGCGGGAACGCACCCCGCTGGACGCGACGCTGCTCGCCCAGTTGCCCGCGCTCAAACTGCTGGTGACCACCGGACCGTTCAACGCGGCCATTGACGTCGCCGCCGCGCTTGGCCTCGGCATCACCGTGTCGGGCACCGGCGGAGCCATCACACCGACGGTCGAACACACGTGGGCACTGATCCTCGGACTGCAGCGCCACCTGGTCGTCGAGGATCAGCGCATCCGCGGCGGGCTGTGGCAGAGCACGGTCGGCACCGACCTCTCCGGGGCCACCCTGGGTCTGGTCGGGGTGGGCAGGATCGGCAGCCGGGTGGCCGCGATCGGCAAGGCCTTCGGCATGGACGTCATCGCGTGGAGTCCCAACCTCACCGACGAGCGTGCCGCCAAAGCCGGTGTCACGCGGGTGGATCGCGACACCCTGTTCGCCGATGCCGACGTGGTATCGCTGCACATGGTGCTCGCCGACTCGACCCGCGGCTTGATCGGGCCGGCCGAACTCGCCGCGATGAAGCCGTCGGCGATCCTGGTGAACACCTCACGCGGCGGCCTGATCGATGAGGACGCACTTGTGGGAGCACTCCGCAGCAAGACGATTCGCGGCGCGGCGCTGGATGTCTACCAGCAGGAGCCCTTGCCGTCGGAACACCCGTTGTCGACGCTGCCCAACACACTGCTGACCCCGCACCTCGGATACGTCACCGAGGGCGTGATGACGATCTTCTACCGGGACATCGTCGAGGACATTGCCGCCTACTGCGCGGGGTCCCCGGTGCGCCTGCTCACCGCATAGGTTCGCCACCGGCCGAGGCGGCTCCCGCGGGCAGCAAACCGAGGGCAGCGCCGACGCGGTGTTGGGACATCAGGTTCCGAGGCCCAATCTTGTTCGCTGGAGCTAGATCCCGAAGATCATGTGCGCTGAACACTGCATCGCGGGGAGCTAAAAATTCCGTTTGGGAAGTAACTGTGAGGAAGATCAACATTCCTTAATGGAACGTTGAAGATCCACTAAGGGACTGTTACGTTCAGCCAACTAATGCGCGGTCGGAGGGTTTCGTCGCCGTGCGCAGATCCGGAAAGGTGGGTGTGCCGTGGCAGCGGTTTCTCGGCTTGCGAAACGCTTCTGGATACCACTGGTGTTGGTGGCGGCCGTGGCGATCAGCGGGTTTGCGATGAATCGGATGCACGGAATCTTCGGAACCCACATCAACACCGATCCGGGCCAGTCGGCCGGCGACGACATCGTGGAGTTCAACCCGAAGCGCGTCGTCTACGAGATCGAGGGCCCGAGTGGGACCAGTGGGCACGTCAGCTTCCTGGATGCCGACGCCCAACCCCACACCGAGAGCTTCAGCTCGCTGCCGTGGCGGCACGAGGTGGTCACGACCCTGCCGACGGTGTTCGCCAACGTGGTTGCACAAGGAGACAGCAGCATGATCACCTGCCGAATCGTGGTCAACGGAGACGTCCGAGATGAGCAGACCGTGAATCAGCACGACGCCCAGGCCTTCTGCTTGGACAAGGCCGCCTGATGAGCAACCACAGTGCCAGTAACCACAGTGCCAATAACCACGATGCCACTCTCGAACACAAGGGCATCGCCCGCGTCATTCGCGTCGCCTCGATACCGATCATCCTGGCGTGGGTGGTACTCGTCGTCGTCCTCAACGCCCTCGTCCCCCAACTCGAGGTCGTCGGCCACGAGCACGCCGTATCACTGTCACCGCAGGACGCACCGGCACTGGTGGCGATGAAGAAGATCGGTGAGCGCTTCGATCAGTTCGACTCCGACACGATCGCGATGGTCGTGCTGGAGGGTGACGAGCCGCTCGGCACCGAAGCCCATCACTATTACGACGAGCTGGTCCGCACACTGCAGGCCGACACCGAACACGTTCAGCACGTGCAGAACTACTGGGGCGACCTCATCACCGCGGCGGGGTCCCAGAGCACCGACGGCAAGGCCGCCTATGTGCAGGTCAACCTCGCGGGCAATCAGGGCGAGACGCTCGCCAACGAATCGGTGGCCGCGGTCCGCAAGATCATCGACGACTCGCACCCACCTGCAGGCGTGAAAGCCTATGTCACCGGCCAAGGTCCGCTCACCACGGACATGAACGAAGCCGGCGACAAGAGCATGGTCAAGATCACCTTCGTCACGATCGCCGTGATCGCCGTGATGCTGATCGTCGTCTACCGGTCGCTCGCGACCATGTTGCTGATGCTGATCGTGGTGTTGCTGGAGATGTCGGCGGCGCGCGGCGTGGTCGCCGCCATCGGCCACGCCGGCCTCCTCGGCTTGTCGACGTTCTCGGTAAGCCTGCTGACCTCGTTGGCCATCGCGGCCGGAACCGACTATGCCATTTTCCTGGTGGGCCGATATCAGGAGGCCCGGCAGAAGGGCCAGGAACGAGAAGACGCCTACTACACCGCATTTCACGGCGTCGGGCACGTCATCCTCGGCTCGGGACTCACGGTGGCCGGCGCCATGCTGTGTCTGCACTTCACCCGGTTGAATTACTTCAGTTCGATGGGTGTGCCGAGCGCCATCGGTATGTCTGTCGTGGTACTGGCCTCACTCACCCTTGCGCCGGCAATGTTGGTGGTCGGCAGCCGGTTCGGCCTGCTCGACGCCAAGCGCGAGATCCGTTCGCGGGGGTGGCGCCGGCTGGGCACCTCGGTGGTGCGTTGGCCGGTTCCGATCCTCGCCGCGGCCATCGCGGTGGCTCTGGTCGGGCTGCTCGCCCTGCCCGGCTACCAGACCTCCTACAACGAGCGCCTCTACATTCCCAAGGACCTGCCGTCCAACGTCGGATACGCCGCCGCTGAAAGACATTTCACGGCCGCTCGGATGAATCCCGATCTGCTGCTCGTCGACGCTGGACGGGATCTGCGCAACCCGGCCGACATGATCGTGCTGGACAAGATCGCCAGGGAGCTGATCCGCGTGCCCGGCGTCGCCCGCGTGCAGAGCATCACTCGCCCGTTGGGCCGTCCCATCGCGCACAGCTCGGTGCCCTTCCAGGTGAGTATGCAGTCGGTGTCGATGACCGAGAACCTGCAGTTCCTGCGCGAGCGCATGGGCGACATGAATACGCTGACCGACGATCTCGGCCGGATGATCGGGATCATGGAGAACATGCTGGGCCTGATGAACCGGATGACCGGCATCACCCACGAACTCACCTCCAGCATGAACGACATGCAGGAAAGCACCAACGAAATGCGGGATCACATGGCTGATTTCGACGATTTCATGCGGCCGATGCGGAACTACCTCTACTGGGAACCGCACTGCTACGACATCCCGATGTGCCAGTCCATGCGCTCGCTGTTCGACGGGCTCGACGGCATCGACACCATGACCGAAACCCTCTCGCAATCGGTGAAGAACATGAACGAGATGGATCAGCTGATGCCTCAGTTGGTGGCGCAACTGCCACCGTTGATCGCCATCTCGAAGTCCATGCAGGGCACGATGAAGACGATGTTCAGCACGTTCAACGGGCTGGTGGACCAGATCGGCAAGATGACCGACACGGCGTCCGTGATGGGCCAGGCGTTCGACGATGCCCGCAATGACGACTCGTTCTACCTGCCGCCGGAGGCGTTCGACAACCCGGACTTCAAGCGCGGGTTGGATCTGATGGTCTCTCCGGATGGTCAGGCCGCGCAGTTCATCATCACTCACGACGTGGATCCGGCCACCTCCGAAGGTATTTCGCATGTCGACCCGCTGCTGAAGACGGCACGCGAGGCGATCAAGACGACGCCGCTCGCCGACGCCAAGATCTACCTCGGCGGCACTGCGGCCACCTATAAGGACATCCAGGTCGGCGCCCAGTGGGATCTGCTGATCTCGGCCTGCGGCGCGATCACGTTGATCTTCATCGTGATGCTGTTGATCACCCGCGCACTGATCGCGTCCTTCGTCATCGTCGGCACCGTGATCCTCTCCCTCGCAGCATCGTTCGGCCTGTCCGTCCTGGTGTGGCAGTACCTGCTCGGAATGGATCTGCACTGGATGACACTGGCGTTCTCGGTCATCATCCTGTTGGCGGTCGGGTCGGACTACAACCTGCTGGTGGTCTCGCGGATGAAGGAAGAGGTCAGCGCGGGTATCAACACCGGCATCATCAGGGCCATGGGAGCCACCGGTGGTGTGGTCACCGCCGCCGGCCTGGTGTTCGCATTCACGATGGCGTCGATGGCCACCAGCGATCTGATCGCCATCGGCCAGGGCGGCACGACCATCGGCCTGGGTCTGCTGTTCGACACCCTCGTCGTGCGCTCGCTGATGACGCCGACGATCGCCGCGATCCTCGGCCGGTGGTTCTGGTGGCCGCTGCCCGTCCGGCAACGTCCCGCGCGTTTCCTGTCGGACCGGACGACGCCGATACCGGTCGCAAGACCTTCGTGACATCCGTCGATACCATCGACGGATGACCACAGGCGAGCTCTCGGGCACCCAGGCGCGCACCCGCGGGGCCATCATCGAGGCCGCCGCCGCAGTCCTGGCCGACGACCGGACCGCCACCTTGCCCGAAATCGCAAAGGCGGCCGGGGTGGGCCGCACCACGGTGCACCGCTATTTTCCGGACCGGGAAAGCCTGATCAACGCGACGATTGTCGACTCGGTGCAGGTCTTGACCAACGCGGTGGCCGCTGCCGCACCCGAGGACGGTTGCCCGATCGAGGCGATGCGGCGCGTGATCAACGCGATGATCTCGGTCGGTAACCGGCTTCTGTTTCTCTTCGACGACCCCACCGTTCTTCGTGGCCTGCCACCCGAGTTGGTGCCTGACAGCACCTACCTGACGAGCCTGATCGAACGCGGCCAGGCCGAAGGTGTGTTCGACCCTGAGTCGAGCACCCAATGGCTCGAGCACGCGCTCTACGGTCTGGTGATGTGGGCCTGCCAGGACTCCAAGGACGGCCTCATGCCGCAGCACGCGGCCGCACCCGCCGTCATCCGCACGTTCGAGCGCGGAGTGCGTTGCCGCGATTGAGCGGGTCACCGCCGCGCTGGACAGTCATCGCCGCCAAAACAGGTGATGGGTGACGGCGCCGCTGGGGCTGGGTACGACGTCATGATGGAACCTGTCGTTCAACTCATCAGGCGATTCCCACAGGCGGGACCCGCTGCCCAACTCGGCCGGCGACACCGCCACGTGCAGGGTGTCGACCAGCCCGGCGTCAAGGAATTCCCGGATGGTGCTCGCTCCCCCGCCGAGGCGCACATCCTTGCCCTGCGCGGCGGCGCGCGCCTGTTCGAGCACCGTAGCCGGATCGGCGTCGACGAAGTGGAACGTCGTGTCGGACAGGGTGAACGACGGCCTCTGGTGGTGGGTCAGGACGAACACCGGGGTATGAAATGGCGGCTCGTCACCCCACCAGCCCTGCCATTCGTGGTTCTCCCAGGCGCCACGGTAGGGACTGAACTTGTTGCGGCCCATGATCTCGGCACCGATGTTGTGGTGGAAATCGCGGGTGAGGTAGTCGTCGAGGCCACGGCTGCCACCAGGTTCGGTGCGGTTGGGCCAGCTTGCCGTGGCCCCGGCCCAGAAGAACATCTCACCCGGCTCGGCATGACCGAACGGACGCTCAAAGCTCTGGTTCTCGCCGGCGCCGTAGCCGTCGCTGGAGACGTTGAAGTTCTGGACCTTGAGCAGCTGAGCCACGCGTTCTCTCCCGTTCAGTCAACATTGGATGCTGATTAGACCAGGGTTGGGCGCGAAACTCATCGCGCGGCAGGTGGCTACCGTGCCGCCTCCAGCTGTCGCCGGACCTCGAGTCGCCTGAGCTTTCCCGACGACGTCCGTGGCAACGATCCGGGCGACATCAGCACGACGTCGGCGGGCGTCACGCCGCACACCGACACGATTCGCCGGATCACGGCACTGCGGGTGGTGTCCTGCTCAGTCCCGGTGAACTCCGCTGCCACCAGGAGCCGTGATTGCGCGGCCCCGGATTCTGTGCCGACCGCGACGACCGCTCCCTCGCGGACGCCGTCCACCTCACCGACGACCTGCTCGATCTCGGTGGGGAAGATGTTGCGTCCGGCGATCGTGATCATCTCCTTGGACCGCCCACAGATCACCAGTGCACCGTCGACGAGGTAGCCGATGTCGCCGGTCGCGAACCACTGCCCGTTGCTGCCCGCGTCGACGGGAGCATGTCCCAGGTAGGACGTCATCATCGACGAACCACGGATCTCGACTTCGCCGGATTCGCCGGTCTCGTCGTGCGGAGACGGAACGATACGAACCTCCATGCCGGGCACCGGACGACCCAGCAGCGCAAAGCGCCGGCCGGTGTCCGCCGCGTCCGGAATGTCGATGCGGAGGCCTTCCCCCGGCGCGGGAATGGTCACCGCGCAGGTCGACTCGGCCATCCCGTAGGAGGGAGTCATCGCTGAGGCGTCGAAACCAAACCTGCTCATTCCCGTGGCAAATCGATCGACACCGGCACAGTCGACGGGCTCGCCCCCGTTGATCGCGATCCGTACCGCGCCGAGATCGACGTCGGAGACTCGGTTGGCGAATCGGCCGAGCACCGAGTAACCGAAATTCGGTCCGGCGGTGAAGGTCGCCGAGGATTCGGAGAGCCATTCGGCCCACCGCAGCGGTGCCGCCGAGAAGGCACCCGTGGGCGCCAGCCACAGCGGCATACCGGACATTGTCGACGCCAACACCATCGCCAGACCCATGTCGTGATAGATCGGCAGCCATGTACACCCGATGTCGTTGCGGCTCAGGGACAATCGCTGGGTCACGGCCAGAAGGTTGTTGAGCACAGACTCCGGCGCCAACACTGCCGTACGAGGAGAGCCGGTGGATCCGGCTGTCCCCTGCAGGATTGCCACGTCCGCGTAGTCGGGATACCGCAGCTGCGTCGAGTTCGGTGTGCTGGCAGCGTCGGCGACATCGCACACCGTCAGCGACGCGCCCGCGTCCCGCAGTAGCTGGAGGGTGGTGCCATAGCTGAACACTGTGGTCACGCCGATGCTGCTGAACCGGGACAGCGTGGCCCGTGCCCACTCCGAAGGTTCGGCGCCCCGCTGGGGACGCGGCAGGATCGACACTCCGGCGCCCGCCAGCCACGAACCCTGAATGGCGGCAATCAGTTCCACTGTCGGCTCGCCCACGAGACCTACCGCGCCGGGCTGGTCCCGGCCCAGCAGGTAGGCCGCAATGTGCTCGGCGATGCCGTGTACCTCGGGCCACGGGCGGCGCCGCCAAGTATCAGTGTCGCGATCCAGGACCACCAGGTCGTGCGGTGACCCGACCATCGCCTCCCTCAGTGCGCCTGCGAGCGGATTCATGCTGCACTCCTGAGATCGATCACCGATTGCAGGTCACCCACGGTGCGGCAGGTGATGAGGTCCTCCTCGCTGAGCTGCACGCCGAATTTCTCCTCGATCGTCACCAGGCCCACGGCGAATGACACCGAGTCCATTCCCAGGTCGTCGACGAGACGTGTACCGGAGCTGAGTGATTGACATGGGAGTTCCAGGTCGTCACGAAGAATCGCGGCCAGCCCCTCGGACACGGCGGGCGATGTGGGTGAATCGCTAGTGGTCATTTTCTTGTATCGGCGGGTCGATGAGACCCAGCCCCACCTTTCGTTTCCGGTACGGGATCGGTCGACTGCAATCGAACCGACTGTCAGCCAGTCGGGTTGGCAAGGCTGGACTCAGGCCATCCATTTCCGGGCGGTGTCCCGGTCGAGTTGGTAGAGCGCCATCCTGCGGTTGGACATCTCGTGCTCGCCGAGGAACCGGCATCCGGCGAACTCACATAACCCACGCACAGTGGCGTTGCGGTGGTCGGGGTCGAACATGATCCGCTGACATTCAGGATCGGCGGCCAGGACACTTGCGACGATCTTGGGCAACAGCATGGGGCCGAGGCCCCGGTTGACCAACTCCTCGTCGGCAATCGCGCCGTGCAGACCCAGATCGTGCGGCTCACTGTCATACCGATCAGCGATGGAATCCTTGGCAGCCCGATAGATTTCGAGATAACCCCGGTCCACCCCGCCGATGCTCAGGACGAGAGGCAACGAATAGTCGCCTTCCACCTGGCCTTTCAGATGCCTGCGCCAGCGTTCGACGGGCCAGTCATATTCCCAGGTCTCGGCCAAGTGTGGCCGGTTCATCCACTCGGCGATCAGCGCAGCGTCTCCATCGGGGGTCGCCACCCGAATCCTGCTTGGTTTCAACAATTGTGGAATCGGTGGTCCCGGAACCCGCCGCACATCCTCGGAGATGTTCTTGAGTTCCCGTGGAAGCACCGGGTAGACCACCGGATCGGTCACGCGCACTGCGTTCGAGAACCTGCAACGCCAGTTGTGCTGTGCTGCAGCACTTCATCACACGTCAAAGCCACACCCCCTGTCTCCGGCGCAGACCGGGGGCGCCACATACGTGTGCGCCACGCTCAGACCCGCAGCCTCCTTGGACCAGCGAGGTGAGACTAACCAAAACATTTCAGGCGGTGGGGGGTTCCCTTTCGGCCCACATGAGGCAACAGGCGCGTTCTACAGCCACCGTCAATATTTGACGGAACTTTCAAACATGCAGTACAACAGCTCTTTTCACAACCCGCGCGAGGCAGGAGACGGCTTCACGCCAAGCCAATCATTATCGAAATGCGGTGATAGTCGCCGTAATGCGATCGAGCCGCCATGGCGAACGCCGGCGTGAAGCGAGCAGTGCGTTTGTGGTCGTCTTTTCACACCACCCACTCGTCTCAGCCAATTCTGTGCCGGCACCCGCTCCAGGAGTGGCCTATCCCACACTCCGCGGTGCATCTTCATCGGGTGACCAGTAGGCCAGCATCTCAGCGAACGTCTCGAAGGCAGGCCGGGAAACGCCGTATGGAGCTTCGAGATGCAGGCTCAGGGGGTACCCGAGATCGACCACTCCATCGATGACCCTCTTGTACAGATCGACCAGCTGCCGCCGCTTGGCCTCAGGCTCACTGGCGGCAAGCGATTTCACAAAAGCCTGTTCATGTGCGACGGCCTCATTTCCGGGGTCTTGAATGAGCCAGTCGATGAGGCCGGTTCTCGTCTCCAGCTTCGGCACAAAGCCGAACGACAGCAGGACCTCTGGCCGATGGTCGTTTTCCTGCGCGAACCGCCGGAGGAAATCGACCACTGCGTCTGAAAAGAGCAACTGCGTCATGGCGAACGTGGCACCCTTGTCGCACTTGAAGGAGAAGCGGTCGTGTTCAGAGTTCCGGGTCGGGATCAGGATCACCCCGCGGTTCTCGACGAGGCCGTCGAATTTCGACAATGCGTCGGCCGGTGTTACGCCGGAGCCCTCGCCATCGCTCATCGTGCGTGGCACGCCGACGAAGATCACGCCGTCGAACCCTGCTCCGCCGAGGTCGATGAGCCTGTTACGCAATGCGGTCTCATCCGAGAACGACGTCACCTGGGTGCACAGCCCACGTACCTCGGGAAACTCGGCCCCGATGATCGACCAGTAGTCGAGGACATCGAGCTTGGGCCTCATCTCGATCGGCCGGTCACCGTCTTCGGCGATCATTGCGGGGATCATGACGTGCCCCAGCTGCGCGTCGATGCCGGACTCCGCCGACAACCGCAGTATTTTCTGCGACTCCTCCCACGCGTGTTGGAGCCCGCGGTCGAGGTTGGGTGGTACCAACTCGAGCGCGACGGTGTTCAACGGCATCGGTACCTCCAATAGCGGCGGCGAATCCGCCAGTCGCAGTGGACCATAGCGGTCACCGGGCTAGCTGACGACGACGAGAAGATCGCCGCCCTCGACCTGCACGGTCCGGGCGACCGCGATTCTTGCCACTGTGCCCGATTCGGGCGCGGTGATGGCTGCTTCCATCTTCATCGCCTCGATGGTGGCGATGGTCTCCCCGGCTTCGACCTTGTCTCCCAACTCAACACCGACGGTGACCACACCGGCGAACGGTGCCGCGACATGATCCGGGTTGTTGCGGTCGGCCTTCTCCGCGGCCGG
>NZ_JBVAXU010000007.1:0-295598 GCF_055419505.1 Mycobacterium sp. IDUB_9 | reverse complement strand
CGGAAGCTAAGCCTGCCAGCGCCGATGATACTACCCTGTCGGGTGGAAAAGTAGGACACCGCCGAACACAAATTAAGTCCCGAGCCCTCCAATTTCGATTGGGGGGCTCGGGCATTTTTGTATGTAGGTACGTTTTTCAATTCTTCTAAAGAATTGAAAAACGGCCTTATTCAATTGAAAAGAGCCGGCATTGTGCGGCTTCTCTCCAATTCCAACAAGGCTCGCTTGCGCCCCAGGCCGCCGCCGTACCCGGTAAGGCTGCCATTCGCACCGATCACCCGATGACACGGCACGATGATGCCGATCGGATTGTGCCCGTTGGCCAGGCCGACCGCCCGAGAGGCGGCCGGTGAGCCGATCTGTCGGGCGATCTCACCGTATGAGCAGGTCTCGCCGTAAGGAATGGTCTGGAGGGCCTCCCATACGCGACGTTGAAACTGCGTCCCCACCATGTCGAGCTCGACGTCGAATTCGGTACGGTCGCCGGCGAAATAGGCGGTCAGTTGATCTACGGCTTCGGCAAAGGCGGTCTCGTCGCTCTGCCAGCCCTCGCGGCTCGGCTCATATGTCTGATCGACCATCCGCAGGTGCATTAGCTTTCCATCCCGGCCGGCCAGCGTGAGAAGGCCGACCGGGCTGTCCATGGTGCGGTAGTGCAGTGTCGTCATGACTTCTCCTCTTGATCGTGCGGGGGCCATTCGTTCACCGCGTGGTCCAGTGTGGTCCACAGGTGCTGTGTCGCGTAGGCGCGCCATGGTCGCCAGCGGCTGCTGTGCTCCGCCAGCCCGTTCGTAGGCAAGCCCAACTGATCGGCCGCAGCGCGCACACCGAGATCGGTGGCGGGAAAGGCATCTGGATCACCGAGGCCGCGCATGGCGATCACCTCCGTGGTCCATGGCCCCACTCCGGGAAGCGCAAGGAGCTGTTCGCGGGCCCGCTCCCAGTCGGATCCGGGATCGAGGATCAGATCCCCCTCCGCGATCGCCGCCACCAGTGCGGTGACCGTCCGCTTCCTGGATGCCGGCATCGCGAGATCGCGGGGGTCCAGGTCGGTGAGAGAGGTGATGTCGGGAAAGGCGTGCGTCAGCCCGCCGGACTCGTCGGAGACCGGCGTTCCGTAGTGGGCGACCAGGCGACCCACGTGAGTGCATGCCGCCTTGATCGACACCTGCTGGCCGATCACCACCCGGAGCGCGAGTTCGGCTTCATCGACGGTGCGGGGGATACGCTGCCCCGGCGCCTTGGCCACCACCGCTGCGAGCTCCGGGTCGTCCTGGAGTGCGTCGATAACCGCCTCGGGGTCGGCGTCGAGGTCCAATAGTCGTCGGCACCGCGCGATGGCGGCCGCGAGGTCACGGAAGTCGTCGAGCACCAACTGGCAGCGGACATGGTCGGGCTGCGGCGTCAGGCCGGCCACACCGTGGCCGTGCGGCAGCTTCAGAGTGCGCCGGAACTGCCCCTCACGGACCTCTTCCAACCCTGGCACTGCACTGGCAGCCAAGTGGCCGAACAACCCTTCGTAGGCGAACGGGGTCCGTACGGGCAGCCGTAGCGACAGGACGCCGGGGGCGGCAGAGGCTTCGGTCGTGAATCGGCTGCGGGCCCGCAGCCGGAGCTGGGTGGGCGTCAGATCGCACACCGTGCGGACGGTGTCGTTGAACTGTCGGATGCTGGCGAAACCTGCGGCAAACGCCACGTCCGCAAACGGCAGCTCGGTGGTTTCGATCAGAACCCGAGCGGTCTGGGTGCGTTGCGCCCGGGCCAGCGCCAGGGGATTGGCGCCCAGCTCGGCCTGCATGATGCGTTGCAACTGCCGGCTCGTGTAGCCCACACGGCAGGCCAGCCCGGTTACTCCTTCGCGGTCCACAATTCCGTCGGCGATCAGCCGCATGCACCGCGCCACGACGTCGCCGCGCACATTCCATTCAGGGGAGCCCGGCGAGGCGTCAGGGCGGCACCGTTTGCATGCGCGGAACCCGGCTGCCTGGGCGGCCGCGGCAGTGGGATAGAACCGCATGTTGCGGGCAAAAGGTGGGCGCACCGGGCAGCTGGGGCGGCAGTAGATCCCGGTGGTGAGCACGGCGGTGACGAACCAGCCGTCGAACCGTGCGTCCTTGGACTGGACGGCCCGGTGACAGCGGTCGAAATCCTCGTGCATGCGTTCCACGATGGCACGGCATACGACACTTCACTAGCGGAAAAGCGACATGGTCGTGATATGCGGCCCGCAGCTAGACTCCGACCTGTGGCCGAGCTGGTGCAGCACTACCTGGACCGGATTCGTGCCGAGCAGATCGACGTGCGGGACGGCGCCCTGGCGAGCTATATCCCCGAACTCGCCAACGTCGACCCCGAGGGTTTCGGGCTCAGTTTGTCCTCCTCGGACGGCTATGTCTACGAGTCCGGTGACGCTGCAATCGAATTCACCGTCCAGTCGATTTCGAAGCCGTTCACCTATGCGCTGGCGTTGGACCAGATCGGCCAGGATACTGTCGACGCCAAGATCGGTGTCGAACCCTCCGGCGAAGCGTTCAACGAGATCAGTGTCGACGACGTCACCAAGACGCCGAAGAATCCCATGATCAACGCCGGTGCGATTGCCGCAGTTTCGCTGATACCCGGAGCGAGTCCCGACGAGAAGTTCGAGCACATCCGCGAGTTCTACTCGGCATGCGCGGGCCGAGCGCTCGAGATCGACACGAACGTCTACGCATCGGAGAAGGCCACCGGCAACCGAAATCGGGCTATCGCCTACATGTTGGCCAGTTTCGGTGTGCTGGACGGTGATCCGGACGAGGTGCTGGACGTGTACTTCCGGCAGTGCTCGGTCAAGGTGACCAGCACCGATCTGGCCCGGATGGCCGCCACACTGGCCCGGGGCGGGCTCAATCCGATGACCGGCCGACGGGTGGTCGATGCGAATGTGGTTCGGCGCACCCTCAGTGTGATGGTGACCTGCGGGATGTATGACGCGACAGGTGATTGGGTCAGTGCTGTGGGCATGCCCGCCAAGAGCGGGGTCGGTGGTGGCATCGTGGCGGTGCTGCCCGGCCAACTCGGCATCGGCGTCTACTCGCCACGTCTGGATGCCCGCGGTAACAGTGTGCGCGGCGTACGGGTATGCCGAAACCTGTCCTCACAGCTGGGATTGCACTTCCTCAGCGTCACCCGCGAGTCGTCGTCGACGCTACGGGCGGTGTTCGAGGTCAGCCCGGGCATTCGGGTCTATGAGGTTCAGGGCGATCTGTTGTTCGCCGGTGCCGAGCAGGTACTGCGGACCGCCGAGCACGATCGTGGCGAGTATGACGTCGCGGTACTGGACGTCACCCGGGTCGACGACATCGACGATGCCGCACGCGGCATGCTCACCGGGATGCGGGCCAGTCTGGCCGCCGCGGGCAAGGACGCCTATCTCGTCGACCCCGACGGCCGTGTGGTGCCGGCCGACCGACGCGGCGACTACGACGCGATCGTGTTCCGCACCCTTGACGAGGCGGTCGGCGCGGCGCGGCAGTGGGGTGCCGGCTAGGCGGGGACGGCGACGCGGGTCGGCTCGCCCAGCCCACGAAGGGCCACCGATTCACCCAGCGACCAACGGGCTCTTTCAGTTTCGGACGCGTTCGCGATGGTGTCCGATGAGGCCACCAGATGTCCGGGCACCTGCTTGGAGAAATCGCACAGTCGCGCGGCCTCGTTGACCGGTTCCCCGATGACGGTGTACTCGAAGCGTTGCTTGGCGCCGACGTTGCCCGCCACAACCTGGCCGGCCGCTACCCCGATGCCTGCCTCGAGCTCCGGCACCTCGGTTCGGAGCCGCCGCGCGATCGCCCGTGCGGCTCCCAGGGCCTCGTCCTCGGCGTTGGGCAGCGAGACGGGCGCACCGAACACCGCCAGTATTGCGTCGCCCTCGAACTTGTTGACCAGCCCACGGTGATTGTCGACCTCATCGACGATGACCGCGAAGAACCGGTTGAGCAGATCGACCACCTCGACGGCGGGCCGTGTGGTCACCAACTGTGTCGAACCGATGACGTCGACGAAAATCACTGCGGCGTGGCGTTCCTCGCCGCCGAGCACGGGTTTCTCCTGCTCGGCAAGTGCGGCGACCTCGCGGCCGACATGTCGGCCGAAAAGATCACGGACCCGTTCCCGCTCGCGCAGGCCGTGCACCATCGAGTTGAATCCGCGTTGCAGCTGGCCCAGTTCGGTGCCGTCGAACACGACCAGATTGGTGTCGAGTTCACCTCTTTCGACCCGATTGAGAGCAGCGCGTACGACGCGGATCGGGGTTGCGGTGAGAAAGGACAAGATCCACATCAGCAGGAAGCCGAACACCAATGCGAAGGAGCCGAGGCCGATGACGGCATAGGCGAATTGGGTCGGGGTGAGGTTGTTGAGCGTCACGGCGAACACCGCGGCGAGCATGATGCCCAGGATCGGAACGCCCGAACTGAGCGCCCATACCACCATGGTGCGGCCCATGATGCCCGGAGCCAGCCGGACCGGCGGCGGGCCGGCTTCCAGTGCCTGAGCGGCCACCGGTCTAAGCGCGAACTCGGTGAACAGATGGCAGCTGACCGACAACACGATGCCGGGAAAGCTGATGCCCAGCAGGAACTTCGGAATGTAATCGGTGTTGACGAGTCCGTAGAGCGTCGTCAGTAGCGCGGTGCCTACGCCCCACAGAATCAGCAGCACGCGGGTGAGCCGGAAGGGCGCAAGGAAGGTATTCCGCTGGTCTGCGACGGTGGGTGGGCGCTCTTCGATGGCCCAGCGCACGTTGTCGATCACCCTGGTCGTCGCCCAGAACACCCCGACAACCAGGGCGGCCGCCATGTAGATGGGGGCCACGATGAAGGTGATCCAGCGGACCTGCGGATCGAACACGTCGGGCGTCGGGAACAACAGCGTGACGATGATCATCGAGATGCCGATACCGAGCAGGTTCACGAGTATCACGAACGTCGTGAGGATGACCTGGATGCGCACCCTGCGCCGGCGTTGACTCTCCGATACCCGGCCCAGCACCCACGATCCGTACTCCGGCGTGGCCGCCGGCAACTTGCTGCTTTGGCGGGTGACGCCTTCAAGGACGCGGCCCAGCCGTCGTGCCAGCGATTTGTCGGAGTTCATTGTGGCGTCGAGCCTAGTTCGTCTTACGTGCCCTTAAGGTGGATCGGGTGCGCCTCGTGATTGCCCAGTGCACCGTCGACTATGTCGGGCGGCTGACCGCTCACCTTCCTTCGGCCCGCCGGCTGTTGTTGTTCAAGTCCGACGGTTCGATCAGTGTCCATGCCGATGATCGCGCCTACAAGCCGCTGAACTGGATGAGCCCGCCGTGCTGGCTCACCGAGGCTGACACCGATGGTGTGCCGCTCTGGGTGGTCGAGAACAAGGCCGGCGAGCAGCTGCGCATCACCGTCGAGGACATCGAACACGACTCCAGCCACGAACTCGGTGTCGATCCCGGTCTGGTGAAGGACGGCGTAGAGGCGCACCTGCAGGTACTGCTGGCCGAACACGTCGAGCTCCTGGGCGCCGGATACACGCTGGTGCGCCGCGAGTACCCGACCGCGATCGGCCCGGTCGATCTGATGTGCCGTGACGAGCTGGGCGGTTCGGTGGCCGTGGAGATCAAGCGCCGCGGGGAGATTGACGGCGTGGAGCAGCTCACGCGTTACCTCGACCTGCTCAACCGCGATACCGTTTTGGCCCCGGTGGCGGGCGTGTTCGCTGCTCAGCAGATCAAGCCACAGGCCCGAACTCTGGCTACGGACCGTGGAATCCGTTGCGTGACTTTGGATTATGACCAGATGCGGGGTATGGACAGCAACGAATACCGGCTGTTCTGAGTCAGTCCGGCGTGGCCTCGATCGCGCCGGTCGGGCAGCGCGAGATGGCCTCGTCCAACTTCGAACCCGGTTCGACGAACGCTTGGATCGGGTGTGCCGCTCCGTCGTCGCCCATGTCGAACAAGGTCGGCCTGAAAGCCAGGCAGGTGCCCGACCCGATGCACAGCTCCGGGTCGACTGTGACCCGCACGGCGCTCATGAGGCGCGCCCCACGCCGGCCCGCCTGCGTAGGGTGACGGTGGCCCGTCGGCCCGGCAACAGCAAGACGGTGTGCGCCTGCTGATCTTCGGCGGCTGACGTATCGGGGACGAACGTCATCTCCTGCAGAATTGTGCGCAAGAGAACCCGGGCCTCGAACATCGCCATGTTCCCACCGAGGCAGCGGTTGATGCCGCCGCCAAACGGCAGCCAGTGGTACGGATCGGGTGTCGTGTCCAGGAACCGTTCCGGCCGGAAATCGTCGGGCGCGTCATATAGGTCGTCACGCCGGTGGATGCCGTTGATGTAAAGCCACACCATCGACCCTCGCGGAAGGAACACATCATTGACGACGACATCACGTTTCACCGCGCGCGCCGTGAACGGGATTGTGGGGCGCAACCGCAGGGTCTCGGTGATCACCGCGTCGAGATAGGTGTCGTCGCCGGCGGCCACCGTCTCCTCGAGCCGATTCAGCACCTCGGGATGCCGGACCAGTCGCTCGACCACCCACGACAACGTCGCGGCGGTGGTGTCGTTGCCGGCGACCAGCAGCAGACGCTGAAAACCTGCGAGCATCTCGTCGTCCATCAAGCCTTCCTCGTCGGCCTGCTGGAGTCGCAGGAAGACTGCCAGGCAATCGCTCCGATCGACGTCGTTCGGCGATGAGCGCCGTGCGGCGATCTCGTCGTAGGTCACCTGGTCCATCCCCGTCAGGATCTTCTGGAGCGCGGGGAAGGGTAGCCAGCGTCCGCGCGACACCATCGATGCGGCGTATCGCAGAGCCATCCCGCGAGATCCGACGATGCGGTCGAGTTGGTCCATGTGGTCGCACAGCCGTGCCCGTCGCTCGGGTTCGGTGACGCCGAAGACGACGGACATGATCACTTCGCGGGCCAAAGTCAGCATGTGCGAATGGAAGCGGATCGGCGTGTCCGTCGGGAGGTCGCGGATGAGGCGACGGGCGGCGTCTTCCATGGCGGGTTCGTAACCCTTCAGGGCCTTTCCCATGAACGCCGGCGCGACCTTGCGCCGCATCACCGTGTGGTCATCGCTGGCCCACCACTCCATGATCTTCTTGTCGAGGATGATCTCGTGCGGCGCCAGTCGTCGTAGCGCAGTGCCGAACGACAGCGCCCGCGTCTTGTCCTGGAAAACGGCACGAACGTCGTCGGGCGACGAGGTCCAGAACATCGTCGGCAACAGCGGAACGTCCAAGACGAACCGCTCGCCGAGCGTCGCGAAGTGCTGCCGGGCCGTTTCGGGTGCGAGGAACAACTTTGCCCATGCTGCGGCCGAGACCTTCGGGCGCGGCAGGCTGTCGAGTGTGGTGACCGGCTGTGTTGCCGGGCTGGTGATGCTCATCGCGACTCCCTGGAAACCATGGTTGGTTCGGCGTTCTTTCTCTAAGGTACGACATAGTACTTTTGAAACGCAAGGCATCGCCTGCTGCGGCGTAAGGTCCCGGGGGTGAGCACGCTGTCAGGGTCTGTTCCGAAGTCGGCGCCCGGGCTACCCCGCGGCCGCGCCAGTCTCGACCCGCTCGACGCAACCGCGGACCAGCGGGCGCGAGTACTGCGCGCCGTCATCTCCGCGGTCGCAGAGAAGGGATATCAGGCGACCACGATCACCGACATCGTCGAACGGGCCCGGGTGTCCCGCAGCGTGATGTACCGGGAGTTCGACGGGAAGCTGGACTGTTTCTTGGCCGCGATCGAAGCGGGTCGGGAATTGATCACGACGCGTATCGCGGACGCAATCACCGATGTGCCGGGCGGTTCGCTGGAAACGGTGCTGCGGGCCATCAGTCGGGCCTACCTGGAAACGTGTGCGCGCGAACCAGACCACACTCGCGCGTGGGTGCTCGAACTGGCCGCTGCGGGCCCGAAAGGTGTTGAAGCGCGCGACAGGTACCTGGACGGTTTCGCCACGCTGATGCGAGAGATCGACTGCGAGTACGGAAGTGGACGGCCCCGCCCGGCGGAGCACTACGTCGCGCTGGTCGGAGGCATCACCGAACTGGTCGGCCGCGAGGTGCGCGCCGGCACTCCGGCAACGCTACCGCGGCTCGAAGGAGCGCTGACAACTGCGGCACTGGCAATGTTGCGATGACCAAGCGACGGACCCCGTCGCGCCGGGAACGGCCGCTGCGGCCGCTACCGCGTTCGCGGCGCGTCGAGACGGGCCCCGACGGTTACGACTACGAGGTGCGGGTGGTCACCGCATCACGGGCGGTCAAGGTTTATCGATGCCCCGGTTGTGACCACGAGATCCGCGTGGCCACCGCACACGTGGTGGTGGTGCCGGTCGATGTCGGCGATGTCGAGGACCGCAGGCACTGGCACACCGCCTGCTGGGCGAACCGGGCCAACCGCGGCCCGACGAGAAAGTGGTCCTGAGCAGTCAGTGCTCGTCGGCGGCGGGTTCCACCAGCTCGATCAGCACGCCGCCGGCGTCCTTGGGGTGGACGAAGTTGATGCGTGAGTTGGCCGTGCCCTTGCGGGGGGCGTCGTAGAGGAGCCGAACACCGTTGCTGCGCAGCCGCTCGGACAGGGCATCGATGTCACTGGTCCGGTAGGCCAGCTGCTGCAGGCCGGGGCCGCGGGTGTCGATGAACTTGGCGATCGTCGACTTCTCGTTCAGCGGGGCCAGAAGCTGGATCTGGGCACTGCCCTTGGGGGCACCGCGCACCGAGAGCATCGCCTCGCGGACGCCCTGCTCTTCGTTGATCTCCTCGTGCAGGACGATCATGCCGAGGTTGTCGTGATACCACTTGGCGGTGGCGTCCAGATCGGCGACAGCGATGCCGACGTGATCGATCGCCGTCACCAGCGCGCTTGCGAGCAGTGGACGGGCATCAACCTGATCGGCGGTCATAACGTAACGGTAACCTTTACCCGAACGTTTGCGTATGTGTGATCGCCCACACAGCTCTTGGACCTGGCATTGGAGGTAGGAAATGACTGCGGAAAATCGCACGTCGGTGATCGTTGCTGGAGCGCGTACTCCGGTCGGCAAGTTGATGGGTTCGCTGAAGGATTTTTCCGGTAGCGACCTGGGTGCGGTCGCCATCCGCGGCGCCCTGGAGAAGGCGAATGTGGACGCCTCGCTGGTGGACTACGTGATCATGGGTCAGGTGCTGACCGCGGGCGCCGGGCAGATGCCCGCCCGCCAGTCCGCCGTGGCCGCCGGCATCGGCTGGGACGTGCCCGCGCTGACCATCAACAAGATGTGTCTGTCGGGCATCGACGCGATCGCACTGGCTGACCAGCTCATCCGGGCCGGCGAGTTCGAGGTTGTCGTCGCGGGTGGCCAGGAGTCGATGAGTCAGGCCCCGCACCTGCTGCCCAAGAGCCGTGAGGGCTACAAGTACGGCGATGCGACACTGGTCGACCACCTGGCCTACGACGGTCTGCACGACGTGTTCACCGATCAGCCGATGGGCGCGCTCACCGAGCAGCGCAACGACGTCGACAAGTTCACCCGTGCCGAGCAGGACGAGTTTGCTGCACAGTCGCACCAGAAGGCCGCCGCGGCGTGGAAGGACGGGGTGTACGCCGACGAGGTGGTGCCGGTGTCGATCCCGCAGCGCAAGGGCGACCCGATCGAGTTCGCCGAGGACGAGGGCATCCGGGCCAACACCACCGCCGAATCGCTGGGTGGCCTGCGTCCGGCCTTCCGCGAGGACGGCACCATCACGGCCGGCTCGTCGTCGCAGATCTCCGACGGTGCGGCCGCGGTTGTCGTGATGAGTAAAGCCAAGGCGCAGGAGCTGGGCCTGGACTGGCTGTGCGAGATCGGCGCTCACGGTGTGGTGGCCGGTCCGGACTCCACGCTGCAGAGCCAGCCGGCCAACGCGATCAAGAAGGCTGTCGAGCGCGAGGGCATCAGCGTCGACCAACTCGACGTGCTCGAGATCAACGAGGCGTTCGCTGCGGTATCGCTGGCCTCGACGAAGGAGCTGGGTGTCGATTCGGCCAAGGTGAACGTCAACGGCGGCGCGATCGCCATCGGCCACCCGATCGGGATGTCCGGTGCCCGCATCACCCTGCATGCGGCGCTGGAACTGGCACGTAAGGGGTCCGGCTACGCAGTCGCCGCGCTGTGTGGCGCCGGTGGCCAGGGTGATGCCCTGATCCTGCGTCGCCCGTAGCTAACCGACGACGCAAGAACGACGCTGCGTAGTAGCTGGCTGCCGGTTCGGGCACAATGGCGGCCATGACACGCTCCTTCGACCTGCGCACGATTGCCGGCTGGTTCCGGCTCATCGCCCTCGCCGAGGCGGTGAGCTGGGCCGGTCTGCTGGTCGGCATGTACTTCAAGTACCTGGGTAGTCCGCGCACCGAGATCGGTGTGAAGGTGTTCGGCCCGATCCACGGCGGCGTTTTCATCGCTTTCGTGGTTGCGGCCGTGCTGGTCGGTGCGGCTCGCAAATGGGACGTCGGCACCTGGATTCTGGCGTTGCTGGCCAGTGTCGTGCCCTTGGGCAGTGTGATGTTCGTCATGTGGGCTGATCGGACTGCCCGAATCGAATCGGGCGAAGCTCCGGCGCTGGTGGCGCAACCGGGCGGTGCTGCCGCGGAAACGACGTGACAGACTTGATGACGTGACTCGTCCACGACCTTCTGTCGGGCCGGCGTTGGCCGGCGCGGTTGACCTCTCGGCACTCAAGCAACGGCCCGCGGCGGGCGACTCGGGCGTTGGCCCCAGCGCATCCGGTGGCCCGAACGTCGCCGAGGTGAACGAAGCCAACTTCGAAGCCGAGGTGCTGGTCCGCTCGGGCCAGGTCCCGGTGGTGGTGCTGCTGTGGTCGCCACGCAGTGATTCCAGCGCCGCCCTGGGAGACGCGTTGGCAGGTCTGGCTGCCGCCGACAACGGCAAGTGGTCCTTGGCGCTGGTCAACGTCGACACCACCCCGCGGGTGGCGCAGATGTTCGGCATCCAGGGCGTGCCCACCGTCGTTGCGCTGGCCGGAGGACAGCCGATCGCCAGCTTCCAGGGCTCGCAGCCGGCGGACGAACTCCGTCGCTGGGTCGATTCGCTGCTCGAGGCGACTGCGGGCAAGCTGACCGGATCGGGCTCCGGTGACGATGAGCCGGAGCAGGTCGATCCCGAGTTGGCCGCGGCCCGGGCCCACCTGGACGAGGGCAACTTTGACGCCGCAGCGGCTGCCTACCAGGCCATTCTCGATGCCCAGCCCAATCATTCCGAGGCCAAGGGCGCCGTCCGACAGATCGCGTTCCTGCAGCGGGCCAGCGCGCAGCGCCCCGATGCGGTGGCTGCTGCCGACGCCGCTCCTGACGACATCGAGGCGGCCTTCGCCGCTGCCGACGCCGAACTTCTCGCACAAAATGTGTCGGCTGCCTTCGATCGGCTGATCGCATTGATCAAGCGCACGGCAGGCGATGACCGGACCGCGGTGCGGACCCGGCTCGTAGAGCTGTTCGACCTGTTCGACCCGGCCGATCCCGAGGTCGTCGCGGGCCGTCGCAATCTGGCCAACGCGCTGTACTGATTTTCTTCCGCCGAACAGACACAAACCTGCCCCTTTTCGCTCGAAAAGGGGCAGGTTTATGTCTGCTCGCGGGGGACTAGGCGGGCTCGAACCAGAGCATCGCCAGCGGCGGCAGCACCATCACCGCCGAGGCCGGGCGACCGTGCCACGGTTCGCCGGTTGCCTGTACCGCACCGAAGTTCCCGATGCCCGCCCCGTTGTAGATGGTCGCGTCGGTGTTGAGCACTTCCTGCCAGTCGCCGGCATGAGGTAGACCCAGCCGGTACTCGCTGTGCTCACTGCCGGCGAAGTTGACCACGCAGGCCAGCACCGAACCGTCGGCACCGAACCGCAGGAAGCTCAGCACGTTGTTGGCCGAGTCGTTCGCATCGATCCATGAGTAGCCCTCGGGGCTGGTATCGCGGCTCCACAACGCCGGGTGCCGGCGGTAGATCCCGTTGAGATCGCGCACCAACCGTTGTACGCCACCGGAGAAGCCCTGCTCGTCTAGCTGGAACCAGTCCAGCCCCCGTTCCTCCGACCATTCGGCCCGCTGTCCGAATTCCTGGCCCATGAACAACAGTTGCTTACCGGGGTGGGCCCACTGATAGGCCAGCAGGCTGCGCAGGCCGGCGGCCTTGGCGTGGTCGTCACCGGGCATCCGGCTCCACAGGGTGCCCTTGCCGTGCACGACCTCGTCATGGCTGATCGGGAGCACATAGTTCTCACTGAAGGCGTACAGCATCGAGAACGTCATCTCGTGGTGGTGATAGCTGCGGTGCACCGGGTCGTGGCTGACGTAGTCGAGCGTGTCGTTCATCCAGCCCATGTTCCACTTCATCGAGAAACCAAGGCCGCCAAGGCTGGTCGGGCGGGTGACACCGGGCCAGGAGGTCGACTCCTCGGCAATGGTGACGATTCCCGGGGTCACCTTGTGCACGGTGGCGTTCATCTCCTGCAGGAACTGCACCGCCTCCAGGTTCTCCCGGCCGCCGTGGATGTTCGGCGTCCAGCCGCCCTCGGGGCGGGAGTAGTCGAGGTAGAGCATCGAGGCGACCGCGTCCACCCGCAGGCCGTCGACGTGGTATTCCTGCAGCCAGTACAACGCGTTGGCGACCAGGAAGTTGCGTACCTCGGGCCGGCCGAAGTCGAAAACGTAAGTGCCCCAGTCGAGCTGCTCGCCCCGGCGCGGGTCGGAATGCTCGTAGAGCGGTGTGCCGTCGAAGCGGCCGAGGGCCCAGGCGTCTTTGGGGAAATGGGCCGGGACCCAGTCGACGATCACCCCGATCCCGGCGCGGTGCAGCGAATCCACCAGGTACCGGAAGTCGTCAGGAGTCCCCAACCTGGAGGTCGGGGCGTAATAGGACGTGACCTGATAGCCCCACGAACCGCCGAACGGGTGCTCCGCCACCGGGAGCAGTTCGACGTGCGTGAAACCCTGTTCCACAACGTATTCGGTGAGCTCGGTGGCCAGCTGCCGGTAACTGAGCCCGGGGCGCCAGGACATCAGGTGCACCTCGTAGGTGCTCATCGGTTCGAACACCGGATTCTGTTCGGCGCGCCGGGTCATCCACTTGCCGTCGGTCCAGGTGTAGGAGCTCTCGGTGACCCGGGATGCGGTTTGCGGTGGCACCTCGGTCGCGAATGCCATGGGGTCGGCACGGTCGGCGGTGACGCCGCCCGCGCCGCGGATGCGGAACTTGTACAGACCGTCGGGCGGAAACCCGGGCCAGAACAACTCCCAGACCCCCGATGAGCCCAGCGCCCGCATCTGCGCCTCGTTGCCGTCCCAGTGATTGAAGTCACCGATCACGCTGATGCCCTTGGCATTCGGTGCCCACACCGCGAATGACACGCCTTCGACGACCCCGTCGGGGGTGGTGAAGCTGCGCCGATGTGCGCCCAGGATCTCCCACAGGCGTTCGTGGCGGCCCTCGGAGAACAGGTGCAGGTCGAGTTCGCCGAGGGTAGGCAGGAAGCGGTAGGCATCGGCGGTGGTGTGGGTGAAGATCGATTCGTCGGTGCCCGGATAGCCGATCTCCAGGCGGTAGTCGGCCAGCTTGGTGAACGGAACGGCCACCGCGAAAAGTCCGGAGTCGATGTGTTGCATGGGGAATCTGTCGCCGCCGATCACCGCCACGACCTTGGCGGCGTGCGGGCGGTAGGCGCGGATCACGGTCCGGCCGTTGTACTCGTGGGCCCCCAGTACCGAATGCGGGTCGTGGTGTTGGCCGATCAGCAGTCGCTGGATGTCCGATGGGTCGGGCCGCAGATGCCTGTCGGTGAGGTGGTTGCTTCTTGTCATCTTGTTCTCATTCCCTGCGTAGCAAGCCCAGTCGTTGCTCATAGGGTACGAGTGGCATGTTCAGCACGTGTGCCACCGCCTTGGCGGGATCGATGCGAACGTAATTCGACTGTCCCCATTGGTATTCCTCGCCGGTGATCTCGTCGCGTACCCAGAACCGGTCATGCGATTCCATACCCAGTGCCTCCATGTTCAACCACAACATGGCTTCCTCTGCGCTGAACGGGTTGAGCGTGACCACCACGAGCACGGTGTCTCCGGTGATCGGGTCGAATTTGCTGTAGGCGAGCAGGGCGTCGTTGTCCACATGGTGGAAGGTGAGGGTCCGAAGCTGACGCAGGGCCGGGTGCAGACGCCGGATCTCGTTGAGGCGGGACACGAACGGTTCGAGCGATCGGCCTTCGGCTATCGCCGCCGCGAAGTCGCGGGGACGCAGCTCGTACTTCTCGGAGTCCAGATACTCCTCGCTGCCCTCTCGGACGGCTCGGTGCTCGAACAGTTCGAAGCCCGAATACATGCCCCACGACGGGCTCATGGTGGCGGCCAGTACCGCGCGGATCGCGAACATGCCGGGACCGCCATGCTGCAGCGACTCGTGCAGGATGTCGGGGGTGTTGACCCAGAGACTGGGCCGTGCGCTGTCGGCGTTCGCCGTGATCTCGTTGCCGAATTCGGTGAGCTCCCATTTGTTGGTGCGCCAGGTGAAATACGTGTAGGACTGGGTGAAGCCGCGTTTGGCCAACCCGTAGAGCCGGGCCGGCCGGGTGAACGCCTCGGACAGGAACAGGACGTCCGGATCCTCGTTCTTGACCTCGGCGATCAGCCAGACCCAGAAGTTCGGGGGTTTCGTGTGCGGGTTGTCCACACGAAAGACCTTGACGCCGTGTGAGATCCAGAACCGAACTACCCGTAGCACCTCGTGGAAGAGGCCGGCGGGATCGTTGTCGAAGTTGAGCGGGTAGATGTCCTGGTACTTCTTGGGTGGATTCTCCGCATACGCGATGGTGCCGTCGGGCAGAACGGTGAACCACTCCGGATGCGCTGCGGCCCAGGGATGATCGGGCGCGCACTGCAGTGCCAGATCCAGCGCCACCTCCACGCCTTGCTTGCGGGCGGCGGCCACGAAGTCGTCGAAGTCGTCGATCGTGCCGAGTGCGGGATGCACGGCGTCATGGCCGCCCTCGTCGCTGCCGATGGCCCAGGGTGACCCGACGTCGTTCGGCGCGGCGGTGACCGCGTTGTTGGGGCCCTTGCGGTGCACCTTGCCGATCGGATGGATGGGCGGCAGGTAGACGATGTTGAAGCCCATGCGAGTGATCCGGGGAAGTTCCTCGGCAGCGGTGGCGAACGTGCCGTGCACCGGATGCCCGGCTTTGTCCCAGCCACCCGTGGACCGCGGGAACATCTCGTACCACGAGGAGAACCTGGCCAGCGGCCGGTCGACCCAGACACCGTATTGCTCACCGCGCGTGACCAACTCGCGCAGCGGGTACTGGTCGAGCAACTCGGTGACCTCTTCGGACAGGGCGGCGCCTGCGCGCCGGAACGGGTCACCGGGGATGCGCAGTGCGGCGGAGGCCTCGATCAGCGGGTCGCGCAGTTTGCGGGGCACCCCGGCGGCGGCGCGCTCGAGCAGATGCGCTCCGACCAGCAGGTCGTTGGACAACTCGGCCTCGCTCTGACCGGCGCCGAGCTTGGCTTCGACCGAATGCCTCCAGGTGGCCAGCGGATCGCCCCAGCCGTCGACCCGGTAGGTCCACAGGCCCACGGTGTCGGGCGTGAACTGGCCATGGAAGACATCGGGGGTGTGTCCGGTGGACATGGGCAGGGCCTGCGGCTTGATCCGCTGGGCGGGGCGTAGCACCTGATCGACCGATACCGGCATGACCGCGGTGCCGGGCCCGGTGGCCAGCCGCGGGTATTCGGTACCGAGATACCGCACCACCAGGGTGGCCGCGACCGCGTCGTGGCCTTCGCGCCAGACGGTGGCTCTCACCGGCACCACCTCGCCGACGACGGCTTTTGCCGGGAACTGTCCGCCGAAGACCACAGGCGCGACATCGTCGATTCCGATACGACCGGCCACCCATCCACTCCTCACGTCGTCTCGGTCAAGCGGCTGTCTGTGTTCACTCGCCTTGTCGCGTCTGATACCCACCGTAGTGGGCTGCCCAATCTCGCGGGCGTTAAGCGCGTGCTGACCACAGCATGTACGGACACCGCCGCTCGTACGGCCAACGTTGCCTGAACGGATATCGCTCATCGCTGCACGGAACGGAATTGTCAGTAAGGTTGGGTCGCGTGAAAGCCCTCAGAAGGTTCACCGTCCGCGCGCACCTTCCCGAGCGGTTGGCGGCGCTGGAACGGCTGTCGACCAACCTGCGCTGGTCGTGGCACAAGCCCACCCAGGATCTGTTTGCTGTGCTCGATTCCGAGCTGTGGCAGCAGACCAACGGCGACCCCGTCGCGTTGTTGGGGGCCGTCAGTCCGCAACGGCTCGACGAACTGGCCGGCGACGAATCGTTTCTGGGCCGGCTCGACGAGCTGGCCGCGGATCTGGACAACTATCTGAGCCGGCCGCTGTGGTACCAGCAGCAGATCGCCGACGGCGTCGAGATGCCGAAAGGCATCGCGTACTTCTCGATGGAGTTCGGTGTCGCCGAGGTGCTGCCCAACTATTCGGGCGGTCTGGGCATCCTGGCCGGTGACCATCTGAAATCCGCATCGGATCTGGGGCTGCCGCTCATCGCGGTGGGCCTGTACTACCGCTCGGGTTACTTCCGGCAGTCCCTGACCGCCGACGGGTGGCAGCACGAGACCTACCCGTCGCTGGACCCCCAGGGACTGCCGTTGCGTCTGCTCACTGACGCGTCCGGAGCGCCGGTACTGGTGGAGTTGGCATTGCCGGACGCACGTGAACTGCGGGCCCGGGTCTGGGTGGCCCAGGTGGGCCGGGTTCCACTGCTCCTGCTCGATTCCGATGTACCCGAGAACGAGCACGACCTGCGCGGAGTCACCGACCGGCTTTACGGCGGCGATCAGGAGCACCGGATCAAACAGGAGATCCTGGCCGGTATCGGCGGAGTCCGTGCGATCCGCGCGTTTTCCGAGATCGAAAACCTTCCTGCCCCTGAGGTTTTCCACATGAACGAGGGCCACGCCGGCTTCCTCGGTGTGGAACGTATTCGCGAACTGGTCGCGGCGGGGCTGGATTTCGACACTGCTTTGACGGTTGTGCGTTCCTCGACGGTGTTCACCACCCACACCCCGGTGCCCGCCGGGATCGACCGGTTCCCGGTCGAGATGATCAGGCGTTACTTCGGAGGTCCCGCCGATGACGGCTTGCGCGAAGAGCATCAATCACGCGGGCCGGCCGATTCCCGGCTTCTGCCCGGAGTTCCGCTGGATCGGGTTGTCGCGTTCGGCGCCGAGGAGGATCCGTCGAAGTTCAACATGGCGCACATGGGTCTGCGGCTCGCGCAGCGGGCCAACGGGGTGTCGCTGCTGCACGGTCGGGTCAGCCGGGCCATGTTCAACGACCTGTGGCCGGGATTCGACCGTGCCGAGGTGCCGATCGGCTCGATCACCAACGGTGTGCATGCCCCGACCTGGGCGGCGCCGCAATGGTTGGCCTTGGGCCGCGAGCTGATCGGTTCCGAGGCCGCGGAGCCGGCGGTGTGGGAACGCCTGCAGGAGGTCGACCCGGCCCACATGTGGTGGATCCGTTCGCAGTTGCGCGAGACGTTGATCGCCGACGTGCGGGCCCGGTTGCGGCGTTCCTGGCTGGAGCGCGGTGCGTCCGAAGCCGAACTGGGCTGGATCGCAACGGCTTTCGATCCGTCGGCGCTGACCGTCGGATTCGCCCGGCGGGTGCCGACCTACAAGCGGCTGACGCTGATGCTGCGAGACCCGGAGCGGTTGGAGAAATTGCTGCTCGACGAGAAACGGCCGGTGCAGCTGATCGTTGCCGGGAAGTCGCATCCGGCGGATGACGGCGGCAAGGCGCTGATCCAACAGATCGTGCGGTTCGCCGACCGCCCGGAGGTGCGGCATCGCATCGCGTTCCTGCCCGATTACGACATGTCGATGGCCCGGGTCTTGTACTGGGGTTGCGACGTCTGGCTCAACAATCCGCTGCGGCCATTGGAGGCGTGCGGCACGTCGGGGATGAAGAGCGCACTCAACGGCGGGTTGAACCTGTCCATCAGGGACGGCTGGTGGGATGAGTGGTACGACGGCGAGAACGGATGGGAGATCCCGACCGCCGACGGCGTCGACGACGAGACCCGCCGGGACGATCTGGAGGCCGCCGCGCTGTACGACCTGCTCGAGCATGCGGTCACGCCCAAGTTCTACGAGCGCGACGACCAGGGCGTCCCGACCCGCTGGGTCGAGATGGTGCGCCACACGCTGCAGGTTTTGGGCCCGAAGGTGCTGGCCTCACGCATGGTGCGGGACTACACCGAGAAGTACTACGTGCCCGCAGCCCTGTCGCTGCGCGCGACCGTCGAGGCCACCTCGGGTGCGCCGTTCGGTGCGGCCCGGGAACTGGCCGAGTACCGGCAGCGTGCAGAGGAGGCGTGGCCGAAGATCCAGATCACCGATGTGGACAGCTACGGCCTGCCCGACACACCGCTGTTGGGGTCGCAGTTGACGCTGAAGGCCACGGTGCAGTTGGCCGGCCTGCGGCCCGACGAGGTGACGGTGCAGGCCGTGCTGGGCCGGGTGGACGCCGGCGACGTGATCGTGAACCCGGTGACCGTGCCGATGACGCACGCCGGGTCGTCCGACGGTGGGACCGAGGTGTTCTCGACCAGCACGCCGCTGCCGGTGGCCGGGCCGGTGGGTTACACCGTCCGGGTGTTGCCCCACCATCGGCTGCTGACGGCTGACAACGAGCTGGGCCTGGTGGCACTGGCTTGAGTAGAGCGCTCAAAGTTCAGCTCGACGGCGGACCGTACGCGCTCGCAGCCGGAAGCGACGGCGCGATGTGGGTGACCCTGGTGCACAGCGGCGCCGTCGCCCGCGTCTCGGCCGCCGGCGAGGTGACCACATACCCGGTCGGAGAATGCTCACGTCCGTCGATCATCGCGGCCGGACCGGACGGGGCACTGTGGTTCACCTGCTCCGGTGATGATCGGATCGGCCGGATCACCACGGCGGGGGAGCTGAGCTCCTTCGAATTGCCCGGGGGCAGTGCGCCGTTCGGGATCACCGCGGGCTCCGACGACGCACTGTGGTTCACCACGATGTCGTCGGGCGAGATCGGCCGGATCGGCACCGATGGTGAGATCAGCACCGCAGCCACGGTCGGCGGGATGCCGTCGATGATCACGAAGGGGCCAGACGATGCGTTGTGGTTCACGCTCAACGAGACTGGCTCGGTGGGCCGGCTGACTCTCGACGGATCGCTGTCGGTTCGCGAATTACCCACTCCCGCAGCAGGTCCGGTTGGTATCGCGGCCACTCATGATGACGCCGTGTGGTTCACCGAGATCCGCGCGGACAAGGTGGGCAGAATCCCGGTCCGCGACGCGATCCAGGAGCTTGATCTGCCGGGCAAACCGCACGCGGTGGTCGCCGACCCGACCGACGGAGTGTGGGTCAGTCTGTGGGGCGCCGACCAGATCGCGCGGATCAGCGGCGATGGCGAGGTGGTGACCATCGATCTGCCGCCCGGTAGTGAACCGCACGGGTTGGCGATCGGTCCTGACGGTGCCTGCTGGGTGGCGCTCGAGTGTGGATTCGTCCTGAAAATGCCCACCTGATTGCGCAGGGGCGCTGACGGTCGGGTAAGCACATAGGAATCTTGTTCCCTCCGGGAACGTGGCGATACGTTCCCGCGGGGAGCTGTAACGAGAGGCCGCCTGTGTTGATTCGCTCGTTGGGACTGCTCACCGCCGCGTCGGTGGCCTGGGCGGCGTCGGTTACCCCGGCCTGGGCTGACCCCGTCGTGGTCCCGGAAGTGGAGGTCGTCGCCGACGTGGTGCCCGCGCCGGGTGAACCGATCGCCGCAGACCTGGTCGAGTCGACCCCGCCGGTCAACCTCAAGACCCCCGACGACTGGAACCTGACCGTGTCGGCTGCCGATGAGACGCAGGCCGTGGTTCCGCCTCTGACCACAGCGATTTCGTCCCGCGAATATGTCGTCGGCGGCACGTACCGCGGCGCGATGTCCGGTCCGGACCAAGGTGACCCGCGCGGGACCTTGGAGGCCGGTTATCAGATCGGCTGCGGCATCGACATGAGCACCTCCAACGGAGTCTCCTTGACCGGTACCGCCGGACTCAACACGTCTATCGGGCTCCTCGGCACCGATGTGGTCTCACCCTGGCCGGAGGGCATCCTGCCGGGAGTCGGCGCGAACATCGGCGGTGGCATCACGATCGGTCTCAAACCCGGCATCATCAACCTCATCCCGGTGGCGAAGAAGGAATTCAAGGGCACCGAACCGTGGGTGATGATCAGCAACTTCCGGGTGAAGATCGATGGCTGCGTGGGCCAGTCGTTCATCAGGTCCTACGCGGTGCTGACGCGTTCTACCGACGAATCCGAGGCGGTACTCGCCTGGTACGGCACCACGAAGGTGGTCTGAGCCGTCACCCGAAACGCTTGAGGCAGCGGTCCTCGTCGCCGAGAATGCCGACCCGGAACGCATCGATTCGGGCGAAGCCCGAGGGAACCGACTCGCCGTTGACATCGCTCGCCGCCAACCCGTTCGTGAGGATGCCCGATACCGCCTCGTCGACGTCACCGGCGGTCAGCAGAATCGTGTCACCACCGGCCAGTTTCACGGGCTTGATCATCTTGGCCGTGGCCACCCCGGTCAGGCAGGCGGTGCGCAGAGCTGCCTCGGCATTGTCGAGCACCAGGCCGCGGGCGTGCTGCTGGGCGACCATGTAGCGCGAGATCAGCACCGAGAAGGCGGTGTTGTCCCCGCCGGCGAGGCCACCGCCGCCGAAATCGTCAGGCGGTTCGGCCAACAGTTGCAGCTCGGCCAGGTCGATCACGATGGTGTTGGTGTCAGGGCAGTAGGACACCGGAGGGCTGGGTCGGGCGCTCGGACAGTCCACCGCGGTGTCGGGCCGGAAACTGAGCTGCGGGGGATCGGCAGGCTTGAAGACACTGTTGAGCGCGTCGATCATCGAGCGGACCCAGCGTTCGGTGATATCCAGGTCGCCGCTCTGGTCTTCGGGTAGCAGGACGGGAAGATCGCCGCGCCGCTGATTGATCTCCTTGACGTCCATCGCCGCACAGGCCGCGGGCCCGTCGGTGAACCCGAACTGGAAGGCCGAGATCCGTTCGAACGCGGACCCGTGCTCATCGATCCCCACCTCGGCCTCGGCCTCGGTGAGCAGCGGATCCCGGAATGCGACCACAGCGGCCAGGAGCTTGTTCAGCCCGTCAGCGGTACTGAGGGTGAACCGCGGGGAATCGCCCTGGGCCACCCACCGCATGTAGGAGCCGGCCAGGCAGTCGGCCTGCTGTTCGGCGACCAGAGTGGGTGTCTTGCGGTTGATCAGTCCGGCCTGCTGCTGGATCGCATGGCCGTACTCGTGCGCGAGCACCATCACGGCACCCATGTCGCCGTTCTGCTTGCGGAGCCCGGGTATCAGCACGCCCCGGTCCCAGCCGATCGTCCGATCCGGTTTGCAGTAAGCCGCATTGACCAGCCCGTAGGTCTCCATCCCGCAGAACCGGCCGTCGAAACTTTCGGCATCCCAGGAGATCAGCGCGCGCACCGGCTGGAACTCACCGTCGAATGCCTCGGGGTACGCGTCCGACCAGAACTGCTCAAGGTCACTGACGGCACTGGCAGCGAGGTTGTCGCTCTTGCCTCCGTCAGTGTCGGTGACCTTGCGTGTGGGCTTCTCCGCATCGGGACGCAGCCCGCTGGAACCGTCGGTGGCGGGCATGCCGGCAACCGAGAAGGGATCGCTGAACACCGACACCGGCGTGCCGCCCACCAGAGATGAGCAGCCGGCCGACGGCAACACCGTGCACACCGCAAAAGCGATGCCGAACAGGGTGCGTCGGCTCATTCTGCCGCCTTCCGGTGCAATCGGCGGCAATGACCGTCCGCGCGGGTAATTTCCGCACACACTAGTTAACCGAGCGAGCGCAGGTTGCGATATCAGCTTGCGCCGCGTAGCCGCTTCAGTGACTGACGCACCCGGTCGGGGTCGGTGGTGGACCAGAACGGCGGCAACGAGGAACGCAGGTAGCCGCCGTAGCGGGCCGTCGCCAACCGGGAGTCCAGGACAGCGATGACGCCGCGGTCGTCGGTGTGGCGTAGTAGCCGGCCGGTGCCCTGGGCGAGTAGCAGCGCGGCGTGGTTGGCGGCGACCGCCATGAAGCCGTTGCCGCCGTGAGCGCTGATCGCGCGCTGCCGGGCGGTCAGCAATGGATCGTCGGGGCGAGGGAACGGAATCCGGTCGATCAGTACCAGCGACAGCGACGGTCCGGGCACGTCCACGCCCTGCCACAGCGACAGGGTGCCGAACAGCGATGTCTCCGGATCATCGGAGAACTTTTGCACCAGAGCCGAAGTGGTGTCCTCGCCCTGGCACAGGACAGGGGTGGACAGCCGCCCGCGCATGACTTCGGCGGCGGCCTTGGCTGCGCGCATCGACGAGAACAGGCCAAGGGTGCGGCCGCCGGCCGCGGTGATCAGTCCTTCGATCTCGTCAAGCGTCCGGGTATCGGTGCCGTCCCGCCCGGGAGGCGGTAAATGCTTGGCAACGTAGAGGATCGCGGATTTGGCGTGGTCGAAAGGTGATCCGACATCGATGCCGCGCCAGCCGGGTTTGGCCGGCTCGCCGGCGCTGGCTGGTTTGGCCGGCTCGCCGGCACTGGCTGGTTTGGCCGGCTCGCCGGCGCCGGAGAAGCCGCCCAGCCCCCAATTGCGCGCCATGGCATCGAAGTTGCCACCGAGGGTCAGCGTCGCCGAGGTCAGTACCGCGGTGGTGTTGGCGAACAGCCTGGTGCGCAACAGGCCCGACACCGACATCGGTGCCACCCGCAGCAGGCTGCGCCCGGGGCGGGGGGCCGCGGTGTTTCCGGCGTTGGGGTTTGCCCCGCCCGGCCCGTCGGACTGTTCGACCCACACCACGTCGACGCGGTCGGGGATCGCGGGGACGAACGAGGTGAGAATCCGGGTCGCGGTGTCGCTCACGTCGCTCAGCGCGGTGACGGCCTCGGTGCGGGCCGAGGCGGCCTGCGGGTCGCTGGGGGTGGTGTCGATGGCTGTGCGCGCCGCATTGGCCGCGTCGCGCAATGCGGTCAGGTAGGTGCCCAATTCCTCGTCGAGCACATCGATGCGGCCCGCATCGAGCTCGTGCAGCAGCGAGGACAACGTCGCGACCACAGCCTCGAACCGTTGCGCCAGTTCGTCATCCACCAAACGCGACATCTTGCGGTGCGCCGCAGCCATGGAGGTCGCCGACAACTCGGCGGTGGCCACGCTGGTCACCCGGTCGGCCAGTTCGTGGGCCTCGTCGACCACCAGTAACTCGTACTCGGGGAGCACCGAGAAATCGGAGAGCGCGTCGATGGCCAGCAGTGCGTGATTGGTGACGACGACGTCGGCCGCCCCGGCCTTCTCCCGCGCCCGCTCGGCGAAACAGTCGGTACCGAACTGGCAGCGCGACACCCCGATGCATTCGCGTGCCGAGACACTGACCTGCGACCACGATCGGTCCGGCACGCCCGGGGTCAGCTCGTCGCGATCGCCCGTCTCGGTGTCCGAGGACCATTCTGTCAGCCGTTGCACATCGCGGCCCATCGCACTGACAGCCATGGGGGAGAACAGCTCATCCTGCGGACGGTCGCCCGGCTCTTCAGCCGCATTGTGAATCTTGTTGAGGCACAGATAATTTCCGCGCCCCTTGAGTAGTGCGAAAGTGGGCTTGCGGGGCAGTGCATCGGCCAGCGAGTTCACCAGCCGCGGTAGGTCCCGGTCGACGAGCTGACGCTGCAGGGCGATGGTGGCAGTCGAGACGACCACCGGTTGCTCGGTCTGCAGCGCCCGGGCGATCGACGGCACCAGGTAGGCCAGTGATTTGCCGGTGCCGGTCCCGGCCTGTACGGCCAGGTGTTCACCGGATTCGAAGGCGTTCGCGACCGCCTCGGCCATCTGGACCTGACCGGGGCGACTGGCGCCGCCGAGCCCTTTCACGGCGATCTTGAGGAGATTGGTGACCACATTGGCCACCTCGCGGGATGGCTTGGTTGCAGGCGGCTTCGAAGTTGGGGGCACGGTGGGCGGCTAACGAATCTGGGTCGACGCCACGACCCGGGTGGGGATGGCCGGCTCGCCACGGGACAGTTTGAGGCCGTCCCACGGCAGGCTGTGCAGCCCCGCGGCCACTCGCTCGCGTGCGGTGACCAGGTCGTTGGTGGGGTGGTGCCCTGCGACGGGGACGCCGTCGGTGACCAGTGGCACCGTCAGCCGGCGTGCGGTCAGCCCCGAGGGCTCCGACGGCGACTGGCCGTGCGGGTGGACGACCTCCTCGACGATCGTGCCCGAGGACTTGGCCAGCCGAAGGGCTTGCTTGCGGCCACCGTGGGATTCCTTGTGGCTACTGCGCTTGGCCACCGGGATTCCATCGACCTCGACCAGCTTGTAGACCATGCCCGCGGTCGGTGCGCCCGATCCGGTGACCACCGAGGTGCCGACGCCGTAGCTGTCGACCGGCTCGGCGCGCAGTGCGGCGATCGCGAACTCGTCGAGGTCTCCGGAGACCACGATCTGGGTCCCGGTGGCGCCCAGGCCGTCGAGCTGTTGGCGCACCTGGCGGGCCAGCACCCCGAGATCGCCCGAGTCGATGCGGACGGCGCCCAGCTCCGTACCGGCCGCGGTGATCGCGTTGGCCACGCCCGTGGTGATGTCATAGGTGTCCACCAGCAGGGTGGTGTCGACACCCAGCGCCGCCACCTGGCCGCGGAACGCGGCCTGTTCGTCGGGACCGGACTCGGTGGTGTGCAGCAGCGTGTAGGCGTGTGCAGCGGTGCCCAGTGCGGGCACGCCGTAGCGCTGCTGGGCGGCCAGACTGGACGAACCGGTGAACCCGGCCAGGTAGGCCGCACGCGCTGCGGCCACGGCGGCCAACTCGTGGGTACGCCGTGAGCCCATCTCGATCATCGGCCGGCCGTGAGCGGCGCTCGTCATCCGGGCCGCTGCCGAAGCGATCGCGGTGTCGTGGTTCAGGATTGACAGCACCAGCGTCTCGAGCACGACGCACTCGGCGAAGGTTCCGTGGACCGAAAGGACCGGCGAACCCGGGAAATAGAGCTCGCCCTCGGCGTAGCCGTCGACGTCACCGTTGAACCGGTAGCTCGCCAGGAAGTCCAGTGTCGCGGGGTCGAGAAACTCGGCGAGCTCGGTCAATTCCTCCGGAGAGAAGCTGAACTGCGCCAACGCTTCCACAAACCGTCCGGTGCCGGCGACCACGCCGTAGCGGCGTCCCTCGGGCAGCCGGCGAGCGAAGACCTCGAACGTGGTCCGACGGTGCGCCGTGCCGTCGCGCAGGGCGGCGGCGAGCATCGTCAGCTCGTACTTGTCGGTGAGCAACGCGACCGTCACACCAGCAACCGTAGCTGTTCGCGGCTGCTTCAATATCGCGGCTCCCCTGCCGGTATTGTGGCCCCATGGTTACACCGGCGAAGGCCCGACCGGGGACCCGCGAGGAGCGCAGCGTCGAGGCGGCGCCCCGGGAAGATGCGGCCACCGAAAGCCCGTGGGTGACCATCGTCTGGGACGATCCGGTCAACCTGATGACCTATGTCACCTACGTGTTCCAGAAACTGTTCGGATACACCGAGCCGCACGCCACCAAGCTCATGCTGCAGGTGCACAACGACGGCAAGGCCGTGGTGTCGGCCGGCAGCCGCGAGTCGATGGAAACCGATGTGTCCAAACTCCACGCCGCGGGGCTGTGGGCCACCATGCAACAGGACCGCTGATCGACTGTGCGCAAATGGAAACGGGTTGAGACCGCCGACGGTCTACGGTACCGCTCGGCATTGGAGGGCCACGAGGCCTCGTTGCTGTCCAGCCTGGGCACCTCGATGCTCGGGATGCTCGACGAGCGCGGATCATCCGGGCCCACAGACGAACTCGAGATGATCACCGGCATGAAAACCGGAAATCCGCAGCCGCCTGAGGACGCCACGATGAAGCGTCTGCTCCCGGATTTCTACCGGCCGCAGACCGAACATCCTGCCGGATCGGGCACCGCTGAGAGCCTCAACAGTGCGCTGCGCGGATTGCATGAGCCGGCCATCATCGACGCCAAACGTGAAGCAGCCCAACGTTTGTTGGACACCATCCCAGAGGGCGGCGGGAAGTTCGAGCTGACCGAGGACGACGCGGAGGCGTGGGCCGCCGCGGTCAACGACATCCGGCTGGCGCTGGGCACCATGCTCGACATCGACTCGCAGGGGCCCGAGCAGCTGCCTGCCGAGCATCCGATGGCCGGTCACGTCGACGTCTACCAGTGGCTGACCGTGCTGCAGGAATACCTCGTCCTGGGCTTGATGGGGAGATAGACGTGATGGGTTCGATCACCGACGTCGGCGGCATCCTGGTCGGTCACCATCACCGCATCGACCCCGATGTGTCGCTGGGGTCGGGATGGGCGACGGGGTCGACAGTGGTGCTGGCTCCGCCGGGCACCGTCGGCGCAGTCGACGGACGGGGTGGCGCGCCCGGTACCCGCGAGACCGACCTGCTTGACCCGATCAACACCGTGCGCCACGTCGACGCAGTGGTGCTGACCGGTGGCAGTGCCTACGGTCTGGCCGCCGCCGACGGTGTGATGACCTGGCTGGAGCAGCAGGGCCGCGGAGTGGCGATGGACGGTGGCGTCGTGCCGATCGTGCCCGCCGCCGTGATCTTCGATCTACCGGTGGGCGGCTGGGCGAACCGGCCGACCGCCGAATTCGGTCATGCCGCCGCCGCAGCAGCCGCCACCGAATTCGCGCTGGGCACCGTCGGCGGCGGGGTCGGCGCGCGGGCCGGGATCCTCAAGGGCGGTGTTGGCACCGCCTCGGTGACGCTGGACTGCGGAGTAACCGTGGGTGCCCTGGTGGTGCTCAACGCCGCCGGTGACGTGATCGACCCGGCCACCGGTCTGCCTTGGATGACTCGGTTGGCGGCGCAATTCGGCCTGACCGCCCCGCCCGCCGACCAACTCGCTGCGTACGCCGACCGACATCGCGAGATCGGCCCGTTGAACACCACCATCGCGGTGGTCGCCACCGACGCTGCGCTCAGCCCGGCCGGGTGCCGTCGGGTGGCCGTCGCCGCGCATGACGGGCTGGCCCGGACCATCCAGCCGTGTCACACACCGATCGATGGCGATACGGTGTTTGCGCTGGCGACCGGCGCGGTGACCGTCGAACCGGACGAAAAGACGCCGGTGGCGATGTCGCCGGAGACGGCGCTGGTGACCAGGGTCGGGGCGGCCGCGGCCGACGTGCTGGCCCGCGCGGTGCTGGTCGGGCTGCTGGCTGCCCAGCCGGTGGCCGGAATACCGACCTACCGGGAGATGTTGCCGGGAGCGTTCGAATGAAGGAGTGATGACGTGCTCGTGATCCGCCGGGATCTCGTCGAGTCGATGGTGGCGCATGCCCGCGCCGACCACCCCGACGAGGCGTGTGGGGTGATCGCCGGGCCGGAGGGCTCCGATCGGCCTGACCGGTTCATCGCGATGGTCAACGCCGAGCGTTCCCCGACCTTCTACCGCTTCGATTCGGGGGAGCAGCTCAAGGTGTGGCGCGCGTTAGAAGATGCAGGCGACGCTCCTATTGTCATCTATCACTCACACACCGCGACCGAGGCGTACCCGAGCCGCACCGACATCTCCTACGCATCCGAGCCCGACGCCCACTACGTGCTCGTCTCCACGCGCGACCCGCAACAGCACGAGCTTCGGAGCTACCGCATCGTCGACGGCGTCGTCACCGAGGAACCCGTCACTATCGTCGAGCAGTACACCTCCTAAGGAGTCCCATGACCAACCCGATTTCTGTAACCGTCTCCATCCCGACCATCCTGCGTCCGCACACCGACGGGCAGAAGCGCGTCAGCGCCTCCGGCGACACCTTGCAGGCCGTGATCGCCGACCTCGAGGCCAACTACTCCGGCATCTCCGACCGCCTGGTGGATAACGGCAAGCTGCACCGCTTCGTCAACATCTACGTCAACGACGAGGACGTGCGGTTCTCCGGCGGACTGAACACCACCATCACCGACGGCGACTCGGTGACGATCCTGCCCGCCGTCGCCGGCGGATCAGCCGGAGGGGCGTAACTCTCCATGACTCGGCACGACTCACTGCTGCAGGCCCTCGGCAACACTCCGCTGGTGGGGCTGCAGAACCTCTCGCCGCGTTGGGACGATGGTGAGGACGGGCCGCACGTCCGGTTGTGGGCAAAGCTCGAGGACCGTAATCCGACCGGGTCGATCAAGGACCGCCCCGCGCTGCGCATGATCGAGCAGGCCGAGCGTGACGGGTTGCTGAGCCCGGGCGCCACCATCCTGGAGCCCACCAGCGGCAACACCGGCATCTCGTTGGCCATGGCCGCGATGCTCAAGGGCTACAACATGATCTGCGTGATGCCCGAGAACACCTCGATCGAGCGGCGTCAGATCCTCGAACTCTACGGCGCGAGGATCATCTTCAGTGCGGCCGAGGGCGGGTCCAACACCGCCGTGGCGACGGCGAAAGAGCTTGCGGCGGAAAATCCTTCATGGGTGATGCTCTATCAGTACGGCAACCCGGCCAACTCCGACGCCCACTACTACGGCACCGGTCCCGAGCTGCTGGCCGACCTGCCCGAGATCACCCACTTCGTCGCCGGGCTCGGCACCACCGGCACGCTCATGGGTACCGGCCGCTTCCTGCGCGAGCACGTGCCAGGGGTACAGATCGTGGCCGCCGAACCGCGCTACGGCGAGGGTGTGTACGCGCTGCGCAACATCGACGAGGGGTTCATCCCCGAACTGTATGACGCCGACGTGCTGACCACGAGGTTCTCGGTGGGCTCCTACGACGCGGTCAAACGCACCCGTGACCTGGTCACCCGGGAAGGCATTTTCGCCGGTATCTCCACCGGTGCGGTGCTGCACGCCGCCCTGGGGATGGCGGCCAAGGCGGTCAAGGCCGGCGAGCGCGCCGACATCGCATTCGTGGTCGCCGACGCCGGCTGGAAGTATCTGTCGACCGGTGCCTACGCCGGTAGCCTGGATGACGCAGAGGATGCGTTGGAAGGGCAGCTATGGGCATGAGTGGTCCGGGACTGCCGGCACCGTCAGCGCCGAAGAAACAGCCCGCGTGGCTGGTCGGCGGCGTGACGATCATCAGTTTCGTCGCGCTGTTGTACGTGATCGAGTTCGTCGACACCGCCATGGGCCACCGGCTCGATGACGACGGCATCCGGCCGCTGCAGACCGATGGACTGTGGGGCATCCTGTGGGCGCCCCTGCTCCACGGTGGTTGGCCGCACCTGATCGCCAACACCGTGCCGGCCCTGGTGCTCGGATTCCTCATGACGCTGGCGGGGATGGGCCGCTTCATCGCCGCGACCGCCATCGTCTGGATTCTGGGCGGGTTCGGTACCTGGCTGATCGGCAACATCGGCGTGCACTGCCCCTACGTGAGCGTGCCGTGCACGAGCACGCACATCGGCGCGTCCGGCCTGATCTTCGGCTGGCTGGCGTTCCTGATCGTGTTCGGCTTCTTCACCCGCAAGGTGTGGGAGATCGTGGTCGGTGTCGTCGTGCTGTTCTTCTACGGCGGCGTCCTGTTCGGGGTGCTGCCCGGCAATCCCGGGGTGTCCTGGCAGGGGCACCTGTGCGGTGCCGTCGCCGGTGTGGTGGCGGCGTACCTGCTGTCCGGACCGGAACGCAAGACGCGGGAAGCGAAGAAGAGTTCCGCCCAACCGCGTCTGAGTGCATGAACATATGAACGACCCGCTCGCACCCGTCGGCATCTTCGACTCCGGCGTCGGTGGTCTGACCGTGGCCCGCGCGATCATCGACCAACTGCCCGACGAGGACATCATCTACGTCGGAGACACGGGCAACGGTCCGTACGGGCCGCTCACGATTCCCGAGATCCGGGCGCACTCGCTGGCCATCGGAGACGACCTGGTGGCCCGCGGCGTCAAGGCCCTGGTGATCGCATGCAACACCGCGTCCTCGGCGTGCCTGCGTGACGCACGCGAGCGCTACTCACCGGTGCCGGTGGTCGAGGTGATCCTGCCCGCCGTCCGGCGCGCGGTCGCCGCCACCCGCAACGGACGCATCGGCGTGATCGGCACCGCCGCCACCATCGCCTCGGGCGCCTATCAGGACGCGTTCGCCGCGGCACGTGACACCGAGGTGTTCGGGGTGGCCTGCCCGCGGTTCGTCGACTTCGTGGAGCGCGGGATCACCAGTGGTCGTCAGGTGCTGGGGCTGGCCGAGGGGTATCTCGAACCGCTGCAACGCGCCGAGGTGGACACCCTGGTGTTGGGGTGCACGCACTATCCGATGCTGTCCGGGCTGATCCAGTTGGCCATGGGCGACAACGTCACCCTGGTGTCTTCGGCCGAGGAGACCGCCAAGGACCTGCTCCGGGTGCTCACCGAGCTCGATTTGCTGAAACCTCACGAATCCGGCCCGGCCCAACGGGTGTTCGAGGCCACCGGCGATCCTGAGGCCTTCACCACACTGGCTGCCCGCTTCCTAGGGCCCGGGCTGGACGGGGCGCGGCAGGTCCGGCGTCACGTGGGCGCCGGAAAATGATCTCCGTCGCCCAAACCGGCGATGTCTTGGCAACGCGCGCAGCAAGCATGGCAAGCTAGACACTGTGCGATTGACCATCCTGGGATGCTCCGGCAGCGTCGTCGGCCCGGATTCGGCAGCCTCCGGCTATCTCGTCACCGCACCTGACACGACTCCGATGGTCGTCGACTTCGGCGGGGGCGTCCTGGGTGCGCTGCAGCGCTATGCCGATCCGAATTCGGTCAACGTGTTGCTGTCGCATCTCCACGCCGACCACTGTCTGGATCTTCCCGGCCTGTTCGTGTGGCGGCGCTATCACCCCATCCCCGCCACCGAGCGCGGGTTGATGTACGGGCCGGTCAACACCTGGGCCCGCCTCGGTGCGGCGTCGTCTCCCGAGGGTGGCGAGGTCGATGACTTCACCGACATTTTCGAGGTGCGCAACTGGGAGGACGGCGCCGCGGTGCAGCTCGGCACGCTCAGCGTGACACCGCGGCTGGTGTGCCACCCCACCGAATCCTTCGGTATGCGCTTCACCGATCCGTCCGGGGCGACGCTGGTCTACAGCGGTGACACCGGATACTGCGATGCCCTTGTCGAGCTGGCTCGTGGGGCCGACGTCTTCCTGTGCGAGGCGTCGTGGACGCACGACCCGTCGCGACCGCCGCACCTGCACCTGTCGGGCACCGAGGCCGGGCGGGCAGCCGCCGAAGCCGGTGTCGGTGAGCTGCTGCTCACCCACATTCCACCGTGGACGTCACGCGAAGATGTGATCAGCGAAGCCAAGGCCGAGTTCGACGGCCCGGTGCACGCCGTGGTGTGCGGCGAGACCTTCGACGTCACCCGGGGCTGACCCGCTAGGGTTGGCGGGTGTCCAAGCGAGAAGACGGTCGTCTCGACGACGAGCTGCGCCCGGTAACCATCACCCGCGGTTTCACATCGCATCCCGCCGGCTCGGTACTGGTGGAGTTCGGCCAGACCCGTGTCATGTGCACCGCCTCGGTCACCGAAGGCGTGCCGCGCTGGCGTAAGGGTTCCGGGCAGGGCTGGCTGACCGCCGAATACGCCATGTTGCCTGCCGCCACCCACGACCGTTCCGACCGGGAATCGGTCAAGGGGCGCGTCGGCGGGCGGACCCAGGAGATCAGCCGCCTCGTCGGGCGCTCACTTCGCGCGTGCATCGACCTCGGTGCGCTGGGGGAGAACACCATCGCAATCGACTGCGACGTGCTGCAGGCCGACGGCGGCACCCGCACCGCCGCCATCACCGGCGCGTACGTGGCGCTGTCCGATGCGGTCACGTATCTGTCTGCGGCCGGGCGGCTATCCGATCCGCGGCCGCTGTCGTGCGCCATCGCGGCAGTGTCGGTGGGCGTCGTCGACGGCAGGGTGCGGCTGGATCTGCCCTACACCGAGGATTCGCGCGCCGAGGTGGACATGAACGTCGTCGCCACCGACACCGGCACCCTGGTGGAGATCCAGGGCACCGGCGAGGGCGCGACGTTCCCGCGCTCCACCCTGGACAAGATGCTCGATGCCGCGCTGGCGGGTTGCGAGCAGTTGTTCGTGATCCAGCAGGAGGCACTGGAATTGCCGTATCCAGGTGTGCTGCCGGAGGGGCCCGCGCCCAAGAAAGCGTTTGGAAGCTGAGTGCCCTCGCTGCTTGTAGCCAGTCGCAACGCCAAGAAGCTGGCCGAGCTACGGCGTGTCCTGGATGCTGCCGGGGTGGTCGGTCTGGAGTTGTTGTCGCTGGCTGACGTGGCTGCGTACGACGAGGCGCCGGAAACCGGTGCGACGTTTGAAGAGAATGCCTTGGCCAAGGCTTCGGACGGATTTCGGGCCACCGGGTTACCTTGTGTGGCAGACGATTCCGGGATTTCCGTCGAGGCGTTGAACGGGATGCCGGGCGTGCTGTCGGCCCGGTGGTCCGGCAGGCACGGGGACGACGCCGCCAACACCGCACTGCTGCTCGGACAACTTGCCGATGTGCCCGATTCGCGGCGAGGGGCCGCGTTCGTGTCGGCGTGTGCGTTGGTGTACGGCGCCGGCTCCGCTGAAAAAAGTGTTGTGGTGCGCGGCGAGTGGCCTGGGACGGTCACCCGTGTACCCCGCGGCGACGGCGGGTTCGGTTACGACCCGGTGTTCCTGCCCGACGGGTCTGCCCGAACCGCAGCCGAATTGACGCCGGCCGAGAAGGACGCGGCATCGCATCGTGGTCGTGCGCTGGCGTTGCTGGTGCCTGCGCTGCGGGAGTTGGCCGGGTCTTAGAGGTTTGCGTGCCCGCCGGGTCAATCGACGGCCACGGCTCCACGCTCGCGGGTCAGTAGCAGTGCCGCCGCGCCGACGGTGGCGCTGACGACCATCGCCACAGCCATGGGCAGCGCGGTGTGGTCCCCGCCGATCCCCACGATCGGTGAAACCACCGCCGCCAGGCCGAACTGCAACGCGCCCAACACCGCGGACCCGGTGCCGGCCGCATGGCGGACCTTGTCGAGTGCCAACGAAGTGGCATTGGCGGCCACCAGGCCGATGCTCGCGACTGCGCCCCACAGCAACACCAAAGATGCCCACAGCACCGGACCGAGCAGGGCATCCACCACCAGCAGGGTCGAGAACAGGACGAGCAGGCCGACACCCAGGTGCAGCAGCCGACGCTGGCCGAAGCGACCCACGATCCTGGCGTTGACGGCATTCACGATCACGATGCCGGCGGCGTTGGCGGCGAATGCGAACGAGTAGTGCAACGGGGAGAGGCCGAGCACGTTCTGGAGCACGAACGGGGAAGCCGAGATGTAGGCGAACATCACCGTGAACCCGAAGGCGAAGGTCAGCGTGTAACCGAGGTAACCGCGGTTGGTGAGCACCGAGCGGGCGTCGCGCAGCATGGCGGCTACACCGCCGGTGTGGCGGCGGTCCTTCGGATGGGTCTCGGGCAGCACGGCGGCGACGCCGATGAACATCGCGACCGCAAGTGCGGACAGGATCCAGAAGATGCCTCGCCAGCCGATGACGCCCATCAGCGATCCACCGATGATTGGGGCCAACACCGGTGCAGCGCCGTTGATGATCATCATCAGACTGAAGGCTCGGGCGGCCACGGCGCCGTGCGCGCGATCGGCCACCACGGCTCGGCTCAGCACCACACCGGCGGCTCCGCTGAAGCCCTGCACGAAGCGGAACGCGGTCAGCAGGGCGATGTTTGGGGCGAGAGCGCACGCGACGCCGGCCAGTACACAGACGAGGGTGCCCGCGAGCATCAGCGAACGCCTGCCGAACCGGTCCGAGAGCGGGCCGATGATCAACTGCCCGCTGGCCAGGCCGACCATGAACGAGGTCAGGGTGAACTGAACAGCCGAGGCCGAGGTGCCGAACTCGTCGGCCATCGCCGGGAAGGCGGGAAGGTACATGTCGATCGACAGCGGTGCCACCGCGGTCAGCAGGGCAAGCACACCGAGCCAGCTCAGCGGCAGCGCCGGTGTCTGAGCCGCGGTCTCGGTGGTGGTGGTGGTTCGGGTGCTCATTCGGGCCTTACATCAATGGTTTATGTATAAAGTTATAGGTAATATAGCCGATATGGCGTCCACTCGAGTACCCACACCCTCACGTGATGTGCGTGACACCGCCGCTGCGGTGCGGACCCTGGTCTGGGCGCTGCGGCGGTTCGGCGAGAAACAGGTCGGCCTGGAGCCGTTGCCGCACTCGGAATTCGAAGTGATCCGGACGGTGGGCGATCAGCCGGGAATCAGCGTGTCCGACACCGCGCATGCCTTGGGCCTACAGCCCAGCAATGTCAGTACCACGGTGCGGAAACTGGTCGAGCGTGGCCTGATCGATCGGAGACCTGATCAACTTGACCGCCGCTGCATCCGGTTGCACCTGACACCCAGGGCCAGCGAGCACAAGAAGATGATCGACGCGGCTTGGACCGCCGGGGTCCACGAGCAGTTGGCTCAGATGACCGACGAGGAGATGGCGACTTTGGTCAAAGCCGGGCCGCTGCTTCGGCGGCTGGCTTCGATGGGATGAGGCGCTGACGGCCCGCGTTACAGCTCGAAGCGCTTCTTGAGATCCAGCGTGTTGAAGTGCTCGACGATGATGCCCAGGAGCGGGATCGTGCCGGCGAGCAGGACACCGATCGTCTTGCCGATGGGCCAGCGAACCTTGACCGCAAGGTTGGCTGTGAACAGCAGGTAGACGAAATACACCCAGCCGTGCACGATGCCGATCCAGCTCGGCGGATTGTCCACCTGGACGATGTATTTCAGCACCATCTCGTAGCACAGCGCGATCAACCAGATACCGGTCGTCCATGCCAGCACGCGGTAGCCCAGCAAGGCCTTGCGGATGGTCTCTTTCGGGGTCGAAACAACTGGCGTGACCTCGGCGCCCGGTTCTGGTGCGGTCATCTATCGGTCCTGTCTTTCTTCTCGGGCTGGTCGGACTTGGCCAGCTCGGCGAGGTAGGCGTTGTACTCGGAGAGTTCCTGGTCGCCGGCGGCGGGGGCGGCGGCCTTGGGACGTTCGGGCAGCAGGCCGGCGGGAATCTCGGTGACGTCGCCGCCGCCGGGGCGCTCCGGTGGGGCGTCTTCGTAACGGACGAACTTGTAGTACGCGTAGAAACAGAACCCGGCGAACATCGGCCACTGCAAGGCGTAGCCCAAGTTCTGGAAGGTGCCCGACGCTGATTCGTAGCGGGTCCATTGCCACCACGCCAGCGCCAGGCAGCCGGCGGCGCCGAGGAACACCAACGCGATGAGCGCTGGTCTCCTACGCCGTGTAGTGGACATTCGTCCATGGTACGGCGCGGCTGTCAGGGGTCGAAAATACGTGCCTGGATGGGCGGCAAGAGGCACTTAGGCTTTGCAGGTGCTGCTCTATGACCTGCTCCTCGACGCCGCGATCATTCAAGCCGAGACGCAAGCCCACCTCTCCGACCTCATCGGCGAAGATTCACCGTACGACGGGGACTGGAGCCTCGATCTCGGCGCGGGCGTGTTCTCGAAGGCCTCGACGAGCGGCGCCGAACCCTTTGTCGCCCAGGCTGAACTGCTCGGCTCCGCCGCGCAGGGGCCTGGCACATGGCTGTGGGCATGGGCGAACTCCGCCTTCCCGGCCTCGATCGTCGAACGCAGTGCACTGATCCGAACTTTCGGAGAGCAGTACGAAGTTGTCGAGTTGCGCGACGCAGAAGTGCCACTCGGCGAGGCTGACCCGCGTGAGTTCGCGTGGTGGATGGGCGGAGTCGCGGCGCTCCTGCTCGGGCAATTGCCTACCTACACCTTCGAGGCCGACGGCTCCACGATCGGCGCAATTGTGCTTGCGGACGATCGGCTGCGGTTGCCCGAGCCGACCCTGCCCCGACTGATGCGCAGTGTGGGAGAGGCCCTGCAGGCCTTGCCGGTCGCGCCCCGCAGCGTGTGGGCCTGGGGTGATGTGCGTGGGGTCCAGGTCGATGAGATGCCGGACGGCCTGCGGATCGCATTGCCCGACGGGCATGCCGAGTTCCGTTTCGACGAACAGGAGCGGCTGATCGACATGTCGGGTCAGGCGCGTCCGTCCGACTAGACCTTCGGGCCGATGAATTCGTCGAGACGAGCCGTGGCGGCCTTGCGGTAGATCGAGACGACGTACTTGGTGGACCGGGTCCACGGGATGCCGAGGGTGTCGAGTGCGCCGGTGAACAGGTTGAGGATGTCCTCCGAATGATTCGTGAAGTGGTACCGGATGCTCTTGATACCGCGATCATTCGCGACCACACGGCAGCCGTCGCTGTGGATCAGGCCACGTACGAACTCCTCGGTGGACCGGTCTACGTGCTCCTGCTGCCACGGTTCCAGGACGATCCGGCGGTTGTGCTTCCTGCCCGGACCGTGCTGCGGAAACAGACACGGCCAGTGTTTGGAATAGAGCGAAACCACGATGCATGCAGTTGGTTGTCGAGCAACCGACGCAAGTTGTCCGGGCATCAAGGTGTCGATGGCTGCGCGGCAGCTGTCAATAATGCCAGGGTATTTCTTGTCGAGCGTGACCCTGAGCCGCCATGCTCGCGGGTGTTGCGAGATGCATCCGTCTCCGAGGTAGAGGCCGAGCAGATACGCATATTCGCGCGCTGGCAATGCGCTGAAGTCATGGTCGATACCGCATTCGGACGACGCCTGCGGTTGCCTCAACTGCAATGGTGGTCGCACCCGCCAATCTCGGACCGTCGGTCGCGGAATACCGGTCTCGCGCGCGATTGCACAGTCATTCATACCTGTCGCGATGAGCTTCTGGACTTCGTTGAACTCGTCTGCCGACCGCACATCGCGCCTCTCTGAACCACCGAGGCTTCCAACCTATGGCCGACCTCCGACAAATTCGGCCACGGGGTGAGCTGTACGATCAAGGCGCTGCGGGCGTGGCGCAACTGGCTGACGCGCCGGCTTTAGGTGCCGGTGTTCGAAAGAACGTGTGGGTTCGAGTCCCACCGCCCGCACTCTTCAACTCAACCTGTGATCCCAAACCTGGTGCCGCACGGTTCCAGGCTTCACGGTCGGTGGTCGCTTCCAGCGCCATCGACGGCGGACTCCCGTCGCAGTTCGTCCCGCAGCGACGCGATCTCGGCGCGCAGGTCATTGATGTGGGCCGCCGTCACGGCTGCGCTGGCAGCGTCATCGACTGCCACGGTCTGCACGATCCACGATGCGATCGTCGCGGTGATCGAGCCGACCAGGCTGATCCCGCCGATCATCAACAGCGCGGCAATGACACGCCCGGTTGTAGTGACGGGGTACATGTCGCCGTAGCCCACGGTGGTGATGGTGGTGATCGCCCACCACCATGCGTCGCCGAAATCGGCGATGTGGGCGTCTGGTTGGCCGCGCTCAGCCTGCAGTACGGCCAGGGACGCGACGTAGACCAGCAGCACAGCACCAGAGATCGTGTAGAGGATCACCTTGCCTCGGATCGCGTTGCCGACGGCTTTCTGAAGCACGCCGATCAACACGACCAGGCGCAATAGCCTCAGCGGTCGAAGCAGTGGCAGCAGCACGATCGCCAGGTCGGCGAGGTGGCGCACGAACCACTGCCTGCGGTCAGGGGCGAGGTACAGGCGTGCCGCGTAGTCGGCACTGAACACCGCCCACGAGAGCCAGGTGGCCAGGGTAACGGCATGTGCACCCAGACCGCGGGGTTCGACGAGTACCTCGACGGTGTAGGCGGCAAGGAAGACGGCGGCGACCGCGGCAAGCGGCCACTCGGCGCGGTGCTCCCAGTTATCGAGGCGTGTCGTCACGAAAAAGAGTGTGCGGCAACACGCAGCGAAATACTCAGGCAACCCCGTCGACCGGTAGGCGAATAAGTCGTCGAGATCGGTCTGGGCGTCGTCGACCAGGCAGCGCGACGTCGCCCCAAACCAGGCCTCGCTACTGGCACTTGTGTGACCTGTCTGCGGACCAATGTCTCTTTGCGGTCATTCGGAGTGGTCTTTGATGCCGCCGACACACGGACCCAGCATGGTCAGGGTTACGGCAGCACCGGGTTCGAATGGAAAGCGTCGGATATGGCATCGGTCAACATCTCGGAAGGCCCCCTGACGAGACTGATCATGTTGAAATAGTGGCCATGCCGCAGCAAGAGGCCTTGGCCATGCCACTCGAAGAGGCGATGCGTACTCAACGGGCCATCCGGCGGCTCAAGGGTGATCCCGTTGATGACGCTCTGCTGCTTCACATTCTGGAACTCGCGATGAAGGCGCCGACGGGTTCAAACGCTCAGAACTGGGAATCCATCGTCGTCAAGGACCGCGAAGTCGTTGCGAAACTCGGCGGCTTGAATCGTCGAGCCTTGAAGTTCGGCGGCCCGATCTACAAGCGCGTCGTTGTGCGCAACATGAGTGACCAGATGCTGCGCATCGAGAAGGCGGTGCAATGGCAGGCGGACCATTTCGACGAGATCCCCGTCGTAGTCGTTGCCTGCCTAAAGGGCGTGATTCCGCTGTGGCCGTCGGTGGCGACGAGCAGTGCGTACGGTTCCATTTTTCCCGCGGTGCAAAACCTCTTGCTGGCGGCACGTGCGGCTGGGTTGGGTGCGGCACTGATCACCTTGCCGTTGTGGAGCAAGTTCTTGGCGAGGCGCGCCCTCGGCCTGCCGTGGAACGTTACTCCCTGTGCGGTCATTCCCCTTGGCTGGCCGATGGGCAAGTACGGTCCCACGACACGTCGGCCGGTCGGAGAATTCGTCTCGCTCGACCGCTACGGCAATAGAGCGTTTCTCTAGGCAGCGAAGCTCCCGGTGGCATTGCAGTGCAATTCGTCGCGCGCGTGACAGGTCGCCGTATCTCGGAGGGTGACTGTCTGAACAAGTCACTGGGGTGGTGATCGGCCGCGGTTGCCAGACCGTATCGTTCCATCTCGTCAGCACCGAAGGGATCGATACATGGGCAAGCGGTTGATCGCAGTGATTCTGGCCGTGATGGCGATCGCCGTGGGTTGCGGCAAAAGCGACGACGCCGCCGCGATCGTCACGCCCGGCCACGACCAGACATCTCCGTCGGACGCCTACACCGCCGTCGCCGAGGAGGGTCCCGACGAGAACGGGGGGACAACGTGGGTCCCCGTGATTCGTGACAAAGCCGGTCAGGAGGTCTTCCATGACCATTCCTCCTACCGCACCCCCGGCGTGATGATCGCCTGGTTGCCAACCGAACCCGAGCAGCTCTGGGTGTATTCGGGTGATGCGGGGGTCTACCGGATCGCTCCCGGCAGTCACGGCGGGTGGACCAGGAGCGCCGTCAAACGCGAGAACGTACCGTCGGAAATCTCCAGCCTCTGGGAGTCTTCACGTTCCTGAGTCGGTAGGTGCAGACTCGAGGTGTGAGACGGGAGGAGAACCAATGATCGATGTCCTTCCCGACATGCCTGAGGGCGTGTTCGGTATCCGAGTGTCGGGCCGGGTGCGTGGTGATGACCTGCATGAGTTTCGGCCGACGATGGACGAATTGCTGGCGACCGGTGAGATCCGGATCGTCGAGGTCATCTCACCGGATTACGAGGGATTCGGCTCTGGTGGTCTGGTCGAGGATCTGAAGCTCGGCTTCGGCGCGCTCCTGGGACACCACTCGGCATTCAAGCGCATTGCCGTGGTGTCCGATCGGGAATGGGTCGCCCACGCGATGCACGCGTTTGCGTGGATGATTCCGGGCGAGCTCAAGGTCTTTGGCCTTGGTGAGCTCGATGCGGCGAAGGAGTGGGCTGCGGGCTGAGATCGACGCCAGTCGTGTCACGATGTCGGACATGACGATCGTTCTGGTGCACGGCAATCCGGAGACTGACGCGATCTGGGGTCCGCTGGTCGATGCGCTTGGACGCAAGGATGTCGTGCGGTTGTCACCGCCGGGGTTCGGGGCTCCGCTACCCGACGGCTTCTCGGCGACGTATGTGGCCTACCGGGACTGGCTCGAAGGCAAGCTTGAAGCCATTGATGAGCCGGTTGACCTTGTCGGACACGACTGGGGTGGTGTGCACGTGGTGAACGCGATGATGCATCGACCCGACCTGGTGCGTAGCTGGGCAAGTGACATCGTCGGAGTGTTCGACGCCGAATACGTGTGGCCTGACATGGCCCAGGCGTGGCGGACGCCCGGTAAGGGCGAGCGGCTCGTCGAGAACATGCTGGGCGGCACGGTTCAAGACCGGACCGCCGTGTGGGCCGCGCTGCTGCCGGAGGACATCGCAGCGTCGATGGCACGAGCTCAGGGGCCGGTCATGGGGCAGGCGACCTTGCGGCTATACCGCTCGGCAGGAGTGCCCGGTGACATGGCCGAAGCGGGCGGCGGGTTGGAGCGGGCGAGTGCCCGCCCCGGTCTTTCGCTACTGGCGACGGCGGACCCATACGTCGGGTCCGAAGAAATCCGGCGTCGCGCAGCCAGCCGAGCCGGGGCCTCCACCGAGGTGCTCGACGGACTGGATCACTGGTGGATGGTGCAGGATCCAGCCCGCGGTGCGGCGGCGCTTTCACGCTTCTGGGAATCACTCGATTAGTGCCGTGCCGCGGCGAGTCGGCGATCGCCAGCGTCATTCGTCGCCTGGTCCGGCGGACACGTCGATCCGGATGTCCCAGAGGTGGACGTGGCCGGGTATCTGATGGTCCATGAACGCTGACCAGTCCTCGTACTTGTCTGCCTCGGCTTGCCACTGATCTGCCTCGACATCGCGGCCGACGCACCGCAAGGTGTCGGCCGCGTGGCGTTGCAGTGCTTGTCCCAAGTCGTGCATACAGATTTCGTCGAGCATCTCGATTGCTTGCCGCGCGATGCCATCGATCGCGTGATCCACTCGGTGTCGTGCCACCTCTGCGAACTTCAGCTCGGCGACCGCCCAGTGGAACGCCGCGTCGGCAGCCCGCATCGGGTGGTACATCTCGTCGCGCTCGATCAAGTTGGCGGCCAGTTCCTGGGCGAGGGTTATCGACTCCTCTGACGGCGCAAGGAATTCGATCAACTTGCGAAACGTCCAGAGCATCAACTCGGGCATGGCGGCATCGACTTGCCGGGCGAGCGCCACGGCCTGCCGGTAGGCGGATTCCGCGCCGTCGACATCGTCCAGTTCCGCCAGGATTTCGCCGAGATCGATACACAGCTCTGCCGCGTGAATAATGTGGCCTCCCTCCATGGACACATCCACCGCAGCGCGAAGGTCCGCCGCCTGTTCATCGAGCGGCTTCGGTGGCGGTTTCGTCGCGCTCACGAGGGCATCGCGCTTCCTGCTGATCCGGCTGAGCTCGTCGGCGATCTCTGACACTGTGTCGAAATCCGAACCCTGTAACACCCCCGGATCGAGCATGTCGAAGACAAGCCTGCGGGCTTCCCTGTAGTGATGCAGTGCCGCTTGCAGGTCTCCCGCAGCGAGCGCCTCATCACCCAGCCGTTCGAGCTCATCAGCTGACAGGGGCGTTGGCTCGGTCATCGGGCGACCTCCGTCCCATCGACGCCGGCGGCCAGCACGGTGATGTCATCGAGCGCCTCCGACAACAGGATTCGATCCTCGGGGCCATCGCACTGTGCGGCCATCCGGGCCTGGACGAACAGCAGCTGCATGAGCCGACTGAACACGAGGGCGTCGGTTGTGCGGGTCAGCGCCTGCACCGCCCGGTTGTCCCAGTTCACCACCAGATGCGGGAGGTCGCCGCACCCCGGCGAATCGGCGTCGATCTGGCCGTTACCGATGAACACGGCGGGCAGGTCCGTCGATGGAAACCGGCGCGCCACCACCCGACTACCCGACGCCTGCAGCACCTGGCTGCCACGCTGTTCCAGCGCCAGTACCTCCCGCGCAGAATCCGCCGACGGGACTGCCAGCCCGGCGATTTCGGACGCCGGGTAGGCGCGGGTGGCGGCCACCCCGGACGTCACCTGCGGCAGCATCAGCAGCACCTCCTGGTCCAGGGCATGGCCCGCATTCACCACGATCCGCCCACCAGGGTTGAAGCTCGCGATGGTGCGAAACTCCTTGACGGACACCGCGTAAAGGATGTTTGGATTGCGGCTGATCACATCGATCAGTCGCATGTGCCCTTCAGTCGTCTGCACCGTCAGCATCGGGAGCACGACTTCGGCCAGCTCCAGATTCTGTCCGTCGGCGTCACATGTGGCCGCGGATCGGAGTTCCAGTTCGTAGTCGGCGACGAATTCGGCGAACCGCTCGGGGTCCGTGTCGGCCAGGGACCGCAGCCATTTCAGAGCGGCTTGCCCGAGCTTGCGCCGGGTCGCGGTGAGCGCCGTGTTGTTCACGACGGTCTCGCGGCTGGCAGTCGGCTCCAGCGTGGTCGAGTTCACCACGGCCCAGGCGAAGAATGCCCATGCCGGCAGCAGCGCACTGTCGGCGTCATCGACGAGCATGTCGTTGATGTAGATGCGGTTGCGCGCGGCGCGCTTGGACCGCCCCGACGCGGCGCCGATGTACACCACGCCGTGTAGTCCGAGGCCGGCATCGGTGACCTCGATGGCGTCGAACTGGCTGCCCACACCCATCCCGCCGTAGACCGGTGAAACCCCTTGCAGCACAGTGGAACGGTGGGCGCCGAAGTCGTGCTCCCATGGATATTTCCGTGAAACGTCCTTCGGGCCCTGGCTTGTCAGAACCTTGATGTTTACCGGAAGGAACTCGGCGTACTTCTGCACCAGGGGGCACACCTGCTCGGCCCGGGCCCAGCCGATCATGTCGGGCCGCGGCCGCAATCGCACGGTCGTCCCGACTGCGATGTCCTGGGTTATGGTGCGGAGCGTGTAAGTGCCGTCGCTCCTGCCGACCCACTCGATCGGTTCCGTGCCTGTCGCGCTGCGGGAGACGACGGTGATCTCGTCGGCGATGAGAAAGCAGCTCAACAGGCCGATACCGAACTGCCCGATGTACGAGCGTCGACTCCGCTGCAGTTCGTCACCCTTGGAGCTGGCGCCGACGGTGGCCAGGAACTGCTCGACCTGCTCGGGGCTGACGCCGATCCCGGCGTCGGTCAGCATGAACTCGCCGGCGGGCGAATTCGGTGAGGCGACCCCGTACGGGGAGATCGAGACGATGCGCGGGGCAGGGGTGCCGCCGAGGGTGTCGCGGGCCGCGATGGCATCCACGGCGTTCTGGATCAGCTCCCGCACATAGACGCCGGGATTGGAATAGAGGTTCTTGCTGAGTAGTGCGATCACCCCGCCGAGGTTCACTCGGAAGTTCTGCTGCTGAAGTCCGGTCATCTCGGGTCCTTCCATGTCGGCTCGTGTGAGAACCGGACAGCGTTGCACGGGGCACCGACATGTCGGGGCACTCTCGGAACTGGTGCCGATCGGGCGTGTGCGACGGTGGGATCATGGCTGAGACGATCAGCACCACTACGGGGGTTCAGCATGGGGGAGTCGTGGATGAGCGAAAACGAGCCGACCGTCGGCACCGACGATGAGCGGCGTCGGCTCGTTCGCCGGCTGGCGTTGGAATCATTGGAACGTCGTGGGTTACGGGTGCGTCCGGCTCCACAGGACGCACTGGGTGATGACTGGTTCATGGACCAGACGGGAAATCACTACCGGCTGTACAACCTTCAGCTCCAGTGTGCGCAACGACCGCCGGCCGAGTGGGTAGGCGCCGTCGAGTTTCACTTCGATCAGCAGTTCGCCAGTCGATCAGACCCCGGGACCGCCGCACTGGCGGACGCGGAGTTCCTGGCGCAGGTTCGCACGCGCCTGCAGACGCCGGACACCTCGGGAATGATCTCGATGCGATATGCCCGCCCCGCTTTCGACGGTCTGGTCGCCGAGTTGAGCCGAGACCTGCCGACCGTGGTCAAGACGGTGGGTGACGACGACGTTGCCGGCCGGGACCTGGACTTCCTCTACGAGGTGGGTCAGCGCAACACCGATGGCGAACCCGTGACCGTACAAGCGTTGGACCGCAACGTGTTTGCGCTGACGGGCGATTCCTTCTTCATCGCCTCGAAAGCCCTGAACATGCCTCGGCTGATCGAGACGGTGCTGGGGGGAGTCGCACCACTGGGGGTCGTATTCAGCGTGCCCCACCGCAGTCTGCTGTTCCTGCACGCCGTCGGTGAAATCACATCGGACGCGGTTGGGTGGCTCGCGTCGGTGACGGTGGGGCAGACCGAGAACCCGCCCGGTGGCGCCGTCAGTCGCGACACCTACTTCTGGCACGGCGGCGCCGTGCAGCGCATCACCCAGGTAGATACCGAGGCCCGCAGCATCAACCTTCTGCGCGACGGGGCGTTCGCTGAGGCAATGAGTCAGCTGTAGTTGGGTGTTGCAGGTGACACGGTGGACGCCGAGTCATCGGTGAAGCCTCCCACGCCAGATCAACGCCAGGGTCGCGCCACGCGCCGGATCATGACCCTGGCGTCGCATTCGGCGCAGGCAACCAGGCCAATCCCTACTTGTCGAACTTCCCACTCAAATATTCGACGCGACAAGCATTTCGGGCCAGTTTGCCGCTGGTGGTCCGGGGGATCACGCCGGCGGCAACCATGCGCACATCGGCGACCCGGATCTGGTGGTGGCGGGACACTGCCGCGCGCACCGCATCGACGATGGGGCCGGGCTCGGCGCGGCCGGCTCCGGCTGCGCGCTCGGCGACGATCACCAGTTCTTCGCCGCGGTCCCCGTTCACCGAGAACGCGGCGACATAGCCTGAGCGCACTGCGGGCGACGACGCGCTGACCGTCGTCTCGATGTCGTGTGGATAGTGGTTGCGTCCGTCGATCAGGATCATGTCCTTGATGCGGCCGGTGAGGTACAGCTCGCCGTCGATGTAGACCCCGAGGTCGCCGGTGGCCAGCCAATGGCTGTTGTCGGGTACCTCGTCGGCGTGGCCACCGGTGGTGAGCCGGGTCTGCAGCTTGTTGCCGAACACCCGCTCGCTCTCGTCGGGGCGGCCGAAGTAGCCCTGGCCGACATTGTTGCCGTGCAGCCAGATTTCGCCGACGGTGCGGTCGGCCAACTCGTCGCCATCGGGGCTGGCGATCACCGCCCACTGGTTCGGGATCGGCTGTCCGCAGGACACATGTGCCACGGCGCCTTCGTCGGTGGCAGCGACGGTCACTGCGCGCCCGGCGCTGAGCTGGTCGCGGTCGAGATACACCACGCTGGCCGCGGCGTTCGGCGCGATGCTGGCCACCGATAGGGTGGCCTCGGCCATGCCGTAGGACGGCTTGACCGCGGTGGCGGGCAGCCCGTATGGGGCGAACGCGGAGGTGAACTTCTCGACAGCGGCCATCGTGACCGGCTCGGACCCGTTGAGGAGCGTGACCACGTTGGTCATGTCCAGCGTCTCGCCCTCGGGCGGCAGGCCGCGCTCGGCGGCCAGCTCGAAGGCGAAGTTCGGGGCGGCGGCGAAGGTGCGGCCGTGGGCAGCTTCTTCGGCCAACCGCTTGATCCAGCGATACGGGCGTCGGACGAACGCCATCGGGTCCATCAGGCTGATGTGGCCACCACACAGCGCCGGGAACATCACCATGATCAGGCCCATGTCGTGGTAGAGCGGCAGCCAGCTGACACTGCGGATACCGGTGTCGAGGTCGCCGGCCAGGACCATCTGGATGACATTGGTACACACGTTGCGGTGGGTGATCTCCACACCGGCGGGCGTGCGGGTGGACCCGGACGTGTACTGCAGGTAGGCGATGTCGTCGGTGTCGACCTCGGGGCTGACGTACATCTCGGACAGCGTGTCCGGGACGGCGTCGACGGCGATCATGCGGGGCCGCTCGGCGGCGGGCAGCGACTTGATGAAGGTGCGAACCGATTCGGCGGCGGCGGTCGTGGTGAGCACGACGGTGGGTTTGGCGTCGGCCAGCACGGCGGCCAGTCGCTCGGCGTGACCGGCCAGCGCGGGTGCGAACAGCGGGACGGCGACATTGCCCGCGTGCACTGCCGCGAAGAACGCTGCGACGTACTCGACGCCCTGCGGGGCCAGGATCGCTACCCGGTCGCGGGGTTTGGTGACCTGCTGCAGGCGGGCGCCGACAGCGCACACCTGTGACCACAGGGCGTTCCAGCTGAGCTCGACGGCGCGGCCGTCGGGATCCGTCGAGTAGTCGAGGAATCGGTAGGACGGCTGGTTCCCGTAAATGATCCGATTGCGGTCCAGGAACGACGTCAGGGTGACGCCGTCGGGTACGACAATCGTGCCGTCGTCGAGGACGTAATTTTCGATGTTCGACGTCGACATATCAACGGCACTGGTTGCAGCGGGATCCCGACCCATAACCGGTAAGACTAATAGCGGCTCTAATAAAGCCTGGCAGCGCGGTCGGGTGTGGGTTGTCACGAGGACCCGAAAATGTGTCGCGGGTCTCTATTTATCGGGGGCCGTCCACGGCATAAGTGCCGTTATCGTCGGTGAACTCCACGATGACCCTTCGAAGCGTGTCGTTGATCTCAACCGCGCACATGAACGTCGCGCCGGCCCGCACGACCGGATTCTCGCCGTTGTTACATGCCACCGCGACGACGCGGTTGGCCCCGTAGCCGTTGATCGGATCGGAGAGGATCTGTGCCACCCCGGACTCGGCCTGATGGACGTCGAGTCGGGTGCTGTTGGTGTCCGCGAGGCTCCACGCCCACAATCCGGCGCCGATCACCGCGACCGCCACGACGGCGATCGCCACACCGATGAGCAGACGTCGGTCGGCGTGCTTGGGGTTGGGCGGCGACGACGGCGGCTGTGGTGCGGACTGTGGTTGGTACCGCGGCGGCGGTCCGGGCCGCGCATGGTGCTGCGGCGGCTGTGGCGGCGACGGCTGCCGCGTGGGCGGGGGTGTCCATGCCCGGCGCTGCGGGGGAGCGCCGGGTGGCGGCGTGCCGCCAGGCAGGGGTGCGCCGCCCGGCCGTGCCCACCACGGCTGCTCGGGACCGCTCATCGGTTCTCCTCGACTGGACTCATCGGCTTACGGGAACCTCTGGTAGCACTGTGCATCGTCGCCTTGCAGGCCGGACCGGTAGGCCAGGATGCGGGTGAACCCCGCCGGCAGCACTCTGCCGTTGACGTCGCTGGCGGCCAGCCCGTTGGTGAGCAGGCTGCTGATCGCCTCGTCGGTGTCACCGGCTGACAGCGTGATCGGCAGACCGGGCTCGGCCATCCTGGCCTGGCCCACGCCGGTCAGGCAGCCGGTGCGCATCGCGGCCACGGAAGTGTCGAGCGTCAGGCCCTTCTCGTGCTGTACCGCCATGGCGTACCGCGATGTCAGGACGGAGATCGCCGAGTTGTCGCCCTGCAGGAGCTCCTGTTCGTCGTTTTCGTTTCTGGCTTCCCCCAGGGCTTTCAGTCCAGCCAGGTCGACGACGATGGTGTTGGTCGCCGGGCAATAGGACGCCGGCGGCGACGGCCCGGCGTCGGGACACGCGCTCGGCTCGGTACTCAACGTGGGCGGGTTGGCGGGTGCGTAGACCTGTTGCAGCGACTGCATGGTCTTGTCCAACAGATTCGCCGTGATCGTGCTGTTGGCGCTCTGCTGGCCGCCGAAGAAGTCGAGGAATTTGGGCAGATCGCCGCGACGCTTGGTGATCTCGTCGGAGTCCATGGCCGCGCACTGGTCGACGTTGCCACTGAAGCCGATCTGGAATGCGCTGACCCGGTCCAGCGCGGACCCGTGCTCGTTGCCGGTGAGCGTGGCGTCGATCCGGGTCATCAGAGGATCGCGGATATAGATCAGCCCGGCCAGGACGTGGTTGAGCCCGTCACCGGTGCTCAATTCGAAGCGTGGCGATTTTCCGGCGGCCACCCAGCGCAGGTACACCCCGGCCAGGCAATCGGCCTGCTGCTCGGCCACGAGGACGGGCGTGCTCTCGTTGATCAGCCGCGCCTGCTGCTGGACGGCGTGGCCGTACTCGTGGGCCATCACCCCGACCACGCCCATCTGGCCGAAATACTGCGCCGCCACCGGAATCGCGACGCCACGGTCCCACGCCATCACGTCGCTCTTGAGGCAGTAGAAGGCATTGGTCAGCCCGACCGTGCTCTGGCCGCAGATCTCGAGCCCGGGGGAGAGGTCGGAGTTGAAGGACACCAGCCGGGAGACCGGGGTGAAGGTCCCCGGCAGTGACCCGCCGGTGTAGTTCTGCGACCAGAAGTCTTCGATGTCGTCGACGGCCAGCAGGGCCAGGTCGTCGATCTGCCCGCCGTCGGTGTTCTCGGCCCGGCGGGCCGGCGCGTGCGCGTCGGGCCGGGTGCCGCTATGGCCGTCGGTCACCGGCAGTCCGCCTACCCGGTCGGGTAGGAACAGCATCGACGTCGCCCTGCCGCCGATCACGGTGGCGTTCCCGCACCCGGCCAGCAGTGCCGCACAACAGGCCAGACCGAGCCACCAGCGAAGCCTCGCCAACTGATCCGCCTTCCACGCGATCCACCCCAGCCAGTTCTACCTGCTCGCGGCGACGTTCGGCACGTGCCGTTGATGACCTGCGGGACAATGGCGGCGCTATGTGTACGTTCGACGATCTGGTGGCCCGGGTATTGGCCCGTGCGGCAGAGCCGGGGACGTCCGTCATCGGCATCGCGGGGGCACCGGGGGCGGGTAAATCCACGCTGGCCGAGGCGCTGGTATCCGCCGCCCGGGAACGGCTCGGCGACCGCGGTGTGGCGCACGTTCCGATGGACGGGTTCCACCTCGCCGATGTCGAACTGCGCAGACTTGGCCGGCTGGACCGCAAGGGTGCGCCCGACACCTTCGACGTTGCCGGATACGCCGCGCTGTTGCGCCGTATCCGCGGATGCGCCGAGGTGGTCTACGCCCCGGGTTTCGAACGCGACATCGAGCAGCCGGTTGCCGGTGCGATCCCGGTGTTCCCGGGTACGGCCGTGGTGCTCACTGAGGGCAACTATCTACTGCTCGACGATCCGCGGTGGTCGGCGGTGGCCGCGGCGATCGACGAAATCTGGTACTGCGCAATACAAGACGATGTACGCGTCGCGCGCCTGGTGGCCCGTCACATGGCCTTCGGCAAGCCGGCGGGTGCCGCGCGGCGCTGGGTCGCCGAGGTCGACGAGCCCAACGCGCGTCTGGTGGCGGCTACCGCGGGGCGGGCCGATCTGGTCGTGCCGGTGGCAGCCGTGAGGCCCAGCTCACACTGATGTCGTTTGTGTGCATAATCACGGCCGAGCGAGTTGCTATAACCATCGGTGAGAGCCATGATTGAGGAGGTAAATCTGGAATCATTCCAGAAAATCACACGCGAGATTGGATAGGTTGCAATGGCACTTTTGTCGATTGGTTCTCAGTTCCCGGAATACGACCTGACGGCCGTGGTTGGCGGAGATCTGTCCAAGGTCGACGCCAAGCAGCCCGACGACTATTTCACCCGCGTCACCAACAAGGATGACGACGGCAAGTGGCGCATCATCTTCTTCTGGCCCAAGGACTTCACCTTCGTGTGCCCGACGGAGATCGCCGCGTTCGGCAAGCTCAACGAAGACTTCGAGGATCGCGACGCCAAGGTCATCGGCGTTTCGGTGGACAACGAGTTCGTCCACTTCCAGTGGCGCGCGCAGCACGAGGACCTGAAGACGCTGCCGTTCCCGATGGTCTCCGACCTCAAGCGTGAACTCACCGCTGCGGCCGGCGTGCTCAACGCCGACGGTGTCGCCGACCGGGCCACCTTCATCGTCGACCCCAACAACGAGATCCAGTTCGTCTCCGTGACCGCCGGTTCGGTGGGGCGCAACGTCGACGAGGTGTTGCGGGTTCTCGACGCGCTGCAGTCCGACGAGCTGTGCGCCTGCAACTGGAAGAAGGGCGACCCGACGCTGAACGCCGGTGAGCTGTTGTCCGAGGCGGTCTAGTCATGAGCATCGACAACATCAAGGAAGCGCTGCCGGAGTACGCGAAGGACCTCAAGCTCAACTTCGGCAGCATCGTGAAGTCCACGGAGCTCAACGAGCAGCAGCTGTGGGGTGCGCTGGTCGCTACGGCGGCAGCCACCAAATCGCAGCAGCTACTGAAGGAGATCTCCGAGGATGCCCTCGACGTGCTGAGTGCGGAGGCCTACCACGCCGCTCTCGGCGCCGCCTCGATCATGGGGATGAACAACGTCTTCTACCGCACCAAGGGTCAGCTCGACGGCCGTTACGACGACCTTCGGGCCGGTCTGCGGATGAACATCATCGCCAACCCTGGTGTGCCCAAGGCGGATTTCGAGCTGTGGTCGCTGGCAGTCTCGGCGATCAACGGATGTTCGCACTGCCTGTCCGCGCACGAGACGGTGTTGCGCGACGCCGACGTATCCCGCACGACGATCTTCGAAGCCATCCGGTTGGCGTCGATCGTCTCCGGGGTGGCCCAGGCGTTGCTCACCGCGGAAGCGCTCACGTCAGTCTGACCCCGACCCGGGCGGAACTCGCTTACGCGCATAACTGAACAGGTAAACTCGCCTCTCGCGATTCCGAGAGGCGAGTTTTCTGTTGACGGCACCGAATAAACGCACCGGCACCTCCCATTTCAATCCCACCGTGCGCAAAGCGATCGTCGGCGCGTCCATCGGCAACGCGGTGGAATGGTTCGACTTCGCCATCTACGGCTTCCTGGCTACCTACATCGCTGCCAACTTCTTCCCGTCAGGCAACGAAACAGCGGCGCTGCTCAACACTTTCGCCATTTTCGCCGCCGCATTCTTCATGCGTCCGCTCGGTGGGTTCGTGTTCGGCCCACTGGGCGACCGATTGGGACGTCAGCGGGTGCTCGCCGTGGTGATCCTGCTGATGTCGGCCGCCACGCTCGGCATCGGCCTGCTGCCCACGTACGCCACCATCGGTGTGGCCGCCCCGCTGCTCCTACTCCTGCTGCGGTGTCTGCAGGGATTCTCGGCCGGCGGCGAATATGGCGGCGGCGCCGTCTATCTCGCCGAATACGCGAGTACCCGGCGGCGCGGGCTCACCGTCACGTTCATCGCTTGGTCTGGTGTGCTGGGTTTTCTGCTGGGCTCGGTCACCGTCACGCTGCTGCAGGCTTTCCTACCGCCGGAGGCGATGGAGAGCTACGGCTGGCGCATCCCGTTCCTGGTGGCCGCACCACTTGGTCTGGTCGGTCTCTACATCCGGCTGCGGCTCGATGACACCCCTGAGTTCGCCAAACTCGACGAGGCCGATCGCGTTGCCACGTCGCCATTGCGCGAGGCGGTGGGCACGGCGCGGTACGCGATCCTGCAAGTCATCGGACTGTTCATCGTGTTCAACGTCGGTTACTACGTCGTCTTCACGTTCCTGCCGACCTACTTCATCAAGGCGCTGCATTTCAGCAAGGCCCAGGCGTTCGTCTCGATCAGCCTGGCCAGCCTGGTGGCACTGATCCTGATCCTGCCGTTGGCTGCGCTGTCGGACCGGATCGGGCGCAAACCGCTGCTGCTGGCAGGATCAGCCGGATTCGTGGTGGGCGCGTATCCGCTTTTCCTGCTGATGAATTCGGGATCGGTGACGGCGGCGATCGTCGGACACTGTCTGCTGGCCGCCATCGAATCGGTGTACGTCGCGACTGCGGTGACGGCCGGTGTGGAATTGTTCGCCACTCGGGTCCGCTACAGCGGCTTCTCGATCGGGTACAACATCGCGGTGGCATTGTTCGGTGGGACCACCCCGTACGTCGTCACCTGGCTCACCGCGGCGACCGGTAGCAACCTGGCGCCCGCGCTCTATCTTGTTGCCGCGGCCATCGTCTCGGTGCTCACGGTGTTGACCTTGCGGGAGAGTGCCGGACGGCCACTGCGTGAGAGCGCACATCGGCAAATGTCCGGCGTGCAGCATCCCGATGGTCAGCAACGTGCCACGATGACACCGTGAGCGCGACAAGAGGACGCCCGAAAGTCGGGCTCCGTCCGACGAAAGCCGATGTTGCCAAGCTGGCCAACGTCTCCACGGCGACCGTCAGCTATGTCCTCAACAATGTTCAAGGGCAACGCATCTCGGAGCAGACTCAGGCCGCAGTACGCAAGGCCGCCGCCGATCTGGGCTACCGGCCCAACCTCGCGGCTCGCAACCTCGCGGTCGGCGGCAGCGGTGTGGTGCTCTACATCGTGCCGCGGACCGACCTGGGCGAATTGCCTCTGGAGGTCGGCAGCCGTCTCACCACCGCGCTGGGGCGGCACGGCATCGTGCTGTCGATGCAGCTCGAGACGGACGACGGCCAGAACATCGTCGACGCGGTTGCGAACCTCAACCCTCTGGCTGTGGCAGGGGTGTTCCCACTTACCGGTGCTGCTGCCGTGGCCGTCGAGGCGGCGCGGATTCCGCAGATCTACCTGGGTAGCGAGAAACTGCGCGCGCTCGGGTCGTTGCATCTGACCGTCGGATCGATGCGGGTGCAGCATCTGCTGTCGCGCGGCCACACGCGCCTGGGCTTCGCCTATTCCGGCAGTGAGGTGCTGAGGCCGCTCGGTGACTACTGGTTGTCGGGTCTGCGCGTGGCGGCCGGCGAGCACGGCTTGCCCGAGATCGAGGTCGGCAGCGTGGCCACCGACGGGTCCGACGCGGCGGCCGTGGTGTCGAGATGGGTGTCAGCGGGCGTGACGGCCGTCTGTGCGCAAAGCGACGAGACGGCGTTCGTGGTGCTGCACGGGATACGCCGGGCGGGCCTGCGTTGCCCTGATGATCTCGCGGTCATGGGGGTCGACGCGATACCGCTGGGTGCGGTGAGCTCCCCGCCGCTGTCCTCCGTCGTATTCGACGCCAAGACGATTGTCGATGCCGCCGTCCCCGCCATGATGGCCGAACTCGGATATCCCTCGGTCTCCGACGTCGACGGCGGTGACCCTGCCGGCCTCATTGTGCGCGACAGCACCTGAGCATTACGTGTAGGCAGCAAACTGTAAGCCGAAACGGCCTTGTCGGGTGGTCGTTCCGCCGTGTAACTTACGCGTGTAAGTAACTCTCCGCAGCCCTCAGAGAGGCGGACCGCCGTGAGTCTGAGCACCACCAATGACGTGTATTTCGACCCCTACGACGTCGAGATCAACGCCAACCCGTACCCGACCTTCGCGCGGCTCCGCGAGGAATCGCCGTTGTATTACAACGAGCAGTACGACTTCTATGCGTTGAGCCGCTTCGCCGACGTCAACAAAGCCCTCGTCGACCACGAGACGTTCAGCTCGGCTCGCGGCGCGATCATCGAACTGATCAAGGCCAACATCGACATTCCTTCGGGCGCCCTGATCTTCGAAGATCCGCCGATCCATACGGTGCACCGCAAGCTACTGGCCCGGATGTTCACGCCGCGCAAGATCAACGCGCTGGAGCCCAAGATCCGCGAGTTCTGCGCGCAGTCGCTGGACCCGATGGTGGGCACCGGCAAGATCGACTTCATCAAGGACTTCGGCGCAATCATGCCTATGCGGGTCATCAGCGCACTGCTGGGTATCCCCGAGGATGACCAGGAGATGATCCGCGACCACGGCAACGATCAGATGCGCACCGAGGCGGGCAAGCCGATGAAGGCGGCTCAGGAGGGGCTGGTCGACGGCTCGATCTTCGAGACCTATATCGACTGGCGCAAGGACAATCCGTCCGACGACATCATGACCGACCTCCTCAACGTCGAGTTCACCGACGAGCACGGGGTCACCCGGAAGCTCACCCGCGAGGAACTGCTGATCTACATCAACGTGGTGGCGGGCGCGGGTAACGAGACCACCACGCGTCTGATCGGTTGGGCGGCCAAGGTACTCGCCGAACATCCTGATCAGCGGCGCCAATTGGTCGAGAATCCGGCACTCATCCCCCAGGCGATCGAGGAACTGCTGCGCTTCGAGCCACCGGCCCCGCACGTGGCCCGCTATGTCACCCGCGACGTCGAGTTCCACGGCCAGACGGTTCCCGAGGGCAGTGTGATGATGATGCTGATCGGTGCGGCAGTCCGCGACAGCCGTCAATTCCCGCCCGATGGCGAGGTTTTCGACATCCACCGCGAGCAGCGTCAGCATCTGGCATTCAGCGTCGGCACCCATTACTGCCTGGGTTCGGCACTGGCTCGGCTGGAGGGCCGGATCGCGCTGGAGGAGATGCTGAAGCGTTTCCCGGAGTGGGACGTCGATCTCGACAACGCCGAGCTGTCACCGACTTCGACTGTCCGCGGGTGGGATTCGATGCCGGCGTTCGTCCGGTGACGGCCGCGCAGACCGTCCCCAAAGACTGGACCGACGTCACGCCCGAGTGGCTGACGGCGGCGCTGGCGGACCATCACCCCGGCGCCGTGGTGGACTGCGTGACCGTCGACATGCGCGACGACGGCACCAACCGCCGGGCGCGCCTGTCGGTCACGTACAAGCCGGGGCTGACCGGGCCTGCCACGGTCTTCGCCAAGGCCGTCGACCCCGGCCACAAGGAGATGATCAAGTACACCAGCGGCCTGCTGCACGAGCCCAGGCTGTTCAACTCCAAAGTCGATCTGCCACTGGAACATCCGACGGTGTACGCGGCGCCCATCGACGAGGGCGACGAGGACTTCATGCTGATCATGGAGGATCTCACCTCCCGTTCCGCCGATCCCCGCGACGCGACTCGGCCGCTGACCGTGGAGCAGGCCGCCTGTGGCGTGCGAGGCCTGGCCCGCCTGCACGGTGCGTTCTGGGGCGAGCGTGTCGAGCGTCCCGGCCTCGAATGGCTGGAGCCGTTCATGCCGTGGGACGGCATGCAGTGGGCGCCCTTGCCTGCCGCGCTCGAGCGGTTGGGGGACGACGCACCGGCCTCGGTACACGCACTCACGATCGACCATCTGGTGGAGGGGATCTGGAAGCCGTTCATCCGGACGCTCACCGCGCCCGGTACCTCGCAGACATTGCTGCACGGTGATCCGCACATCGGCAATACCTACGTGTTACCGGATGGGGATGTCGGCTTCCTCGACTGGCAGGTGGCGCGCCGGGGGAACTTTGCAGTGGATCTCGGTTACTTCCTGCAAGGTGCGCTCACCACCGAGGACCGGCGGCTCGCGGAGCGTGAACTGCTGGAGGAATACCGGGACACGCTGGAACTCCCGGCAGACGAACTGCCGTCGGCCGACGAGATCTGGTTGCGTTACCGGGCATCGGTGGCGCACGGACTGATGACCTGGCTGGCCACCGCCAGTGCGGGCGAGTTGTGGCAGCGTCCCGACATCGCCCTGGCGCTGGCCCAGCGTTATTCCGCGGCGTACGAGGATCTGCAGACCGTGCAGGCACTGGCCGATCTCATCGGTTAGTCGGTATAAGCAAATCACTGCCGGTGGGGGCGCCGGCCATCTAACCTGTCCGGCATGACTGGTGTGGTGGTGACAGGTGCAGCGTCGGGAATCGGCCGAGCCAGCGCGGAGGCGCTGATCGCAGATGGCCGACGGGTTTCGTTGTGGGACATAGCGCCCGAGGTCAGCGAGGTGGCCGACGGATTGGGCATGCCCTCGGCGGTGATCGACGTGTGCGATACCGCTGCGTTGTCGTCGGCCGTCGAAGAGGCGGCCGGGGCGCTCGACGGTATCGATGGCCTGGTGCACGCCGCTGGGCGGGTGCTCCCGGAACCGGTGGGCGCGTACACCGAGGAGTCCTGGGACGCGGTGCTCGACGTGAATCTGCGCGCGCAGGCGCTGTTGATGCAGTTGCTGTTGCCGCACCTGGAGAAATCTGCGAAGGACGGTGGATCACCCGCGGTGGTCGGCATCTCCAGCATCGAAGGCCTGGCGGCCAATCCGTTCATCCCGGCCTACTGTGCCTCCAAGGCCGGCCTGTTGGGCATGACGAGGTCGATGGCTGCTCAGTTGGGCCCGTTGGGAATTCGCGTCAACGCAGTGTGCCCGGGCTTCATCCATACCCCGATGCTCCAGATCGCGTTGGACGTCGAGGAGATCCGCGCGAGCTTCGAACAGGCCGCGCCGCTGGGCCGGCTCGGACAGCCCCACGAGATCGGGGCCGCCGTGGCGTTCCTGATGTCACCGAAGGCGTCGTTCATCACCGGCACACAGCTGGTTGTGGACGGGGGAGTGACCAGCCGTCACGCGTGAAGGCCGGCAAGCTTCAGGGCCAGGGCGCCCGCCCGGCGAGGCTGCCACACCCATTAGTTGTTGGGGGACGCTGTGGCGAGCGTGCAGGTCACTGGCGGTGAGATCGCGGATCCGCCACTAAAGGCTGCACGTTCGTCACGGGGCCCTCAACCACACAGGTGCCGTGTTCTCTGACTGGAGCGGGTGGCTAGTCACTGGCCGGAAGCGGCTTGGCTTCCTTGAGGCTGAGGGCGGTGGACCCGACCGACAGCGTGCCGGTGCCGGCCTTGGTGACCAGCACCTCGGCGCCGGCATCGTCGACGTAGCGCTTACCCATCAGGTTGCCGTCGGAGAACGCGGGATCGAGCGTGGCACCGGAGTCTTTTTCGGCGTCGAGGGCGATCATGGCCACGCCACCGGCCCGCAGGTCGTCGAGGCTGTCGGCGCTGCGCACCACGATGACCTGGGTGTCGCACACCTGGCTCTGGAGGCGGGTGCCGTTCTTGATCATGCTGACTCCTTGGAGATCGGTGCGAGTTCGTCGACGAGCTGGCGGCGCAGGACCTTGCCTGTCGGGTTGGTGGGAAGTTCATCGCGGAAAACCACCCGGTCGGGGGTGCGTGATCCGCGCAGTTGCTTGCGGACATGATCCCGCAGCGCATCCGGATCGGGGGAGGTGCCCTCGACGGGCACCACGACGGCCACGATGATCTGGCCCCATTGCGGGTCCTCGGGGCCGACGACGGCCACATCACGGACCTCAGGATGCTCGACGAGCACGTCCTCGATCTCGGCCGGGGCGATGTTCTCTCCGCCGCGGATGATGGTGTCGTCGGATCGTCCCCCGATGAACAGGTAACCGCCTTTGTCGAGCATGGCGACATCCTTGGTGGGGAACCAGCCTTCGGCGTCGAGCACCGATCCGATATCGGTGTAGCGGCCCGACACCTGCTCGCCGCGTACGAACAGTTCACCGGTCTCGCCGGCACCCAGCACGGTGCCGTCGTCGGCGCGAATCTGCACCTCGATACCGGGCACCACCTGGCCCACCGAGCCGAGCCGCCGGGAAGCGGCGGGATCCTCGGCGGCCAGCGCCTCGCGGTGATCGTCCGGCCCGAGAACAGCGATGGTGGAACTGGTTTCGGTCAATCCGTAAGCGTTGACGAAGCCGACATTCGGCAGCAGCTGCAACGCCTTGCGGACCAGTGGCAACGCGACCTTGGAGCCGCCGTAGGCGAGGTTGCGCAACGTGGGCAGCTCGAGGCCGGCCGATTCCAGGGCCGTCACGATGCGGTCCAGCATGGTCGGCACGACGGTGGCGGACGTGACGCCCTCGGCGCGTACCAGCTCGACCCACTTGTCAGCGTCGAAGTGCCGCAGATACACCATTTTTCGGCCCGCGTACAGGTTCGACATGGCTGCGCTGACCCCGGCGATGTGATACGGCGGGACGCAGATCAGTGCTGCGTCTTCTTCTGCGGCCGAGGCGAATTCGACCGTTCCGGTGATGTAGCTGGTGAGGTTGTTGTGGGTGAGCTCGACGGCCTTGGGGCGCGACGTGGTACCCGAGGTGAACAGCACGACCGCCACTGCGTCAGGATCGGCGAACTCTGCCGCAGGCTCGGAGGCGTGGGCCGCGGCCAGGAACTCCTCGGAGGTGATGACCTGCTTGCCTGCCCCGGCCACCACATCGGCGTATTCGGTGTCGGCGACCACCAATGCCTCGGGCAGGCGGTCGATCAACTCGTGCAGGCCGTCCTTGCTGAGCCGGTAGTTCAGCGGGGTGAACGGCACCGCGGCGCGGGCCGAGGCGAACAGCAGCAGCGGCAGCAGCGCACCGCCGGTGCCGACGTATGCCACGTGCGAGGACCCAGAGGCCGCGATGACTCCGGCCCCGCCGTCGGCCAGGGTGCTGAGTTGCTCGGTGGTCAGGCGGAGATCGTCGGACACCACTGCGGTGCGGTCCGGTCCGCCCGAAACCGCCATCTCCAGCAGTAGCGAAATGCTCATAGGCCTTGTCCCGGTGCGTCGATGAAGATGTCGATGATCGGATTATCCCCGCCGCCGTACCGGGAGAGGTCGGTGACACCGGAGGAGGTGAGGACCTCAGAGTCGATGAAGGTCTGACCGTTCACCTCGGCGGCCGGGCGGGACAGGACCTCCACGGCCGCATCCGCCATGATCTCGGGGTTGCGGGACTGCGAGGCCATCTTGTCGCCATCGGCGAGATTCGTCACCGCGGCGGTGGCGATGTAGGTCTCGGGCCACAGACAACTGAATCCGATTCCGGCGTCGGCGTACTCGGCGGCCCAGCCGAGGGAGAGCAGCGTCATCCCGTACTTCGACAGGGTGTAGGACGGGTGTGCGCCCAGCCAGTACGGGTTCATGTTCATCGGCGGGGCCAGTGTCAGTACCTGCGGGTTGGCCGACTTCCGCAGATGCGGCAGCGCGGCCTTCGCCAGCAGGAAGGTGCCACGGATGTTGATGTCCATCATCAGGTCGAACTTCTTGGCCGACAGCGACTCGGTGGCGTCGGTGGAGATGGCGCTCGCGTTGTTGATCACGATGTCGACGCCACCGAAGTGCTCGACCGCGGTCTCGACCGCGCGGGCCACGTCCTCTTCCTTACGCACATCGCCCACCACAGCGACGCCCTTGCCGCCGGCGGCCTCTACCTCGGCGACGGCGGTGTGCACAGTGCCGGGAAGCTTGGGGTGGGGTTCTGCGGTCTTGGCCAGCAGCACCACGTTCGCCCCTCGGCGGGCGGCACCGAGCGCGATCGCCAGCCCGATACCGCGGCTGCCGCCGGATACGACCAGCGTGCGATCGGTGAATGACTCTTGCTGGCTGGACATGGTCCTCCTCGTCGCGCGCAGCGTCCGCCGTGCGCCGTGTGTCAACCGTACTCAAATGGTATTGGCATTCTCATTTTTAGCAAGTGCCGTAATCGTCGCGAGCGGCGGCTGAGGAATCGGCGTCCACCAGACCCGTTCGCTTGTGTCGCCAACCGTCCTCAGTGTGCAGGTCGGAGCACTCCCGTCCAGTACAGGCGCCACATTTCCACCCTGCGGTATTGGCATTCTCATTTTTAGCAAGTACGTTATCCACTGATGAGCGAGCAAGACGTCCCTCCGGTGGAGACTCCGTCCGGCATCCCGCTGGCGCCCGTCTACGGGCCGAGCGACCGCGCGGTCGAGCCGCCTCCCCCCGGGACCTATCCCTTCACCCGCGGCAACTTCGCCTCCGGCTACCGCGGGAAGACCTGGACCTTCCGGCAGTATTCGGGCTTCGGTACGGCCGAGGAATCCAACCGCCGGTACCGCTATCTGCTCGATCAGGGTGGGACCGGCCTGTCGGTGGCGCTGGACCTGCCCACCCAGTGCGGCTACGACTCCGATGACGAAGAGTACGGCGAGGAAGTCGGACGAGTCGGCGTTGCGGTCGACACTCTGGCCGACGCCGAGATCCTCTTCGACAGCATCCCGCTGGACAAGATCAGCACCAGCTTCACCATCAACGGCACCGCGGCCATCCTGCTGGCCTTCTACGTCGCCGCCGCCGAGAAGAAGGGCGTGCCGCGCGAGAAGCTCACCGGGACCATCCAGAACGACATCCTCAAGGAATACGCGTCGCGCGGCACCTGGATCTGGCCGCCCGAGCCGTCACTGCGGCTGATCGCCGACACCATCGAGTTCTGTGCAGCCGAGGTACCCCGGTTCAACGCGATCTCGGTGGCCGGTGCGCACTTCCGCGACGCGGGCGCCAATGCCGTGCAGGAGATGTCGTTCACGCTCGCCGATGGCGTCACGTACTGCGACACCGTCGTCGAACGCGGCCGGATGACGATCGACAAGTTTGCCCCGCAGATCTCCTTCTTCTTCTACACCCACGGTGACTTCTTCGAGGAGATCGCCAAATACCGTGCCGGCAGACGACGTTGGGCCACGATCGTGCGGGAGCGCTACGGCGCGACCACCGACAAAGCTTCGATGTTCCGGTTCGGGTGCGTGGCGGGTGGAGCATCTCTGTACGCGCCGCAGGCACAGAACAACCTGGTCCGGGTGGCCTACGAGTCGCTGGCGGCGGTGCTGGGCGGCGTGCAGTCGATGTTCACCGCGGCGTGGGATGAACCGTTTGCCCTGCCGAGTGAGGAATCGGCGACGTTGGCCCTGCGGACCCAGCAGATCCTGGCCTACGAGACCGGCGTGACCAAGGTGGCCGATCCGCTCGGTGGGTCCTACTTCGTCGAGGCGCTCACCGACGCCACCGAGGCCAAGATCATCGAGATCATGGACGATCTCGAAAAGCACGGCGGCATGGTGCGGTGCATCGAAGACGGCTACCTGCAGGGCCTGATCGCCGATGAGGCGTTCAAGATTCACCAGGAGACCGAGTCCGGCGAGCGCCCCGTCGTCGGGGTCAACAGGTTCGTCACCGACGAGCCGGCGCCCGACATCGACACGTACGAGCTCGACGCCGAGGGTCGCGATCTCCAACTCAAGCGGCTGGCGAAGGTCAAGGCGGAGCGCGACGACGTCGCGGTCAAAGAGACTCTGGCCGCATTGGCGAGGGGAGCCGAAGGTGACGACAACCTGATGCACCGGTTGATCGACTGCGCCAACGCGTATTGCACAGTGGGAGAGATGGTGTCGACCTTGAAGTCCGTGTGGGGCGAGTTCCAGCAGCCGGTGGTGTTCTAGCATGGCCACTCGAGTACTTGTCGCCAAACCCGGTCTCGATGGTCACGACCGTGGGGCCAAGATCGTCGCCCGTACGTTGCGTGATGCCGGATTCGAAGTCATCTATACGGGCATCCGGCAGCGTATCGAGGACATCGTCTCCATCGCACTGCAGGAAGACGTTGCCCTGGTCGGCCTTTCGATCCTGTCCGGCGCGCACGTCGCGTTGACCACCCGAACTGTCGAGGCGCTGCGGGCCGCCGATGCCGGCGACATTGCCGTCGTCGTCGGCGGTACCATCCCGCAGTCCGATGTGCAGAAACTGATGGATGCCGGTGCGGCAGCGGTGTTCCCGACCGGAACGTCGCTCGAAACGCTGGTGACCGATGTTCGTGCGCTGACGGAAAAGGTCTCGGAGTCATGAGGCTGGGTGTGATGATCGGGGCCGAGCGTGGCGATATGGCCCGCAAGGTCTCCAAGTTGATCTCTGACATCCAGTGGGCCGAGTCGGCCGGGCTGGATAGTGCGTGGATGCCGCAGGTGCCCAACGACTTCGACTGCCTGACGATGGTGGCGCTGATGGCAGCGAACACATCGCGCATCGAACTCGGAACCGCAGTGGTCCCGCTGCAGGCTCAGCACCCGATTGCGCTGGCCCGCCAAGCGCTTTCGATACACGCGATGTCCGCGGGCCGGTTGGCCCTTGGCGTCGGACCCTCGCACCACTGGATCATCCGCGACATGTTGGGCCTGCCCTACGAGAAGCCGGCTGCCTACACGCGTGACTACCTGCAGGTTCTGAACCAGGCGATCTCCGGGCCCGGCCCCGTTGACGTCGAGAACGATTCGTTTACCGTGCACAACCCGACGGTGCTCGCGGCCGACACTCCGATGCCGGTGCTGGTATCGGCACTGGGCCCGGTGATGCTGCAGCTCGCCGGCGAGCACGCCGACGGTACCTCGCTGTGGATGGCCGACGAGAAGGCGATCGGCGAGCACATCGCACCGAAGATCAACAAGGCTGCGGCCGAAGCGGGCAAGCCCGCGCCGCGCATCGTCGCCGGAATCCCGGTCACGCTGTGCGCCAACTCCGAGATCGAGGCGGCCAAGGAGCGGGCCAACCGCATTCTGGCCGAAGCCGAGACGTCGCCGAACTACCAGCGCCTGCTGGACCGGGGTGAGGCCCGCAATGTCGGAGATTTGTGCGCGGCCGGCGATGAGGAATCAATTCTCAAGCGGTTCAAGCAGTTCGCCGATGCCGGGGTCACGGATCTGTCGGTGCGGCTGCTGCCGATCGGGGAGAACCGTGACGAGCTGATCGCGTCGAAGTATCGGACGCGTGAGGTGATCGCCGAGCTCGCGAAAGCGGTGCGATGAGCGCTTGCGCGAAGAGCCGAGGGCACCGATGAGCGCTTGCGCGAAGAGCCGAGGGCACCGATGAGCGCTTGCGCGAAGAGCCGAGGGCACCGATGAATTCTCCTCTCGCCGGCATCCGCATCATCGAGGTCGGCGTGATGCTGGCCGGCCCGTACGCCACCATGATGTTGGCCGACCTGGGTGCCGAGGTGATCAAGGTCGAACCACCTGGCGGCGAGATCTCCCGTCAGGTCAGCGACAGCTATTTCGCCAGCCTCAACCGGGGCAAGCGCAGCATCTGCCTCGATCTCGCCTCAGAGGCAGGTCGGGCGAAACTCGGTGAGCTGGTCGCCGATTCCCACGCGCTGCTGGTGAACATGAAGCCGTCGGTGATCCGCAGGCTGGGCCTGACGTATGACAATCTGCGGCAGTTCAACGAGAAGATCGTGTGCGTCGCGATGACGGGATTCGGGCTCGACGGGGGAGACGACCCGGCGTTCGACTATGTCATCCAGGCCGCCACCGGGGTGGCCGCGATGACCGGTGATCCCGAAGGCCCACCCACGCTTCCCGGTTACTCCTCAGCGGACAACTCGACAGGGCTGACGGCGGCGCTGGGTCTGCTGGCGATGATCGTCTCGGGCAACGGTGGTCAGGTGGATGTCTCGTTGCGTGACGTCATGCTGTCGCAGTTGAACTACCGCGCCTCGGCGTACCTCAACGACGGTGTGGAACCGCGCCGCCACCCCTTCGGTGCGCATTCGTACTACGTACCGGCTCAACTGTTCCCGACTGCCGATGGCTATCTGGCGTTGTTCATCACCCACGACGGATTCTGGAAATCGTTCGCCACCGAGGCGGGTGTAGCGGGGTTCGATTCAATGGCCGAGCGGGCTTCCCGGCGAGAAGAAGTGCTCGACGTGGTGACTGCCGCGCTGGCGACCGACACCGCGGCGGGGTGGGAATCGAGGCTCAAGCCGCTGGGGATCCCGGCAGCCGCCGTGCGTAGCCTGCCGCAGGCGCTGGACGCGACCCCCGAGATGCTGGTCACCGCAGGTGATTTCCGGTTGGTGGGTAGTCCGGTGCACGTCGCCGGCTACACGCCTGACTACCGGCCGGCCCCTGACTTCGACGAGTATGGACAGTGCTCACCGGTTTCTGCACCGAGGTCGTGACCGCTCGAAATCTGCAGGTCTGCGGTAGAAACCGGCGGCACTCTTGACCGGCGGCGGCTCAATCTTCGTCGTAAGAGACCGTCACCGAATCGCAGTCCGGGACGGCCTGGCAGGTCAGTACGTAGCCGTCGGCCACTTCGTCGTCGTCGAGAGCGTCGTTGACCCGCATTGTGGCGGTGCCCTCGAGGAGTTTGGCCATGCAGGTTCCGCAGTTGCCGGCCTCGCACGAGAACGGCGGTGTCATGCCGGCCCGGCGCGCGCTCTCCAGCAGCGTCTCTCCCTGTCGGCGCGGCACGGACAGCTGCTCGCGGTCGAACACGATCGTGACCTTGCCGTTCGCTTCGCTGCCGGCCATCGGTTCTGCGGTCATGTGACTCCCCTGTGCACATACGTTCTGATATGAAGAGAATACCATTCTCACTAAATGATAGTATCTTCTCGGTGTGCTCGACGCCCAGGAGTGTTCTCCGGAGAGGGGTTATAGATCGTGACTGACCCCGCCGTGCTCGCGTTCGACGACCGTGAGTACACCCTGGCTGAGATCGATGCGCTCACCAGCGGGATGGCCACCGCGCTGGAGCACCGCGGCGTACGCCCGGGTGATCGCGTCGCCATGATGTCGTCCAACCGTCCTGAGTTCGTCGTGGCGTTGCGGGCGATCTGGGGTTTGGGTGCGGTGGCCGTCCTGATCAGCCCGGCCTGGAAAGCTGCCGAGGTGGCCCATGTTTTGGCCCTGACCGGACCCGCTCATGCGGTGGGCGATCACGACGTGCTCGCCGCACAGATGCCCATGCTGCCTCTGGACGAGCCGATCACCCCGGGCCTGCGGCAGTTCGACCCGCCCGATCCGGACAGCGACGCGCTGTTCGTCTTCAGCTCAGGGACCACCGGCCTGCCCAAAGCGGTGCGGCACACCCATGGTGGGTTCGCCGCGGCGATCGACCATTGGCGCACAGCACTGGGTTTCACCTCCGCCGATCGCATGCAGATCATGACGCCCCCGTCGCACATCCTGGGATTGCTCAACATCGCCATGGTGCTCGACACCGGTGCGTGGATGAGGTTGCACCGGCGTTTCGACATCGACACCATGTTGCGGCACATCGAATCTGATCGAATTACGATCGAAATGGCCGTGGCACCAATCGCTTTGGCGCTGGCCGCGCATCCCGATCTGGGACGCTACGATCTATCGTCGCTGCGCTACGTCATGTGGTGTGCCACCCCGGTGACCCGCAGTGTGGCGGATGCCGTCACCGAGCGGGCCGGGGTCCGGTGGCTGACCGCCTATGGCACCACCGAACTCCCGGTGATCGCCTGTAATCCGCTGGACGCCGTCCACATCGAGACCGTCGGCACGCCCGTGCGCGGGGTCCATGTCCGCATCGGCGAGGACGGCGAGATCCAGGTGCGGTCAGACTCGGTGATGGCCGGATACCTGCCGAAGGAAGCCACCGCGGGCGCATTCCGCGACGGCTGGTACCGCACCGGCGACATCGGCTACCTCGACGACGACGGATACCTGCACATCACCGACCGATCCAAGGAGATGGTCAAGGTTCGCGGCTTCCAGGTCGCGCCGGCCGAGGTCGAGGCGGTGTTGCACGGCCATCCGGCTGTCACCGACTGCGCGGTGTTCGGAGTGGCCGATGCGGCCGACGGAGAGGCGATCGTGGCAGCCGTGACGACAAGTTCCGAGGTGTCGGCCATGGAATTGATCGCGCTCATCGGCGATCAGTTGGCCTCGTACAAGCGGCCCAGCCGCGTGGAGTTCGTAACCGAGATACCCCGGTTACCTTCCGGAAAGGTATTGCGACGAGTGCTGAAGGAGCGGCATGGACGTTCGTCTGACGTCTGAACAGCAGCAGCTGCGAGAGGCCGCAGCAAAACTGGCCGACGACCTCGGGCCCGATGCGGTCGGAGAGTTGTCGGATGAGGGCCGGCGCGCCCGATTGGAAAGCACGGTCGCCGCAACCGAGTGGCGCACCCTGCGGTCCGACGGTGCCTCCGGCGTGGAAGTGGCGATCATCGCCGAGGAGTTCGGACGCGGTCTGATCGACGTGCCCTTCCTCGGGCCGGTGCTTGCCGACGATCTGGCCCGTCGGCTGGATCGGGAGGCGGTGACCGGGAGCGATGAGGCTGCCACGGCCGGTGTGGATCTGACCCGCAGCACGGTGGGTGTGGTCGAGTCGCCTGCCGAACTCGGTGAGCTGTCGGGTGAGGATGTTCTGCGGTGGCGGGCACTCGCGTTGACCGCTACGTGCGCCGACCTGGTCGGTGCCGCACGTGGTGCGCATGCCCTGGCGGTCGATTACGCGAAAGTCCGTGAGCAGTACGGCTCGACGATCGGCTCGTATCAGGCCGTCGCGCACCTGCTGGCCGAGGGGCTGGCCCTGATCGAGGGCTCGATCAGCGTTCTGCGCCACGCGGCATGGGCCGTCGACGAGCTACCTGCCGAGGAAGCCGTCCGGGCCGGGAAGATCGCCAAGGTCTACTGCGCCCGTGCCGCGCGCACCGTGTGTGAGACCTCGATTCAGGTGCACGGCGGTATCGGAAACACCTGGGAGTGCCTGGCGCATGTGTATCTGCGCCGGGTTCTGGTGGCCACCGAGTTGTGGCCCGTCAAGCTAGAAGACTTGGAGGTGACTGATCTTGGACTTTCGTGATTCAGCTGAGGAAGCTGCCTTCCGGGACCGGCTGCGGACCTGGCTGGCGGACAACGCCGCGTCGTTCAAGGCGTCCGGCGACGATTACTGGGCCCGGATGGGGGAGTGGCATCAAGCCCTCTATGCCGCAGGGTTTTTCGGTACCTCGTGGCCCGAGGAGTTCGGCGGCCAGGACCTGCCGCCCGTCTACGATGTGATCGTCGACGAGGAGCTTGCCCGGGCCGGAGCCCCGCCGCGGCCCAGCCTCGGCTACCTGGTGGTCGGCCTGGGACACCACGGCAGCAAGGAACTGCAGCAGCGATTCCTGCCCGGCATGATCAACGGCACCGAGCGTTGGTGCCAGGGCTTTTCCGAGCCCGGCGCCGGTTCGGACCTGGCCTCGCTGACCACCACGGCGACCCGTGACGGCGACAACTACATCATCAACGGGCACAAGATCTGGACCAGCTACTCAGACGTGGCCGATTGGTGCCTGGTGCTGGCCCGTACCGACAAGGATGTCGCACGACATAAGGGCATCTCGGCGTTCATCGTGTCGATGCACCAGGACAGCATCGAGCAGCGGCCGCTGCAGATGATCAACGGTGTCACCACGGAGTTCGGCCAGGTGGCGTTCGACGGTGCAGTGGTGCCGGCCTCGCACATGGTCGGTGAACCCGGTGATGGTTGGCGCCTGGCGATGACGGTGGTCAGCCACGAGCGTGAGCCGTCGACCCTCGGATACTCGGCGCGGTACGGAAAGCTGGTGCGTGAGATGGCGTCTCGCGTATCTGGTAAGACCCCCGAAGACCTCGCCTGGGCCGGTGTGCAGGCCGAGATGCTGCGCCTGCATGTGCGCAGGCGGCTGTCCGAACAGCTCGATGGGCTCAAGCACGGCCCCGAGGGCTCGCTGGACAAGTTGCTGATGACGTGGGTCGAGCAGTCGGTCGGGCATGCCGCGCTCGCGGTGACCGGAACCAAGGATCCCGAACTGCTGAGCGCCTATCTCTACAGCCGCGCGCAGAGCGTCATGGGTGGCACGTCGCAGATCCAGAAGAACATCATCGCGTCACGAATCCTCGGACTGGGAGTTTAGCCAGATGTACGGAATGCCAGACGAAATCGATGTGCAGGCCGACGGTGCCCTGCGCATCATCACGCTGAACCGCCCCGATGCCTTGAATGCGGTCAACGACAACCTGCACGTCGGACTGGCTCGGTTGTGGGAAGCGTTGAACGAGGATGCCGACGCGCGGGCCGCGGTGATCACCGGTGCGGGACGGGCGTTCTCGGCCGGCGGCGACTTCAACTACCTCGACGAGTTGCGGCGCGATGAAGCCTTGCGTCAGAAGACGATCAAGCACGGCCGCGACCTGGTCATCGGGATGGTGCGCTGCCGCATCCCGGTGGTAGCCGCGGTGAACGGGCCTGCCGTCGGGCTGGGCTGCAGCCTGGCCGCGCTGTCCGACGTCGTCTACATGGCCGAGACCGCGCACTTCGCCGATCCGCACGTGCAGATCGGCCTGGTGGCTGCCGACGGTGGTCCGCTGGTCTGGGGCTCACAGATTTCGTTGTTGCAGGCCAAGGAGTTTGCGCTGACCGGGGTTCGGATCAAGGCCCAGCGGGCCCTCGAACTCGGGCTGGCCAACCATGTGGTCGAGGATCCGCTTGCCGAGGCGATCGCGTGCGCCAAGAAGCTCATCGATCTGCCCAAGCAGGCGGTCGAGGCCACCAAGCGGTTGATGAACATCCAGCTTGAGCAGCAGGTGATGGCGTCGCTGGATTACGCTAATCTCGCCGAGTACGTATCGTTCGGCACCGCTGATTTCAATCGGATCGTGGACGGGCTGATCGCCAAGAACTGATCACCCATCACCGCGAGCGTGCGTGTCTGCCGCCCGACACTCCGTGTCGGGGCGGCATTCCACGCACGCTCGCGGTGGATCAGATGGTGAGGGCTTCGGAGCGCTGGACGGTGCCGGTCACACCGCCGGCATCCTGACCGGCCAGCAGCACGGCCGCGCGTCCTATCGCTTCGGGCGGCTCGACCATCTCCGGCGGGATCTGCAGCCCGCTGCCCCCGGCCTGCCAGCCTTCGGTCAGCACCACCCGTGACGGGCTCAGGCAGTTGACCGCGATGTTGTCCTCGCGCAGGTCGGCGGCCAGGCCGAGGTAGAGACGTTCGGCGGCGGCCTTGGACACCCAGTAGGCATTGGCACCGTGCTCGACCATGTCGACTCCGGTGGTGGTGATCGCGATGAGTGACCCGCCGCCACGCTTGCGCACCTCGGGGATGACGGCCTTGGTCACCAGGAACACGCCGGTGAGGTTGACGTCGAGACACAGTTGCCAGCGCTTGAGCGGCGTGCTCTCTACCGGGCCGAGCCACAGCACACCGGCGTTCGCCACCAGGATGTCGATGCCGCCGAACTCTGAAACCGCCTTGCCGACGGCCTTGTTCACCGATTCCTCGTCGGTGACGTCGCAGGCGACTGGCATTGCGTGCCCGCCCGCGTCATTGATGGCTGCGGCCACCGAGCCGATGGTGCCGGGCAGCTTGCCCGGTTCTTCGGAGCGGGCGGCCACGGCTACCGCGGCGCCTGCGTCAGCCAATGCTCGAGCGATCGTCGCCCCGATGCCGCGGCTGGCGCCGGCGACGAAGGCGACTTTGCCGCGGAGGCCGGCCGCCCCCTCATCGGGCTGAACCGAGGTTTCGTGCATAGCGGTCATGTCCTGAGTGTGCACGAAACGTTGCGCCGCACCGGCATTTTCGCCAACAGACACGCACGCTCGCGGAGCACGGGGGCGGTATTACTTGGGAGGGAAGCGCAATGCCCCATCGAGACGGATGATTTCGCCGTTGAGGTAGTCGTTTTCGATGATGCTCTGCGCCAACTGGGCGTACTCGGTCGAGCGGCCCATGCGCTTGGGGAACGGCACCTGCGGGCCCCAGTACTGCTCGAGCTGATCGGCGGCCTTGCCGTAGGCCGGGGTGTTGATGGTGCCGGGGGCGATGGTGCAGACCCGGATACCCAGCGGCGACAGGTCGCGCGCGGCGACGAGCGTCATTCCGAGCACGCCGCCCTTGGCGGCCGAGTAGGGCAGCTGACCGATCTGGCCTTCGTACCCGGCGATCGATGCGGTGTTGACGATGACGCCGCGGCCGCCTTCCTCCAGCGGTTCGGTCTTGGCGATCGCTGCGGCCGACAGTCGCATGACGTTGAACACCGCGGTCAGATAGAACTCGATGGTCTTCTTGAAGCCGTCGAGGTCCAGCGGGGACCCGTCCTTGCCGACAAGACGGCCGCCGGCGGCCGGCCCGCCGTGGGTGTCTACCGAGATGCGGAGCGGGGCAAGGGCTTCAGCCTCGGCGATGGCTGCGAGCACCGATGCCTCGGAGGTGGCGTCGGTGGGTACATAGCGCACACCCAGCTCTTTCTCCAGCTTGGCGCCCTTCTCGTCGGCCAGGTCTGCGACGACGACTTTTGCACCCGCTGCCTGCAGGCGGCGGACGGTCGCTTCACCCAGGCCGCCGGCACCGCCGACGACGATCGCAGAACTACCGGCGATTTGCATACGGTTCCCCTTCTTGCAACTGACACTCTCTGACTGCGAGAATAGCATTCTCTTACCGGGTGAACCAGGGAGCAGATCAATGCCTGAAGCTGTCATCGTGTCCGCATTGCGTACCCCCATCGGCACCGCCAAGAAGGGCACGCTGCGCGACACCGACGCCTACGCGCTGGCGGACCACGTGGTGCGGGCGGTGTCGGAGGACCTTCCTGCCGGCCTCAGCGCATCAGTGGATGACGTGATCCTGGGCGAAGGCCTCTACGGCGGCGGTGTCATCGCCCGTCATGCCGCCATCACCGCCGGCCTCACCACGGTCCCCGGCGCGTCCATCAATCGGCACTGCGCCGCCGGTCAGGCGGCTGTGCAGAGTGCCGCCGCCAGCATTCGCGCCGGGATGGACCGGCTGATCCTGGCCGGCGGCGTCAATTCGGCCTCGACCTCGCCCCGGTTCATCCGCGCGGCCGGCAGTGCCAAGGATGCCGAGTGGGTGAACTGGTTCCCGCCCACGCATCCGGACCGGCCGGACGCACCGAACATGGACATGTCGATCACGGTCGGCTGGAACGCCGCGGTGAAGGCCGGGGTGAGCCGCGAGGAGATGGACGAGTGGGCGCTGGGCTCACACCTCAAGGCCATTGCGGCGATCGACGAGGGCCGTTTCAAGGAAGAGATCGTCCCCGTGAGAATCGGAGAGGGACCCGACGAATTCTTCGACACCGACGAGCATCCGCGCCGTGACACGACCTTGGAGAAGCTGGCAGCGCTCAAGCCGCTGCATCCTGAGATCGAGGGATTCTCCATCACCGCGGGCAATGCGTGCGGCGCCAACGATGCGGCTGCGCTGCTGGCGATCGCCAGTGACAAACTCGGCCTGCCGGCCCTGGCCACGATCAAGTCATGGGCCTCGGTGGGGGTGGACCCGGCCTCGACCGGGCTGGCCCCGGTCGAGGCGATCACCAAAGCCCTTGGTCGGGCCGGGCTTTCACTGTCCGATGTGGACCTGTTCGAGATCAACGAAGCCTTCGCGGCGATGTGCGTTGCCACCGTCAAGCTGCTCGACCTCAATCCGGAGATCGTCAACGTCAGCGGCAGCGGCTGCTCGCTCGGACATCCGGTGGCTGCCACCGGGGCGCGCATGCTGACCACGATGGTCCACGAATTGCGTCGGCGCGGTGGAGGCATCGGCGTGGCCGCGATGTGCGCCGGAGGGGGGATGGGCTCGGCGACGGTCATCGAGGTGCCTGCTCAGTAGGCTCACCGGTGATGGCAGATATCGAAGAACTCATCGCCGCCGCGCGCGGCGGTTCCCAGCGCGCCGTCGGGCGGTTGCTGAGCTTGGTCGAAAGCAACCGTCGCGACGAGGTTCTCGCGGTACTCGGCCCGGCATCTCCGCGCGTCATCGGCATCACCGGACCGCCCGGGGCCGGAAAGTCGACGACAGTGGGCGCACTCGTGGGTGCCTACCGCGAGCGTGGCCTGAGGGTGGCGGTGCTCGCCGTCGATCCGTCGTCTCCGTACAGCGGCGGAGCACTCCTCGGGGACCGGATCCGAATGGCCGCCCACATCAACGACCCAGACGTATTGATTCGCTCGGTGGCCACCCGGGGGCACCTCGGCGGACTGGCTGCCGCCGTGCCTGCGGCGATCCGGCTGCTTGCCGCTCTGTCCTACGACCTGATCGTGCTGGAGACCGTGGGTGTGGGGCAATCGGAGATCGAGATCGCCGCGATCGCCGACCCGACCGTGGTGATCCTCAATCCCGGTGCGGGAGATGCCGTGCAGGCCGCCAAGGCTGGTCTGCTGGAGGTCGCCGATCTGGTGGTGGTGAACAAGGCCGACCGCGAGGGTGCCGACCAGACCGCTCGCGATCTGAGGGCCGAGGCCACCGTGCCGGTGCTCAAACTCGTTGCGGCACAAGGGGAGGGTTTGGCAGCTCTGGTGGAGGCCATCGATGCCCACCATCGGGCTGACACCCCCGCGCGCCGTACGGCACGGGCCCGCACTCAGATTCTGTCGCTGGCGCAGACATTGCTGCGCAACCACGCCGAGTTGGATCGTTTGGCCGCCGCCGTGGCCGACGGCACCAGCGATCCGTACAGCGCTGCGGCGAATCTGATCGCTGATTCAGCCGGGTAGGGCCAGAATCGGCCGCTTCGTCTGGCCGATCAGGCTTCTGCAGCGGCTTGCTCGGTTGAGAGCATCGAGTTGGCGTGGGCGAGGATGTCGGTGCGCGCGCGTGGACGGGCGATGGCCAGTAGGCAGATGTCGAAAGCGTGCAGAGCGCCGGCGCGTAGCTGCTCGGCGGTGATGTCGCCGGCGGTCCATCGGCGTTGAAGGTGGAACAGGACCATCGCGGCATGGTCGGCGAGGACGTCGGGGTCGATGTCGTCGCGGAGTGCGCCCCGGCGGGTCGCGGCTTTGAGTTCGGTGACGATGAGATCCCAGCCGCTCCAGCGCAGATTTACCTGGTCGAGCAGCCGGTCGTCCATGAGCACGGCACGGACGACAGCTTTCGGAATGTCGGCGACCACTTTGTCGATCGACAAAGTGATGGCCTCCCAAATCCGTTCGATCGGGTCGGTCGCCGAGAGTTGGTGTACGGCAACGTCCATCGAGTCGAGTGAGCGCTGGATGAGGGCGGCCAGTAGGCCTTCTTTGTCGCCGAAGTGGTTGTAGAGAGTGCGGACGCTGACGCCGGCTTCGTCGGCGAGGCGACGCATGGACAGCTGTTCGACACCGTGTTGTTCGACGAAGTCGCGGGCAGCATCGAGTACGTGCGCGCGGGTTCGCTGCAGGGCGCGTGAGGCCATGGGTGTCACTGTACTCAGTTATGCCACAGTGAGCGATATTTGCCACGGCGATTCAAATGTATAACACCGTTGCACTTTGAAGCCGAGTGTGGTTAGCATCACAGCGCCCACATCAGACGATCTCGAACTTGCGAGGGACAAGCATGGTGCAGCAACAGCCCGACTCCGGTACCGATGGTGTGGCGGAGGCCCCCTACATCGTGGTCTCGACGGACAGCCACGTCGGACCGTCGCTCAAGAACCAGCTGCGGCAGTACTGCGAACCGAAATACCTCGAAGAATTCGACGAGTTCGTCGCAGAGATGGAAAAGCACGGGATGTTCTCGTTGCGCTCGTCCAAAGCCGGCGACAAGGGCTACGACGAGAACTGGTCACTGGATCAGTCTCAGGCCGAGGATTTCGCCAAGACCGCGGGCATTCGCAATCCGGACCAGATGGACCTGGGTTTTCTGAACCGCAGCTACGAACACAGTTTCGTTCCCGGCCTTCAGGACCCGGCGGCCCGGCTTGCCGACATGGACGAACAAGGCGTTGCGGCATCGGTGATCTATCACGGCGGGCTCAACGGTGAGTCGATTCCGTTCTCGACGACGGGCCTCATCAGCTGGGGTGACTCGAAATATGACCGTCTCGAGGATCTCGGGGTGCGCATCTACAACCGGTGGCTGGCCGATTTCGTGTCGACGGCGCCCGAGCGCAGCGCCGGCATCGCCCATATTCCGATCTCCGACCCGGCTGCCTGCGTGCGCGAGGTCAAGTGGGCGGCCGAGGCGGGGTTGCGAGGTATCAACCTGCCCGCTCCCCGCAATGACATTCCGATGTTGAACGACCAGGTGTGGGAGCCGCTTTGGTCGATTTGCGAAGAGACCGGAATGACGCTCAACACGCACGGGGGTGGGGGTGAGCACTATCCGTACGAGGGCGAGGGCGCCCAGGCGATGTACATGATGGAAACGCTGTTCCGGACCCGTCGCGGCGTATGGGTGATGATCCTCGGCGGAGTGTTCGAGCGCCATCCCAAACTGAAGATGGTGCTCACCGAACAATGGATGGATTGGGCCCCGGAAGTCATGGACGACATGGACGGGCTCTACCACTCGCGAACCGGTGAATGGGTTCGTGCGGCGCTGTCGATGCCGCCGTCGGAGTACTTCAAACGCAACTGCTTCATCGGTGCCAGCTTCATGTCCAATTGGGAGGCGAAGCTCGGAGTCGAGAAGGGCCTCACCGGCAAGGTCATGTGGGGCGACGACTATCCGCACGCGGAGGGCACCTGGCCCGATACCCGGGAAGCTATTCGCTTCACATTCAACGACATTGAGCCCGAGAATGTGCGCAAGTACATCGGTGGCAACGCAATCGACGTTTACGGTCTCGATCGCACGAAATTGGCCGAGGTGGCAGCCAAGATCGGCCCCACGGTCGACGAGGTGGCAACGCCCTACACGGTTCCCGAGGATGCCGTCATGGGGCTCTACGCGTTCCGCACCGGCCCCGGCCGCTTCATCTAGCCAATCTGTCGACAGCGACGAGGAGACATTGAGATCGTGGGAGAGCCAACGGCTGTGACGTCCCCGTGCCGGTCGGTGACGGATGACGAAGTCGACCATTTGCACGAATTCGGCTGGGTGCAGCTGAAAGGCTTCGTGGACCCTGACGTGGTCCGCAAGATGCTTGCGATCGCTCGCGACGAGATGGGCGACGATGCGGACAGCAACCCGCGGCAGGCCGAGGCGCCGGCCGAAGCCGACGGTGAGGAGCAAGGCGGTCTGGCGTACTTCAACGTGGGGCAGAGCGCCGGCCTGACGGACCCGGTGATGCGGCCGTTGATCGATGAAGTGGGCAAGAGTGCAAGCGTGCTGCAACGGCGGAGAGGTCCCGACGGTGCGGCCGTGGGTACGCGGTACTACGCGGACTTCTTTGCACCAAAACTGCCCAGCACCAAGACTGCACGGCACGGCGGGAACGGACCCACCGCGTTCCATCAGGACTTCATCACCTTCTCCGTCGACAGGTCCGGGGGCATGACCTTCTGGTTTCCGTTGGAGGCGTACGGACCTGACGCCGGGACGATGTCGTTCGTGAACCGATCGCACCGCGCCGGGGTGATGGGTGATTACACCACCTACGGTGTCGGTGACGCTCTGGATGCATTTCCCGAGCTTCGCGATCTGGAGATGAGCCAGCAGCTGACGTACGAGCTCGGTGACATCTCGGTCCATACGCACCTCACGATCCACGGTGCGGGCGCGAACGCGATGGATCGACCGCGTTGGGCTTACCTACTGGTCACTCAGCCCGCCGACGTGTGCTGGAACGGATCCGCCACGCCCAACTTCGATTCCAGCCGAATGACGCAATGGCAACCGCTCGATGACGAGCGGTTTCCGCTGATCGGCTGAGGCAGGGATGCAAGGAGAGCAGAGACATGGCGGCAACACCCTTCCCGAACCGGAACTTCATGCAGATGTGCTGGACAGTGCCCGATCTTCGGAGTGCGATCGATTCCTGGGTTCGCAACGCCGGTGTGGGACCGTTCTTCTGGTTCGACGGGGTCGATTTCACCGATGGGAGACACCGGGGGATTCCCGCCGCCTTCCCGAAGGTTCAGGCGGCGATCGCCTACGCCGGTGAGGTGCAGATCGAACTGGTCTGCCAGGCCAACGACGAGCCCGGCGTCTTCCGGGATCTCTTCGGAGACGGCGACTTCGGATTGCACCATATGGCGTTGTACTGCAACGACTACGAAGTCGAGCGCGACGCCTACATCGATGCGGGCGCGCAGCTGGCATTCGAGGGCAAGCTCGACGGCATCCGCACGTGCTGGGTCGACACCACTTCCACGCTCGGCTTCATGGTCGAGCTGCTCGAGCCGAGCGCGGCACGGGATGCGGGGTTCGCCGCCATGCGGGCTGCTGCTGAGAAATGGGATGGCAGCGATCCGGTCGTCACGTTCTGACATGGCCGAAACATCTACGGAGGGATGACAAATGCCGGTACTCGCCAATGCCCGAGTGTTCGATGGCCGCAGGATGCTGCCCGGCAGTCAGACGGTGACCGTCGAAGGGAATCGGATCTCCGCCATCCATTCGCACTCCGGGCCGGTTCCCGATGGGGCAGTCGATGTCGCCGGAATGACATTGATGCCGGGCCTGATCACGTCACATCTGCATCCTGACTTCTACAAATTCAGCATCGCCATCGCCGCGACCGAGCGGCCCGGAAAGGAGTTGCCACCCGGCGTCATGATGGCGATCGGAGTGCGTACCTGCCGCGTGCTGCTGGAGAGCGGGTTCACCGGCTACTCCGGTGCCTCGTGCGCGCACGACATCGATGCGCAGCTCAAGATGGCCATCGCCGAGGACATCATCCCCGGACCGCGGATTCGTGCCTGCGGGCACCATCTCGGCACCACCGGCGACATGAACAACAGTGGGCGCTGGTGGAAGCGGTACGAGACACCGGGCACCGACGTCTGCGCTGACGGGCCCGACGCCATGCGTTCGCTGGTCCGCGAAGAGATCAATCGGGGTGTCGAGACGATCAAGATCTTCGCCAGCGCCGGCCACGGCCAGCTGCACAGCACGACACGCAACATGTCGCGCGACGAAATCGCCACGATCATCAGCACGGCTCATGAGCGGGGCGCGAAGGTACGTGCCCACGTCTCCGACAAGGCGATGATGCTGGAGTGCATCGAGCTCGGACTGGATCTGATCGACCACGGCGACGAGATCGATGAGGAAGTGATCGCCGCCATGGTGGAGGCGGGAACGTTCTGGGTGCCGAGCCTCATCTACCCGTGGAGCCTGCTCGAACTCGGCTACGCCGCTGAATTCGGGGTGACGCCCGAGCAATACGAGCACACCCGGGCAATGCTGCCGGTCGCGCAGGCAGCCGGGGTCCGGATCCTGATCGGCGACGATTACAGCGGCATCTTCCGCGATCTGCTCGACGACGATCCGCTCGACCACCAGGTCGGCAACTATGGTCGCGAGTTCGCCTACTACGGAGCGATCGACGGGCTCTCGGCAGCCGAGGTGCTGAGCTGGGGCACCTGCAACGCCGGCCAGTTCTTGGCCGAAGGACCAGAGCGGCTGGGTGTGATAGAGCCTGGCGCCTTGGCGGATCTCATCGTCGTCGATGGCGATCCGCTTGCCGATCTTTCGTTGTTGTCCCGTCCGGCAGAAGCGCTCAGAGCGGTCATCCGCGACGGTGTGTTCGTGATCGACCGAATGGGTGCCGTTGGCGCCGAAGGAACTTCGGAATCCAATGTCCTGCAACGAGAGCTTGCGCTGCGATAACCCGGCGAAGGCCGTCCGACGAACAACTGACGAGGAAGCGTGGCAAGAATCGTGCAACATCGTGTCGCCCTGGTCGCGAACAGTCACCCCCGCCGAGCCCGCGGAATCGTGGCCGCAGGTGCCTGGCTCGGCATGATATGTACTGGAATTGGATTGTCGCCAAACGCGTTCGGTGACGAAGGGCCCTATCACATTCGGAGCGCGCAAGATCTGTGCAACTCGATCTGGCCGACGTCACAGGCAATGCCTCGTCCAGACGAGTTCGGAACCGTGTGCGCCAGGAAGGGCGGCGTCCTGGAACGGTTGTCAAAATCCATGCCGGCGTTCATCTCCGACACCTTCAAGCTGGAGCCGGGCAGCGCAGTCGAACTGCCGGTCGGCTCCGTACGCGTCAATCCGGACGACCCGATGAGTGACTGGATCATTCCTGACTGCCACGTTTCTGGCGGGCCTGAGTGCGGCACCTGACTCGAGCAGAAGACCTCCGGCAACAAATTTCCTAGACCGGCACGAATCGTTCTGAGAGGCGGAATCCGTGACAGTTGGAGCTGTGAGCGATGTCTGTTATGACCCCTACGACGTCGAGCTGAATGTCAGTCCGTACGAGACGTATGCGCGTCTCCGGGAAGAAGCGCCGCTGTACTACAACAGCGAGTACGACTTCTATGCGTTGAGCCGATTCGCAGACGTCGACAGTGCATCTGTCGACGTCGAGACGTTCAGCTCGGCGCGGGGTGACGTGCTGGAAACGGTGAAGGCCAATATCGACATCCCGCCGGGCTTCATCATTTTCGAGGATCCGCCGATCCACGACATCCATCGCAAGCTCCTGGCCAGGATGTTCACCCCGCGCAAGATCAGCGCCCTCGAACCCAAGATCCGGGAATTCTGTGCTGAATGTCTGGATCCTTTCGTCGGCGGCGAGCGGTTGGACTTCGTGGCTGATCTGGGCGCTCGGATGCCCATGCGGGTGATCGGAATGCTGTTGGGAATGCCCGACGAGCATCTCGAGGCCGTCCGCAAACGATGGGACGACAACCTGCGAACCGAGGCCGGTAAACCGATGGAGGTCGCCCCCGAGGCGATCGACGCGGGCGAACTCTTCGCCGAGTACGTCGAGTGGCGCGTCGAGCATCCATCGGACGACATCATCTCCGAGTTGGCCAACGTCGAGTTCGTCGACGAGACCGGTACCACCCGGCGACTGCGACGCGACGAACTCCGTGCTTACGCGAGCTTGGTCGTCGGCGCAGGAAACGAAACGACCAACCGGCTGATCGGATGGGCGGGCAAGGTGCTGGCCGAATATCCGGACCAGCGGCGCCAGCTCGTCGAAGACCATTCACTGATACCCAAGGCGATTGAAGAGCTGGTGCGCTTCGAGCCGTCGGGTCCGAACATGGCCAGATATGTCACGCGGAATGTCAGCTACTACGGACAGACGGTGCCGGCCGGCAGTGTGATGCTGTTGATGCTCGCTGCGGCCAACCGCGATCGTCGCCACTTCCCGCCCGACGGCGATGTTTTCGACATCCATCGCCGTTCCCCTCAGCACCTGGGGTTCGGCCGCGGTGTCCACTATTGCCTCGGCTCTGCGCTGGCCCGCCTGGAGGGACGGGTCGCCCTGGAGGAGATTCTGAAACGTTTCCCCGAGTGGGACGTCGATCTCGCGCAAGCGACGTTGACGTCAACCTCGGCCGTGCGTGGCTGGGAATCCATGCCTGTCGTTCTGCGGTAGTGCCGAATCCGCTGCCATGCGGGTCCGGAAGAAATAGCAAGGAAAGGCGGAGTTGCCGATGAGCCCTGAGGATGTCGTACGCACGGAGATTGCCGCGTGGGCGACCAACGATGTCGACGAAGTGATGAGCCATTTCGCCGACGACGCCACCTTCGACATCGGGCCTGACTGGCCGAAACTGGCTGGGCACGAGGCGATCTACGACTTGATGAAAGTGTTCTTCGGCCGCGGCAAGGTCGTAGATCTCGAGATCCGCCACCTGGCCGTCGATGGCGATGTTGTGTTGATGGAGCGCTTCGATCACTGGGTTATGGAAGGCACTCCGCTGAGCTGGCCGGTGATGGGTTCCTATCAGGTCCGAGACGGCAAGATCGTGGCCTGGCGGGAGTACTTCTGGCCGGCGGACGGCGATCCCGGATATGGTTCGGCCGGGGTTTCCTGAGCATGATGTGCTGGAATGGTCGCTCGGCTCACCGAGCGCGAGACCCTGTCATTCGTGAAGCGGTTCGCCAATGTCGCGGCCGCGCTGTCCAGATCGCCAGCTGACGCGTGCGACGCCAAAGACCCTGCCGTGCGGAAGGTGTAGGAGCAGAGGAAGATCGGGAGTGCTATCGACTGATGGTTGTCGCGTCCGACATCGGCGAGCTCGTGACCGTTATCGGTGGCTGGCTCTTCGATCGGGTAATGGCGGGATGGGAAGTCACCGCGCTTGTCGACGAAGATTCCGATGTGCGCCCGTTACGCATCCTCGGTGTTGGTGCGGCGGAACTGGACTCCGTGTTGTCGACGAATGCTCCCGCGTTGCCAGCAGATACTATTTCTATTGTTGGTCAACACTATTTGAGCGATCATCGGACCCGCGAACTCATTCGATGCGTGATGGAGAGCGGTGCGACCGAGTTGACCGTGTGGGGAGATGCGTGTCCGGCCGAGTTCAGGACAAGCCTGCTTCCGGTGGACTATGAACCCACCACTGCCGCGCAAGTATTCAAGAAGTACGCACTTGCGGCGGCCGGCCGCTTCGATCGAGTGGTCGAGCCAAAAGAATCGTTTCGGTGTGGCGTTCGTCCGCGTCCGGCGGTCGTACGATCCGGCTTCCTTGCCTGAAACCGACTGAGGTAGCGCGAATTAGTGGGAGGTCCAGTTGTTCAACGTTGAGGAGAGCATCGACATCGCATCAGCACCGGAGGTGGTCTGGTCGCTGGTAGGTGATCCGGCGGCGATCTGCGATTGGCACCCGGACATTGAGGCCTCATCGATGATGCACGGCGTGCGTCATTGCACGCTGATGGGCGGGGGAGAGGTCGCTGAGCAGATTGTCGAGCACTGCGACCGCGAGCGCTATTACGTCTACGCGGTAGTGGGCAGCCAGTTCGGAATGGTCGACTATCGATCACGTATCCAAGTGCTGGGTATCGACGGCGGTGGTGCACGGATGGAGTGGAGTGGGCGGTTCGACGCCGTCGAGCCGGCGCACGGGAGTCTTATCGCGGAGTCGGTCTCCACCACCTATCGCGATGGTCTGACCGCGGTCCGGAACCGCTTGGTGTGACGGCCGTTCGACCAGATCTACATCTTGACCACACCGACTAGAGGAGGAGCTCGTGCTGACATTGGCAGGCAAGGTGGCGATCGTCACCGGAGGCGCCCAGGGCATGGGCGCCGAGCACGCCCGGACGCTCGCCGAACTCGGCGCGAAAGTCGCAATTGCCGATGTATTGGGGGACGAGGGGCGGGCTGTTGCGAAAGAGCTTGGCTCCGGGGGAGAGTTTTTCGATCTGGACGTGACCGAGCCGGAACAGTGGACTGATGTGGTCGACCGTGTCACCAAAAAGTGGGGGCCCGTGACAGTCCTCGTGAACAACGCTGGAGTCCCCGGTCCATTCGCCCACACCGCGGAACTGACCGTCGACGACTATCTGAGAACGATTGCGGTCGATCAGCACGGGGTGTTCTACGGCATGCGGGCGGTGATTCCGGGCATGACCGACGCCGGCGGCGGTTCGATTGTCAACATCGCCTCCGTGGCGGGATTCGCACACGTCCGGCATGTTCCGAACGCCGGCTACACCGCAGCCAAATTCGCGGTGCGCGGTCTCACCCGGGCGGCCGCTGTCGAGTACGCGAAGAAGGGAATCCGGGTCAACTGCGTGATGCCGGGACCGGTCGCTACGCCGATGATGCTCAACTCCGGCATGGAGGATGTGCGCAGACTAGCGGGCAGCGGCGCGGCGATGGATCGCTGCGCCGAGCCACGCGAGGTCTCGAACATGGTGGCGTTTCTCGCCTCTGACGCAGCCTCTTTCATCACCGGCGGGGACCATTTTGTCGACGGCGGTCAAGCCGCCGGCTGGTGACCGCAGTCGGCCTGCGTTTTCACAAGAAGAGGGCGCGATTCAGTCGCACCGCCCACTCCGGGTCCGGGTTCTTCGGATTGGTGACGTCACCGAACCGTTCTGCGATGGCGGCGGCTGCCAGTTCCCGGCGTCGCGGCGATCTGGTGGAGTCGGCGGATGCTGACGCAGCAGGCATTTCGTCAAGGGCGAGGTCGGTGCAATAGCACGGAGTCCCGGGCTGCTGGCGCCATGACTCCGCCAATGTGCCTGCATCGAATCCATCGAATCCGGTGTCGTCGACCAGTGCGATGCCCACCGCACGTTGTTCGTCGTCCTCGGCGGCGACCGGGATGGCAATGCGGCCCGCGGTTTTGGCCGGGGCGCCCTTTTCTGCGAGTGAATGGGATCCGATTGCGTTCCACGCCTTCACAATCGGCCGCCCGAGCTGTTCGGCAACCCACAGACTCTCGACCTGGCCCGCTTCCACTGCCTCGATCTGCGAATCCCGAGAGGGATAGTAGTTGGACGTGTCGATGATGACCGTCTCTGCGGGCACCCCCGCAAGTACGGGAGCGAACTCGGGAAGTGTGTTGAACGGGATGGAGAGGATCACGACGTCGACGTCGTTGACTGCCTGGGCCGCGACGACCGGACGGGCGCCCGACTTCAGTACGTCGGGCTCGATCGTTTCCGGACCACGCGAGTTGGCGACCTTCACGTCGTGTCCGGCGGCGGCCAACTTCTGAGTGAGCGTCTTGCCGATGTGCCCAGTACCTACAATTCCTATTTTCATTGCGATTTTGCCTTTCTAGATGTCTGGGATGTCTCGATGCGCCACTCACTACTCGGCGGGATGGGCGAGGCCTTCGAGCGTGCGCCGAAGGTCGTCCAAACCGCTCTCGGTGAGCTGGCATGCTGACTTGATCTGGTCGGTGATTCCGCGGATGTCGGGTTCGAGCGCACGGCCGCGCGGCGTCAGGTCGACCAGCACTCGCCGCTCGTCGGCGCGGTCTCGAGTCCGCGTAACCATTCCGGTGGTCTCGAGTCTCTTCACGAGTGGTGTGATCGTGCCCGTATCCATATCCAGCCGAGCACCCAGTGCGCCGACCGAAAGCGGCGCGCCGTCGAGCAGCGCCAATATGACGAGATACTGGGGGAACGTCAGACCCAATGGCTCCAGAAACGGTTTGTGCTGGCGGACCATCCGGTTCGCAGCGCCGTACAGGGCAAATGACAACTGCTGGCCCAGTTTCAGGCGTTCGGGCGGCGCCGCTGCTGATTTTCTGGCGGACGAATTCACAGCGGTCCAGAGCCCAGTGCGGGTGCCAGAGCCGTGAGCACGGGCAGCAGTTTGTCGGCTTCGATGACTTGGATGGCGACGTGGTCAGCCCCGGCAGTGAGGTGTTGGTGCAGGCGCCGGGCGATTTGGGGCGCGGTGCCGTACGCGATGACGGCATCGATCAGGTCGTCACTACCTGGCTTGGTGATGTCCTTGTCGGAGAACCCCATTCGTTTCCAGCTGTTGAGGTAGTTGTTGAGCCCGAGATAGAGGCCGACGGCTTCGCGCCCGATAGCTCGGGCCGATCCGGCATCTGACGACAGCACCACCTTCTGCTCCGGAGCGAGAAAGGCTGCCGGCCCCATCACTTCGCGCGCCCGGGCGGTGTGTTCCGGCGTGGTGAGGTACGGGTGCGCCCCCGCGCCGCGTGCCGCGGATAGCTGCAGCACTCGGTCGCCGAGCGCGGCGAGGATGCGGCGGTCTGCCGGTACGCCGTAGCGGTCGAGTTCGCCGAGATACTTGTTGAGCGCGTCGTACGGCTTCTCCCACTGCGAAATGTGTTCGCGGTGGCCCGCACCGATTCCGAGCAGGAACCGGCCCGGATACTTTTGGTCGACACGGTGAAATGCCTCGGCGACGGGTCCGGCAGGCGAGGCCCAGATGTTGATGATGCCGGTAGCGGCTTTCAGCGTGGTGGTCTGCTCGAAGATGGGTTCAACCCATGACAAGTCACTGGGAGCTGTGCTGTTGACCCATACGGCGCCATAACCCAGTTTCTCAATTTCTCGAGCGACAGGTGGGGAGACCGGGTCTCCCGTCCAGGCGCCAAATCGTCCCAGATCGGGCTTGGCGCCGTGGGCCGGGGTGCTATGGCGGGTTTCAACGTGATGCATGGGTGACCTTCTGGGCGTCGGCGCTACGTGTAACAACTATTCCGTAGCGTACAACTGTCTAGCGCACTAGACATATTCCGACGGTGACGCTCACCACTCTGTTGTCATCGCGGCGTATCCGCCGCCCACCTGCCGATGCTCAACTGAGCTTGTACAGGTTGATCGCGTTCTCGCTGAGGATCTTTCGTGCGTTCTCAGGTGAGGTTGCCGCGATGACCTCGTTGATCGCGCTCGCGGAGTATCCGAATGTGCCTTCACTGTGCGGATAGTCCTGGGCCCACATGACGCGGTCGGCGCCCAGATAGTCCAGCAGCTTGAGGCCGATCGTGTCGGTCTGGAACGTCGCGAACATGTTGTTCTGCCAGTAGTGGCTCGGGCGGTGTTTCATCGGCCAGTCGAAGAGTTCGCGATGGGCACCGTAGGTGAGCTCGGCGTCCTGGAGCGCGCCGGCGATCCAGTTGATGCCCCCCTCGGCGAAAACGACCTGCAGGTTCGGATGGCGGTCGAAGATGCCACCGAAGATGAGGGCGCCGAAGGCGCGACGGAAGGGTGCGGCCTGCATCAGGAAGAACGTTCCGAACCCGCCCCGGCCGCCAGAGGACGGCACTTCTCCGATGTGGAAGTTGACCGGCAGGTTCGCCTCGGCCACGCACGCCCAGAAGCGGTCCATGTCAGGGCTGTCGTAGTCGATGGCCTCGCCGTGCGCATTCTTGCCCGGGCTGAAGGGAAGCATGAAGCTCTTGAGTCCGAGGTCCACGATCTGCTGAATTGCTTTCTCCGCATGATCGGGGTCCCACCAATTGCTGCAGATGCCGACGCCGTAGAAGCGGCCGGGATTCTTCTTGTCCAGCTCGGCTATGTACTCGTTGTAGGTCCGGTACATGAGCTCTTGCATCTCTTGGTCCGGGTAGCGGATGAAGGCCAGCAGGCTTTGCGGATAGACGATTTCCTTGTCGATGCCCTCGGCGTCGAGATGGCGGTTGCGAACACCGAATTCGAATCCATCGTTGAGGACGGAGCGGGCCAGTGCGGTGTCGACGTCGGCACTTTCCGGATATGCCTGCATGGAATCCGGGAAGCCGACGCGCCAATAGCGGTCGAACCACACACGGGGCGCGGCTTCGCGGCGGTCCGCCGGAAAGTGCTCGTAGAAGATGTCCTCGGTGAGTTCGATGTGGTTGTCGGCCGAAACCAGGACGAGGTCTTGAGGTAGCTTCGCGGCCTCTCGGGGTTGGCTGGTCCGGTCAACGATCATGCCGGCTTCGGCTGTCAGCGGATTCTCAAATGTCAGGCGTTCGTCGAGCATGTCGGCCTCTCCGTCGATTTCTTTGCAGGGCACCGGATTTCCTGGTCCGTCAAGCGCTTGCCGACCAAGGCGGGCTGATGACCTTTCGGCTGCGACATTGTGATGCTAACCACATCTGAACTAAAATGCAACACCGTTGTACTTGTAGCTCAAAGTGTTAAAAGCGCGTCGACGAGCCGTAGTCGAAATACTGGAACAGCCAGGAGTGCAACATGTTTCGCCTCAACCACGCTCGGCTGCGACATACTGCTTGACGTTCCAATCCCGGGGATCGTGTGCGGCGATCGGTACAGCGCGCTCGGGCGTCCCCTCGATTACTTCAGCCCAGCGCTCGGCGACGGTTTCGATCGTCAACGGTCTCTGGGTGAAGCCGGCGGTTTCGGCCAGGTACACCCGATTCACGAGCCCGCCGGCACCGTTGACGGTGTCGCCATTCACCGGGCAACTCTCATGCGACAGAAACGCAGCGACCGGGGCCACCAATTCCGGCGGCAGCGCGGTCTTCGCCATCTGGTACATCGGGGAGCTCTCATCCTGTTGGGCGGCCACCATGCGGGTGAACGCACCGGGATTGAGATTGTTGACCTTTATGCCATATGCCGCGCCCTCGCCGGCGAGCGCGCGGGTGAACGAGAATATTCCGCCTTTGCTCGTGCTGTACGCCACCAGGAGCGGCGCGCCGGCGAACGCCCCCGAGCCGGTATTGACGATACGTCCATAGCCGTTGGCTTTCATGTGCGGCCACGCCGCGCGGCACGTCCAGATGGTACCCATCAGGTTGATGTCGATGTGCTGGCGGATATCGTGCGAAGTCATTTCGTCGAACGCCGCGGCGATCGAGATGCCGGCGTTGTTGACGAGGACATCCACCCGGCCGAACGCGTCGATCGCCGTGTGGATCAGCGCGGCCGCGCCCTCCTCTGTCGCGATCGAATTATGGTCTGCGACAGCGCTTCCGCCCGCGCGGCGGATCTCTTCGACCACCGCGTCGGCCGACGCGGTTCCCTCATAGCCCGGTGCGGCGCTCCTGCCGATGTCGTTGACGACGACGTTCGCGCCGCGCTGGGCCAGCAGCAATGCGTGGGAGCGGCCGATGCTGGGATTACCGCCTGCGCCGGTGACGATCGCGGTGCGGCCGTCGAACCGAAGTTCAGTCACGGAGTGCCTTTCTCGATTGGCTGGACGCGGTCGCGACCGCGACCTGAGACCGGCGGGCAATGGGCGATGTGATGCTAACCACAACCCGAACAAAAGTGCAACGGTGTTATAACTTTAGCCTGCCGTGGCAAACGCAGGCCTGCGCGAGCTCAGGCGAGTAGGTCGGCCGAGGCTGCATCCATAGCTGTTCTTGAGTTCTCGGCGGCGGCCTGTCCCGCGCGGTACCCGAATACCATGGCCGGCCCAAGGGTGCCGCCCGCACCGCCGTACGCCTTCCCGGTCACGCCGCCCATCGCGTTGCCCGCGGCGAACAGGCCCGGGATCGGCGCGCCGTTGACGTGCAGGACACGGCCGTCTCGGTCGGTGCGTGGTCCACCTTTGGTGCCCATGGCACCGATCTTGACCGGTACCGCGTAGTACGGTGCGGTATCGAGCGGCCCGAGCGTCTGGCCCGCCGGAGTGGCGGCCGAATTGTCGCCCCAGTACCCGTCGTAGGCGCTGGATCCGCGGCCGAAGTCGGGGTCGATCTCGTTGGCGACGTTGGCATTCCACCGGGCCAGGGTCGCGGCCAGACCTTCGGGATCGATTCCGGTCTTGGCGCCGAGTTCGGCAAGAGTGGCCGATTCGCAAAACCAGTCCGGCGCCGCGTCGCCTGGCTCGACGCCGAGGAAGCCGTAGCGCTGCAGGTGCCCGGAGTCGAACACGATCCAGGCCGGATCGTTGGCGTAGCCGAGTTTGGGGTCGAGGTACTGGAAGGCCCCAGCCATCGAGTTGTACTCGCCTGCCTCGTTGAGGAAGCGCTTGCCGGCCCGGCTGACGATGATGCTGCGTGGCCGGGTGCGTTCCAGCCGGACGCTGCGGCTGCGCGGGTGGCCGTCGATGGTGTCTCCGGGGAGCTGCACGATCGGAACCCACCACGCTTCACCCATGTTGGCCAGGTCGGCGCCGTGTGCCATGGCCATCCGCAGCCCGTCGCCGGTGTTGTTCGGCGGGGATACCGCGCCGCGCATGGGGCCGCGCAGGTAGGCCTCGACCAGTTTGGTGTCCCATTCGAAGCCGCCGGTGGCCAGCACGATGCCGCTGCGGGCGCGGATACGAACGTCGGCACCGTCGGTGCTGCTGACGTTGATGCGTACCCCCGTGATGCCGGTGTGGTCACCGATCAGTTCGACGGCGCGGGCTTCGGTGACCGGTTGGATGCCACGGTCGAGCAGGCCGCGCAGTAGACCGGCGATCAAGGCGGTGCCGGCCACACACAGGTCGGCGTCCGGGTCGTCGGACACGGCGTGAATGCGGGCCCGGGTTTCCGCGTCGATGCCGACATTGCTGAAATCCGCAGGGAAGGAGGTGATCCGGTCCCGCCAGACACCGAGCTTGCCCTGATCCACCGGACCTGCGCTCAGGGAGCGGCCGCCGCCCGGGCGCCCGCCCGGCAGTTCGGGCTTGTAATCGGGGAAGCCTTCGGCGACCGCGAAGCGCAGCTCACTGTGTTCCTCGACGAAATCGAGCATCGCCGGGCCGGTGCGCACGAAGGTGTCCACCAGATCGGCGTCCATGTAGCCAAGTGATTGGGCCTGTAGGTAGTCCACCGCATCGGAGACCGGCAACGGCCCGTCGGCGCTGCGGTCATGGGCGGGGATCCACACGATGCCGCCGGAAACCGCCGTTGTACCGCCGACCGTGGGTGCTTTCTCGTAGATTGCGACCGACGCGCCGCCGACCGATGCGGTCAACGCCGCGGTGAGCCCGGCGCCACCGCTGCCCAGCACTACGACGTCGACTTCGTCGTCCCAGCGAATTTCGTTACGGGTCACTGTCATTCCCTTCTCAGTACAGGATTGTCGATAATTCGTTTGCTGCTCGCACCACCGCGTCCTTGCCACCCAGCACGACGTCTTCGCGGTGCGAGATGAGGTTGATGCAGGTGGGCGGTGACGGCAGGCGTCGACGTACGGGGACAGCAAGGCCATAGGTGTCCGGTTCGATCTCGCCGTGGGTGATCACCCAGCCCTGTTCGCGGGTCTGGCGCACCAGTTCACGTTCGCCGGGCCGCGGCGGCATGCTCGCCAACAACGCCACCCCGGCCGCACCCCGGTCGAGCGGGTGGCGGCTGCCCTCATGGAAGGACAGTTGGTAGAACACCTGCGTCGGGACGATCACCGCCACGGCCACCTGCTGATCGCCCTCGGCCACCAGTAGGGACACCGTGCTGCCGAGTTCGTCGGCAAGTGCGCGCAAGGTCGGGACGCTGAGCTGGCGCATGTTGTTGTCGAACGACGAGCCCAGGGCCGCCAGCCCGGCGCCGGGCCGGTAGCGGCCATCTTCACCCTTTGTCACATAACGGAATTGGCTCAGGGTGGCCAATAGCCGGTAGACGATCGTGCGATGGGCTCCGACGTGGTCGGCGACCTGTTGCACGGTGAGCCCGGTCGGGGCTGCGGCGATGGCCGCGAGCGCGCTCAGCCCGCGCGCCAGCGTCTGCGAACCGGGCACACCGGTGGGGGAGCCGTCGGTCTTCGATTGTGGCTGCGGCTGGGTTGCCTTGGCCGACATCGCGCCCTCCTTGACAGATAGAACCGCGAGAGTGATGCTCTGATAATAATGCACTCTGGTGTGCGCTATATGAGCAAAGTGCTTACAAATTCGGAGAATATCATTCTCCCGATCTCCGGAGAGGGGAACATGACCAGCACTGCCGCCGGGCCGGCATCCGGTTCCGTTTCGGCCACCGAGCACGAGAGCGTCTGGGCTGACCTCCAAGGCGTGGCGTTCTCGCAGGGCTACCTCGATGTCGGCGGCATCCGTACCCGCTACCTGCATGCCGGCGACCCGAAACTGCCTGTGCTCGTTCTGCTGCACGGGTCGGGCGGACATGCCGAGGCCTATGTGCGCAACCTGGAATCCCACGCCGAGCATTTCTCGACGTGGTCGATCGACATGCTCGGGCACGGCTACACCGACAAGCCGGGACATCCCCTGGAGGTGTCGCACTATGTCGATCACCTGATCGGCTTCCTCGACACGATCGGCGCTGACCGTGCCCACATCTCCGGTGAATCGCTGGGCGGCTGGGTGGCCGCGCGGGCCGCTGCCGATCATCCGGGTCGCATCGACCGGTTGGTACTCAACACCGCCGGTGGATCACAAGCCGACCCCGAGGTGATGAAGCGGATCATCACGCTGTCGATGGCGGCCGCGGAGAACCCGAGCTGGGAGACCGTGCAGGCCCGGATCAAGTGGTTGATGGCCGACAAGTCAAAGGGTTACGACGACATTGTGGCGAGTCGTCAGGCGGTGTACCGCCAGCCTGGTTTCGTCGCCGCGATGAGCGACATCATGGCACTGCAGGATCCCGAGATCCGTGCTCGGAACCTGCTGGGGGAGAAGGAATACGGCTCGATCACCGCGCCGACTCTGGTCTTGTGGACCAGCGATGACCCTACCGCCGACGTCAGTGAGGGCAGACGCATCTCGGAGATGATCCCGGGTGCGGTGTTCGAGGTGATGGCCGACTGCGGGCACTGGCCGCAATACGAAGACCCCGAGACGTTCAACCGCCTGCATCTCGACTTCCTGCTGGGCAGACCGGCGATGAGCGCTCGCGCGAAGAACAGCAGGCCGGCGTGACCGACCAGGAGGTGGACGTCCTCATCGTCGGGGCCGGGCCGGTCGGCCTGACCCTGGCGAATGTCCTCGGAATCCAGGGCGTCCGGACGCTCGTGGTGGAGGAACGCGACACCCTCATCGACTACCCCCGTGGCGTCGGGCTCGACGACGAATCGCTGCGCACCTTCCAGTCCATCGGGTTGGTGGAGGCGGTCCTGCCGCACACCGTGCCCAATCAGATCCTGCGGTTCTACGACGGCAGCCGCCGGTTGCTGGCCGAAATGGCGCCCCCGGACGCACGATTCGGCTGGCCCAAGCGCAACGGGTTCGTTCAGCCACTCGTCGACGCACAGCTGCTGGTCGGTCTGGACCGGTTCCCTCACGTGGAGGTGGCTTGGGGACGCCGGATGGAATCGGCCGTCGAGACCGCCGATGGTGTCAAGGTCGAATTCGGACCGGACCTGCCCGCGGTGCGTGCGCGCTACGTGGTCGGCTGTGACGGCGGGCGCAGCGCCACCCGCGGCATGATGGGGGTGTCGTTCGAGGGCACCACCTCAGCGACCCGCTGGGTGGTGGTCGATTTGGAAAATGACCCACTGGGACACCCGAACAGTGAGGTCGGCGCCGACCCGGACAGGCCGTACGCCTCGATCTCGATCGCCCATGGCATCCGGCGGTTCGAGTTCATGATCCATGCCGACGAAACTGATGAGCAGGCCGAAGATCCCGACTTCGTGGCACGGCTGCTGGCCCCCTTCGTCCCGCATCCGGATCAGGTGGACGTGATCCGTCGCCGGGTCTACACCCACCATTCCCGTATCGCCGGCAACTTCCGTAAGGGCCGATTCCTGTTGGCCGGCGACGCCGCGCACCTGATGCCGGTGTGGCAGGGGCAGGGATACAACAGCGGTATCCGGGATGCCGCCAACCTCGGCTGGAAGCTGGCCGCGGTCGCCAAGGGCCAGGCAGCCGAGGAGTTGCTGGACAGCTACGACACCGAGCGCCGCAAGCACGCCCGAGCCATGATCGATCTCTCCACCCTGGTGGGGCGGGTCATCTCGCCCACCAATCGCAAGGTTGCGATGTTGCGGGACAAGCTGATTCGCGGTGCATCGGTAGTTCCGGCGCTCAAGCGCTACGTGTTGGAGATGCGGTTCAAGCCGATGCCACGTTATGACCAGGGCGCGGTTTACCACCCGCAGCCGCCGACGGCAGACTCGCCCGTGGGCACGTTGTTCATCCAACCCCGGGTCGACACCCGCGAGCAGTCGAACGTTCTGCTCGACGATGTGATCGGGCTCAACTTCGCAGTGCTGTGCTGGAACAACAGTCCGCGCGCATTGCTCGGCGAGCAGGCCTACGCACGTTGGAAAGCCCTGGGCGCGAAGTTCATCGCCGCCAGGCCGCAGACCCAGTTGTTCTGGACGGGCCACGACGCCGACCACGACGACGGATCCGTGGTGATCGTCGGTGACCGTACGGGTGCACTCAAATCCTGGTTCGACGTGCACGCCGAATCGGTGCTGGTACTGCGCCCGGATCGGTGCATTGCCGGGGCCGACATCGCCCAGCGTGCCCCCGAACTGAGTAAAGCCCTGTTCGACGTACTCCATCTGACGGAGGGAGGAGTGAACGGTGCCAGTAGCCCTGTGTTGTATGTCCCACAGCCCACTGCTGAATCTTCCGGGACCGTCGGCTGACCTCCTCGACGAGATCGGGGCAGCGGTCGGGAGTGCTCGCGAGTTTGTTGCCGACTACGACCCCGAACTCGTCGTGACGTTCTCGCCGGATCACTACAACGGATTCTTCTACCGGCTGATGCCCCCCTTCTGCATCGGCACCGCCGCGGCCGGAGTGGGTGACTACGGGACGTATCGGGGTGCGCTGGACGTCGCGGGCGACATCGCCCGGCAATGTGCCGAGGCGGCCTGGGAATCCGGCGTCGACGTCGCCATCTCGACGAGCATGGACGTCGACCATGGCACCGTGCAGCCGCTGCAGGCGTTATTCGGCGAAGCGACAGCGCGTCCCATCGTGCCGATCTTCGTCAATTCCGTCGCCACCCCGCTGGGTCCGCTGTCGCGGACCCGAGCACTCGGTGCGGCGGTCGGTGCCTTTCTGGCCACCCTCGACAAGCGGGTGCTGGTACTGGGTTCCGGTGGACTGTCGCATGATCCGCCGGTCCCGACGCTGGCGACGGCCCCGCCGGCCGCGCTGGACCGGATCGTGCACGGGGCCCCGATGACCGACGAACAACGGCTGGCCCGGCAGAGCGCAGTGAGCCAGGCTGCACACGACTTTGCCCACGGTGACAGTGCGTTACGGCCGCTGAACCCCGAGTGGGACCACAGCCTGCTGGAGATCTTCGACCAAGGTCGGTTGACCGATCTGGACCAGTGGTCCAACGACTTCATCGCTACCGAGGGGGGCAACTCGGCGCATGAAATCCGCACCTGGGTGGCTGCATTCGCGGCGATGGCAGCCAACGGGCGGTACCAGACCGAGAACCATTTTTACCGGGCGGCACCGGAATTGATCGCAGGATTCGCAATCAGGACGGCGGTAGGAATCGCAGCATGAATTCAGACACCACTGCACAGACCGCCGATGAAGGCTTCGACGAAACGGTCGACGTGCTTGTCATCGGTTCCGGGGGCGGCGGCATGACGGCGGCGCTGACGGCTGACGCGGCCGGCCTCAAAACCCTCGTGGTCGAAAAGTCCTCCCACTTCGGCGGTTCCACCGCCCTTTCCGGCGGCGGCATCTGGGTGCCGGGAGCGCCGTCGCAACGCCGGGCCGGCTATGTGCCCTCACCCGACGGGGTGTTCGACTACCTGAAGCAGATCACCGAGGGCACCGTCAGCGATGCCAGGCTGCGAAAGTACGTCGAGGCGGCGCCGGAGATGATGGACTTCCTGGAGCGCAACAGCGGCTGGTTCGAGTTCGTCTGGAAGCCCGGCTACGCCGACTACTACCCGGAACTGCCCGGCGGCTCGGCACTGGGCAGCACCATCAACGTCCCGGCCATCGATCTACGCAAGCTCGGCGAACACGAGCAGGAGTTGCTCGCCCCGCTGGCCCTGGCACCCAAGGGAATCTGGTTCGCGCCCAAGGATCTTCGGCTGTTCTACCAGATCCGACAGAACTGGCGCGGCAAGGCGGTGCTGCTGAAGCTGATCTGGCGGATGGTGCGGGCACGGGTTTTCGGTGACCGGATGGCGGCCATCGGACAGTCGCTGGCCGCCCGAATGCGGCTGGCACTCAAGCAGCACGACGTCCCGCTGTGGCTGGATGCACCGATGACTTCGCTGATCACCGGTGCGGACGGCGAGGTGCTCGGCGCGGTGGTGGAACGTGACGGCAAGCCGCTGCGGATCCGGGCCACCGGTGGCGTGGTCCTGGCCTCCGGCGGCTTCGACCATGACATCGCCTGGCGCAAGGAGCACCTCCCGGTACTCGAGAAGGACTGGAGCTTCGGCAATCCGGCCGCCACCGGCGACGGTATCAGGGCCGGCGAGAAGGCCGGCGGTGCCACCGAACTGCTCGACGAGGCGTGGTGGTTCCCGGCCATCTGCTGGCCCGACGGGCGGCTGCAGTTCATGCTCAACGAGCGGATGATGCCGTCACAGTTCGTGGTCAACGGCGAGGGCAAGCGGTTCATCAACGAGGCCGCGCCCTATATGGATTTCGCCCACGCGATGATCGAGGGCCAGCAATCAGGGGTGGGCCATATCCCATGTTGGCTGGTCACCGACATCGACTCGTTCCACCGGTACGTGGTGGGCGGGCACCTGCCCATCCCGAAGATCCCGTTCGCCCCCGTTCCCACCGGGCGCAAGGTGCCGCGAGCCTGGCTGGACTCCGGTGTGGTGGTCGAAGCGCAGAGCTGGGCGGAGTTGGCCGGAAAGATCGGTGTACCCGCACAGAATCTTCAGGCCACCGCCGAGCGGTTCAACCAGTTGGCTCAGACCGGTCACGACGACGACTTCAACCGCGGCGACAGCGCATACGACAACTATTACGGAGACCCGACCCTGCCCAACCCGAATCTGCGTCCACTCGGTAAACCGCCGTACTACGCGTTCCAGATCATCCTCGGCGACCTGGGCACCTCGGGCGGGCTGCGCACCGACGAGAACGGGCGCGTCCTGCGTGCCGACGATTCCGCCGTGGACGGGCTCTACGCGGTGGGCAACGCCTCGGCCGCCGTCATGGGCCGAAGCTACGCCGGTGCGGGCGCGACCATCGGGCCTGCGATGACCTTCGGGTATGTGGCAGCCAGACACATTGCCGACCTCCAAGCCGAACAGCTTGTTGCACAACCTATTTCACCCGCCGCCAATCAAACAGTCCAGGACAACGTCAGCAACACCCCAGGAGGAAACCGATGAAGATTTCGCTGTTCTACGAGTTCCCACTGCCCCGGCCGTGGTCGGAGGATGACGAACATCAGCTGTTCCAGCACGGGCTGACCGAGGTCGAGGCGGCCGACAAGGCCGGTTTCTCCACCGTCTGGCTGACCGAGCACCACTTCCTCGAGGAGTACTGCCACTCCACCGCGCCGGAGATGTTCCTGGCCGCGGCCAGCCAGCGCACCAAGGACATCCGGTTGGGTTTCGGTGTCATGCACCTGCCCCCGCCGATCAACCACCCGGCCCGGATCGCCGAGCGGGTCGCCACCCTGGATCACCTGTCCAACGGGCGGGTCGAGTTCGGCACCGGTGAGGGCTCCTCGGTCGCCGAGCTGGGCGGTTTCGACATCGACCCAGCCGACAAGCGCACCATGTGGGAAGAGGCCCTTGAGGTTTCGATCCGCTGTATGACGGAAGCCCCCTTCACGGGCTTCAAAGGCGAGCACGTCGAGATGCCTGCCCGCAACGTCATTCCCAAGCCGCTGCAGAAACCGCACCCGCCGGTGTGGGTCGCCTGCACCCGCCCGTCGTCGGTGCAGATGGCGGCCCAGAAGGCCATCGGTGCGCTGAGCTTCGCCTACACCGGTCCCGAGGCGCTCAAGGAACGGGTCGACGGTTACTACAAGGAATTCGAAGAGCAGGGTGCACCCATCACCCCGGCGATCAACCCCAACGTACTTGCCATCGGCGGTGACCTGTCGATGATGGTGGCGAAGTCGGACGACGAGGCACTCAAGCGTCTGGGAATCGGCGGTGGCTTCTTCTCGTTCGGGATCATGCACTACTACCTGACGGGGATGCACACCCCCGGCCGCACCAAGGTGTGGGAGCGTTACGAGCAGGCGGTCAAGGAGGATCCGACACTGGCGTACGGCCCCGGCCGCGGTGCGATCGGTTCGCCCGACACCGTGCGCGAATTCCTGCGCAGCTACGAGGCGAGCGGGGTCGACGAGATCATCCTGCTGCTCAACCCGCGCAGCCACGAAGGCACCATGGAGTCCATCGAGCTGATGGGCAAGGAGATCCTTCCCGAGTTCATTGAGCGGGACGCAAAAGCGGTGGCGGACAAGGCCAAGCGCCTGGAACCGGTCATCGAGAAGGTCGAGGCGCGTCGACGCCCGTCGGAGGCCCCACTGTTCGACGAGACCTACGCCTTCGGTGGCCTGCCCACCGGCCGCGACAAGTTCACCGCCGGCGAGATCCCCGAGGCGATGGCCGAGATCAACGAGGGTCGGGTCAAGGCGGCTCAGGCCGAGAAGTCAGCCCGCGAATCCGCCGGCTGAGAGGAACCCGCACACGTGACCCCAATCAGCGAGTTGGTGCGCTACGACGGCAAGCACGTTGTGGTCACCGGCTGTGGGTCGGGCATCGGCGCCGAGGTGACCCGCGCGCTGGGTGAGCTCGGCGCCCGGGTGACGGGCCTGGACGTCCGGCCACCCGAGCGCCTACCCGACAGGTTCATCGAACTGGACCTTGCGGACCCGGAGTCCGTCGATCGTGCATCCGGCGCGATCGACGGACCGGTGGACGCCCTCTTCAATGTGGCCGGCGTGTCCTCGGGCATCGGCAACCCGCTTCTGGTGGTTCGGATCAACTTTCTGGGCACTCGGCAGTTCACCGAGGCGTTGGTGGACCGGATCCCAGCGGGTGGTTCGATCACCTCGGTGTCCTCGCTGGCGGCTTCGGGTTACCGCGAGAACCGCGCGACCACAGTGGGATTACTCAAGACCCGATCGGTCGATGCGGGGTTGCAATGGTGCGCCGACCACCCCGATGCTCTTGCTGACGGGGGCTACCGGTTGTCCAAGGAGGCGATGATTCTCTACGCGATGTGGCGGGCCACCGAACTCGGGGCTCGCGGGATCCGGATCAACTGCAGCGCGCCGGGGGTTACCGAGACACCGATCCTCGACCAGCTGCGCACCGCCTATGGGCAGCAGTTTCTCGATTCGTTCACGACACCGTTGGGCCGCAAATCCGAGGCTGCCGAGCAGGCTTCGGTGCTGGCATTCCTCGGCAGCGCGGCAGCCAGTTATGTGACCGGGCAGGTGATCTGGGCGGACGGCGGAATCCTCGCCCAGCGCGAGTCGGCCCTGCTCGATGCCGCAGACGACAGGAGCTGACCATGTCCGGGACGATGAGCGACTTCCGCAAGGTCGCCGACGATGTGCGCAACTGGGGACGCTGGGGGGATGCCGACGAGCTCGGCACCCTGAACCTGATCACCCCGGACAAAGTCGCCCATGGTGCCTCACTGGTGAAGCAGGGCAAGGTGTTCGCGCTCGGCGGTGACTTCTCCTCGGCCGGTCCACAGGGGGCGTTCCAGTTCCGGCAGAACCCGACGCACGTGATGACGGTCGACGGCGGGGACGCCAACACGTTGACTCAGTACGGCCCGCAATGGCTGCGTAATTCGGTGGCCCACCAGGTCAGCGAGTTCTTCGTGGACAATCCGTTCCGCTTCAACGACGACATGATCGTCATGCCGCTGCAGGCCGCCACACAATGGGACGCGCTGTCGCATGTCTATTACGAGGACAAGCTCTACAACGGATTCCCCGCCGATTCGGTCACCAGCTTCGGTGCCTTCCACTGCGGTATCGACAAGGTGGACGGTAAGGGCATCACCTCGCGCGGGGTGCTGCTTGACGTGGTCCGTCACCGAGGTGCCGGCCAATTCCTGGAACCCGGCAACCCGATCGGCGCGGCTGAGCTCGACGACGTGGCCGCAGCCCAAGGGGTCACCATCACCCCCGGAGACATCGTTGTGGTGCACACCGGTTGGTGGACGAGGTTTTTGGCCAGCGGCGACGGCACCGAGCCTGGCTCCGGGCTGGATTGGCGCTGCGCCTCCTGGCTGCACGACCATCAGGTGGCCGCGGTGGCCGCCGACAACCTGATGGTCGAGGATCCTGACCCCGCCAACGGTGTCGAGGGGACCTTCTTGCCGATGCACATGCTCTGTCTGCGCGACATGGGCCTGATGCTCGGTGAATACTGGGATCTGGGCGCACTGGCCGCCGATTGTGCCGCCGATGGTGTGTACGAATTCCAGCTGATTGCGCCTCCGCTGCGGGTGACCGGTGCGGTCGGGTCACCGGTGAATCCCATTGCGATCAAATGAGGAAGACATGACGTCAGCCGAGAAAGTCCCGTTCGTCGTCGGGCTCGGCGGTACGCTGCGCGCCGATTCGTCGACCGAGCGGGTGGTGCGCTATTGCCTGGAATCGGTGGAGCGCCAGGGCGGCCGGACCCGGATGTTCGCGGGACCTGATCTGGAGCTGCCGATGTATGCGCCGCACTCGTTGGAGCGCACACCCGCGGCGCTGGAGTTCGTCTCCGCGCTGCGAGACGCCGACGCCGTGGTGGTGGGCTCACCCGGTTACCACGGCGCGATCTCCGGTCTGGTCAAGAACGCCCTCGACTACATTGAGGACCTGCGGGAGGATCCACGGGTATACCTGGACAACACCCCGTGGGGTTGCATCAGTTGCGCCTACGGTTGGCAGGCCGCGGTAGGAACGCTGGGGCAGTTGCGTTCGATCGGTCATGCGTTGCGGGCCTGGCCCACACCGTTGGGGGTGGCGATCAACTCGGCCGATCAGATCTGGGACGAGGCAGGCGAATTGGCCGACGGGCCGGTACGCGGCCAACTCGACATGCTGGCCACCCAGCTGTTGACGTTCGGCCGGTCCGACGGAGTCGCCCAATGACGGCCCAGCGCACATTCGTACGCAAGACCATTGACGTCGACGGTCTGACCACCAGCTACCTGGAAGCCGGGCAAGGTGACCCCGTCGTGCTGCTGCACGGCGGCGAGTTCGGCGCCGGTGCCGAACTGGGTTGGGAGCACGCCATCGGCGCACTCTCCGAGCATTACCGCGTGCTGGCACCCGACATGCTGGGTTTCGGTGAGAGTGCCAAGGTCATCGATTTCAATGACGGTCGGGGAATGCGGATCCGGCACATTGCCCGATTCTGCGCCGAACTCGACGTCGCTCAAGCCCATTTCGTCGGCAACTCGATGGGGGCGATCAACCTGCTGGTCGATGCCACCTCGGATGCCCCGCGGCTCCCCGTGCGATCGCTCACCGCGATCTGCGGGGGAGGGGAGATTCAGCGCAACGAGTTCTCGGCGGCGTTGTACGACTACGACGCGACCATCGACGGGATGCGTCGCATCGTCACCGCACTGTTCGCCGATCTGGCCTATCCGGCCGACGAGGCTTATGTGCAGCGGAGATACGAGTCGAGCATTGCGCCGGGGGCCTGGGAAAGCCTGGCCGCGGCTCGATTTCGGCGGCCCGGACTCGAGGCGCCGGCGATGCCTTCGTCGCAACGGGCCTATGACCGCATCGGGGTGCCGACCATGATCGTCGAGGGGGAGCGTGACAAGCTGCTGCCGTCCGGTTGGGCCGCCGAAATCGCCGGCCAGATCGCCGGTGCCCGTAGTGCGGTGATTCCCGGCGCCGGGCACTGCCCGCAGATCGAACAGCCGGCCGCGCTCACCGCGGTGCTGCTGGAATTCCTGAAAGAGGTGCAATGAACGAGCTGGCCGGAAAAGTCACGGTCGTCACCGGCGGGGCGTCAGGTCTCGGTGAAGGTCTGGTGCGCCGCTTCGCGGCCGAGGGTGCCCAGGTGGTGATCGGTGACATCGACGAGGATCGCGGCAAGGCGCTGGCCGCCGAACTCGGTGACAACGCCGCGTTCCTGTTCACCGACGTGGGCGACGTCGAGCAGGTGGGGCGTCTGGTGTCGACAGCGGTGGAGACCTTCGGCGGCCTGGACGTCATGGTCAACAACGCCGGGGTCTCGGGCCGGATGCACCGTCGTTTCCTCGACGACGATCTCGCCGATTTCGACACCGTGATGCGGGTCAATGTCCGTGCTGTCATGGCCGGCACCCGTGATGCCGCGCGGTACATGGCCGAGCACGGAGGCGGATCGATCCTCAACCTGACCTCGATCGGGGGGATCCAGGCCGGCGGCGGGGTGATGACGTATCGCGCGTCCAAGGCGGCGGTCATCCAGTTCACCAAGTCCGCGGCGATCGAGTTGGCCCACTACGAGATCCGGGTCAACGCCATCGCGCCGGGAAATATCCGCACGGCGATCGTGGCCAAGTCGGCTTCCCCTGACGAGCGCGAGCGCATCGAGGAGTTCGAGGCCGGGATCCGTGCCCAGATGCGCAACGACCGCCCGCTCAAGCGGGAGGGCACAGTCGAGGACGTGGCCGAGGCGGCCCTGTACTTCGCCACCGACCGGTCGCGGTACGTGACCGGGACCGTGTTGCCGATCGACGGGGGCACGGTCGCGGGCAAGGTCCTCGTCCGCAAGCCTAAGTCCTGAACTCCGGCGCCGACGCTACGGTTCTGGTCGAAAACCCGGTTATCCAGCCAAAAGCGTAGCTCCGGCGAGGCGGCGGAACGGCCGCCGACCAGCGTCCGACGAGTTTAAATCAACTGCTTGACTTAATTACAGGGGGAGCGTTGACTGTAACGGTGACAGCAGCCAACCGGACCGCTCGCGCCGACCGGGCCAGCAGCACCCAGGAGGCGATCCTCAAGGCGGCCGAGCGGCTCTATGCCGAGCACGGTGTGTTCGCGGTGTCCAACCGGCAGGTGAGCGAGGCCGCCGGGCAGGGCAACAACGCCGCGGTCGGCTACCACTTCGGCACCAAGACCGATCTGGTCCGCGCGATCGAGCACAAGCACCGCGGCCCGATCGAGTACCTGCGTGAGCAGATGGTCGCCGACATCGGTGACGCGTCGGGGCTACGGGACTGGGTCGCCTGCCTGGTGCAGCCACTCACCGATCACCTTGCAGCGCTCGGGAACCCGACCTGGTACGCCAGGTTCGCCGCGCAGGTTATGACCGACCCCGCCTACCACAACATCGTGGTCCGCGACGCCCTGAGTTCGGAGTCGCTGGTGCAGGTTATCGACGGGATGAAGAACTGCCTGCCCGATCTGCCCGACGAGATCCGGGCCGAACGCAACATCATGGCGCGCAACCTGTTGATGCACAGTGCCGCTGATCGTGAACGTGCGATGGCGCAGGGCGGCAACGTACCGCGGGCGTCCTGGCAGGGCGCGGCATCGGGACTGATCGACGCGATCGTCGGCCTCTGGATGGCGCCGGTTACTCAAGAAAGCGACCTCATATGAAAGTCACTGTCGACCAGGACAAGTGCGTCTCGTCGGGGCAGTGCGTGCTCAACGCCGGCGAGGTGTTCGACCAGCGCGACGAAGACGGCGTAGTGGTCCTACTCGAACCTGCTCCCGACCCGGACCAAACCGACAATGCCCGCCGCGCCGCAGCGGCCTGCCCAGCCCTAGCCATCGAGATCGAGGAATGACACCGAATGTCTGAAACCCTTGCCGACTCCGTGACCACCACCGACATCCCCGACTACCCGATGGAGCGCGACGTGCGGTGCCCGTTCGCGCCGCCGCCACCCATGCTGGGCAACCCCAAAGGCCTGTTCCGCGTGAAGATCTGGAACGGCAGCACGCCATGGTTGATCACCGGCCACGAAGAGGCCCGGACCCTCTTCGCCGACGCCCGGATCAGCGTGGACGACCGGATCTCGGGCTTCCCGCACTGGAATGAGCACATGCTCTCCACCGTGGACAAACGGCCGCGCTCGGTGTTCACCTCCGACGCCGAGGAGCACACCCGTTTCCGCCGGATGCTGTCCAAGCCGTTCACGTTCCGTCGGGTCGAGGCGTTGCGCGCGGCCATCCAGAAGATCACCGACGAGTGCATCGACGAGATCCTGGCCGGTCCGCAGCCCGCCGACCTGGTCGCCAAGCTGGCTCTGCCGGTGCCCACCGTGGTGATCAGCGAGATGCTCGGTGTCCCCTACGAAGACCACGAGTTCTTCCAGGAGCACGCCAACGCCGGCCTGGCCCGTTACGCCGCAGCGGATGCCATGCAGAAGGGCGCGATGAGCCTGCACCAGTACTTGATCAATCTGGTCGAGGAGAAGCAGGCCAATCCGTCCGAGGACGCCGTGTCCGACCTGGCCGAGCGGGTGACCGCCGGGGAGATCAGCGTCAAGGAGGCCGCACAGCTGGGCACCGGCCTGCTGATCGCCGGGCACGAGACCACCGCCAACATGATCGGCATCGGCATCCTGGCGCTGCTCGAGAACCCCGAGCAGGCCGACTTCCTGCGTACGGCCGACGATCCGAAGGTGATCGCCAACGCGGTCGAGGAACTGATGCGCTACCTGTCCATCATCCAGACCGGCCAGCGCCGGGTGGCACTCGAGGACATCGAGATCAGCGGCGAGACCATCCGCGCCGGTGACGGCGTCATCATCGACCTGTCTCCGGCCAACTGGGACGCCAAGGCCTACCCGGAGCCCGACAAGCTGGACCTCAGCCGGGATGCCGGACAGCAATTGGGCTTCGGCTACGGTCGCCACCAGTGCGTCGGACAGCAGTTGGCGCGCGCCGAACTGCAGATCGTCTTCCACACCTTGCTGCGCCGGATCCCGACCCTGCGCCTGGCCGTTCCGCTCGACGAGGTGCCGTTCAAGCACGACCGCCTCGCCTACGGCGTCTACGAACTTCCCGTGACTTGGTAACCGACAGCCCTGATTGGAGTACCACAGATGACTGCTTCGACTACCCTCTATCCGCCGGAAGGCTTTGGCGCACCGAAGAATCGCCGCGGCCACGCGACGGAGGGAGGTCTGACCGGGCTCCCTGAAGACACCACGATCTTCTCGGCCGACAACCACATCTCGGTGGCCGACGACATCTTCTACGAGCGCTTCCCCGACGACCTCAAAGGTGCCGCCCCCCGGATCTGGTACGAGGACGGCGCCTACATGGTCGGGATGAAGGGCAAAGCGTGGACCGGTGGCGATTTCGGCCGGGTGCTCATGCAGTACGACGACCTGGCCGGTGCGGCATCCAACAACATCACCGCCCGCATCCGGGAGCTCAAAGAAGACGGTATCGACCGGGAACTCGCCTTCCCCAACGCTGTGCTCGCCCTTTTCCACTACCCGGACAAGGGGATTCGTGAGCGGGTGTTCCGCATTTACAACGAGGTGATGGCCGAACTCCAGGAAAGCAGCAATGGCCATTTCTACGGGGTCGGGTTGATCAACTGGTGGGATCCGGCCGGCACTCGCAGTACCCTCGAGCAGCTGAAATCGCTGGGGCTCAAGACGTTCCTGCTGCCGCTGAACCCGGGCAAGGACGACGAGGGCAACATCTACGATTACGGCAGCACCGAGATGGACGCGGTCTGGGACGAGATCGAGGCCGCCGGCCTGCCGGTCAGCCACCACATCGGGGAGACCCCGCCCAAGACTCCGTGCCAGAACAACAGCGTCGTGGTCGGCATGATGGTCAACGTGGACTCCTTCCGTGAGCAGTTCGCCAAGTACGTATTCTCCGGAATTCTGGATCGGCATCCGAGCCTCAAGATCGGCTGGTTCGAAGGTGGAATAGCCTGGGTGCCCACCGCATTGCAGGATGCCGAGCACATGCTGGCCTCCTACCGGCACATGTTCAACCACGAACTGCAGCACCCGGTGCGGCACTATTGGGACCAGCACATGGCCGCGTCGTTCATGGTCGATCCGCTGGGCCTGCGGCTCATCGATGAGATCGGCGTCGACAACGTGATGTGGTCCAGTGACTACCCGCACAACGAATCCACCTTCGGCTACTCGGAGAAGTCCCTGGCCACGGTGGTGAACGCAGTCGGCCCGGAGAACGCCGTCAAGATCGTGTCCACCAACATCCAGAAGTTCCTGGGGCTGCGCACGTGAGGAGCAATCGGGGCAACAGCATGAGTACCCTCACCAATTCGGGCGTAACTCAGATCGCCCGAACCGGCTACACGCCGTTCGATATTCCCGACGAGCCCGACGTCGCCCGGATGCGTCGAGAGGTCGGTGCCCGGTTGCATGCCGCGATGGCCGACCAGGGCGTCGATGCGCTCGTGCTGCTCGGCAACAGCAACGTCATGTATGCCACCGGTATCGCCTGGCCGTTGGCCGACGCGGGACTGTCGCACGTCGAGCGGCCGATCGCGGTCGTGCTGGCCGATGACGAACACCCACACCTGTTCCTGCCTTTCCGGGAGGGCGCGGCCATGGAAACAGGTCTGCCCGAGGGGCACTTGCATGGGCCGGTCTACCTCGAATTCGACGAGGGTGTCGCGGAATTCGCGAGGATCCTGGCCGGTTTGGTGCCCGCCGGTGCGACGATCGCGACCGACGAGTTGACCGGGGCGATGCGATTGGCCGGCAGTGCACTGTTTCCCAGCACACCGGTGGATGCCGCCCCGGTGGTCGGTGCGGCGAAACTCGTCAAGACGATCGACCAGATCGCCTGCATCCGCCGAGCTTGCCAGATCACCGAAGAGGCCATCGCCGAGATCCACAAGTCGCTGACGCCCGGTGTGCGCCAGATCGACCTGTCTGCCGAATTCGTGCGCCGCACTTTCGAGTTGGGTGCCACGACCAACATGTTCGATTCGATCTGGCAGGCGATGCCCGCGTCGAAGGCGGAAGGCACCTGGACCACCACCGGCGATCTGGCCCTGCCCCTGCTGACCACCGAGCGCGAGCTGCAGCGGGGCGACGTGCTGTGGACCGACGTGTCCATCGCCTACCACGGCTACTGTTCCGATCATGGGCGGACGTGGATCGTCGGTGAGGACCCGACGCCGGCCCAGCAGCAGCAATTCGACAAGTGGAGTCGCATTGTCGACGCAGTGCTTTCGGTGACGAAGGCCGGTGCCACGTGTGGTGACCTCGGCCGCGCGGCAACTGCGGCCGGCGGCGGGCAGAAGCCCTGGCTGCCGCATTTCTACCTGGGACACGGTATCGGCACCAGCGCAGCTGAAATGCCGATGATCGGAACGGATCTCGGGCAGGAGTGGGACGACAGCTTCGTCTTCCCGGAGGGCATGTTGCTGGTGTTCGAGCCGGTGGTCTGGGAGGACGGCACCGGCGGGTATCGCGGCGAGGAGATCGTGGTGGTGACCGAGGGCGGCTGGATGCCGCTGACTGCATATCCGTACGACCCCTATGAGGTGTCCCGTGGGAACTGAAATCGAGGCCGACGGCCGGGCGCTGCGGGTCAGCCGTCGGGCGCGTGCCATCGCACAGATGGAGGCCCATGACCTCGACGCGCTGGTGCTCGGCAGGCAGGCGAACGTCCGGTACATCTCCGGCGCCCCACAGCTGTGGGTGGTAGGTACCCGGCCTTTCGGGCCGATCTGCACGTTCGTCCGCGCCACGGGTGCGATCCACCTGAACAGCACGTGGGACGAGGGCATCCCAGAGGAGATCCCACACGAGAATCTGTACGGCTTCGCGTGGAACCCGATGACTCTGGTTGGGGTGCTGCAGAGCATCGAGGGCGCCGATTCGGCATGGCGCATCGGAACCGATGCTCTGACACCGACCTTCGCCAAGCTGCTGCCGATGGCGTTCCCGAACGCGGAACTGGTCGACGGTGAGCAGGCGATGCGGGCCGCGCGTCGAGTCAAGACGCCCGAGGAGATCCTGGCATTGCGGCGGGCTTTGGCCGTCGCCGGGGAGGGGTTGGCCAAAGGTGTGGCCGGGTTGGTTCCGGGAACCACCGAGAAGAGCCTTGCCGGTGCCATATTGGAGGCCGAAGCCGCCGGTGGGGTGAGCACCCCGGCCACACAGGATGCCGCATGGGTCACCTCGAAGGATCATCCGTGGCGTCGTGCCGAAGGAGACGGCCGGGTGAGCGAGGGCGATCTCGTGGCGTTGTCGGCGGGTGTGCTCGCAGACGGCTACGTGGCGGAGGTCGCGCGCACCGTGTACGTGGGTGAACCGACAGATGCGGTCAGATCGCTGTACCGGCGACGGGATGAGCTGTGGGACAGGCTGCTTGATGCCTGCCGTGCGGGTAAGCCGGCGAGTGCCCTGCTCGATGCGTACAACCAGGCCGGCGAATCGGTACCGGCGATGCCGGTGGCACACGGGCTCGGGTTGGGATTCGACCCGCCGGTGGTGTCCCCGAGCCTGCGGGCGACCGCCGAGGCCGACGTCCTTGAGGAGGGGATGGTCCTCGCCGTCACCGGCTACGTCTGGGAGCCGGGCGTCGGTGCGGTGTTCACCCGTGACGCCGTGGTTATCGGCGCCAATGGTCCCGAGGTGCTCACCCGGGCCCCGTCCGACAGCGAGGTCGCACATGTCTGAGCGTCTCCAGCCCTCTGCCGCAGATCGGCCCAAACCTGAAGAGATCATCCTCTACGAGAAGGACCCCAGGACCAAGATCGCCACCATCACGTTCAACCGGCCGGAGTTCCTCAACGCGCCTACGTCGATGGCCCGGCTGCGCTACGCCGATGTGCTGCGGGCGGCCAACGCCGACAACGACGTCAAGGTGGTGATCATCCGGGGTGTCGGGGACAACCTGGGTAGCGGGGCGGATCTTCCGGAATTCATGGAGGGCAACGACAATCCGGCGGTGCGGCTGGCGGAGTTGCGGCTGGAGGACGATGGGGTGGGCGAGGTGACGTACCCGCCGAAGGGCACGTTCCGTAACGGGGCCACCATCAGCTCGTGGTATGCGAACTCCCAGGCCGGCAACCGTGCGCTGCAGGACTTCAAGAAGATCAGCATCGTCGAGGCCAAGGGGTACTGCTACGGCTGGCATTTCTATCAGTGCGCCGATGCTGATCTGGTGATCTCGTCTGACGACGCTTTGTTCGGTCATCCGTCTTTCCGGTACCACGGCTGGGGGCCACGCATGTGGACCTGGGTCCAGATGATGGGCCTGCGCAAGTTTCAGGAGATGGTCTTCACCGGGCGCCCGTTCACGGCGGCGGAGATGTACGACTGCAATTTCCTGAACAAGGTGGTAGCCCGCGATCAGCTGGAAGTCGAAGTGCAGAAGTATGCGCTGGCCTGTACCCGGAACCGGCCGGTGGACACCGTCTTTCAGCAGAAGATGTTCTTCGAGATCTTCAAGCAGCAGCAGGGTGAGTACATGGGTAGCCTGCTGTCCGCGTTCTTCGAGTCGATGGGCAACGGGGTGGCCAACGACAGCGACGACGACCTTGACATGTTCGAGTCGATCGATTCCGGCCTGTCGGCTGCGGTCAACGACAACGACAGCAAGTTCCCGCCCGATTTCCGGCTGTCGAAGAAGAACCGGGCGAAACCCGAATAGCGGCGAAACGGCATTCCAGCAGAGAAAGTCCGAGTGTCGGCCTGCTGGAATGCGGTTTCGGCGAGAGAGCGGATATGACACCACCACCACTTGACGGCTACACCGTCATCGACCTGTCCAGCGGGATCGCTGGGGCGTACGCCACCAAGATTCTCGCCGACGGCGGCGCGGATGTGATCAAAGTCGAAGCGCCCGGGGGTGACCCGCTGCGTCGCTGGTCGGCGTCGGGCGCGCATATCGGCCCGGACGAGGACGGCGCGTTGTTCGGCTACCTGGCCGGTGGTAAACGCAGTGTGATCGTTGACCAGGAGGCCTCCGGTGACCGAGAGCTGCTCGACCGGTTGGTGGCCGCAGCTGATGCGGTGATCTGGTCGCCGGAATCAGTCGTTGCGCAGTCGGTTGCGCCCGAAGACGTATTTCGGCGCTACCCACATCTGATCGTCACCACGATCACGCCGTTCGGGTTGGACGGTCCGTGGAGCGGCCGGCCCGCCACGGAGTTCACGCTTCAGGCATGGTCGGGCGGGGCGATCGGAATCGGCCGTGGTGTGCAGGACCGGGCACCCGTGTCCATCGGGGGCCAAGTGGGCGAGTGGTTGGCCGGTGCCTACGCGGCAGCGATGACCCTGGCGTTCCGGGCACGTGCGCTGCGCGACGGCCACGGCGAGCTGGTGGACCTGTCGGCGTTGGAGGCGCAGATCCTGGGCCTGACCTATTACCCGGTTACCTACTTCGAAATGCTGGGCCGCCCGTGGCGCAGCGAGCGCAGGCCCACTGTTCCCGGGGTTGCCGAGGCGGCCGACGGCCTGGTGGCGCTCGGATGCGGTACCGCCCAGCAGTGGTGGGACCTGTGCGCGATGTCGGGCCACGACGAGTGGATCGACGAGAACTCCGAACTCACCATCACCGAACAAGCCAATCTGCATGCGGAGGAGCTTTTTGCGTGGGTGCGTGAGCAGCAGGCCGAAGAACTCCGCGACCTGGCAGCGGCCTTCCGGATCCCGAACTCACCGGTCGGCAACGGTGAAAACATCACCGCCATGGACCATTTCGTGGAGCGGAAGGCGTTTGTCCGCAATCCACAGCACGGGTTCACCCAGCCCGCCGCGGCGTACCGGCTGTCCGGTGTGTCGCTGCGGGAGGCGGCGCCGGCTCCCCGGCTCGGCGAGCACACCGGGGAGATCCGGGCGGCCGAGCTGAGTCCGCGCGAAGTCCCGGCCGGTGAGCCGAGAGGCGATCGGTTGCCGTTCAGCGGGTTACGGGTGCTCGACATGACCACGTTCTGGGCCGGACCCTCGTGTACCCATCCGCTCGGCATGCTGGGCGCCGAGGTGATCCATCTGGAGTCGACCCCGCGCCCGGACGGCACTCGGTTGATCGCGGGTATCCCGGCCACCGTGGAGCAGTGGTGGGAGCGCTCACCGATCTTCAGTGCGCTCAACACCAACAAGAAGGGCCTCACGCTGGATTTCCAGACGGAGCAGGGCCGGGATCTGTTGCGCCGGCTGATCGCCACCTGTGACGTGGTGGTGGAGAATTTCACCCCGAGGGTGATCGAACAGATCGGCCTCGATTTCGATTCGCTGCGGCAGTTGCGCGAGGACATCATCATGGTGCGCATGCCCGGTTTCGGGCTCGATGGGCCGTGGCGGGACAACCCGGCATTCGCGTACATCATCGAAGACGCCTCGGGGCTGAGCTGGCTCACCGGTTACCCGGATCGCACTCCGTTCGAACCGTATTCGATCGGCGATCCCAATGCCGGGGTGCACGCGCTGTCGGCACTGATGTTCGCACTCGAGCACCGCCGCCGCACAGGAGAGGCGGTGCTGGTGGAGGCCGCGATGGTCGACGCCGCGCTCAACATCGCTGCCGAGCAGGTCATCGAGTACTCGGCGTACGGTGCTCTGCTGCAGCGAGACGGCAATCGCGGGCCGGCCGCGGCGCCGCAGAACATCTACCAGAGCGCTGATATCGATGAGTTCGGCCGCGCCGACAGTTGGGTCGCCATCGCAGTCAGTACCGATGCCCAGTGGACGGCATTGCGTACCGCGATCGGGCAGCCGGATTGGGCCATGGTCCCGGGACTGGATTCCGCTGCTGGGCGCCGGGCCCACCACGATCTGGTCGATGAGAAGCTGGCCGCCTGGTGTCTACCCCGAAGCGGCGACGAGATCGTCGAAACCTTGTGGCCGGCCGGTGTGCCGGTGGCCAAGGTGATGCAGCCGCATCGTCAGCTCGAGCTGCCGCAGCTGCGGTTCCGGCAGTTCTTCGAACACGTCGGGCATCCGGTCAACAACGCCGCGCCGCACAGCACCCTGCCAGTCTCGTTGGCCAACGGCCCACGGGCGTTGCATCGGCGGGCCGCGCCGCTGCTCGGCGAGCACAATCACGAACTACTGTCCGAGCTGGGGCTGTCCGACGACGAGATCGCCGCACTGGCCGCCGATGGCGTGATCGGGACCGAACCGGGGGTGGGCGGACGCCGCAAGGCGGCTCGCTGAGGCAGGCTCAACCCCGCTGGAACCCGTCGATCAACGCTCCGAAATCTTCTGTGTTCCATAGATGCAGGACGTTGCTCAGCATCAGCAGCTGCGCCCGAACCGGCTCGTTGTCGGCAATCCGCGGGTCGAAGCGGTCAATTTGTTCTTCGGGCAGTGCCGGCTCAAGGTGGGCGGGCGCGTCGAGTAACCAGGCCACACCCATCACCGCGGCGTACAGCATGAGCTGAGTGCGTAGCCTGACGAGGTCGAGTTCCGGCCCTCCAGCGGACATGAACTCGGCGGCGAAATGATTCAGGAGCGCATCGAGGTGCTGGTCCCAGAGTTCGGTCTCGGCGCTACAGAGTGAACCCCACAGGGCCATCGCGACATTCATCACGCTCACGCAACCCCAGTCCATCAGCCCGCATCCCGACATCCCGTCCGGTTCGGCCCAGAACCAGGCGTTGTCGACGTTGGCGTTCCAGTGGCACAACGCGACCTGGTCGTCAGTGGAGTGCAGCCAGGACATGATGGCGTCCTCGGCCGCGGCGATCCGGGCCACGTCGGCGAGCATTCGGGCCGTGAACTCTGGCTGTCCGACTGCCGGCGGCAGCAACGCCGGGTACCTCATGGCGAATGCGACCAGCCGGTGAACCTGCTCGGTGAGTTCGGAGGGGGAGTGGCGCACCCGGCTGCCGACCGTCACTTTGGCCGCATCGTAAAGGAATCGGTGGGCAGTGGTATCGGGAAGGACCCCGGCTTGGTGGGCGCCGGCCAACCGGGCGACCGATGTCAGCAGAACCCGGTAGTGGCCGAGGGGATCGGGCATCCGGTAGTCGAGGCATTTGTCGTAGTGCGGTTCAATGCCGGCCTTACCGAATGAGATCCGCTCGGTCAACAGCATCCCGGTGCACGAGGCTTGGTGGTAGTCGGCGAATAGACACAGCGGCACCACGATGGGCAGCTTGGTTTCGGCCGTCAGCGCTCCGAATGCCACCTCGAGCTCCATTTGCGATTTGCCCCGATCGCGCCGCGGGCTGTCGAAGTCGCGGGAGAACTTCACGAAGAGTTCGGTGGGTAGTCCGTTGGCCGGATCCGCGTAACACACATCCAGTAGGGCCTTGCGCCCGGTACTTCCTCCAGAGCAGTCCTCGAAGCGGGTGATCGCGCTGACCCGGTCGCCTTTTGGGAGAACGTTGAAAGCATGCAGTGCTGCGGTCAGGAAGCCGGGGCCGGTTTCGCGCAGGGTGTCCGGATCGGCCGGAAATCGCAGCCCGGTATTGTCCCCGGTTACCCAACGTTGCATCTAGCGTCCCGATCCGTCGCACCGCTAACGTCAATGACCATGGCTATCAATCCTTCTGACATTCTGCTCACCGGACAGGTGGCTGTCGTCACCGGCGGCGGCTCCGGTATCGGCCGGGGTATTGCCGCCGGCCTGGCAGCGTTCGGGGCCTCGGTGGCGATCTGGGAACGCAACCAGGAGAGCTGTGCTGATGCCGCGGCGTCGATCGGTGCACTGGGGGTTGTCACCGACGTGCGCGATGGCGAGCAGGTGGATGCCGCGCTGGCGCGGACCGCCGCCGAGTTGGGGCCGGTCCGCATACTGGTCAACAACGCCGGCGGTGTCTTCGCCTCGTCGCTGCTGGAGACCAGCGAGAACGGTTGGGATGCGCTCTACAAGAGCAATCTGCGCCATGTGCTGTTGTGCACACAGCGGGTGGCACGTCGGCTGGTGGCCGACGAATTGCCCGGCAGCATCATCAATCTCACGTCGATCGAGGGAGTGCGTGCGGCCCCCGGCTATGCCGCGTACGCGGCAGCGAAGGCCGGCGTCATCAACTACACGCAGACCGCGTCGTTCGAGCTTGCGCCGCACAACATCCGGGTCAACGCGATCGCACCCGATCTCACCCTCACCGAGGGACTCATGGCTCTCTCGCCAGACGGGCCGCCGCCGGGTATCGCTGATGCCATCCCGCTGGGCCGGGCCGGGCACGTCGACGAAATCGCGGGGGCGGCAGTCTTTCTGGCGTCCGGCCTGTCCGGCTACGTCACCGGACAGACGCTTCACGTCGACGGTGGCACTCGGGCTGCGGGTGGCTGGTACCGCCACCCGCAGACCGGTGCGGCAACACTCGGTCCGGGCGCAGGCTCCGGACCTACTTGAGGCAGCTTCCCGCGTCGACCGGCAGCGTCACACCGGTGACGTAGCGGGCCTCGTCGGAGGCCAGGAACAGCACGGCGTTGCTGATGTCCACGGCCTCGACCCACGGGATGGGCAGCGTGTGGAACAGCTGGCAGATCGGCGCCATGTCGTCGGGACCCGGGTTCTCCAGGTCGGGCCGGAACATCTTGAATGTGCCGTCATTGTGGAGCATCGGAGTTGCGACATGCGTGGGATGCACGCTGTTGCAACGGATATTGTGCTGACCAAGCTCCACGGCGAACCCGCGCATCAGGCCGACTACGCCGTGCTTGGCGGCAACGTAGTTACCGCAATGCGGGTAGGCCTTGAGTCCGCCGACCGAGCTGGTCAGGATGATCGATCCGCCGTTGCCGCCCTTGATCAGGTGCGGCACACCGGCTTTGACCGACTTCCAGACGCCTGACAAGTTGATGTCGATCATCTCGTCCCAGTCCAACTCGCTGGTCTCGTGCAGGACGTCGCCGCCGTTGCCGATACCGGCGTTGGCCACGATGATGTCGAGGCGACCGAGCTGCTCGACACCGCTGTCCACGGCGGCCTTGATCGCATCGGCGTCGCGGACGTCGACCTCGGCGGTGACGACACGGCGGTTGAGTCCCTTGATGAGATTCGCGGTCTCGGCCAGGTCGTCGGTGGTGGAGGCCGGGATGGCGGTCTCCACGCCGGGTCGGATCGGTCCACAGATGTCGATCGCGATGATGTCGGCGCCCTCCTGCGCCAGCCGTACCGCGTGGCTACGCCCCTGGCCGCGGGCCGCGCCGGTGACGAACGCGACCTTGCCTTCCACCCGTCCAGTCATTGATTACCCCAGTTCTGTTTTTCGTGTCTGCCACATGGTTCGGTGAAATACTGTGCACCTGCTCAGCAACTCTGTCACCGCGTCGCCCGTCATGTCAACGACAGATACGTTTCAGGCAATTTGTACTCTTCGCTTAGGAGAATTGACTTCTCAGGCTCACCATGGCGACGGCGATCAGCGGCAGATCCACGTCGAGTGGATGCCGGGGGCGCATCGGCCATCCACCGGTGGCGTCATCCGGTGGTCTCCAAGGCTGCACAGTGAGCCGGCACAGCGCCGACCTGGTCGGCGCTAGAGACGTGAACAGCGGTCAGTTGCGGGGTGTGATGCTCGATGATCGAGCGCGACGGCTGGGTTCCGATGGTGCCGGTTGCCCGTTGCGCGACGCGGTATCGGTGAGTCCGGAGATCGGACACACGCGTGGATGCAAGGAGAATTCTGTCTCTACGAGAACAAAGTTCTCAACTAGCTGGCGGCGAATCCGTTCGCGCAGAAATCCCAGACCTCGTCGGCGCTGATCGGGCGCATCGATGCTTCGTCGGCACCGCCGCTCGATTGCGCGACGAACATCACCGTCTGCATGGTCATCGCCGCCATCCGCCGCGGGTTGATCCCCGAGCGCAGCTGACCGGCCTCGGAGGCTTCCTCCATGAGCTCGGTGAGCAGGGCCAACAGTGGAGCGTGGGCGACCTTCACCTCGGACGGGTGCGACACCAACAGCCGGGGTGCGAAGTCCGTGAACAGCGGACGCCTGGCGGCAGGATCCGGCCTGGAAGATTCGAAGAGCAGCTGAATGGCGACTTTGAGTCGCTCGATCGGCTCGCCCTGGGTGGAGGTGGCCGCACGGATCTGCTCGGCCGAGCGGCTCAGCGCGTCCTCGAACAGCGCCAGCAGAAGCTCGTGCTTACCGTCGAATTGCAGGTAAAAGCTCCGCAACGACTGGCGGGAGCGGTCGACGACCTCCTGGACCGTGAAGTCGGTGCTGCCCTTTTCGATGATGATCGCCTGGGCGGCGTCCAGGAAGCGTTGCACGCGCTGCGCGGCGCGCAGTTTGGCGGTTTTGATCGACCGTTCGACCGCTCGTTGCTTCCAAGCGGGCTCTTCGCCAGCAGTGGTCACTGGCCGCTCCGACGCTTGTCGAGTGGGGAGAACATGAACAGACTGTACCGGAGAACGCCTTGCCATCGTGGTGCCAGACCCCCTCGCGGTCAACGTGTCGGAGATTGTAACTTTCGTACTGCGAGAATAGTATTCTCATGAAGGGAATTATAGAAGTCCTTTGAGAAGAAGGGTTTCGCATCAAAATTGGCGCCACCGGGGCGCTTTCTGCCGGCGGTTGCCGCATCGCGAAGACGGCTGTCGGCTGGCAGCGGCAAGCAGAAGGAAACACGTGTACATCGACTACGACGTCGCCGATTCGATCGCCACGATCACGCTGAACCGGCCGGAAGCCGCCAACGCGCAGAACCCCGAACTTCTCGACGAGCTCGACGCCGCCTGGACCAGGGCCGCGGACGACCGCGAGGTGAAGGTGATCGTGCTGCGGGCCAACGGCAAGCACTTCTCCGCAGGCCATGACCTGCGTGGCGGAGGCCCGGTGCCCGACAAGATCACGCTGGAGTTCCTCATCGAGCACGAGTCGCGGCGATACCTGGAATACACGCTGCGGTGGCGCAATGTGCCCAAGCCATCGATCGCCGCAGTGCAGGGGCGCTGCATCTCTGGCGGCCTGCTGCTCTGCTGGCCGTGCGATCTGATCCTGGCCGCCGATGACGCGCTGTTCTCTGACCCGGTGGCGCTGATGGGTATCGGCGGCGTCGAATACCACGGTCACACCTGGGAGCTCGGCGCCCGCAAGGCCAAGGAAATCCTGTTCACCGGCCGGGCGCTCACGGCGGAGGAGGCGGAGCGCACCGGCATGGTGAACCGGGTGGTGCCGCGCGCAGAACTCGACGCCCAGGCCGCGGAACTGGCCGCGCAGATCGCTCAGATGCCGGCATTTGCCTTGCGTCAGGCCAAGCGCGCAGTCAACCAGACCCTCGACGTACAGGGGTTCTACGCGGCCATCCAATCTGTGTTCGATATTCACCAGACTGGGCACGGCAATGCGCTTAGCGTCAGCGGATGGCCGGTACTGATGGATATCGACGGAATGAAGCAGAACATCAAGTAGGCCTGGGCCTCTGAAGATGGGGGCGATCCGGCTCAGCGTGAGTTACGCGGCCAGGCAGATCTACGCGCAGACCACCGCGGCGGCCGCCGTGACGCTCGTCGTGCTGGCTCTGAGCCGCAACACCGTGGGCGATGCGCGTGAGTTGCTGACCCAGGCGAATCTCGTCGCGCTGATCTCGCTGATGGTCGCGGCCGCGATCGTCGATACCGTCGTCGGTTGGGTCAACGTCCATCCGACGTTCAAATGGTTTGCAGCCGGGGAGGATCCGACTCCGCAGCAGCAGCGCGCCGCCATGCGCATCGCGCCGCGTCAGACCATCATCCAGTTCACCACGTGGGCGGTGAGCGCGCTTGTCTACACCCTGCTGAACCTCGACGCCGGGGGAGGCGTCGCCTACGTGATGGGCGGTGCGATCCTCTTCGGCGGCATCGCGGCCGCCTGCATGGGATTCCTGGTGACCCAACGCATGTTGCGGCCGATCGTCGCGGCTTCGCTGACCGCCTCTTCCTCCACGATGGTCCGCATGCCCGGCGTCCTGGCCCGGCTCATCACGATCTGGACCCTGTTCAGCGGGCTGCCCATGGTGGGGATCGCCTTGATCGTGTTGGCCCGTTCCAACGGTTGGTTCGTGCAGAAGACGGCGCCGGTCGAAGCCGCGGTGCTCGTGCTGGCCATCGTCTCGCTGGTCTTCGGCCTTCGATCGATGGTTCTGGTGGCGCGATCTGTCTCCGATCCGATCGGGGAGGTCGTGCTGGCCATGAAGGCCGTGGAACGAGGCTGGTCCGGTGTCTCGATCAAGGTGTACGAATCGTCGGAGATAGGCCGACTCCAGTACGGATTCAACCGGATGTTGGCCGGCTTGGCCGAGCGGAATCGGTTGCGTGATCTGTTCGGTCGGTACGTCGGAGTCGACGTGGCCCGTCATGCGCTGGAGCAGGGTGGTGCGGCGGTCAGCGGCGACGTCCGAGAGGCTGCCGTCCTCTACGTCGATCTGGTCGGCTCGACCGCGCTGGGTGCCTCGCGTCCGCCGCAGGAGGTGGCGCAGCTGCTCAACGGGTTCTTCAAGATCGTGGTGGACACAGTCGAGCGCCATCACGGCCTGATCAACAAGTTCGAGGGCGACGCCGTGCTTGCCGTGTTCGGTGCACCGCTGCGGCTGGACAATCCGGCGTCCTCGGCGCTGGCCACCGCGCGAGCGCTGGTGCCGAGGCTCCACGATCTACCGGATGTGGAGTTCGGCGTGGGCATTTCGTGCGGCTCGGTGTTCGCGGGGAACATCGGCGCCGAGAATCGCTACGAGTACACGGTGATCGGTGACGCGGTCAACGAAGCGGCGCGGCTGGCCGACCACGCCAAGGACCGCGAGTCGACTGTGTTGTGTTCGGGCAGTGCCCTGGCCCACGCCGACGCGGACGAGGGCGAACACTGGGTGGTGCGTGGCTCGACCGTGCTGCGTGGCCGCTCGACGGCCACGGTCTTCGCCGAACCGGTCACCCCTTAGGCGCGAGCAGTCCCCCGCAAGCGGGTGGGGCCCCCAGTAAACCTGCCCCTATTCGCGCGAAAAGGGCAGGTTTACGTCTGCTCGGCGAGGAGATCTAGAGCTGCGCCAGACGCGGCACGGTCCCGCGGGCGCGCAGCCCGGCGCCGGCTTTGCGGGTGAGTTCTCTTGAACTGCCCAGTAATCCGTCGAGCACCAGGACCCGCTTCACGTGGTTGTGCAGCTCGTGTTCCTCGGTGAAACCGATCCCGCCGAGCACCTGTTGGCAGTGCTTGGCCGCGGTCAGAGCGGCCTTGCCTGCGGCGGCCTTGGCCAGCAGCGAATTCAGGTCGACGTTGTCGGCGCCGGGCAGGCTCAGCGTCGCCTCGGCACCCTCGATGGCCACCAGCGTCTCGGCCAGTCGGTGCCGCACCGCCTGGAAAGATGCGATCGGCTTGCCGAACTGGACCCGGTCCAGTGCGTGCTGTCGCGCCAGCGCGAGCATTGCACGGGCGGAGCCCACCAGCCACCAGCCCAGCGCGCGGCGGGCCTCTGATATGCGGAGCAGCTGGCCGTCGGGTACTGGGCGCAGCGGCAGGCCGCCCATTGTCGAGGCGCTGCCGGCTTGGCCGTCCGCACGCTCCCATACCACCCAGGTGCCACCGGCATAGGGCATCGGCGGGGTACCGCCGGGCAGGCCGCCGATGGTCTCCAGCAGTACATCGTTGAGAATTGAGGCGTGCGAACCTGTTTCGCCCAGCAGCCGGAACACCAGCGGCATGGCGACCTCAGGCATGTCCGACAACATCTCGGCCCAACCGAGCTCGGCCAGGGCGGCGTCCAACTCGGCGCCCGAGACCGACAGCATGGTCTTGCGGAGGGCGTCTTCAAGCAGGCCCAGTGATTCGGTATCCAATTCGGTCACCAGATCACTCCTTCCCGAGGTCGAGCAGTCGGCGCGCGATGATGTTGCGCTGCACTTCGGCAGTGCCGCCATAGATCGTCGAGGCCCGCGAATACAGGTACTCCGTGCGCCATTCGGAATCTTCGAGCTCGATCACGCCGGGCAGCAGATTACGGGCGGCATCGTAGAGCAGTTGCTCGGCACCGGCCAACAAGACCTTGTCGATCGAGGTGTCCGGTCCGAGCTTGTGGCCCAGGGCCAGCCGGTGCTGGGTTGCCGCCGACCGGCACCGCAGCGTGTGCAGGGCCAGATAGACCTCGCCGAGGTCCGGATCCACCACCTGCCCTTGCCGTTTCACCGCTTCCACCAACGCGTCGAACCGTGAGTACAGGTAGGCGATGCGCTGCCAGAAGCAGGTCGAACGTTCGTAGGGCAGAAGGTCCATCGCCAGCTGCCAGCCGTCGCCGGGCTTGCCCAGCATCCGGCTCGGGTCGACCTCGACATCGTCGAAGTACACCTCACAGAACTCATCGACATCGTGCATGGTGCGCAACGGTCGCACGGTGATGCCGGGGGCGTCCGTATCGACGAAGAAGGCCGTGATCGCACGGTGGTTGGGTGTGTCCGCGTCGCCGGTACGGGTCAGCAGGATGCAGCGGCGGGAGTACTGGGCGAAGCTGGTCCAGACCTTCTGGCCGTTGATGACCCACTTGCCGTCCTCGCGCTGGACGGCGCGGGTGGTCAGCGACGCCAGGTCACTGCCCGAGCCGGGTTCGGAGAACCCCTGGCACCACTGCTCTTCGCCGGACAGGAGTTTCGGCACCATCTCGGCCGCCAGTTCCTCGGGCGCATAGTCGATCATCGTCGGCGTCAGCACTTCGAGCATCGAGTAGGGACCGGGTTCGGCCAGTCGGCGCCCCACTACCTCCTCGCCGACGATCGCACGCAGCATCGCCGGTCCTCCCAGACCGCCGGCGTGTTCGGGCCAGCCGTAACGGCTCCAGCCGCCGTCGTACAGCGCCTTCTGCACCCGGGCGTACTGGCGCATGTGACTTTCCAGCGAATCGTCATCCGGCGGTGTCAGATCATTTTCGGCGAGCCAATCCTGCAGCGCCGTACGGAATCTCGCCGGTTCGAACAGGTCGGTCATGCGGTTGCCTCCCATGCTCGGATCCCGCATTTCAGATCTGCGCTACGCTCGCTCATCCCGCTTCCGGCCTGCCGATCGCGTGCGGGCGGCCGTGGTCGTGATCGCCGTTGCGCCGGATGAAGGTCATCGCACGCGTCTTCAGCCGCCAGCCCTCGGCGGTCCGGACGTAGGTGTCGCGGTAGTAGCCGATCCGCATGTCGTGCTTGGAGTGCTCGATGAAGCACAGCGGCTGGGTTCCCGAAGCTGTATCGGCACCTTCCACCAGGTCGATCAGCGCGGTACCGGTCATGAACAGGCCTTTGGGGGCGGCGTCGACCAGGACCGGGAAGCGATTCAGCGTGTAGGTCTCGCCGAATGCGCTGTAGGTGCCGTCGGGGGTGAAAACACTGATGAGTCCGTCGATGTCGCCCTGGGTGATGGTCACCGCGTATTTGGCGAGCACCTGCTGGATCTCGATCAGATCCTCGGTCCGCGTTGGGGAATCAGTTGATGTGCTCATTGCGGAAGACCTTACCGCCTTTCATTACAAAATCCACACGCTGTGTAACGGTGATGTCTTCGAGTGGATTGCCCGGTACGGCGATGATGTCGGCCAGTAGTCCCTCGGCCAGCCGGCCGCGGTCGGTGACGTTGATCAAGTCGGCGGCCACCACGGTCGCGGCGCGCAGTACCGCGGCAGGCGGCATGCCCCACTCGACCAGCGTGACGAGCTCGTCGGCGTTCTTGCCGTGCGGGATGGCGGGCGCATCGGTGCCGACGGCGATCTTCACCCCGGCCTCGTATGCCGCCTTGATGGAGGTCTCGGCTTTCGGGAACATCTCGGCAGCTTTGTCCTGCAGCACCTTCGGGGCTTTCGACACGTCCATGGCCTGGGCCAGTCGGCGGGTGGTGACCAGGAAGCGGTCGTTGTCGACCAGCATCTGGATCGCCTCGTCATCCATCAGGAATCCGTGTTCGATGCAGTCGATGCCGCAGTCCACGGCATGCTTGACGGCTTCGGCGCCGTGGGTGTGGGCGGCGACCCGCAACCCGCGACGGTGCGCCTCGTCGACGATGGCCCGGAGCTCTTCGTCGGAATAGTGCTGTGCGCCGGCCTCGCCGGTGAGGGACATGACCCCGCCGGACACGCACACCTTGATCAGCTGGGCGCCGTGCTTGATCTGGTAGCGCACCGCCTTACGGATTTCGTCGACGCCGTTGGCGATGCCTTCCTCGACCGTCAGCTCGAGGGCGCCCGGCATGAACGCCGCGAACATCGTCGGATCCAGGTGCCCGCCGGTGGGGGTGATGGCGTGGCCGGCGGGGATGATGCGCGGACCGTCGATCCAGCCGGCGTCAATAGCCTTGCCGAGGGCGACGTCGAGCAGGTATCCGCCGGTCTTGACGAACAATCCGAGGTTGCGCACCGTGGTGAATCCGGCGCGCAGGGTGCGGCGAGCGTTGCCCACCGCGCGCAGCACGCGCGTCGGAGGATCGTCCTGCACCTGGGAAAGGCCCGGGTTCTCGCCCCGGCCGCCCATCAGCAGATTGACTTCCATGTCCATCAGGCCGGGCAGCAGGATCGAGTCACCCAGATCGATCACCTCGGAGCCGGTCGGAATCTCGCCTCCGACACCAACGATTCGGTCACCGTCGACACGGACAATGCCGGGGCGGATGATCGCCCCGGCATCGACGTCGAGCAGACCCGCAGCCTTGAGGGTCAGCATCCTCAGACCACCGGCTCCCGGGTGATCTCGACCCAGGCCGCACCGCTGTCGAGCACGCGCGGTTGCTTCCAGGCCTCCACCGGGAAACTCACCATCACGACCGACTGCATCAGATGCATGAGCCGCTTGGCGTCATCGGGCATGTCGTGCAACGGGAAACGGGCGTCCAGGTAGACCATGACCTCCTCGAGCCGAGCCAGGCCGACGTCGTAGAGATCTTGCATCTCCTCCATGGTCGAGGCCAGCCGCTTGGCGTAGCGCTCCGGCTCGGTGGCCAGGATCCAATCGCTGAAGCGCTCGAGGTCGGCGAATTCGGCCGGCAGCAGGGCTTCTTTGGTCTCAGACATGGGCAACGCTCCCGTTGGTCTTGGCGGCGGCCTTCTCGGCTTGGGCTGCTTTGTACTCGTCAACGTACTTGTGCGCGGTGTGGTGCAGGTGGCGCAGCAGGACCTCCTGGTCACACAGCGGGAACTCGGTGACCGCCCGGGTCCCGATCTGGGTCTGGGTGGCCTCCAGAGTGTTGGCGTCCTGCAGCGCGTACTCCTTGAAGGTCACCGCGGCCAGCTCCTGGCTCAGGCGCTGACGGGTGTTCTTCGGCGGTACGAAGTACAGGTTGGCCTCGAAGACGTGGCTGTCCACGCCTGTCGGCCAGTAGTTGTAGGTGAGGTACCAGCCCGGAACCCACAGCAGCAGAGTGAAGTTGGGGAAGAACTCGAAGGAGTCCTGGCCCCAGGTGGGCTGGCGCGCCGGGTTGACGGCCGGCGGGAGCTCGTCGGGCAGGATGCCCTTGATATCGGGGCGGTCCCAAGGGCCGAACAGACCGCTGTGCAGGATCCGCTCGATGGGCTTGACCATGTTGAGGTCCTTGGGCGGGGACATGCCACCCCAGGAGGAGATCATCGAGTGATCGCCCTTGATGTCGTAGTGCAGCGCCTCGAAGCCGACCTTGGCGAGCTTCTCGGCTTCCTCCTTGGTCGCCTGCTTCATGTGCAGGATCGGCGCGTGATAGAACTCGATGAACGCGTCGATGAACAGCTTCCAGTTCGCCTTGATCTCGGACTTGTAGCTGTAGACCTCGGTCATCTCGTGGAACGGGTAGCCCTCGAGACCCTTCCCGAAATCGCCCATCGACTCGACCAGCGGCTTGGCGTCATCGTCGAAGTTGACGAAGATGAAGCCTTCCCACACCTCGCAGCGGACCGGCTTGAGCGGGTAGTCCGCCTTGTCGACGTCGAAGAACTCCTGCTCCTGCTGGATGAAGGTCAGATCACCCTTCAGGTCATAGCGCCACGCGTGGTACTTGCAGGTGAACTGACGGCAGCTGCCCGAGACTTCCTCGCCCGGGTAGTCGTTCCAGACCAGCTTGTTGCCGCGATGCCGGCACAGATTGTAGAAGGCATGGATCACGCCTTCCTTGTCCTTGTTGATGATGATGGACGTGCCCGTACCCACCGACGGCATTTCACGCGTGAAGTAGCTACCGGCCTTGGGCAGCCGTTCGACACGCCCTACGTGCAGCCAGGTCTTGCGGAAGATGGCTTGCTGCTCCAGTTTCCAGTGCTCGGGATCGATCGAATCGGTGTAATCGACCGGGGCGGTGCCCAATTCGGGCCAGTTCTCGGTCCAGCTACCGACAGCCGGCTTCGGGAAGTGCGCCATTGTCTCCTCTTTCTTTCAGGTTAGTGGCCGGATTCCGGCGCGATTCCAAAGGTGTTGTAGGCCATGGCCATCACGCCATAACCGCCGATTGTGAAAACCAGGTCCATGCGCTGACGTTCGGAGAGGTGCTCGCTCAGTGCAGCCCAGGTGACGTCCGATATCTCGGACTGGCCGTCGAGTTCGTCGACAGAGTCGAGCACGAGTTGATCCAGGGGAGTGGAGCCTTGGCCGCTCGTGGAGCTGGCGATCTGTTCATCGGTGAGCCCCTCGGCCTTACCGATGAAGGCGTGGTGCGTCCATTCGTACTCGCATTGCTTACGGTGGGCGATCCGCAGGATGGCCAATTCACGCATCTGCGGTTCCAGGGTCGAGCGGAACAGCAGGTGATTGCTGAACCGCAGGAAAGCCTTGGTCAGCGCCGGATGGCGGGCCAGTGTCGACAGTGCGGTGCCCGCTCCCTCAGGATTCAGCCGCTCTTCCGGAAGCATGACCGACAGTGCTCGTCGCACGTCGTCATCCCACTCCTCGGCGGGCAAGGGGGCCAAGCGCACGGGGTGGTTCTCCTCTCGATTGACCCGTCAGTGACTCTCGGTGACGAGAATCAGGTTCTCATTTCCGACTAACAGGTTTCCACCTTTTGTGCCGATGGTCAACAAGAACGCCTCAGGTTGTGCCGCGACCTGGCCAAATCTCCTTGTCAGCCCCGTCAGACATTGATTCTCTCCAGATGAGAAGCTAGTTTCCTCTCATAGAGAATCAATGTGACCGCGGGTGAACGGAGCGAGGCAGTGAACAAAGACGACATGATCCTGATCAGCGTCGATGACCACATCATCGAACCGCCCAACATGTTCAAGAACCATCTGCCGGCCAAGTACCGAGATGAGGCGCCTCGTCTGGTGCACAACCCGGACGGCAGCGACACCTGGCAGTTCCGTGACACCGTGATCCCGAATGTGGCGCTCAACGCCGTGGCGGGGCGGCCCAAGGAGGAGTACGGCCTTGAGCCTCAGGGGCTGGATGAGATCCGCAAGGGGTGTTATGACCCGAACGAGCGGGTCAAGGACATGAATGCCGGCGGCGTGCTGGCGACGATGAACTTCCCGTCATTCCCGGGTTTCGCCGCGCGGTTGTTCGCCACCGAGGATGCCGAGTTCTCGCTGGCGTTGGTCCAGGCCTACAACGACTGGCACATCGACGAGTGGTGTGGGTCCAACCCGGGGCGCTTCATTCCGATGGCGATTCCCGCGATCTGGGATCCACAGCTGTGTGCCGCCGAGATCCGGCGGGTATCGAAGAAGGGCGTGCACTCGCTGACCTTCACCGAGAACCCGTCGACGCTGGGCTACCCGTCCTTCCACGACCTGGAGTACTGGAAGCCGTTGTGGGAGGCCCTCGTCGACACCGACACCGTGATGAACGTGCATATCGGGTCGTCGGGCAAGCTCGCGATCACCGCCCCGGATGCGCCGATGGACGTGATGATCACGTTGCAGCCGATGAATATCGTGCAGGCCGCCGCGGACCTGTTGTGGTCGGCGCCGATCAAGGCCTACCCGGACCTCAAGATCGCGTTGTCCGAGGGTGGCACGGGCTGGATTCCGTACTTCTTGGACCGGGTGGACCGCACCTATGAAATGCACTCGACGTGGACGCACCAGGACTTCGGTGACAAGCTGCCCTCAGAGGTGTTCCGCGAGCACTTCATGACCTGCTTCATCTCCGACCCCGTCGGGGTGAAGAACCGCCACGAGATCGGCGTGGACAACATCTGCTGGGAGATGGACTACCCGCACAGTGACTCGATGTGGCCGGGCGCCCCCGAGGAATTGAGCGCGGTGTTCGACACCTACGACGTTCCCGACGACGAGATCAACAAGATGACTCACGAGAACGCCATGCGGCTGTACCACTTCGATCCGTTCGTGCACTTCCCCAAGGAGCAGGCGACCGTCGGTGCGCTGCGTAAGCAGGCCGAAGGTCATGATGTGGAGATCCGCGCCCTGAGCCATGAGCGAAGTGGTGACAAAGTCAGCTTCGCCGATTTTCAGGCCAACGCCAAAGTTGTTGCCGGCGCACAGGACTGATCCACCAGAACAGCTAGGAGAGCACACAGTGTCGGGCGGTATGAATTTCGAACTGACCGAGGACCAGCAGCTGATCCGCAAATCCGTTGCGGAGCTGGCGGGCAAGTTCGACGATCACTATTGGATGACCAAGGACCAGGCCCACGAGTTCCCTCAGGAGTTCTACGACGCCGTCGCCGGCGGGGGCTGGCTCGGGATGACGATCCCCGAGGAGTACGGCGGCCACGGGCTGGGAATCACCGAAGCCACCATCCTGGCCGAGGAGGTGGCCCGGTCCGGGGGCGCCATGAACGCGGCCAGCGCGATCCACATGTCCATATTCGGCATGCAGCCGGTGGTGGTGTACGGCTCTGAGGAAATGAAGAAGGAGACGCTGCCGCGCATCGTCAACGGTGATCTGCATGTGTGCTTCGGAGTCACCGAACCCGGTGCGGGCCTGGATACTTCGCGCATCACCACGTTCGCCAAGAAAGACGGCGACAGTTATGTGGTCAACGGCCGTAAGGTGTGGATCTCCAAAGCTCTCGAGTCCGAGAAGATTCTGCTGCTCACGCGCACCGAGTCCCGCGAGGACGTCGAGAAGCGCGGAGGAAAGCCGACCGACGGACTCTCGCTGTTCCTGACCGATCTCGACCGCGAACGCGTCGAGATTCGTCCCATCAACAAGATGGGACGAAACGCGGTGAGCTCCAACGAATTGTTCATCGACGATCTGCGGGTGCCGGCCGAGCACTTGATCGGCGAGGAGGGCAAGGGCTTCAAGTACATCCTGCACGGCCTCAACCCGGAGCGGATGCTGATCGCCGCCGAGGCGCTGGGCATCGGTCGGGTGGCGTTGGACCGTGCGGTCAAGTACGCCAACGAACGGGTGGTATTCGACCGGCCGATCGGCATGAACCAGGGCATCCAGTTCCCGCTGGCAGACTCGCTGGCCCGCCTCGATGCCGCCGAGCTCATCCTGCGCAAGGCCACCTGGCTCTACGACAGCGGCAAGCCGTGCGGTCGGGAGGCCAACATGGCCAAGTACTTGTGCGCCGATGCCGGATTCGGCGCGGCGGACCGCGCGCTGCAGACCCACGGCGGGATGGGTTACTCCGAGGAATACAACATCTCCCGATTCTTCCGGGAGTCCCGACTGATGAAGATCGCACCGGTGAGCCAGGAGATGATCCTGAACTTCCTTGCCGCCAACGTTCTCGGCCTGCCCAAGAGCTACTGAGGAGATATTCAATTCAATGAGGACCTATTTCGACCTGACCGGACGTTCGGCACTGGTCACCGGGGCCGGTGCCGGGATCGGCGCCGCAGTCTCGGAAGCGCTGGCCGCTGCCGGTGCGTCCGTACTGGTGACCGATATCAGCGGTGAGGCGGCCGCCAAGGTCGCGGAGCGCATCAATGGCGCGGGTGGCAAGGCCGATAGTGCCGCGCTGGACGTCAGTGACCGCGACGCCGCGGTGGCTGCCGCCGCCCAGGCTGCCGCACTCGCCGAGGGCAACCTGCACATCGTCGTCAACAATGCCGGCGTGACCGCGCCGGCGATGTTCCCCAAACTGACCGACGAGACGTTTCGGCTCACATTCGACATCCACGTGATGGGCACCTTCCATGTCACGCAGGCCGCGTTGCCGCACATCCCGACCGACGGCACCGGGCGCATCATCAACGTCACCTCGGCCGCCGGGATCACCGGCACCTTGGGTCAGGTGAACTACTCGGCGGCCAAGGCCGGCCTGATCGGCATCACCAAATCCCTGGCACGTGAGCTGGCGACCAAGAACATCATGGTCAACGCCCTGGCGCCACTGGCCGCCACACCGATGACGGAAACCATCCGTACCAACGAGAAGTTCGCGGCCAACATGATGAACCGCATCCCGCTCAAACGGTGGGCCGAGGCCGACGAGATCGCCGGCGCGTTCGTCTTCATGGCCTCCGATGCCGCGTCGTACATCACCGGGCAGGTATTGCCCGTCGATGGCGGCATGGTTATGTGACGTTGTGAGCGAGTTTACGAGCGAACCCTCGACGACGGACGGTTCCCACCTTCCGCTGACCGGTATCACCGTCATCGCCATGGAACAGGCGGTCTCGGCGCCCATGTGCACCCGGGTGCTCGCCGACTTCGGCGCCCGGGTGATCAAGATCGAGAACCCCAAGGGGGGCGACTTCGCCCGGGACTACGACGATGTCGTGCTGGGTCAGGCGGCCCACTTCGTCTGGGCGAACCGAGGTAAGGAATCGGTCACGCTCAACCTGAAGTCCCCGGAGGGGATGGAAATGCTGCACCGGTTGCTCGATGGTGCCGACGCGTTCGTGTCCAATCTCGCGCCCGGTGCCACCGCGCGCCTGGGACTCGGGCCCGAGGACCTCAAGGTGCGGCACCCACAGGTGATCCCGGTCGAGATCGACGGCTACGGCCCAGGCGGGCCACTGTCGCACAAGCGCGCCTACGACTTGCTGGTGCAGGCCGAGTCCGGATCATGCGCGTCGACGGGATATGCCGGGATGCCTGCCAAACCCGGTGCGGCGGTTGCTGATATCACCACCGGCCTGTATTCGGCGCTGTCCATCATGGCGCTGCTGCTCGGCCGGGCCCGTAACGGCGACACCGGTGCGGCGCCGGCCGTCGCGGTCAGCCTGTTCGACACGATGACCGACATCATGGGTTACCAGCTGGCCTACACCCAGCACTCGGGGATCGACCAGATTCCGCTGGGGATGAGTTCGCCGGCGGTGGCGCCCTACGGGGCCTTCGATACCCGCGACGGGCAGACGGTGGTGCTGGGGACCACCAACGACCGGGAATGGCAGCGGTTGGCCCGCGAGATCATCGAACGCCCCGATCTCGCCGACGACCCGCGTTTCGCCACGAATTCCGATCGCTGTGCTCACCGGGACGAGCTGAACAAGGCGATCGAATCATGGTGTGCCCAGCATGATCTCGTTGATATTCAACAGACTGCGGACGAGGCCGGGATCGGCAACTCGCGCTACAACCTGCCCAGTGAGGTCATCGACCATCCACACCTGAAGGCGCGGGACCGGTGGCGTCAGGTCGGCACTCCCAACGGGGAGATCTCCGCGCTGCTGCCGCCACCGGTGATCAGCGGCATGGAAATGGGTATGGGCGCGGTGCCGGGCCTCGGCGAGCACACCGATGCCATCCTGGGCGGGATCGGCGTGAGCGCCGAGCAGATCGCCGCGCTGCGTGAGCAGGGCGCGATCGGTCCCGCCTACCGGCAGTCCTAATCAACAGAAGCGGAGAAACCTATGCGCGAAACTGTCATCGTCGAAGCAGTCCGCACTCCGGTCGGCAAGCGCAACGGCGGCCTTTCCGGGTTCCACGCCGCCGACCTGTCAGCGCTGGTGCTCAACGCACTGGTGGAGCGGGCGGGTATCAGCCCCGACATCATCGACGACGTGGTCTGGGGTTGCGTCTCGCAGGTCGGCGATCAGTCCAGCAACATCGGCCGGTACTCGGTGCTGGCCGCGGGATGGCCCGAACACATCCCGGGCACCACGGTCAACCGTGCCTGCGGGTCCAGCCAGCAGGCACTGGATTTCGCGGTCCAGGCCGTGATGTCGGGCCAGCAGGATGTCGTCGTCGCCGGTGGGGTGGAGGTGATGAGCAAGGTCCCACTGGGGGCGGCCCGCTCGACCGGCATGCCGTACGGACCGAAAGCGCTTGACCGGTATAAGGGTTTTGCGTTCAACCAGGGCATCTCCGCCGAAATGATCGCGCAGAAGTGGGGTTTCAGCCGAACCCAGCTGGACGAGTACTCGGTGGCCTCCCACGAGCGGGCCGCGGCCGCCCAGGACCGCGGTGCCTTCGAGAACCAGATGATCACGGTTTTCCCGGATCCGGCCGACCAGGTGGACCCGGTGGTCGCCGACGAGGGCGTGCGTCGCGGCACAACGGTGGAGAAACTGGCCGGCCTCAAGCCTGCCTTCGCCGAGGACGGGGTGATTCACGCCGGCAACTCGTCGCAGATCTCCGACGGCGCCGCCGCGCTGCTGGTGATGACGGCTGAAGCGGCTGTGGCCATGGGCCTTTCGCCCATTGCGCGGTACCGCGCGGGCGCGGTGACCGGAGCGGATCCGGTGTTGATGCTGACCGGGCCCATCCCGGCCACCGAGAAGGTGTTGCACAAGGCCGGCGTGCGTCTCGACGAGGTGGGCGTGTTCGAGGTGAACGAGGCCTTCGCTCCGGTGCCGCTGGCCTGGTTGGCCGACACGGGAGCCGACGAAGCCAAGTTGAACCCGCTCGGCGGCGCCATCGCGCTGGGGCACCCGCTCGGCGCGTCCGGGGCAGTGTTGATGACCCGGATGATCAATCACATGCGCGACAACGGGATTCGTTACGGGTTGCAGACCATGTGTGAGGGCGGCGGTACCGCCAACGCCACGCTGGTCGAGCTCATCGACTGATATCAGGGAGAAGTAGTGCAACGCAATCTGTTCACCGAGGACCACGAGGCATTCCGTGCGCTCGCCCGCGATTTCATCGAAAAGGAAGTCGTCCCCGCCTATCCCGAGTGGGAGAAGGGCGGACGCATGCCCCGTGACGTGTTCAAGCACATGGGTGAACTCGGCATGCTCGGTATGGCGATCCCCGAGGAGTACGGCGGCGCGGGTATCGACGACTACCGGTACAACGTCGTTCTCCAGGAGGAGGCGGCCCGGGCGCTGGTGACGCTGTCCACGGTACGCACGCAGCTCGAGGTCATCCTGCCGTACTTCCTGCACTATGCGAACGACGAGCAGCGGCAGCGCTGGTTCCCCGGGCTGGCCGCGGGAACGCTGCTGACCGCGGTCGCGATGACCGAGCCCGGGACCGGTTCGGACCTGGCCGGCATGCGCACCACAGCGGTTCGTGACGGTGACGAGTACGTGCTCAACGGCGCCAAGACGTTCATCACCGGCGGCATCCAGGCCGACCTGGTGGTCGTGGTGGCGCGGACGTCCACCGACCCGGAGAACCGCCGCAAGGGGCTGACACTGCTGGTCGTCGAAGACGGCATGGCGGGGTTTGAGCGGGGCCGTGAGCTGGAGAAGATGGGCTGCAAGGTGCAGGACACCGCGGAGCTGTCGTTCACCGACGTCCGGGTGCCCGTGGCCAACGTGCTGGGGGAGGAGGGTGAGGCCTTCAGCTACCTCGGCCACAACCTGGCACAGGAGCGCCTGACCGTGGCGGTGGGTTCGGTGGCTCAGGCCCGCTCGGCGATTGCGGCGGCGATCGGCTACACCAAGGATCGCAAGGCGTTCGGCCAGCCGGTGGCCTCATTTCAGAACACCAAATTCGAGCTGGCGGCGTGTTCGACCGAGGTGGAAGCCGCCCAGGCGATGCTGGACCGCGCGGTGGCCCTGCATGTCGACGGAGAGTTGTCCGGTGCCGATGCAGCCCGGGTGAAATTGTTCTGCACCGAGATGCAGGCGCGAGTCATCGATCGTTGCCTGCAGCTCTTCGGTGGGTACGGCTACATGATGGAGTACCCCATCGCCCGGCTCTACACGGACGCCCGGGTGGCCCGTATCTACGCCGGGACCAGCGAGGTCATGAAGGTGATCATCGCGAAGTCGTTGGGACTCTGAGGGGGCAGACCCGGCGGTTGTGACGGCCGCCGGGAAGTTCTTTCTCTGAGACCCTTGTCACAGACCGTCGAACCAACCTACTGTGTGTTCACTAGGTTGGATCGACGAAGGAGTCCGGTGGCTTCGGTTTCTGGTTTACAGGGGCAGTCTGAGGGCGCAAGGCCCTATGAGACGCTCCTGGCCAAGGGGGAAGACCGCAGGCAGCGGATACTTTCCGTGGCTGAGAAGCTGCTGGCCCGCAATGGGTGGCGCAACACGTCGCTGGCACAGATCGCCCGGGAAGCCGGCGTCACACCGGCTGGTCTGCTGCACCATTTCGAGTCCAAGGAGCAACTGCTCAACGCCGTACTCGATGCGCGCGATCACGACGACGACACGCACGCGGACCGTTCCGGGGACCTTGCTCAGGAGATCAAGCGGGTGGCCGAGCGGTTCGTCCGGGCGCCCGAGTTGGTCGGCACCTTCACCGTGCTGCTGGTGGAGAACATTCAGCCCGACGCCCCACTGCACGACCGTTTGCTGAAACGGCAGCAGGCTGCGCGCGACATCGTCACGGACATCATCACCCGCGGCCAGCTCAACGGCCGTTACCGCTCTGACTTCGACGCGGCCACCAAGGCCGTGGAAATCCTGGCATTCATCAATGGAATGGAGACCTCATGGCTACTCGATCCCTCGCTCCCGTTGACGGACGTGTTCAAGGACTACGCAGAGATGCTGGGGCGGGAGATCGAGCAGCCGGGCGGCCGCAACGGGGCGGCCGGCCAGTGAGATTGGAGGACGACATGCGGTATCGGCTTGATGTGGTCGCCCCCTGCGTGGTGGACGCGGTCCGGTTCGCCGGTGGCTGGCTGGTCGATCGGGTGATGGCAGGGTGGGATGTCACGGTGCTGATCGGTGCCGACGAGGATGTCCGTCCGCTGGCGATTCTCGGGGTGGAGACCATTTCCCTGGAGTCGGTCCTGGAGTCCTGGGAGGACCGCCCGCACCCGCAGACCGTTGCAGTGGCCGCCGATCTGTTCAACGCCGATGAGCGTGTGCGCCGCGGCGTCCTCGGCGCGTTGGAGCAGGGACACACTGAAGTGACGTTGTGGGGCGACGAGTGTCCGGCCGACCTGCACGTTGACCCCGTACGTCACGAACTGTCTGCTGCCGCACGCGCTTTCAAGGCGCAGGCGCTGGCGGCGGTCAACGATCCCGAGGCCGCTCTGGTCGGAAGTACCGAGGCATTCCGATGCGGCACGATGGTCAGCCGCTCGGTGCCTGCCGATCTGATTCCGGCCAGCTGACAGCGGTCCATACCGACCACCCCGTGTACCGGTGACTCGGGGCCACGAACGGACCCGGCCCGACCTCACCGGCGACAGGGTTCGGTGACCGACTGGCCGAACTCTACGATCGTGGCGGCCGTCGCGACGCCCTTCTCGCGCGCGTATTGCGCACCGAGTTCAGGAACGGAATCGATTACGCGCGAACGTTGCGCGACACCAAATCTGCTGTCTGGCAGACCAATTCCGCCAAGTGGGGGTGGCTCGCGGGCGGCATGCGCTCGGCCGGCCCGCTGATTGCGATCGCGCCGATCGGACGACCGCCAACGTCGAACACCGGTGCCGCGATGGTCATGGAGGGCCCGTTCACTTCGTTGCTGGCGGCGTAGCCTCGGTCCCGGCACGCGTCGAGCAGGGCCAGAAATTCGGCGTCAGGTGGTTCGCCGAGCAGTTCGACCTGCCGTTCAAAGGTGAGGAATGGCAAAAGAATACGGCCGGTAGCGCTGTCGCGGGTGGGGACATTGGCGCCGATGCGCGGCGCCATCCGCAGTGGCTGTCGACTCTCCGCCACCTGAGACACCACCAGCTGCGGACCGTCCGGTTCGTTGAACATCGCAGTTTCGCCGGTTTGCGCGGCCAGTTGTTCAAGCGCCAGCTGAATCGTCTGGCGCAGGTCGGCCTTCGCGCGGGAGCTGTGGGCGATGCTGAGAATCCGCGGGGTGGTCTCCCATCGGGTCAGCTGCTCTCCGTGCGTCTGGATCCAGCCCTGCTCCGCCAGCGTCACCAGCGCACGCTGCACGGCACTCTTGTCGATCTGCAGCATCCGGGAGAGGTCGGCGACGCCGACCGGTTCATGGGCTGCCACCGCCTCGAACACGGTCAGCACACGCGCAGCGGTGGAACTGCCCTTGACGGCCATCGGCGCACCTCACTAATGTTGGATAGTGATCCACTATATCAAATAATGATACGTCGCATGTGGGTCGAGTGTCCGATGCGGGAGGAATGAGCCATGTCATCCATCCAGGTCCAGCCCCTTCGGGATGATCTGTCGTTCGGTGCGAGGGTCACCGGCATCACGCTCACGGTTCTCGAAGAACACCAAGTACGCGAGCGGCTGCGACAGGTCTTTCAGGAGCGGGGGATGATCCTTTTCGAGGAGGTCGAACCCGACGCACGGTTGCAGGTGGAGATCAGCAAGGTGTTTGGCCCGTTGAAGGACCATCCGGTTCCGACGGTGCCGCGGGCCGGGGGAGCCTTGTACCCGGGGGTCATCGAAATCGGCCAGGAGCCGCGTGAGGGCAATATCGTCGAGATCGATGGCAAGGAAGTGACCTCTTGGCTGCCTTGGCATTTCGATCACTGCTACAACAATGAACTGAACCTGGCCGGGGTGCTCCGCTGCGTGACCGGCGTCAGTGAGGGCGGCGAGACCGGATTCGCCGACGGTATCGGCCTCTACAAGCGGATGTCGCCGGCGTTGCGTCGCCAGATTGAAGAACGCAACATCGTGTACACGCTCAATCTGCGCTTCTCGGAGATGCGGTTCGGCCTGGCCGACGGATTCCGCGAGATCCAGGCGCACGCCGCCCTGCAGCGGACGATCGACTACGGCAAGCAGCTTCCCCGTGCCGTCCATCCCGCGGTATGGACGCGCACTACCGGAGAAAAGGTGCTGCACATCTCGCCGTGGATGGCCGAGGGCATCGAAGGTGATGAGACACCCGAGGGCGACGCGCTCCTCGAATCGGTATGCAAGGAGATGCTCGCCGACATCGCCCCGTACTTCCACAAATGGCGTCCCACCGACATGGTGATCTGGGACAACCTGCGCATGCTGCACGCTGTCAGTGGCCACGACCCAGACGAGCCACGCATCATGCACCGCACCACGATCCGCGGAGACTACGGTCTGGGCTACTTCGAGGGCAACGCCCAGGGCGACAAGATCCTCGAGATGACCGTCTGATCCCGCCGCGAGCGTATTTCGGCGGTGTGAGCCCGTCGCTGATCGGTGGGGTCAGGTTTGCTCGAACTGGTAATTGTCCCGCCCCGGGTCCGACACGGCGGTGACCTCCCGCAGCCATGCCGGGCTCGTCAGCACCGCCAGAACGGCCGCCGCTGCCTGCTCGACCGTCATTGCTCCGCCGGGTCCGTTCGACGGTAAGTACCCGCCGGTGGCCCACTCCTGCGCGAGCTCGGCGAGCAGTTCATGGCTCCAGCTGTCGGTGACGCCGGTCCCCAACACCGACCCGATCCGCACCGTCGTAAAGGCCAGTTCCGGGTGTTCGTGCTGCCAGGCGGTGACCATCGTCTCGAGTGCCGCCTTGCTGGCGGCATACACACCCATGCCGGGCAGCGGGCGCGGCACCGAGGAGGCGCTGAGGTAGACCGCCCGCCCTTTGGATGCCAACAGATGCGGCAGAGCCGCACGGGTCACCGCCGCTGCGCCGTACACGTTGGTGCCGAAAGTGTTGTTCCAGGTGTCATGCGAGGCATCATCGAGCCTCGTGAGCACGTCGATCGCGGTGGCGTACACGAGGTGGTCCAGCCCGCCCCATGCTTTCACGACCGCCTCGACGGCGCGGATGCATTGGGCTTCGTCCCTCACGTCGCATTCGATGGCGAGGTGGCTGTCACCCGGCGCCTCGGCCACCGCCTCCCTGAGTTGATCTACCCGGCGGGCCGCGAATGCCACCGTGGCACCGGCGGCGACCGCCTGCAAACCGACTTGCCGTCCGATGCCGGAGGATGCGCCGACCACGAGGATCCGGGACCCCGCCAGTGGTTTCACAGTCGTCCTTCCCTCGTGTCGGGACGACACGCTCGACAGCACCTTCCGTGCCATCAAACCTGATGTATCGATGACCTGTAGACACATTGCAAAATTTGTATACGCTGACGCTGCGTGTCAGTGGGGACACGTCGGCGCCGGGTTGTCCTCGGTGCCGTCGCCGGACGGGATGGCAGATGGACGACGAGCAACTGGTGCCTCGACTCGAGGCTTGGCTGGAGCAACGACTCGGCGGCCCGGTCACGGTGAGCATGCACGACCGGCCGGGGAGCGGATTTTCCGCCGACAATCTCGTCTTCTCCGCCACCGTCATGGGCCGCGCCAGCAAGCAGGTCCTGCGGCGCGAAAGCGCCGAGGACTCACCGTATCCCGAGCAGGCACCCGGTATCGGCACCGGTGTCGCCCTGCAGTCAACGGTCATGCGCGCGCTTGCGGATGTGCTGCCGGTGGCAGCCGGTGTCGAATTCGAGCCCGACCCAAGCATTCTGGGTGTGCCATTTCTGGTGATGGACTTCGTCGACGGCGTCGTCCCGGTCGAGGTCCCGCCGTGCACGGCGGAGGGTTTCTACGCCGTGGCCGCGCCGGAGTTTCGCCGCACCGTGGTCCGGTCCGGCCTCGACGCGCTGGCCCGGTTGCACACCGCGCCCTGGCGGGAGTCGGGCCTGTCGATGCTCGACGACGGATCGGCTCGGCCGGGGGCGCAGCGGCAGCTGGCCCTGTGGGAGGCGCAGTTGCGGCAGGGCCTGCGAGGGCGCCGCGCCGATGTCTTCGACCGGGCGTCGGAGGTGTTGCACTCGACTCTGCCGTCGGCCCCCGAAGACGTCGTACTGCTCTGGGGTGACGCCAGACCGGGCAACATCATCTGGGACCGCACTGCGGGTACACCGTTGTGCCTCACCGACTTCGAAGGTGTGGCGGTAGGGGAGCGCGAACTGGACCTGGGCTGGTGGTTGATGGCCGACCGGTGGATGCACGAAGGCTCCGATATGACGCGCCTGGACGGCGAGCCCACCCGCGCCGAGCAGGTGGCTCATTACGAGCGTAGAGCCGGGACTTCGGTGCGACAGTTGTCCTGGTACGAGCTGTTCGCGGCCTATCGTTTCGCATCGACGGTGGTTTCTGTGATGAACCGCTGGGAGCAATCCGGCGCTGTGCCGTCCGACCACACCATTTGGCGGGACAATCCGGCGACGGCACTCGTCGCGGCAATACTCGACGAACATGCGCAGGCGCGGGCATGACGACTGGACCGTACGCGGCGACCGACGACGAGTTCCATCCGCCGACGGACCCCGCTGACCCGGAATGGAGCGAAACCTGCTGGTTCACCTTCACTGTGCCGGAGCGCAGGCTGTCCGGACAGCTCTACCCGTTCTTCAAACCCACGCTCGGAGCGATGTCGGCCGGGGCGTACTTCTGGGACGATACCGGAGACCAGGTCTGGAACTGCCTGTACGCGAAGAACTTCTGGCACCTTCCGATGCCTGCAGAACCACTGTCCAACCTGAACGTGGCCAACGGATCGCGCTACGAGGTGCTGGAGCTGGGAAGCCGCTACCGCATCGGCTACGACGATCCCGACGGCGGCGACGAGATCCACGTCGACCTCACCTTCACCGGCACGAGTAGACCGCATCTGCTCGGTGAGAGTCACCTGGACCAGCCCGGGCGCTTCCAAGGCGAGATCGTGTTGCAGGGGGAACGAATCCCCGTGGACGCGTATGGATTCCGCGACCGGTCGTGGGGACCTCGTAGTCAGCACGGTGTGGGCATTCACGCCACACCGAGCAAGCGTGGTGGATACAGCTATGCCACGGCCTCAGAGGATGCCGGTTTCCACGCCATCACCATGGATTTCGGTGACGGCACTGCGTATGTCATCCACGGTTACCTGCTGCGCGAGGGCGTCTGGGGCAAGCTGGTCAGCGGCCGGCGCGAGGTCGTCGAGCGCGACCACGTCTCGGGTGCGCCCACGCGCGTCGCCATCAGCGCGGTCGACGAGCACGGGCGCAACGTCGAGGCCTCGGGACAGGCCCTCAACCGTCTCGGTTTCGTCATCAATCCGAACCTGTGGACATGGAACTGCCTGACCGAATGGACATGGGACGGGATCACCGCGTTCGGCGAGGACCATGACAACTGGAGCGTTGCGGGTCAACGAGAATTCAGCAGGCAGTTCTTCGCCGGCCGCCGATCGAGTGGGCTTGCGACGCGGCCGAGATGACGCGGCCGAGCGGACATTGTGCGCCGTGACCCGGTCAGCTGACCTGTTTTGCCTTTCGCTCGAACGCGTCGCGGTCCGCCTGGGGTCGCAGCGGATTCAGCGCGTAGACCACGCAGAATTCCTTGCCGGCAGGATCGGCCATGATGACCCACTTCCCGGGATGATCGACGAAGGAATCGTCGATCACCTTGGCGCCCAGAGCTTTGAGGCGTTTCACTTCGGCATCCAGATCGTCGGTGTGGATGTCGAGATGGACTCCGGCTTGGCCGGAGTGCACATTCTGGACCACGACGCGGAAATCCTCCGACGCACCTTGGAGGATGCAGTAGTCGGGGGCTTGCCGTGGACGGTATTGCTCGGCGTCGAGAGCTCCGGCCCAGAAATCGGCCGTTGCGCCTTGGGCGTCGGACGGAGCGTCGATGATGAGGGTGCTCAGAAGGATGCGATGCATCTGAGCGTCCCTACCCGGAAATGAAGGTCGGCATCGCGGCCCAGCCTCGGACCGCTGCGGTTTCCGACGGCACCGTGTTCTCCCAGTCGACCTCCCACTCGGGGAAGCGCTTGAGGATCTCCTCCAACGCGATGCGGCCTTCGAGTCGGGCCAGGGCGTTACCCATGCAGAAGTGCGTTCCTGCGCCAAAGGTCATGTGCGCGTGCTGTTCCCGGTGGATGTCAAAGACATCACCATCAGGCGCAAACCGGCGGTGGTCGCGATTGGCCGCGCCGACCAGCATCAGCATCGCCGACCCCTCCGGCACGGTCCGGCCGTAGTACTCCACGTCGCGGGTGACGTAGCGCGCGATCTGCAGGGCCGGTGGCTCCCACCGCAGGATCTCTTCGATCGCCTGGGGGATGAGCCCTGGGTTCGCCACCAGGTCGCGGCGTTGATCCGGGTATTCGGCCAGCGTCTTGCCGGCCCAGCCGATCAGTCGGGTGGTGGTTTCTGAGCCGGCGGTGGCGATGACGGTCAGGTAGAGCAGCAGCTCGTCGCGGCGCAACTTGCGCACCGTGCCGGTCTCGTCTTCGAACTCGGCGTTGAGCAGGTCGGTCATGATGTCGTCGTAGGGGTGCTCAGCGCGCCAGTCGATGAACTCGGCGAACACCTCACCGGTCGCCAGTGCGTCGACCGTCTGGCCCTGCAGGATCTCCTCACCGTGGTCGGTGATCTGTCGCTGCCGTTCCTCGGGGATGCCCAACAGCATGCCGATGACACGCATGGGCATCTGCTCGCCGAGATCGTTGACGAAGTCGAAGCGGTCCCCTCCGACGAGCGGATCAAGGCAGCGGGCAGTGAACTCGCGGATCTGAGGTTCCAGGGCCAGCACCTTGCGCGGGGTGAACATCCGCGACAGCAGATTGCGATGGATGTTGTGGATCGGCGGGTCCTCGAAAATCAATGTCCCCGGGGGGATTTCCATCCCGGACTTGATGATCTCCAGTACGGCTCCCCGGCCGGAGATGAACGTCTCGTGGTCGATGACCGCCTTGTTGACGTCGTCGTAGCGGCTCAGTGCATAGAAGTCGTGCTGCTCGTTGTAGTACAGCGGGGCTTCTTCCCTCATCCGGGCGAACACCGAATACGGGTTCATGTTGAGGTCGACGCTGTAAGGGTCGTAGTACAGATCGGCAGCGGCCGGTGCGGTCATGACTGCTTCACCGGTACGAGCGTTTGCCGACGGTGTTGTGATGTGGGCACGGGTGATCTCCTGGAGGGATTGAAAGTGCTGAGCACCTGCCTAGCAGACGAGCGGTCGCCCGGTCAAGGAATCGGGCGGATTGGGGCCCAGATCAGTCTGGTGCGCAACGTATTCCACCGCGGGTTGGGGCGACGCGAGCGGTAAGCCAAGCTCCATACCGGGGCACACTGGTTCCGTCAATGCTTGCCACGCTGGTGCAAAAACGCAACACCGTTGCAAAAATCGCACGATGGTGCTTAACATCTCCCCAACGAACCGCCCGAAACGCGAGCTCTCTGGCTCCGCGTCGGATCACATCTGCCCACCCGCGTGATGACCAAGGGGAAGATATGTCGCAAGATCAGTCCGGTTCCGTCGCCACCGATTCCGATGGGCGGCCTTACGTCACGGTGTCGATCGACAGCCATGTCGGCCCGTCGGTCAAAGACCAGCTGCGCCCGTACTGCGACGCGAAGTACCTCGACGAGTTCGACCGCTTCGTAAACGAGATGGAGAGCCAGGGCCTCTTGTCGTGGCGGTCGTCGGAGGCGAACTCCGGCGGGAAGCAGAGCTGGTCACTGGGGAAGTCGCAGGCTGAACGAGGTAAGGCCCAAGCCGAAAAGGCGCCGGCCACTCAGGGCAGGGCCGCGGCCGAGAAGTTGGACGACGCCCAAGCCGAGAAGTTCGGGAAACAGGCCGGTATCCGCAACGCAGACCAGGTCGGTGCGCGGTTCCTGCAACGCAGCTACGAGCACAGTCTGGCGCCCGGACTGCAGGACCATGATGCGCGGATCGCCGACATGGACGAACAGGGTGTTGCCGCAGATGTCATCTTCCACGGTGGCCTCAACGGTCAATCGATCCCGTTCTCGACCACCGGGCTCATCAGCTGGGGGGATTCCGCCTACAACGATCTCGAGCGGGTCGGGGTCCGAATCTACAACCGGTGGTTGGCCGACTTCGTGTCATTGGCGCCGGAACGGCACGCCGGCATCGCGCATATCCCGATCTCCGATCTGGGCGCGTGCCCGCAGGAGATCGAGTGGGCCGCCGAGGCAGGACTGAAGGGTATCAATCTGCCCGCCCCCCGAGGCGATTTCCCGATGCTCAATGACCCTGCGTGGGAGCCTATTTGGGCCGCCTGTAACGAGACCGGAATGTCGGTGAACACGCACGGCGGCGGCGGTGAGCACTACCCGTACGAGGGTCAGGGCGCGCAGATGATGTACATGATGGAGACGCCGTTCCGGACCCGCCGAGGTCTTTGGGTGATGATCTTCAGCGGTGTGTTCGAGCGCTACCCGAACCTCAAGCTGGTGCTCACCGAGCAGTGGGTGGACTGGGCGCCGGAGGCCATGGCGAACATGGATGGTCTCTACCACGGCCCGACGGGCGCCGCGATCCGGGCCAAGCTGCCCAAGCCGCCATCGGAGTACTTCCGCCGGAACTGCTTCATCGGTGCGAGTTTCATGTCCAACGGTGAAGCCAAACTGGCGGTAGAGCACGACCTCGTCGACAACGTCATGTGGGGCGACGACTATCCGCATGCCGAGGGAACCTTCCCGGACACCCGCGAGGCCATGCGCTTCACCTTCTCCGATGTCGATCCCGATCACACGCGAAAGTTCCTGGGCGAGACCGCTCTTGATCTGTACGGCCTGGATCGCGAGAAGTTGACGAAGGTGGCCGACCGGATCGGTCCGACGGTCGATCAGGTCGCGACGCCGTACACGCTTCCCGAGGACGCCGTGGTTGGTCTCTACGCATTCCGGACCGGGCCGGGAATCTTCGTCTGATCGAAACCAGCCTGATTCAGAGCCAATTTCCCTGTCGGAGGAGGATTCCCACAATGGACGACACCACTGGTCTCAAGGCGCCGTGCCGGCTGGTCACGCCCGAGGAGGTCGCGCATCTCAATGAGCACGGGTGGGTGAAGCTCAAGCGGTTCGTCGATCCCGATGTGCTCGCCAGGATGCTCGAGCTCGCCCGGGAAAAGATGGGTGAGGACGCGGACAGCAATCCGTTGAAGGCGGGCATGGCACCGCCCACGGACGGTGAGGCCCAAGGTGTATTGGCCTACTTCAACGCCGAGCGCAGTGGTGGCCTGGGCAACCCGGTACTGCGACCGCTGATCGACGAGATCGGCAAGAGCGCAACACTGCTGTTGGGCCGACGCACCAACAGCGGCTCAGCTGTCGGGATCAGGTACTACAACGACTTCTTCGTGCCCAAGCTGCCTTCCACGAAGTCGTCCCGGCACGGCGGTAACGGAGCGACGGCGTTCCATCAGGACTACATCACCTTCGCAGTCGACCGGACCGGTGGCATGACGTTCTGGATTCCGTTGGAGCCCTACGGGCCAGAGGCCGGAACCATGTCGTTCGTCAACGGATCACACCGCGTCGGTGTGCTCGGTGACTACACCACCTATGGCGGCGCGGACGCCCTTGAGGTGTTCCCGGAGCTGCGTGACCTCGACATGAGTGAGCAGATGACGTACGAGCTGGGCGACATCACCGTGCACACCCACCTCACCATCCACGGCGCAGGAGCGAACGTGATGGACCGTCCGCGATGGGGCTATCTGCTGATAGTCCAGCCCGAAGATGTCTGCTGGAACGGATCGCCGTGCCCCAACTTCGACACCACGGACATGGCGCAGTGGACCGCCTTGAACGACGAGCGATTCCCGCTGATCGGCTGAAGGGTACGTTGTTGAACACTGTTTCACGCTTTCCCAACCGGAACTTCATGCAGGTGTGCTGGGTGGTTCCGGACCTTCGTCTCGCCATCGAATCCTGGTCCCGCAGTGCGGGAGTAGGCCCGTTCTTCTGGTTCGACGGTGTGGGTTGCGTCGAGGGTCGCCATCGGGGTGTGCCCGCCGATTTTCCGGCTGTGACCGCGGCCATCGCCTACGCGGGAGACCTGCAGATCGAGCTCGTCTGCCAGGACAACGACGAACCAGGGGTGTTCCGCGACGTCTTCGCGCGGGGACAGTCCGGCCTGCACCACATGGCATTGGTCTGTACCGACTACGAGTCCGAGCGTGACGCCTACATCGACGGGGGAGCGGCACTCGCGTTCGAGGGGCAGATCGGCAACAGCCGCACGTGTTGGGTCGACACCACTCCCGCGCTCGGGTTCATGGTGGAACTACTCGAGCCCAGCCCGGCACGTGAAGCCGGATTCGCCGCGATGCGTGCCGCCGCGCAGTCTTGGGACGGCGCCGATCCCATCACCAGGTTCTGAAGCGGACAAGGCTGATGGACGACACAGACGACATGGACGACTCTGACGACGTGGAAGACGCACCGGCTTCGACGTTCCCGCAACTGTTCGCCGAGATCGTCGCTGCGCGCGCGGACCACGACGCACTGATCTTCGCCGGGCGGACGTTCACCTACCGGGAACTCGATCAGCGTTCGGCACGAATGGCGCGCGCTCTCTTGGCGATCGGTGCTGCGAAAGGCACCCGGATCGCGCTGTTGGCGCCCGACAGCGCACTGCTGATCACCACGTTCTACGCGGCGTTGCGCATCGGTGCACTCGTCACCCCGATCAGCACGTTGACCACACCCAACGAGCTCTCCCACATCGTTCGGACCAGCGATGCACAGATTCTGATCGGGGTCCGCCGGTTCCTGACTCGTGATTACGGACATAACCTCGAAGCGGCCCTGGCGGGTCTCAGCGAGGCCAGGCCTGAGGGGCTTCGCCTGCCTGCCGCCCCGTATCTGCGGTCCGTGTGGCTGGACGACGTCGCCGGATTGCCTTGGGCCCGTTCCATCGAGGATCTGCTGGAACGAGCCGACACTCCCGACTCGCCGGACGCCGCGTTGCTGGCCGCCGTCGAGACCGAGGTAGTGCCAGGGGACGACGCATTCGTCGTCTACACGTCGGGCAGCACTGCCACACCGAAGGCCGTGGTCCACGGCCAGTGGGCAGTCGCCCGCCAGCCTCCGGTCCTGGCCACCTATTTCGACGTCCGACCCACCGATCGGACCTTGTGCCTACTGCCCGCCTTCTGGATGGGTGGCATCTCGGCGGCGCTGCAAGTGCTCAGTACCGGAAGTACATTGGTGTATTCCACCAGTCCGGACATCGATGTCGTGCTCGACACCATCGAACACCATCAGGTCACCAACATCGTGGTCTGGCACATGCTGGCCAAACTTCAGGCGGCCGCACGCGATCGTGGTATCGATCTCGACGCCGTCAAGATCACCACCGGGCCGACGTGGGACGAGAACGGTGACCCCATCCCGCGCCACCTGCAGACCCGGATGCTCGGGATGTCGGAGAGCTTCGCGCCGCACAGCGCGGAGCCGGTGAACAGGCGCCTGCCCGAGTCGAAGGCCGGTGCCGCCGGCCGTGCGGTCAACGGCATCGAACGCCGGGTGGTCGATCCGCACACCGGCGTCGAGGTGGCGCCCGGCGAGGTCGGCGAACTGCAACTGCGTGGTGGCGCGCTGATGACGGGTTTCTACAAGCTACCGCGGCACGAGGTGTTCACCGCAGACGGTTTCTTCCCGACCAGAGACCTGGTCCGGATCGATGCCGATGGTTACGCCTTCTTCGTCGGCCGGATCAGCGACATGATCAAGACCAACTCCGCCAACGTGTCTCGCCTCGAGGTGGAGGCGGCGCTGAACTCCCTGGCCGAGGTGGAGTTGTCTCTCGTCGCGGGTCTGCCTGATCCGGAACTCGGCGAAATCGTCGCGGCCGCAGTTGTTCCCGCAGCCGGCCACGAACCGGATGAGGGAGGCCTGCGGGCGGCGTTGCGCGAAACACTGTCGAGCTTCAAGATCCCGCGTCGGATCGTCTTCATCACCCACGACGACGTGCCCAGAACGCCGACCGGGAAAGTGCGGCTCTCCGAACTGACCGAACTCATCACAGCCCACCTCGCGGCGCAGGCACGGATCCATCACGTGACTGCGGCCGGCGGGTGAACACCGACAAGGAGACGCGGCACATGTCAGAGCAGGTAGAGCAAGCACAGCACAAGCAGCGGCCTTCGGCGGAAGAGATTGTGCTGTATGAGAAGAACCCGGACACCAAGATCGCCACGATCACCCTCGACCGCGCCGACGAACTCAACGCGATGACGATCGATGCCCAGCATCGCTACGCGGACCTCGTCCACAACGCCAGCATCGATGACGACGTGAAGGTGCTGGTGATCCGCGCGAACGGACCAAACCTGGGTAGCGGCGCCGATCTCACCGAACTGTTGGACACCATGGCCGGCCGCGGCGACGGCAGCATGAACCATGCGGTTCGGGTTCCCGAGGATGCGGACGTGGTCTATCCGCCGGTGGGGACCTACCGCCGCCGGGCGTCGACCGTGCAGTTCTACACCGATCCGAGCGCCGGCATGCGCAGCCTTCAGGACTTCAAGAAGATCAGCATCCTGGAGGTGCGTGGGTACTGCTACGGCTGGCACTTCTACCAGGCGGCCGACGCCGACATCGTGGTCGCGTCCGAAGATTCACTGTTCGGTCATGCCGCCTGGCGCTACGCGGGATTCGCCGCGCGGCAATGGCAGTGGTGCAACACGATGGGCGCGCGCAAGTTCATGGAGATGGTGTTCACCGGCCGGCCGTTCACCGCCAAGGAGATGTACGAGTGCAATTTCATCAACGCCGTGGTGCCTTTCGACGAGCTCGAGGCGATGACCGACAAGTACGCGCTGGCCTGTTCTCGCAGTCGTCCCACCGACACGGTGTTCGCCCAGAAGACCTTCTTCGAGATCTACAAGCAGCATCAGGGTGAATACATGGGCAGTATCGTCGCCGGCCTCCTGGAGTCCACCCTCGATCAGCTCCGGCCCGACCCCGACACCAGGGGCATGGAACTGGATTCGGAGACGCTGGAAAACCTGACCGACACGGTGAAGGACAACGACAGTCAGTTTCCCCCGGACTGGCGCCTGAGCCGGCGGGGCCGGGCTGCCCGCTAGGAGATCCAGACATGTTGGTGATCACCAATGCCAAGGTCTTCGACGGCCGCACACTGCTTTCCGGCCTGCGTAGTGTCACGCTCGACGGCAACACCATCGCCGCGATCGATGCCCCGCCCGCCGCGGCCGACGAGGTGATCGACGCTGCGGGCATGACCCTGATGCCGGGCCTCATCAGCAGCCATCTGCACCCGGACTTCTACAAGTTCGACATCGCCGACAGCGACCGGCTCGGCAAGGAACGCCCGCCGGGGGTTCTGATGGCGATCGGCGTCCGCACCTGCCGGGTGCTGTTGGAGAGCGGGTTCACCGGATACTCGGGCGCCTCCTGCTCCAACGACATCGACGCGCAACTCAAGATGGCCATCGACGAAGACATCATCCCGGGCCCACGGATCCGCGCGTGCGGGCACCATCTCGGTACCACGGGTGACATGAATAACGGCGGCCGATGGTGGAAGCCCTACCAGACACCGGGAACCGATGTCTGTGCCGACGGTCCCGATGCGCTGCGCAGGCTGGTGCGCCAGGAGATCAACCGCGGTGCCGAAACCATCAAGATCTTCGCCAGTGCCGGCCACGGCCAGCCGAACCGGACCACCCGCAACATGTCGCGTGACGAGATCGCCGCGATCATCGACACCGCCCACGAACGCGGCGCCAAGGTTCGTGCGCACGTCGCCGACAAGGCGATGATCATGGAGTGCATCGAACTCGGCCTCGACGTCGTCGACCACGGCGACGAGGTCGATGCGGAAGTCATCGCGGCCATGGTGGAGGCGGGAACCTTCTGGGTGCCGAGCCTGATCTTTCTCCGCAGTGTGCTCGAGCTCGGCCTCGGCGAGAACCTCGGTGTGCGCCGCGAGCAGTACGACCATGTCCGCGCCACGCTGCCGGCGGCCCAGGAAGCCGGCGTGCGCATCCTCATCGGAGACGATTACAGCGGGGTCTTCCGCGACATGATGGACGACGATCCGCTGGACCATCAGGTCGGAAACTACGGTCGCGAGTTCGCGTACTACGGCCAGATCGACGGCCTTTCGCCGGAAGTTGTGCTCAGCTGGGGCACCCTCAACGCCGGTCAGCTGCTGGTGGATTCGCCGGCGCGGGTGGGAGTGATCGAGCCCGGCGCCCTGGCGGACTTGATCATCGTCGACGGCGATCCCGTCGCCGACCTCTCGTTGCTCGCCCGTCCCGCCGAAGCCCTGCGCGCCGTCATCCGCGACGGCGCGGTGGTGATCGACCGGATGAGCGAGCGCGTGCACTCCAGAAACGAGGAACTGTGTCCACAGTGACAGATCAAAAGGTTGTTTTCGTGACCGGTGCGGGTTCCGGGATCGGACGGGCCGCAGCAGAGGCGTTCGCCCGCCGCGGCTACGCGGTGGCGCTCGGAGACGTCGACGAGGAGGCCGGCGCCAAGGTCGAGGCGGAGCTGAACCATTGGGGGACAGCGACGTTCATCCCATGCGATGTGACCGACGACGCACTCGTCGCCGATGCCGTGGCCCGAACCGTCGCGACGTACGGTCGCCTCGATGCGGCGTTCAACTCCGCGGGTGTCGACGGCGAGCACGGCAAGCTGACCGCCGAAGGCACCATGGAGAACTGGAACCGGGTGATCGCCGTCGATCTGACCGGGACGTGGTCGTGCATGCGCTACCAGATTCCGGCGATCATCGAGACGGGCGGCGGCGCCATCGTCAATTGCGCTTCGGTGGCCGGGTTACGTGCCGCGCCGACCGTGTCGGCCTACACCGCGGCCAAACACGGTGTCGTCGGGTTGACCAAAGTGGCCGCGCGGGAGTACGCGAGCCAGGGCCTTCGCATCAACGCCATCTGCCCCGGCACGGTCGACACCCCGATGTTTCGCGCATCGATGTCGCCCGAGGTGATCGAAAACCTGCTCACCGCAACCCCTGTCGGCCGCCTGGCCGAGGCCGCGGAGATCGCCGACACGGCAGTGTGGCTGTGCGATGACGCCCCGGGCTACCTCACCGGCCAGGCGATCGCGGTCGATGGCGGTATGGGGGCGTGAACCGCGTCAAATCCTGCAGGCCCACCGAAGGGAACGACCAAGTGTCCAGCCAAGTGTCCACTGAGCAGTCAGTGCCCGCCGGAGATGTGTACTACGACCCGTATGACCTGGAGATCAACCGGGACCCGTACCCGACCTTCCGCAGGCTGCGGGACGAGGCACCGCTCTACCACAACGAGCGGCACGACTTCTATGCGGTGAGCCGTCATGCGGATGTGGCGAAGGGACTGTCGGACCGCAACACGTTCACGTCGGGCCGCGGCAACATTCTCGAGCTGATCAAGTCGGGGATCGAGATGCCGCCGGGGCTGGTCATCTACGAGGACGCTCCCACGCACACCATCCACCGCAAGCTGGTCTCGAAGATGTTCACGCCGAAGACCGTGGCATCACTTGAGCCGAAGATCCGGGCCTTCTCCGCGGCCTGTCTCGACCCGCTGGTGGGATCGAATCGATTCGACCTCGTCGCCGAGTTCGCCGCCAAGATGCCGATGCGGGTCATCGGCATGCTGCTCGGCATCCCCGAGGAGGACCAGGAGCAGATTCGCGACCGCAGCGATGCGAACCTGCGAGTTGCCCCCGGCAAGGCCATGAAGTTCAAGCAGGACACTCTGGTTCGGGGCGGGGTGTTCGCCGAGTATCTCGATTGGCGAGTGGACAACCCGTCCGACGACATCATGAGCGAACTTCTGCACCTTGAGTTCGTCGACGAGACCGGTACGCAGCGACGACTGACCCGGGACGAGATTCTTGCCTATGTCCAGGTCGTCGCCGGTGCGGGCAATGAGACCACCACGCGGTTGATCGGCTGGACGGCCAAGGTGCTTGCCGCACAACCGGATCAGCGTCGTGAACTCGTCGAGGACCATTCGTTGATCCCCAACGCCATCGAGGAGATCCTGCGCTACGAGACGCCCGCGCCGCACATCGGTCGATATGTCGCGAGCGACGCAGAATTTCACGGTCAGACGGTTCCGGCCGGCAGCGCGATCCTTTTCGTGGCCGGTGCGGCGAATCGTGACGACCGGGTCTATGCCGACCCGGACCGCTTCGACATCCACCGCAAGGTTTCGTCGCCACTCACCTTCGGGATGGGGGCGCATTTCTGCCTGGGCGCGGCGCTGACCCGGCTCGAGGGGCGGATCGCGCTCGAGGAGATGCTGACCCGCTTCCCGGAATGGGACGTCGATCTCGAGGCCGCAAACCTCTCGCCCACCTCCACGGTCCGCGGCTGGGAGCAGTTGCCCATGGTGGTGGCGTGAACCACAACCTCGTTACAATTTCGGAGAAAGATGTAAATATGCTGTCACAACAAGCCGACGGGAAGACGATGACCGCTGAAGAGATCGTGCGTGCCGAGATCGCCGCATGGGGGACCAACGATGTCGACGAAATCATGAGTCACTTCGCCGAAGACGCCACCTTCGACATCGGTCCCGACTGGCCGAAACTTGCCGGCCGCGAGGCCATCCACGAGATGATGAAGGTGTTCTTCGCGGGTGGTAAGTGTGTCGACCTCAAAGTTCTGCACCTGGCCGTCGACGGCGATGTGGTGCTGATGGAGCGCACCGACTATTGGGTCGTGGATGGCAAGCAGATGAGCTGGCCGGTGATGGGCGCCTACGAAGTGAAAGACGGCAAGATCACGGCCTGGCGGGAGTACTTCTACCCGCCGAAGGAGGCCTGAGCTCGATCACGACCTTGCCGACCGCACGCCCGTCGGCGACACATCGCAGTGCGGCGGCAGTGGCATCCAGCGGATAGACCGCACCGATGTGTGGCCGCACGGCGCCGGTGACCAACAGCTCGCGTAGTTCGGCCTCATTGCGGGTGTACTCGGCGGGATCGATGTCCTGAAACTGAAATCCGAGGACGTGAATCCCTTTGACCAGGACCAGGTTCAGCGGGATGCGGGGGATGACACCCGAGGCGTAGCCGATCGTCACGAACCGGCCGCCACGGCGCAGTGACCGCAGGGCCGGCTCCGACAGGTCGCCACCGACGGGGTCGAGTACCGCGTGCGCACCGTCGGGCGACGCTTCCCGCAGCACGGCACGTAGATCACCCTTTGTGTGGTTGACGAGCTCGGCGGCGCCGTATCGTGCGGCGGTCGAGAGCTTCTCGTCTGAGGACGCCACCGCGGTCACCCGCGCGCCCAACGCCGCCGCGAGCTGCACCGCGGCCAAACCGACGCCGCCACCGGCACCGAGCACGATCACCTCGTCCCCCGAGGAGACCCGGGCCACCGACCGCAGTGCGTGATAGGCGGTGCGGTGGGCCACACCGAACGCGGCCGCGGTGCGGTCGTCCACACCGTCGGGAATCCGGGCCAGCCCGGTCGTCGGGACGCACACCTGCTCGGCAAACGCACCGAACAGTCCGGTGCCGGTAACTCGATCGCCCGCGGCGAAATCCCCAGTGTCCCCGGCCACTTCGGTGATGAGGCCGGCGAACTCGCTGCCCGGGATGAACGGCACCGGCACCGTGATCTGGTATCGGTCGGCGACCAGCAGCACGTCCGGGAAGTTCACCGCGGCCACACCGACCTGGACCCGAACCAGGCCCGGCGAGATCGGGGGAGTGGGAAGTTCCTGGACGCCAACCACTTCCGGTGGCCCGTACTCCGGGCAGACCGCGGCCTTCACCGGTAGGTGCTGGACTCGGCGAGTTCGGCGGCCGAGGCCATCAGGTCGGTCACCACCGGTCCGAAGGCCAGCAGCTTCTCGTCGTCGCCGGCTCGCTGAAAACCCTGTTCCAGCACGATCGCCAGCTTCCACTTGGCGAGCACCAGGTAGTAGTCCAGGTCGTCCACCTGGCGTCCCGATACCTCCGCATAGTGGGCCACCACGTCATCGCGCGACGGCATTCCACGCATGTCGACATAGCCCATCTCGGACGGCTCCGGGTTGTTCACGTCGGCCGGCCACGACTGCACCATCCAGGCCAGGTCGAGCTTCGGGTCGCCTACCGTACCCATCTCCCAATCCACGATCGCGGCCATCGTGGCCGGGGCGCCGTGGCGGTACATGACATTGGCGAACTGGTAGTCGCCGTGCATCAGGCCCGGTATGAAATCGAGCGGCTTGTGGGCCCGCAGCCAGGCGGTGGCGACTTCAAGGCCCGGCAGATCGCGGTTCTTGATCCGGTCGAGGAACCCGATCCAGCGGGCAACCTGACGTTCGTGAAAGCCGTCGGGCCGGCCGAGATCGCTCAGGCCCTTGGCCTGCCAATCCACCTTGGACAACAGCGCAATGCCCTCGGCCAGTTGATAGCTGAGTCCGGGGCGGAGGCTCTGGTCGGTGTCGAACGGTTCGGGCCAACGGCCATGGGTGTCCATCGGGGACCAGCCGTCGACGAAGCCCATCAGATAGAACGGCCGGCCGAGCACCTCGGGATCGGCGCACACCCCTACCGCGGCGGTGTGCGGGACCTCTGTCCCGTCGAGCGCCTCGATGATGCGCCACTCCCGCAGGATGCCCTTGTCCCGGTCCGGCGGTGCCCCGGGTGGGGGCATGCGGAGGACACAGTTGTGTTCGCCGCGGCGGATCTCGTAGATCACGTTCTGCGTTCCGCCGGAGAGGAACCGGGCTTCCAGCGGGTCCCCCTTGCCGGGCAGGCCCGCGTTGTCCATCCAATCGGCGAGGCGCGCAGTATCTATCTCGCTCACAGGTTGCCCACCTCGGCCTCAAGATATTCGGCGAACTTCGCCTTCGCCGCCTCGCGCTTGCGCGGTATCCATTCGGTGGGCCAGGTGTCGGTGGTCGGCTGGTAGTCGCGCAACACCTGCCGGGCCACGGTGGTCTTGTGCACCTCGGTCGGACCGTCGGCCAATCCCATCACCGCGGCGCCGGTGACCATGCCCAGGAAAGGCATTTCGTTGGTGACGCCGAGCGCGCCGTGGACCTGCATTGCCCGCCAGGCGATGTCGTGCAGCACGGTGGGCATGGCCACCTTGACCGCGGCGATGTCCTTGCGGACTTTCTTGTAGTCGTTGTACTTGTCGATCTCCCACGCGGTGTACAGCACCATCAGCCGGAATTGCAGTAACTGGGCGTAGGAATCGGCGATGTAGCCCTGGACGAACTGCTTGTCGGACAGGCGGCTGCCCTGAGTTTCTCGGCTGAGCGCGCGTTCGCACATCATGTCCAGCGCCTTCTGCGCCAGGCCGATTGTCCGCATGGCGTGATGGATCCGGCCGCCGCCCAGCCGGGTCTGGGCGATCACGAAGGCTTGGCCCTCACCGCCCAGCAGTGCCTCGGCAGGCACTCGGACGTTGTCGTAGTGGATGAGAGCATGCGAGCCCTCGTTGTCCCGTTCGCCGTAGAGGCCGACGTTGCGCACGATCTTGACGCCAGGAGTGTCGGTCGGCACCAGGAACATCGACATGCCCTGGTAGGCGCTGACCTCTGGATTTGTCACCACCATGACGATCAGGAACGACGAGGTTGCGGCGTTGGAGGAGAAGAATTTCCATCCGTTTATCACCCAGTCGTCCCCGTCGCGTACCGCGCTGGTGGTGAACAGCGTCGGGTCTGCGCCGGCGTGCGGTTCGGTCATCGAATAACAGGAGAACAATTCACCCTCGAGCAGCGGATGCAGGTACCGCTTCTTCTGGTCCTCGGTCCCGTAATGCGCGATGATCTCGGCGTTTCCGGTATCGGGGGCCTGGCAGCCGAACACGATCGGTGCCCATTGCGAGCGACCGAGAATCTCGTTGAGCAGGGCTAGTTTCAGCTGTCCGTAGCCCTGTCCACCGAGTTCTGGTCCGAGATGCGTTGCCCACAGACCCTTTTCGCGCACCTGCGCCTTGAGCGGATCGATCGCCTCCCGACGCTTGCCCTCCAGCTGGGTGAACTGCAGGTGCGGCCAGGCCAGGTCGAGCGGCTCGACCTGCTCGGTCACGAAGTTGTCGGCCCAGTCCAGTAATTCCTGATACTCGGGGTCGGTCTCGAAATCCCACGCCATCGGGGGTCCTCCGATCTAGTTGTTGGGTGTGTTGGAGCCGGTGATCAGTGCGCCGATGTCACGTGCGACGACGTCGGTGAAGGAGCGGGCGCCGAAGCTGCCCCCGGCCCAGTGCCGGACGCCCTCGCTGACGAGGATCTGCGCCAGCCGAGACAGGTGCGTCACGTCGACGTGGGCGCCCAGCTTGCCGTCGGCCTGGGCGCGCGCGAACAACTCGCCGAACATGTCGGCATCCTGTGTGTCCGGGTCGACGTCGCCGGCCAGGATCCGGTGTTCGTGCCGGTAGCCCTCCAGGATGGTCTCGACGATCAGCTCGGGAGGGTTGCGCGCCATCGACCGTTCGAGGCTGCGCAGTGCCTCGGCGATGACGGCCATGACGTCGTAATCGCCGACCAGCATCGACTTGACCCGCTTCTGTGCCAGTCGGGTGGAGGTCAGGCCAACCTCGAACAGCACATCCTCTTTGGCTGGGAAATAGAAGTAGAACAGGGCCCTCGATACACCTGCGGCACGGCAGATGTCAGCGACCGTGGTCTTGGCGTATCCGTTGGTCCGCCAGAGCGCCATCGCCGCCTGCACCAGGTCGCGCTTGGTCTGGTGTGAGCGGGCCCGTTGGAACGAAGCGCGGCGTTGACTGCTGTCAGCAGTGTCGGCAGCCGCTGTTCTGGGCATATCGGCACTGTAGCAGCGGGTTGAGCCGTTGGAAATAGTTGACGTATGTCTAACTATCGCCGCTGAGGCGAGGGTGACCGACGGCGGCGTGTTGCGCCAGGGACCGACGCTCGGCGAAGCGGGTGAGAATCCGATTCTTGTCGCTCGCCGCAGTTCGGTCGGGGCCGACGTTGACGGCCAACCGACGCTATGGAAATCTGCTATTCATAGATGAGAGCCGCATTCTCATATGTGTGGCTGGAACGGGAGCAGCAGATGGCGATCGACCCAACCGGTATCGATTTTTTCCGCGATGAACGATTGGTCGATGATCCGTACCCCTTCTTCGAGGCCCTGCGGAACAAGTGCCCGGTCACTCGCGAGGATCTCTACAACGTCACCATGGTGACCGGCTGGGACGAGGCCGTTCAGGTCTACAACGACGAGGAGACCTTTTCGTCCTGCCTTTCGGTCACCGGGCCCTTCCCGGGTTTCCCGGTCCCGTTGGAAGGGCGTAGCGCCGAAGAAGTCACCGAGCTCATCGACAAGCATCGCGACGAGTTGCCGTTCAGCGATCAGCTGCCGACACTGGATCCGCCCACCCATACCGATCATCGCTCGCTGCTCATGCGGCTGATCACGCCCAAGCGCCTCAAGGAGAACGAGGACGCCATGTGGCAGTTGGCCGACGAAGTGCTCGACAGCTACCTCGCGCCCGGTGGGGGAGAGTTCATCAAGGGCTTCGCCGGCCCGTTCACGTTGTTGGTGATCGCCGACCTGCTCGGTATCCCGGAGGATGACCGTGAAGCCTTCGTAAACGGCATCAAGCAGAATTCCGGCGGCGGCGTCGGCAGCACCAGCAAGGAATCGCTGTCCCACAGCCCGCTGGAGTTCCTTTACGGTCAGTTCTCCGACTACGTATCCGACCGTCGCGCCAACCCACGCGACGACGTCCTGACCGGGTTGGCCGAGGCCACCTTCCCCGACGGCAGCATCCCCGATGTCGGCGACGTCGCACGGGTGGCGACCAACGTCTTCTCGGCCGGGCAGGAGACGACGGTGCGCCTGCTCAGCACCGCATTGAAGATCATGTGCGAACAACCGGAGATCCAGCAGCGGCTCCGAGCCGACCGCAGCCTGATCCCGAATTTCATCGAAGAGGCGTTGCGGATCGAAAGCCCGGTGAAGGGCGACTTCCGGCTGTCGCGCTGCCCCGTGACCATCGGTGACACCGAATTGAGTGCCGGGACCACGTTGATGGTGCTCAACGGTGCGGCCAACCGCGATCCGCGGCGCTTCTCCGATCCCGACACCTTCGACCCGGCGCGCAAGAACGCCCGCCAGCACCTGGCTTTCGGACGTGGCATCCACAGCTGCCCCGGTGCTCCGCTGGCGCGTGCCGAAACCCGGGTCGGTATCGAGCGGTTGTTGGACCGGACCACCGATATCCGGATCTCCGAGGCCAATCACGGTTCGGACGGCGACCGGCGCTACAACTACATCCCAACCTTCATCCTGCGCGGCCTGACCGAGCTGCACCTGGAGTTCGACAGCTGATGCGGGTCAAGGTCGACGAGGATCGTTGTGCCGGCCACGGCATGTGTCTGACGCTGTGCCCCGACGTCTTCGAGATGTCGGACGATGGTTGGGCGGTCGCAGATCCCGAGGATGTCCCAGACGGACTCGAAGGTGCGGCACGCGAGGCGATAGAGAACTGCCCGGAACGGGCGATCAGCGAAATCGACAACTAGAGAAAGAGATTCGTAATGGCATCTGGAGCTTCTAAGGGCTACGTCGTCATCACCGAGGACATCAAGGATCCGGCCGGCATGGGTGAGTACGCCAAGCTGGCGTCGAAGGCGATGGGCGGCGCCAAGATCGTGGCCGTCGACCAGAAGCCGGAAGTGATCGAGGGTTCCTGGCACGGCACCCAGACCGTCGTGCTGGAGTTCGAGTCCGTCGACGCCGCGCGCGAGTGGTACTACTCCGACGCCTACCAAGCGGCAGCCAAGGTCCGCCAAGGTGCCGCGGAGTGCAACGGCGTCATCCTCTCCGGCTTCCCCTCCTGACCGGGTCGGTCGCAGTGCGCTACAGCATCACCCATCCGATGCACACTCACCCATATCATCCGGATCTGGTGAGTGGCAGCGGGATTGCCGCAGTAGCGGCTGCGGCCGAGAAGGCGGGCTTCGACGGATTCGGCTTCACCGACCATCCGGCGCCGTCACAACGTTGGCTGGATGCCGGCGGACACGACGCGGTCGATCCGTTCGTGGCCATGTCATTCGCGGCGGCACACACCACGACGTTGCGCCTGGTGCCCAACATCGTGGTGCTGCCCTACCGAAACCCCTTCGTGGTCGCCAAATCCGGGGCCACCCTGGACGTCCTGTCGGGCGGACGGTTCACCCTGGCCGTCGGAGTGGGTTATCTCAAGCGGGAATTCGCCGCGCTCGGGGTGTCCTACGACGACCGTGCCGTGCTGTTCGACGAGGCACTCGAAGTCATCCGCGGGATCTGGACCACGGACGACTACAGCTATGAGGGTAAGAACTTCAGCGCCCGCGGTATCACCGCGCACCCCCGGCCGGCGGCAAGCCCTCATCCGCCGATCTGGGTCGGCGGCAACACCTCTGCCGCACGGGCGCGGGTGGCCAAGCACGGCGACGGCTGGTGCCCGTTCGCCGCGCCGCCAGGCCTGGCCAAGACTGCGGGCACTGCGGCGATCGACTCGCTGGATGCCTTGGCCTCCGGTATCGAGGACCTGCGGGCCCGGCTGGCCGCGGCCGGTCGCGATCCGGACGGAATCGACATCGTGTTCAACAACTTCGAGGGCGGCAGCCCCGGCGACGACGACTTCGATGCCGACGCGTACCTGGCCGGCGTGGACAAGCTCGCGGCGCTGGGCGTGACCTGGCTGCACGTGACGCTTCCTGGCGACAGCCTGGCCCATGCGCTGGAGGCCACCGAGAAGTTCGGCAAGACAGTCATCGCGGCTTAGCCCGCTCTACCGGTGTCGAAAGCGGCGCAGCGGTGTGGCTTATGCCGGCGTCAGCGCGGCGACCGGTGTGGTCGTCGTCGCGTGCACCAATAGCTCGGCCAGTTCGCGCGGTCGGCTCAAAAACGGTGAATGCGACGCGTCGATGCTCAGTTGCTCGACACCGAGCCGTTGTGTCACGGTGTCGGCCAGCCACTGCGGCATCGAGCGGTCCTGCAGACAACGGATGAAACTGCGAGGCAGATCGGCCGACCAGAACTGCGGCACCGACACCGGTGTGACCGTGGTATCACCGAACCGCTCCGGCCCCAGACGCTCGAAAGCCCAACGGGCAGTTGCCTCGTCGCAGTCATGGTAGAAGTAGCGCCACGCGCCGTCGAAGTCCGCGAAATGCATCGCGCCTTCGTCGTCGAAATGCAGATAGCTCAGCATCTCACCGACATCCGCATCGAAGTCACCGTCGAGCGAATCGTCGGCCGAGCGCATGGCCATCGCCTCGGGATATGTCCTGCCCTCCCGTGGCAACGCTGCAGCTAGATAGACGATGTGGCCCACCAGTTCCGGGGCGGCATCGGCAGCGAGGGTGGCGTCGAATCCACCGCCCGAATGTCCCACCAGCACATCGCCCGGCTGCATGATCTCGAGAATCGCGGCACGCCGGTTGGCCAGCGTTGATTCCTCGGCCAGCCGCGCACCATGTCCGGGCAGGTCCACGGCGACGCCGTCGTGACCCAGGCTCTGCACCTCGGCAATGGTGCGCTCCCAGCACCAGGCCGCATGAAAACCGCCGTGTACGAAGACGAATCGCACGGGCTACTCGTCGGTGATCGAAATGGCCTGCCGGGGGCACTGACGCACCGCTTCGCGGATCAGCGCCTCATTCTCGGGCGTCACATCCTCTTGCAGGATGTGTAGATAATCCTGATCGTCGAGGTCGAACACCTCGGGGGCGAGACCCATGCAGACTGCGTTGCTCTCGCAGATCTCGAAGTCGACTTGAACCTTCTTTGCCATTAGCGCAGAACCCTCACCGGCACATTGGAATAGCCCGCGACGTTCTGCATCTGAACGCGCTTCAGCTGATCCCATTTCACTTCGTAACGCGGCATGAAGTCGAGCAGCTTCTCAATGGCGACAACGCTCTCCATCCTGGCGAGCGCCGCCCCGAGACAACTGTGGATTCCGTAGCCCAGCCCCAGGTTCTGGGCCTCGGTGCGATCACGGTCGATGTCGAACGAGTCGGCATCGGTGAACGCGTCGGGATCGCGGTTGGCCGCCGCGCTGATCAGAAACACCGCCTTGCCTGCCGGAATGGTGCCGCTGGGCACGTGGGCTTCCTTGAGGGTGTACCGCACGTTGTACTGCACCGGCCCCTCGTAGCGCAGCAATTCCTCGACAGCGGCCGGGACCTTGTCCCGGTCATCGAGCAGCTTCTGCCACTGCTCGGGATTACGCGCGAACAGCACCATCGCGGTGCCGACGAGTTTGGTGACGGTCTCGGCCCCGGCTCCACCGAGAAGCGTGGCGAATCCGGTGATCTCGATGTCATCGAGGCGACGCATCTGGCCGTCCTCGCCGGGTATCTCCGCGGCGATCAGCCGGCTGATCATGTCGTCCTGCGGGTTTTCGCGACGCTTCTGCACCAGCCCGTAGTAGTAGATACCGGTGTCGATGTTGGCCTGCATTCCGGCCTCGGAGGTGACCATCTGTCCGGGCTCACGGGACAGGCTGGTGTCGATCCAGTGCCGGACCTGCTGGCGGTACTCGGGCTCGACCCCGGCCATGCGGGTGATGACCTCGACCGGGAACGGGCCCGAAAAGTCCTGGACGACATCGAACTCGTCGGAGTCGATCAACCGGAGGTGATGGTCGATCTGTTCGACGACGGTGTCGCGCTGGGACTGGATCATGCGGGGAGTGAACGCCTTGTTCAGCAGGCTGCGCATGTGCCGGTGATCCGGCGGGTCCATGAAGATGATCGACTTCTGCGGCGGCTCGTCGCTCTGCACCATGGCCAGATCGCAGCCGCGCGACGAGGAGAAGGCCTCGTGGTCCTTCAACGCAGCCGCCACGTCCTCATGCCGAGTCAGGGCGTAGAAGTCGGAGTCTTCGTTGTAGTACAGGGGCGCGTCTTCGCGCATCTGCCGGTACATGTCGAACGGGTTGTTGAAGAACTCCTCGGAGAACGGATCGAAAACCACCTGGGCCTTGGTCATTGGCGGGCTCCTCCTTCGCGGCGGGCTGGGCCGGAAGTGTTGTGACACGTTACGGGAAACTATGGAACTGTAACGCTAACAGTAGTCCGTTTGAGATAGTTTGAAAAGCACGAAATGCGTGCTGATCAGGTCGGGATGTCCAGCGGGATCACTGGAGCGCGGCGTCGAGCAGACCTTCGAGTCGGCCGAGGTCACTGTCCAGTTCAGAGGCTGTTCTGCGGACCACCGCCACGTCCTTGCCGATGAACTCACCGACCCGGGCGATGAATGCGTCGGCCGAGCCGGTGGCGGCGATACCGCCCAGCGCGCGGCTCGCCGCGCTGCCATGAGTCAGTGCGGTCAGCAGTGTCGCCTCGTCGATACCCAGTCGATCGCCCAGGCGTACGCCCTCGGCCACGGCGCCGATCTGCGCGGCGAACAACGCGTTGTTCACGAGCTTCACCCGCTGCCCGGCTCCGACCGGACCGACGTGCAACACCGGATCGGCGTAGGAGGCGATCACCTCGCGGGCGCGGACCACCGCATCGTCGTCGCCGCCGGCGAACACCGTGATGGTCCCGGCCGCGATGTCGTGCGGTCCACCGCTGACCGGAGCGTCGACGACAGCGATGCCGCGTGCGGCTGCGCGTTCGGCGAGAGCCTCGGCGGTGCGGGGGCTGCCCGTGGTGTGCAGCACAAGCACCGAACCCTCCGGCATCTCGTCGATCAGGTTCGGGCAGAGATCGCGCACCTGCTCGTCGGTGAACACGCACACGATCGTCACGTCGGCGCGGGCGACAGCCGCGCGCGAGGAGTCCACCGGCTCCGCACCGAGTTCGGCCACCGCAGTGCGTTTTTCGTCGTCGCGCCCGAGGGCCTGCACCTGGTGCCCGGCCTCGGCCAGGCGGCGCACCATCGGAGCGCCCATCCGGCCTGCGCCGATGAAACCTACGCGCATCAGCGGGGGTGGTTCATGATGGCCAGGGCGTTGTCGGCGGCATCAAACACTGCCCCCTGTGGGGCCGAGGCATCATCGGCCAGGCTCGCCGCGTGCCGGCAGTCTTTCTGTAGCAGCGCACCGGCGATCGGCGCCAGGTTGTCCAGGGTGCCGCCGAACATCGCGATGCTGTTGAGTGCCTTGCTGGTGGCCGAACCGCGGGAGATCACCTCGCACAGCGCTTGACGTGGAACCCCCAGTGCCTCACCGAGTTCCAGGGCGCTCATGGCGGCGCCGAGGTTGGCGCTGAACAGCAGGTTGTTCAGGATCTTGGCGACCTGCCCGGCGCCGACCCCACCCAGGTGCACGATCGGGTCGGCGTACGTGGCGAACACCGGGCGCACCCGCTCGACGACCTCTTCGTCGCCGCCGACCATCACCAGCAAGGTGCCGGCGTCGGCGGCGGGCTGGCCACCGCTCACCGGGGCATCGATGACGGAAATGCCCTGTTCGGCAGCCTTTTCGGCGATCTCGCGACAGGTGTCGGGGTGCACTGTCGAGTGGATGGCGACGACGCCACCCGGTGCCAGTCCGGCCAGCACACCGTTTTCGCCGTCGAGCACCTGCCGGACGTCGTCGTCACCGACCACACACAGGCAGACCAGATCACTGGCGGCAGCCAGTTCGGCGGGGGAGCCTGCGGACTTCGCCGCGGTGTCGGCGAACGGTTCCAGGGATGCCGGGCGCCGTGCCCACAGTGTGGTCTCGAAGCCGCCTTCGGCGATTCGCCGGGCCATCGGCGCTCCCTGGCTGCCCAGCCCGATAAATCCGACTCGCATCAACCTGCCTCCACTTCCACATTGGTTTTCTCAAGCGCTGCGGGCGCCTTGGTTACGCACTCATCGGCAAACGACAACACCTTGCGGTGATAGTCGGGGGCGGTCAGCCCCACACTGAGGTTGTGACCGCTGTCGGCGAGTTCCCCGGTCTCCACCCGCGGCGAGACGGTGAACATCGCACCGATGGCGTCCAGCGCCTCGGGATCGGATTCCCAGACGTTCTCGTACTCGCCGGCGAGGAACTGCACCGGAACTGTCGTCTTCCCGGCCAGCGCCGGGAATTCCTGCCGCGCCCAGGTTTTGATGACGTCGCCTTCGTAGGCGGTGCCGCCCGCGGACAATCCGGCGCCGATGACATCAGGCGGGTACAGCCGCGCCGGCTCCCACAGCAGCTCGCGCAGGCCGCGCGGCCGTTGTTGGGGCGAAGCATCTTTGAGCAGTTCCTGCGCGGCCGGGTGATACCGGCGACCGGTGCCGGCCAGTGAAACGCCGAGTACCTCTGGCCGCTGCACAGCCAGGTGCAACGCCAGCTCGCACCCCATCGAATGACCCAGCAGGAACACATCCGTTTCTCCGGCGATGCGCTGGATTGCGCCGAACGCCAGGGCGGCCCGCTGCTCGGGGCGTGCCATGGCATCCGGGTAGGCCGCCGAGGCGCCGTAGCCGGGGCGATCCAGTGCGATCACGGTGTAGCCATGGGCGACAGCGCTGCGCAGCAGTGACAGTTCCGGATGGCCGGGGCAATCGAAGTAGGCCGATGTGGTGGCACCGCCGTGCAACGCGACGACGACGGCCCTCGGGTCAGTGGACTCGGCGACCAAGGCCGACATCGGGACGCCGTCGACCATCACCACCCTGGGGTGCGGATCGGCCTTGTTCATGACCTAGTCGCCCCGGCGCATCAGCAGCACGCCGCTCGGTGTCAGACCTCCACTGCTGGCCACCGCCACGCGTGCATCCTTGACCTGGCGTTCGCCGGCCTCGCCGCGCAGCTGGGTGACGGCCTCGTGGATCAGACCCATCCCGTGCGTGCGGCCGTGCGAGAGCTGTCCACCGTGGGTGTTGAGCGGAATGACGCCGTCGCGGGCGATGTTGTGACCGCCCTCGAGGAAGTCCTTGGATTCTCCGATGCCGCAGAAGCCCAGGCCTTCCAGCCAGGACAGACAGTTGAAACTGAACCCGTCATACAGCTCGGCGACGTCGACATCGCTGGGGCGCAAAGAGGTTCGTGTCCACATATGTGCGCTCTGGCCCAGCACCTGTGGTTCGTGGGTCAGGGTGGTCTGATCCCAGTCGAGCCGTTCGACGATCTGGGTGCCCACCGCTTCGAACAGGATCGGCGGTTTCGGGCGGTCGGCGACAGTGTCTATCGCCGAGACGATGACGGCCACCGCGCCGTCGCACGGCACGTCACAGTCGTAGAGGCCGAACGGCGTGGTGATCATGCGGGCCGACAGATAGTCGTCCATTGTCAGCGGATCACGGTAGATGGCCGTCGGGTTCAGCGCCGCATTGGCGCGCTGGTTGAGCGCGATCCAGCCGAGCGTCTCCCGGGTCGTGCCGTACCGGTCGAAGTGGCGACCGGCGTTCTGCGCCAATGTGTGTGCCGCGGAGGTCGAGCCGAACGGCTGCTGCCAGCTGTTGGTCCGGCCGCCCATCGGGGGTGAGGCCTTGCCCTCCTTGACCAGCTGCCCGAATGTGGCCTCCCACAGCGTGCGGAAGCACAGCACATGCCGGGCCATCCCGGTGGCCACGGCCATCATTGCCGCGATCACCGAGCCGCCGGGACCGAAGGTGTCCATACCGCCGTTGATCCAGGTCGGCCGCAGTCCGAGCGCACCTTCCAGCGCGCTCACCCCGCCTTCGCCCATGCCGGCGATATCGAGTCCCGGGTAGGTGGACAGACCGTCGATGTCATCGAACGTCAAACCGGCGTCGGCGACCGCCTTTTCGGCGGCCTCGATGGTCAACGACAGCGGCGGGACCATCAGCCGGCGGCCGATCGTGGACATGCCGATGCCGGTGATGGCCGAGTGGTCCTCGAACTTCTCCTTGGTCAGCATCGGCCGGACGTACTTGGCCACATCCTGGGGCGCGATCGGCTCGGCGACCATCGGGGTGGACGTGGTGTCAGCCGACGGCTTGAACACCGGCAGCCAGACATCCTCGATGTGCTGGAAGTCGACTTCCATCGACATGCCGAGTTTGAGGTCCTCGGAATCACAGTCGACGACGTTGGTGGTCAACCGCACCCGGGGATCCTCGGCGATGGCGACCTCGGCCACCACATACGGCGGCGGCAGATCGGGGAAGCCGAACCGGTGGTTGACCGTGAACCCGGCCAGCGAGCCACGTCCGGACACGTCGCGTACACCCATGTTGTGGCTGCGGCAGTATCGGCAGACCGGCTGCGGCGGATGGATGAGGGCGCTGCAGTCCCGGCACTCCTGGATCCGCAGTACGCCGTCGGCGCCGGCAGTCCAGAAGTACTCGTTGAGCGTGGTAACCGTCGGGAGTGGACGTCCCGGTATCTGTGACAATTCGACTCCGGTGGTAAGCAGGTTATTCCAACTGGAGAATCACGTTACCAGTTTGCGTGATAGGTGATCCAGCGTTCCGGGCTCAGCCCGCCTCGTGCGCGACGCGCGTGTCTTTCAACTCGATGATCGCGTGGACCGGGCAGTCGAGGAGGGCACGCCGAACCGCGGCCTCGTCGGCGTCCGGGATGTTGCCGTCGCCCTGCAGTGCGGCGTAGCCCCAGTCGTCGAGCGGGAAATACTCCGGTGCGTGCTTGGCGCACAATCCGAAGCCATCACACATGGTGCGATCTAGCTTGACCTTCATACCGAGACCACCGCCTCCAGGGACTCCACTTCGTACGGCCGCGTGGCGCTGAATGCGCCGGATCGGCAGGCCTGACAGCCATTTTCGAGGTGACGCTGCACGTCATCGGGGAACTGGGCCAGCAGGCTGGCCGCCACGTTGGCCGCGCCGTCGAGCGTCGCGCAGGCGCCGCGGCCGCGTAGGACCACCGACCATCGCTTGAGCCGGTCCAGATCTTCCTGACCGGCCAGCCCGTCACGCAGGCCGGCGGCCACCGCTGCCATCGCGGCGGTCCCGTTGAAGCACGAACCGCACTGGCCCGCGTTCTCCCGGTCGAAGTAGGCCAGCACCGAGGCTGCGACCGCCACCGGGCAGTCGTCGGTGAGGATGCCGATCGCGCCGCAGCCCAAACCACTGCCGAGTGCGCATACGGACTCGTGATCCAGCGTGGCGCCGACGATGTCCCGGTTGACCAGCCCGGCGAAATACCCGCCCATCAGCGCACCGCGAACGCTGTCGGTGGACACCCCGTGCAGGGTCAGGAGATCGGCGAACGCGATACCGTGCGGCAGTTCGTAGAGCGCGGGCACGCGTCCGGCGCCGGTGATCGTGGCCAGGAAGGTGCCGGGGGAGGCCTCTGTGCCCAGTTCCCGGAACGTCTGCGCCCCGTGCTGGTTCAGGTAGGCCAGGTGGGCCAGTGTCTCGACGTTGCTGATCAGCGTCGGTTTGCCGGCGACTCCCTCCTCGAAGGGGCGCGGAGGTTTGTCGGTCGGCTTGGCCGGCCCACCGTTGACCACATGCACGGCGGCGGTCTCCTCGCCCGCGACATAACCCGGTGCGACGGTGAGTAATTCGATCGCCACACCAGGCAGCGCACCGACGAGTTCATCGAGCGCGCACTCGACACTTTCGGCGGCAGCCGGATCCGATACGTAAACCACGGCGCGGTCGGCCCCGACGATCCCGGCGGCCAGCCGCAGTCCATCGAGCACGGCGTGCGGGCGATTGCGCAGCAACCAGCGGTCCTTGATCGAAGCCGGCTCGCCCTCCTCGCCATTGGCGATAACCACGGTGCCGGCATCTCCGGCGGCTCGGCGCCCGTTGTCGCGCACCGTCCGCAGCTTCACCGCCAACGGAAAGGCTGCACCGCCCCGGCCGAGTAATCCACTGGCCTGCACTTCGGCCAGTAGATGATCCGAATCGGCAAGTGCGCCATAGCCCCCGGCCCGCTGATACTCATCGAGGCTTTCCGGCCCGTCGCGGAGCAGGCGCGGGGTGATCCCCGGCCATACCGCGACTGTGAGTTCGGCTGTCATGGTCACTTCCCGTCCCCGGTTAGGCTTACCGGCATGAGAACTGCGGTGGTGCGCGTCGGAGTCGACCCGGCCGGCGAGCTCGGTGCGGAGCAGCTATCCGACGGCATGGCAACGCTCCGTGAGTTGCTGGGTGAACGTGGGGCCGAGGTGCTGGACAATCAGCTCGCCGAACTGCCCGCGCATCGCCGCGAGGTCGAGGTGCTGATCGCCGGCGACCACGCAGCGGAGCTGCAGTCCGTCGCGATGGAACTGTGCGCCAAGGCGTTTGGCACCACGCCCGCGGCGGGCGTGGTCACCTTCGTCAGCCGCGGCACCGATGAGGACGTTCGCGGTGTGCTGGCCGGGTTCGGCCTCTCGGGCGACATCAGCCGGACGGTCGACTCCGAAGGTTGGGACGTGGTGACGGTGACCCTGGACAAGGCCGACCTTTCCCGCATCCCGGAAAGCCGCATCCACACCGCCCTGGAGGCTTCGCTGAACTGCGAGGTGCACATCCGGACGGTTTGAGACGTCCACAGCCGGCACCACGTTCACGCCGACCTCAGAAAATCGATGATGGCGGGGGCGGCCTGCACCCAGGTGTCGAACAGGCAGAACGTCTTGCCTCCGCTCTGCGCGAACCTCTCACCCGCCCGTTCCCAGGCATCCTCGGGCCAGGGCGGATCGATCAGCTCGGAACCCTTGATCAGACAACTGACTTCGAGCGAAGTGCGCTTGGGGTGATCCCAGTCGTTCTCGCCGCCACGGATGATCAGGGTGGGAGCGGTGATGTTGTCGAACATCTCGTCGGGCACGCCGGGGATGGTCTGGCCGGGCTTCGACACGAACGCGTTGAGCCACCGCAGCATGACTTTGAGGAACTCGTCGGCATCGAGATCGAGCAGGCGCTGCCGGTTCGCCGGGTTCTCCGCGATCCGTTCGCGCCATTCCGGCACGCTGAGCAACCCCTCGATGCCGAGTCCGCGTACCGCGAGGATGCTCGGGGTGATGTAATGACCGCCGAGCACGAATGACCCGTACACGCCGCCGACGATGTTCCACACCACCAGCTTTCGCACGATCTCGGGATAGAGCATGGTGGTCAGCATCGAGTCCCGGGCGCCGCCGGAGCCGCCGAGGATGAAGCACGGACCGATCTCGAGGGCGGTGATCAGCTTGTAGAGCGTCTCGGCACGCATATGCGATTCACTCTGACCGTAGAACTGCACATCGGAGCGACCACAGTTGGGCCGGTCCCACAGCAGCACCCGGTAGCCGCCCTCGACCAGCGCTTCCGCCAAAGGTCGTAGCCCCGGAATGTCCTTACTGAACCTGCCGCCGGGGGTAAGGGCGATGAAATCGCCTTTGTCGCCGAGGATTTCGTAGACGACGCTGCCGCCGTTGATCTCCATGCTCTTCTCGCCCGGCTTGAGTTCGGGCCCATCCAAAACCAGGTCAGTCATGGTCGACGAATCCTTTGTAAGCTCAGTCATGCCATCACCAGTACTTCTTCTCCAACCACACGGACCGGGTATGTGCGGATACTCCATTCCGGCTTCACCGCGGTGGTGCCGGTCGCCAGCTCGAAACCCCATTGGTGCCAGGGGCAGTAGATGAACTCCTTGTCGCGCACCATCACCGCGTCGCCCGGTACCAACTCATCGACCACCGTGCGGCCACGGGCGCGGCCCGAGCACAGCGGACCGCCTTCGTGCGGGCAGTAGTTGGCGATGGCGTAGAAGGTGCCGTTGACGTTGTACACACCGACGCCGTGACGGCCGATCGGTACGAGCTTGTGTGTGCCAGGCGGGATTTCATCGACGTTGGCGACGACGTGCTCGCGTCCCTGCGCGAGTCGGGGGCGCTTCTCGGGCTCGCTCATCAGAACACCCGCACCTGTCCCTCGAGGGCCGGAACGGTCTCTGGCAGCTTGTAGGTTTCGATACCGTTGCGGAACATGATGGCCTCCCGCGCGTGCTCGGGCAGGTGCTTGACCAGCCAGCGGGGATCGTCGAACGTCCAGTGCGGATAGTCGCTGGAATACAGCAGGATCTTGTCGCACTCCATCCACTCGAAGGCCCGTGACAGCTCGGTCTTGTCCTCGGGGTAGTCCAGCGGCTGGGTGGTGAACTTGATGTGGTCCTTGACGTATTCACTCGGCTTGCGCTTGATGTCCATCCAGCCCTTGCGTGCCGCGTAGATGGCGTCCATGCGCCACATCAACGGCAGGATCCAGGTGAACGCGTGCTCGACGAACACCACCCGCAGCGTCGGGAACCGGTCGAAAACTCCGTCGAAGATCAGGCTCATCACCTGGTTGGCCGCCAGCAGCGAGTAGCTCACCATGAAGTCGTGGTTGTAGCTGGGCAACCCGACCGGGGGAGTGGGAAGCGTCTCGTACTCGCCACGGGACAAGTGACAGCTCACCGTGATGTCGTGCTTGGTGGCCGCGGCCCAGATCGGGTCGTACTTCGGATCGCCCCATGACGGTCGGGGCTCGGCCTTCATCAGAACCTGTGCCATGTACGGGTGTTCAGCCCACTGCTCGATTTCGGCAACCGCGGTCTGGGGCTCTTCGATGGCTACACAGATGGACCCCCGCCACCGTTCATGCCAGTTGTTGTTGGAGTCCAACCATTTGTCGGCCAGCCAATGGTTGACCGCCGTGCAGTAGGCGGCAGTGGCTTCGCCGAGGCGGCTCTCGGTGTGGGTCGGCTCCAGGATGGCGATATCGGAGCCGGCCTCCATGACGAGCTGACGCAGCGCCATGTCGGGGTCGCTGCAGGCGAATTCGCCATCCGGCGGGAACGCGTCCACGCGCATGGCGTAGGCATGTGCGTAATCCGGTGCGTCGTAGTAGATCTGCTCGCCTACCTTGTGGCTCAGAAAGTACTTGCTGCGCCACGGTTCAGGGATGTACTCGATCAGCTCGCCGCGCCGCGGCATGGGGTGGACGTCGGAGTCGACGCATCGAACCGCGATCCGCTCGGCCGCGGGCACCCGGGGGTGAGTTGTGACGGACATCTACTGTGCCTCCCTCGAATGCCTACTGCGCCGCGACTGCGGACGATGGGACCAGCCCGGTGAGGTCGCGCTCCAGCCGGTAAAGCTCTGCGGCGTTGCGCCACAACAACTTGTCGCGCTGTTCGGTGCTGAACGCGCTGGGGACCTCCGGCTCGTTGAGCTGCCAATGTGGATAGCTGGAGCCGAACATCAACATGTCTTCCTTGCCGGTGAAGGTCAACCACTCGCCGGCGAACTCGGTGTCACCCGGACCGTCGAGGGCGCCCTGGACGAAGTAGACGTGCCCGGGCAAGTAATCGCTGGGCATCTTGGGTGCCCACGGGGTCTGCTCGAGGTGAGGGCGACCGAAGCAATCCATCCTCCACATGAACGGGGTCAACATATCCGCGGCGCCGTCCGCCCAGACGAATTTCAGTGTGGGCGTTCGCTCGAACACACCCTCGGCGATCATGTTCATGAGGTGATAGATGTAGTTGAGCGCCATGAATCCGAGGTACTGCTCGTAGGTTCGGGTCTTGCCCGAGGGTGTCGGCGCGAACTGGATGCCCGACCCGCCCTCGATGTGTACGGCAACCGGCAGGCCCGCCGCGGCGGCTGCGTCCCACAGGGGCCAGAACTGCGGCTTCCCATAGAGTTCACGGGACTGCATCGGAATGCCGATCTGCACCACGCGCGGGTGGTCCTTGTATTTGTCGATCTCACGCAGTGCACCGGCGATGTCGTCCGGATTGACCCGGATGGTGCCGCGGAACCGCTCGCCGTGTTCGTCGTGCTCGAGCCAACGGGTCACCATCATTTCGTTGTGTGCGGCGGCCAGCGCGGAACCGAGGTGACGGTCGGGCATGATGCCCCGGGTCATCGGGTGCAGGATCGCGATGTCGACGCCTCGGTCGGCGAACAGATGCCGGGCGGCGATGTCCGGATCGGAGCCGGGGTACTGGCGGTCGGGCCCCTTGGTGTCCTTGGCGTACTCGCCGCCCGGTGCGCCGTACCAGTTCATCTCGTAATCGGGAAAGCCACGGCTGGCGAACGGTTCCTTCAGGAAGTTCTGCCGCAGGTCCTTGTTCGACCGGACGAATATGTGCACGCTCGCATCGATGACCGGTACTCGTGTGCCGTCGGTTTGCTCTATGGCCAAGACTGTCCTCCGATGTTCGTCCGGAACGAGCTGTGCACGGGCCTATGGCGGCGTGCTGTTGCGCCGGACCTCACAGCCAGTCTAGATCCATATTCTTCTATGGCAAGAACATAGTTCTCGGACCGTCGCGCCTCTTTGTCGCAGGTAAGCGCCAGTGCTGATCACCCGCACAGCGCGCTGTTGTGGAGAATAGATACTTGCTGGAGGAGAAGGGTTCGCCATAGAAAGAGAATGCTATTCTCCTCTCGACGCGACAGTGCAGCAGGAGGCGGCGGGTGCTACTCGAATTCGATGCCGATCAGCGGCTATGGCAGGAAACCGTGCGTGACGCGGTGACCAAGCAATGCCCGGCCACGCTGGTCCGTGAAGTGGCCGAACAGGGTGTCGACCCGACACCGTTGTGGCAGAGCTATATCGACCAGGGCTGGACGGAGCTCACCGACCCCGAGAATGCGGTGGAATTGGCCATCGTGCTCGAAGAACTCGGCCGGGCCACCGATCTGACGCCCTATCTGGCGACCATGACCCAGTACGCGCCGCTGGCGGGGGACCGGTTCGACGCGGCCAAGGCCGGCGCCGCGGTGTACAGCGGTGTGACGGCCAACCGGGATGCCACCGGTTGGGTGCTGTCCGGAACGGCGCATCACGTTCTCGACGGTGACCGGGCGCAGAACCTGGCCGTGGTGACCGACGGTGGAGTGTTCCTGGTCGACGCGGCCAAAGCGTCCGTCGTTCGCAGCTCGATCTTCGATCCGGTGTTGCACGTGGCCGACGTGTCCTTCGACAACGTGCACGTCGACGACGCGGACCGTGTGACCGCGCACGCGAGGAGCGAAAAGGCTCCAGTGGATACCGAGAAGGCGCACCATCTAGCCCTGACCGGTTTGGCCATCACCATGGTTGGTGCCTGCCAGCGGACGCTGGATCTCGTCCTCGAACATGTGAAGCAGCGCCAGCAGTTCGGCGTGGCGATCGGGACGTTCCAAGCGGTGCAGCACAAGGCCGTCGACATGCACGTGGCCATCGAAAGAGCCCGTGCGCTGGCCTATTTCGCCGCGCTGACGATCGCCGCCGACGATCCGCGGCGCCGACTGGCGGCGAGGATGGCCAAGGCGGCGGCGGGGGAGTGCCAGACCGTGGTGTTCCGCCACGGCGTGCAGTTGTTCGGTGGGATGGGGTTCACCTGGGAGAACGACGTGCAGTTCGCGCTGAAGCGAGCGAAGGCCGGCGAGCTGCTCCTGGGCGGCGCCGCCGAGCACCGAGCCGTGATCGCCGCCGAGTACCGCACGACCTACAGGGGACTGTGACATGCAGCTGACATACGACGCCGATGTCGAGGAGTTCCGCGCAGAGTTCTCCGCATTCCTTGACGCCAATCTGCCTTCTGAAGCCGACACCCTGGAGCGACCCCGTTCGGTGTCGCACATGCCGCAGTGGGCCCGCGACTGGCAGCGGTTGCTGTTCGACAACGGTTGGCTGCTTCCCGCCCAGCCGCCCGAGTTCGGCGGACGCAACGCCACCGTGGTGCAGACCTTCGTCCACCTCGACGAGCTGTGCCGCCGCCGGATCTACCACAGCTTCAACCCGCAGGGCGTCAACATCATTGCGGCATCACTGCTCACGTTCGGTACCGAGGAGCAGAAGCACCGCTGGGCCGTGCCGGTGCTGCGCGGTGAGAAGACCGCCTCACTGGGCATGAGCGAGCCGAGCGCCGGTTCGGACTTGGCATCGTTGCGTACGCGCGCTGAGTTTGTTTCGGATACAGATGAGCCCTACTTCGTCGTCAACGGCCAGAAGGTGTGGACCTCGGGCGCGCACGACGCCGACTTCCTGCTGACCTTCGTGCGGACCGATCCGGATGCGCCCAAGCACAAGGGAATCAGCGTACTGATCATCCCGACCGACACCCCTGGTGTCGTGTGCCGGCCGTTCGCCGACATGACCGGCGAGGAGAACCTGGACTTCAACGAGGTCTTCTTCACCGATGCCCGCGTACCGGCCGAGAACCTGGTCGGCCCGCTGAATGGCGGGTGGGGAGTGGCCAACGGATCGCTCGGCCATGAGCGCACCATGATGTGGCTCGGTTTCGCCGACCGGATCGACAACATGCTGGCCGATTTTCATCCGCGCACCGAGTTGGAGCGCGACCAGTACGCCACCACCATCATGGACTACCAGGCCTTGCGCGCCATGGGATCTGCGGCGCTGGCCAAGGCCTCACGCGGCGAAGCGGACACCGCATCGGTGTCGGTGCTCAAGCTGTTCGGCTCCGAGGCCGAGCGCAACGCGTTCGAGAACGCGCTCACCGCGGCCGGCCCGGACGGGTTGATCCATCCGACCACGTCGGGTCCGTACGCACACATGAACCTCGACCACTACTTCTCCAGCTGGTTCGAGCGCTACGCGCGCAGCTTCGGCGGAACCATCGCCGGTGGTACTTCGGAGATCCAGCGCAACATCATCGCCACCCAGGTGCTGGGGTTGCCTCGCCGCTGACTTTCTCCCGCCGAGCAGACACAAACCTGCCTATTTTCAAGGCGAAATGGGCAGTTTTGTGTCTGGTCGCGGTGGGCGTCAGGAGCGACGGACGGCGACGCCCCGCAATATGGTGTCCCGAGCGAGAACCAATGCGTAGCGTGTGCCGATCTTCTGAAGGATGTTCTCCGGAATCCACTGCTCGCCGATGATGCACCGGGTCAGCATGTCCGCGCCTGCCCGGTCGATGTGTATCTCGCCGGCTCGCACCCCCTCGGACAGAAGCGCTTTCATCTGGCGAATGCGGGTGGCAAATGACCATGCGGGATTGGCCGAGTCCGGAGGCGATTGGCGCAGCCACGCCAACTGAATGCGGAACTCGTCGGGGAACTGGTCGAGTGCGTTGATGTTGAGCCAGCTCAGCGCATCGAGCTTCTCCACGGTCGTGGAGTCCGTGTGGACGATGTCGGTCCATGCGCCGCCGACTTTGCGGCCGAATTCGAGCATGATCGACATCAGCAGCTCGTCCTTCGAGCCGATGATCCGGTAGACGGTCCCGGTACCCAATCCCGCGGCGGATGCGATGTCGCGGATGGTCGTCATCTCATAGCCGCGGCGGCCGAATTCCGTGCGGGCCACCGCGCGCAAATGGGCGGCCTTGAGGTCGGTGTCGTCCTCGGTGTCGTCCCAACTCTCGATGACTGCTTCCGCCGCGGCGAAGGCATTGGACCGATCCAGATCTCGATCGGAGGGGGGATCGGCGGCGAGGCCTTCCAGCGCTATCCGGCACTTCAGTTTCGCCACTGCGTCGGTCGAGGAGTTGTGCCGGATCACGTCGAGGCCGACGTGCAGCATGCTCTGGCAGAGTCGATCGGCGAGGGTTGGAAGGTCGATGTCGGAACGGATGTCGCCGCTCCTGCGGCCCTCGCGAAGCGCCTGCAACATGGCGGCCTGGATCTTCGACGGTTCGCGGGCAGTCAACTCGATGAGTTGGGGGTCACTACTCGGCCCCTCGAAAAACGACATCTGCAGGGCGGCCCGATGTTCGACCGCACACCGGGCGATGGCGCATCCGAGTGCAGTGATCTGCTCGGCGGCGGGGCGGGCGTCGGGTTCGTCGAGGCTTTCCAGCGCGGCCTCGCCGATGCGATCCAGATCAGCGTGATAAAGCCTGATCAGCTCGACGAGGATGGCTTCCTTCGATTCGAAATGGTGATAGAGACTGCCCGCGAGGATGCCCGCCGCATCGGCGATCTGCTGCAGCGAGCTGCGTAAGCCGGTGGTGGCGATGACGGCGTTTGCGGTCTTGAGGATCTCGGTGCGCCGCGTGGGATCGACCGAGGCCGAGTCGGAGACGGCTTTGAGCTTGGCACCACCCGGACTCGTCTTACCCACGGGACGGCCGCGTTTGGAGTTCCGTCCCACGGCGTCGGCGCCAGCCATCGCTGCTCCTTTCATCGCCGGTACGGAACCGGGAACCGATCCTACCGATCGGCACCCGCACTGCGGGGTTCCGGGAAGGCGACATCGGCGTTGTCGGGCATGGCACTGATTCCTCGTCGGTCGCACACCTGCAAAACCTCGTCGACGATGGAGTCCGGCACGATGAACGTGTCGGTGGAGGATATTTCCTCCAGGTGCTGCTCGATGTCCTCTGCTGCGGGCTCACCCTCCGCGCCGGCCAACCAGCCTTCGCTCAACCCCACGAAGACCCGTGCGTATCGGCCGGCGCAAGCCGAGTAATTGCGGTGGGTGAACGTGCAGCTTCTGCTCGCGAGGAAGGTCACCAGAGGCACGACGAGTTCGGGTCGAATGGCTCGCATGAAGCCGGACTCGGCCAGGAACTTCTCGTCGCCGACGGTCTCGGTGACCATCCGTGAAAAGCCAGTGGGCAAAACGGTGTTGGAGTTGATCCCGTGCGCGGCACCTTCGATGGCGATGACGTTGGAGAGGCCGACAAGTCCGGTTTTGGCCGCCGCGTAGTGTGCCTCCATCGGCTGGCCGAAATTGCCTGCCGACGAGGAGATGAAAACGAATCGGCCGTAAGACTGTTGCTTCATCACCTTGTACGCGGGCTGGCTCAGATAGAAGCCGCCGTCGAGATGGACTCGAAGCATGCGACGCCAGTCGTCTGCGCCGAGTTGCTCGAACGGAATGCTGTTGAAGATTCCCGCATTGCTGACCACGACGTCGAGCCGGCCGAATCTCTCCATCGCCGAGTCGACGATCGCCTGGCCGCCTTCGGGACTGTCCACTGAATCGTAGGACGCGACTGCCTGGCCGCCGGCCCGCTTGATTTCCTCGACAACCTGGTCCGCGACCGCGGCGTCCGAGCCGTCGCCGTGCATGGTTCCGCCGAGGTCGTTGACGATCACGGACGCTCCCCGGCGAGCCAGATCGATGGCATACAGCCGGCCCAGTCCGCGTCCGGCTCCGGTCACCACGGCCACCTGGCCGGTGAAGTCGATCATGTTGCACTCCCCGCTGATTCGCGTCCCAACGGACTTTCTGTTGACGCCAGTGGGGCCGAACTCTACGGTGGAACAGATATTTGGTCAATCGGTGGGAACCCGGCGAGTTGCGGAGGTGGTCGAGTGTCCGACGGCGGCGAGGAGGACCGATTCTTCGGACTGGGCCTGCTGACGTCCGCGCTCGCCGGCCGCCCGGTCGCAGTGGCCCCCGTCGAGTCAGGGGAGCCGTCGTGGACCGACGGTGAAACCGTGTTCGTGGATCCCTCGGTGCCCGTACGCAAGCAACTCGAATCAGTGGCAGTCCAGGCGTCGTTGATTGCCGCGGGGAGCCTGACCGCGGACGTCGTCGGAGCGATGGTTCGCCACCCGCGGGTGGCTAAACGCTATCTGGCCGTCGAAGGGCACCGCGCGCTTCTCGCCAACGACATGCTGCTGCCGGGTGTCCTCGGCGCATTGGCAGACCGCGGCATCGGCGGCCGGAGCGATTCGGCGGCCAAGTCATTGTCTATCGCGTTGGGAAAAGATGTGGTCGACGATCCGCCTGGTGTTTTCGGTGTCATTCGCCCGAAGAAGGTGCTGGCGGCCGGCAGCCGTGCGGTCCAGCAGGTAGACCACGAGACGCCAGGCCACGTCCCGCGACGGCACGACAGCAAGCAGGCACTCGAGGAACTCGATGACGGTGAGGTGGACGACACCGGCGATCCGGACCTGTTCACCAGCCCGGTCGGCGGCGGTGGAGCGATCGGCAAATGGCTGAAGAAGATGTTGTCCTCGGTGCGGAAGACCGGCAGCGGTGGCGGACCGCCTGGCGCCGATTCGCCGACGCATCGCGTCGACTCGGGCAAGCGCGGAGCGAATGCGGTGTCGTCGTTGGCCTCTGCTGAGGCCGAGGACGGAAAGTATGGAGCCGACATCGAATCGGTCGGCCTCAGGTATCCGGAGTGGGACGTCGACCGCAAGGGCTACCGGCCGGACTGGTGCACGGTGCGTGAGGTCGAGCCGCGGTTGAAGGTATCCGCCGCACAGGCCATCGACACGGCCATCGGCGTGCGGCGGCCGCTCGCACGGCTCGGGATGGGTTTGCATCGCCGCCATCGTCAGTCTCAAGGCGACGACATCGACATCGATGCCGCGATCGAGGCGCGGGTGGAGGCGAGGGCCCGGTCGGTGCCGGACGAGGCCGTCTATCTCGACAGCCTGCGCCGCCGCCGAGACTTGTCGGTGCTCGTTTTGCTCGATGTTTCGGGTTCTACCGCCGAGCCGGGAACGGCTGGGCGCTCCGTGCATCAGCAGCAGCGAGAGGCGGTGGCCAACATGACGGTCGCGCTGCACGACCTTGGTGATCGGGTCGCGCTGTTCGCCTACTTCTCCCAAGGGCGCAAAGACGTGACGATGGTGCCGGTCAAGCGGTTCGACGACCATCTCGACGCCAGGGTGATCCAGAAGCTCAACAGCCTCGAGCCCGGCGCTTACTCACGGCTGGGAGCTGCCATCCGCCACGGCTCGGCGGTGCTGGAGGCCCGCGGCGGCACCTCGCGGCGACTCCTCGTCGTGGTGTCCGATGGGCTGGCGTACGACCACGGGTACGAGCGCGCCTACGGCGCTGCGGACGCGCGTCGCGCGCTGACCGAGGCGCGGCGCCGGGGAACCGGCTGTGTGTGCCTGACCGTGGGCGCGAGCACCGACGTCGCCTCGTTGCGCAGAATTTTCGGCAGTGCGGCGCATGCGACGATCGCCCGCCCCGACCAACTGGCGGGCGTGATCGGCCCGTTGTTCCGTTCGGCCCTGCGCGCAGCCGAGGTCCGACGGAGCGTGGCCTGACTGTAGCCCTGATGCTTTGTCTAAGAAAGCAATTGACGATTGAAACAAACATCTGTTCCGGCTAGGCTGCGATGAAGCCGCAACGGAGCGGGTGAGGAGAGGAAGCGATGGCCAGTGAGACAGGATCTGCAACAGGGTCTGCACTCGGGCTCGCCTACCAGAACGGCACGCAGTCCGATGCACAGGCTGAGGCCATGAACCGTCCCTACTACACGCCGGTCGGAAACGAGGAGGCGGTTTTCAAGGCGGCTTACCGCCAGGGCCTCTCGGTGGTCCTGAAGGGTCCGACCGGCTGCGGCAAAACCCGCTTCGTCGAGGCGATGGCCCATGAACTCGGACGCCCCCTGATCACCGTGGCATGCCACGACGACCTGACCACCGCAGACCTCGTCGGCCGCTATCTGCTGCGGGGTGACGAGACGGTCTGGGTTGACGGTCCGCTGACCCGCGCTGTGCGCGAAGGTGCGATCTGCTACCTGGACGAGGTGGTCGAAGCCCGCCAGGACACGACCGTGGTGTTGCACCCGCTCGCCGACTACCGGCGCCAACTGCCCATCGAGCGCCTCGGCGTGACGCTCGACGCCGCTCCTGGGTTCGGGCTGGTGGTGTCGTACAACCCCGGCTATCAAAGCGTTCTGAAGGATCTCAAGGACTCCACTCGTCAGCGGATGGTGGCCATCGAGTTCGGCTTTCCCGCCGCCGATATCGAAGAGAAGATCGTCGCGCATGAAGCCGGCGTCGATCCCGCGACGTCCGCCGAGTTGGTCCGCTTCGGCCAGGCGATACGTCGCCTGGAAACCGGGGGACTGCGCGAGGTCGCCTCGACCCGGGTGCTGATCGCGGCGGGCCGGCTGACCGCCGAGGGCCTGACGTTGCGTGAAGCGGCTCGAGCCGCGATCGCCGGCCCGCTCACCGACGATGTCACGGTGAGCCGCGGCCTGGCCGAGATGATCGATGTCTACTTCGGCGAGCCTGCCGGATCCGGCGATTGACGCTGTCCAACGTCGCCGTTAGTGTCAGAACAAATATTAGGTTAGCTCCGGTTCCCGGTCGGGGAGCTGCCTGCCGGGGAGGTCAGATGTCGTACGAGAGCACTGCGGAACCCATCAAGGTCGGCTACCTGATGGACTTCAAATTGCCGCCCGGATTCCCCGAGGAGCTGCAGGCTTCATTCACCCGGACCTTCGATCTCGTGTTCGCCGAGGCGGTGGAACAGGGACTGATGGATCGGCCGGTGCAGATGATCTACCGCGAGGTGGAGGGGCTGCCGAAGGGTTCGGTCAAGGCGGTCATCGATGCCTATGGCGAACTCGTCGACGAAGGCTGCCTGGTGGTGTTCGGACCGAACATCACCGACAACTGCGTGCCGGTGCGGGAAGCGATCGAAGAGCGCTTCAAGGTACCGGCGATCAGCGTCACCGGGACCGACGACTGGCTCGGCGACTGGACATTCGCCTTCCCTCAAGGGTCGATGACCGACGAACCCATCTTTCTGGCCGATCTGGTGGCGAAGCGGGGCCTGACCGAGATCGGCGTCCTGGTCGAGCAGAACCTGATCGGTGACAGCTATCTGAAGAACCTGCGAAGTGCATGCGCCCGCAAGGGTATTCGTATTGTCGCCGAAGCCGCGATCGCGCAGACGGCGCAGGACATCAATACCGCGGTGAGCACGCTGCACCAAGCGAAGGCCGAGGCCATCGTTCATCTCGGTTTCGGTTTCGGAATCGTGTTCATCAACCCGGCACTGGAGGCTGTCGACTGGGATCCGCCGCGCTTCACCACCACCGCATTTCAGAATGCGTGGGTCAACCCGATCATGTGGCAGGCGTTCCTGGGCTGGGTTGGGGTCGATCAGTACGACGAGGGCAACCCGGTCGGACAGGCCTGGCTCGACCGGTATGCCAAGCGGTACAACGGCAGTCGGCCCGAGTACTGCGTGTCGGTGGTCAATCACGACGTCGCGGCCACGCTGGTGCGCGCCTTCACCGACGCCCATCCGTTGAGCCCGCGCGGGGTCAAGGAGGCGCTTGAGCGCGTGAAGATGATGCCCGCCGCCTCCGGTGCGCCCGGAACCCGGGTGTCCCTGGGGAAGTGGACGCGGCGCGCGTGGATGGGCTCGGGATACCTGGTCGCGCGGACCCTCGATGCGGACGGTGTCAATTCGCACCTGGTCGACCGGTTCGGGGAGGACTGACATGACGACACAGGAATCCCCACCGTCAGACTCGCGGGTCGAGCGACCACCGCGCAACGGCCCGAACTGGGGCCGAGTGATCTCTTTGATCGCCTGGCTGGGCTTCCTGGGATTGTTCGCCGCAGTCGGGCGGACCGCAGTCGACCCACGGGTGGCCAACCCGAATGTCGAAGGCAGGCCACGTCCGGTCGGCTTCCTGACCTCGTTCGATCACTGGCAGGTCATCCCGCAGGTGGGGGCCGTGACCATAGTTGTGGTGTTCACGGTCGCCTTCATCCTCGGCTGGCGGAAGAACCCAGGAAGCCCGGTATTGCTGATGGTCTTGTGCACGACGCTGATCGTGTGGCAGGACCCGATCATGAACTGGTCGCCGTATGCGGTCTACAACCCGATGCTGTTGCACTGGCCGGAATCCTGGTTGCTGATCATGATGTCGCCGACAGTGGAACCCTTCATCGTGTTCGGCTACGTCTTGTTCTATTTCGGCCCGTACTTTCCGGCGGTCTGGATCCTGCGCAAGTTGCAGGCCAGGCACGGACCAAAGGCGTTCGTCGCACGGCACCCGCTGATCAGCTTGGGCGCACTGGTGTTGGTGATCGGCTTCGTCTTCGACGCCGTGCTGGAGGTCAGCTTGGTGCGTACCGGGCTGTACATCTACTCGCAGGCGATCCCGTTCGGCACGATGTTCGGTGGCAGCACTTTCCAGTTCCCGTTGATCTGGGAGTCGCTCTCGGTGACCTTCGTGATGATCCCGGCGGCGATACTGGTGTATCGCGACGACACCGGAAAGTCGGTGGCGGAGAAGCTCGCCGCGAAGGCGAGGCTGTTCCCGACCAAGCCGGTCCTCGGCACCTTCCTGGTGATGTTCGCGATCATCAACGTGTCGTACTTCGCTTACGGCGGTTGGTTCTGGGCGATCAAGGCCAGTGGGTTGGCCACCTCGGTCGCCTGCCCGTGGCCGTACCCAGAGGCGAAGATCTATGACCCGCAGGGCTATTACCGGGCGAACGGAGCCGAGGGGCCGTACTCGGTCGGCAAGTGGTCCACCTGGCAGCAGGGGCCGTCTCGCAACCCCGACGTCGAACTGGGTTCGAAGAGCGACAGGTGCGCAACGGAGAACCATGGCTGAGCCCCGCAGCACCGAACCGCGCAGCGTCGTCATCACCGGGGCGTCCCGCGGGCTGGGCTTCGCATCGACCGCGCGCCTTTATCGCGAGGGGTGGCGCGTGGTCGCTGCGATGCGCACGCCCGAGCGGGGAATGCCGTTACTGCGCGAGGCGACAGGAGCCCGCGAGGATGACGACCGGCTGCTCGGCGTCCAGCTCGACCTCACCGACACTGCGTCGATCGCCGCGGCAGCCAAGACGATCGAAGAGGCCGTCGGCGCGCCGCATGCGTTGGTGCACAATGCCGGTATCTCGGCGGCGGGAATGGTCGAGGAGAGCTCGCCTGACCTTTGGGAGCGCATGTTCGCCACGAACATCTTCGGCCCGGTGGCGCTCACCAAGGCTCTTCTGCCGTCCATGCGAAAGGCCGGCCGCGGCCGCATCGTGCTGATATCCAGCGCAGCGGGTGTGCGCGGAATGCCTGCCACGGCGCCGTATTCGGCGGTCAAGGGCGCGCTGGAGCGGTGGGGTGAATCGATGGCCGGTGAGGTGGCCCCATTTGGAATCGGTGTGACGATCCTGGTCGCCGGGACCTACGACACCGAGATCATCACCGACGCGGGAACTACCGACGACCGCAATCTGGACGGGCCGTACGCTGCCCACCACCGCACGATGGACAAGCGTGGGCGGGCCATGATGAAGCACGCGGCCAAGTCGCCGGAGATATTCGCCGCGGGCTTGACGAAGGCGCTCGACGGCTCGAAGCCGTTCGTCAGGACGGCGGTTGGACGTGACGCACGAATGTTGTTGATTGCCAACCGCTTACTACCTGCTGCTGGGCTGCATCAGATGACGCGGCTGATGATGGGAATCCCGCGGTTCGGCGCACTGCGACGAAAAGGTGCAGGCCATGGCTGACTTCGAATCGAGGATGCTGATCGACGGCAAACTGGTCGACGGTCAGACTGGGACATTCGCCAACATCAACCCGGCGACTGAGGAGGTGCTCGGAGAGGTTTCGGACGCCTCCAAGACCGACATGAACCGGGCCATCGCGGCGGCCCGCCGTTCGTTCGACCAGACCGATTGGTCGACCAACCACCAATTCCGCAAGCGGTGCCTCGAACAATTACACGAGGCAATCGAAGCTGAGCTGGACGAGTTGCGTGAGGAACTCATCTCCGAAGTGGGTGCTCCGCGTGCGGTGACGCACGGGCCGCAACTCGACGCTCCGCTGGCCGATGGCCTCAAGTTCCCCGCCCGGCTCATCGAAACGTTCCCGTGGGAAACGGATCTCGGGGATACCCTCGTCTCCGTCACCGGGGTGAACACGACGCGCAAGGTGTGGCGTGAGCCGGTCGGGGTGGTTGGCGCCATCGTGCCGTGGAACTTTCCGTTCGAGGTCGCCATCAACAAGCTGGGGCAGGCGCTGGCGACCGGCAACACAGTGGTGCTCAAGCCGGCGCCGGACACGCCGTTCAACGCCACGCGGCTCGGCCGGCTCATCGCCGAGAACACCGACATCCCCGCGGGCGTCGTGAATGTCGTGACGGCATCGGACCACCTCGTCGGCGAAGAGCTGACCCTGTCGCCCAAGGTCGACATGATCTCGTTCACCGGCTCCACGACGGTGGGCAAGCGGATCATGGAGAAAGGTGCTGCGACGATGAAGCGGCTCTTCCTCGAGCTCGGCGGTAAGTCAGCGACGATCGTCTTGGAGGATTTGGATGACACAGCGTTCAACACCGCCTGCCTGATCGGTATCGGTCCGCTGTTGCACGCGGGGCAGGGCTGCGCCGCTCCCACCCGAATGTTGTTGCCGCGTTCCCGCTACGACGAGGGAGTCGCGATTCTGAAGGCCATCTACGAGAACATCGTGCCCGGTGACCCGCAGGACCCCGGAACCCTGTGTGGCCCGGTCATCTCGGCCAGGCAGCAGGTGCGCATCCTCGACTACATCAGACAAGGCGTCGACGAGGGCGCCACGATGCTGGTCGGCAGTACGCAGGCGCCGACGGCACTGGATCTGTATGCCAAGGGATTCTGGGTCAACCCAACACTTTTCATCGATGTGGACAACGCGATGACGATCGCCCAGGAGGAGATCTTCGGACCGGTTCTCGTCGTCATTCCCTACGAGGATGAAGAGGATGCCATCCGGATCGCCAACGACAGCCCCTACGGACTCGCGGGCAACGTCATGTCGAGCTCGCTGGAGCGGTCGCTCGCCGTCGCTCGCCGGCTTCGCGCCGGGTTCATCGGGCTCAACGGTACCGCGGGCTACGGCGCCGACACACCGTTCGGCGGCTATAAGAACAGCGGCGTCGGACGCCAGAACGGCATCGCCGGATTCGAGCAGTACACCGAGATCAAGTCCGTCGCATACCCGGCACGGTAGAGGAGAACGAGAGAAGGAGGAAGCTATGCCCCAGTTATTTGAAGACCTCGAGGACTTCGGCTCCTTCGACGATGCCGTGTCGGGCGATGTTCGCGACCCCTACCCGGAGCTCGCCAGGCTTCGGCACGAGGAGCCGATCCAGCGGATCGACATGTCGGCGATGCCGGGGGAGCAGGGCATGCCTGTCTTCATCGTGTACCGCTACGAGGACGCCCAGCAGATGCTGCGCGACAACTTGACGTTCTCGTCGTCGGGTGTCATCGCGGCGTTCGGCCCGGTGCTCGGTGAGCGCGTGATGCTGGGTATGGACGAACCGGTGCACGGTCGGCTGCGTTCGCTCGTGTCCAAGGCGTTCTCGCAAAAAGCCCTGGCGCGGTGGGAAGACGAACTGGTCGGGCGAATCGCCAACGAGCTCATCGACAAGTTCGCCTCCAAAGGCAAGGTCGACCTGGTCAAGGACTTCACCTTCGACTATCCGAGCCGTGTCATCGCCGGGTTGTTGGGGCTGCCCGAGGCGGACTATCCGCAATTCCAGCGCTGGTCCATCTCGCTGCTGAGCTGGATCATGAACCCGGAGCGCGGCCTGGCGGCGTCGGCTGCACTGTGCGAGTACTTCGCACCCATCCTCCAGGCCCGCCGAGCCCAACCGAAGGAAGACATGATCAGTCTTCTGGCGGAGGCTGAGATCGACGGTGAGAAGCTCACCGACGAGGAGATCTTCTCGTTCCTGCGACTGCTGTTGCCCGCAGGTGTGGAGACCACGTATCGGTCGCTGGGCAATCTGCTCTTCGGATTGCTCTCCGACACAACGCAGCTGGACGCGGTCCGGGCCGACCGGTCGCTGTTGCCACAGTCCATCGAGGAAGCGGTGCGCTGGAACCCGCCACTGCTGACCATCACGCGCACCACCACCTGCGATACCGAACTCGGCGGGGTACACATTCCGGCAGGCTGTTCGGTGATGCCGATGCTCGGTTCGGCGAATCGGCAGGAAAATCGGTGGGCCGACCCAGACGAGTTCGACATCTTCCGGACAGCCAAGGGAAACCTTGGTTGGGGCCACGGGGTGCACGTGTGCCTGGGCATGCACCTGGCGCGACTCGAAATGCGTACCGCTGTCGACCTTCTGCTGGATCGGCTGCCCAACCTGCGTCTGGACCCCGACGGCGACGATCCCCACATCCGCGGACAGGTCTTCCGATCACCGACCTCGTTGCCAGTTCTGTTCGACCCGTCAGGAGCCTGATGTGACCGATTTCGACGTTGTGGATTTCTTCACCGACCCGGCACTGGTGCCTGACCCTTACCCCTATTTCGACCACCTGCGGTCCAAATGCCCTGTGGCGCCTGCGACCCCGTTCAACGTCCTCGCCGTAACCGGGTACGACGAGGCGCTTGCGGTGTACAAGGACCCGGCGTTCTCCTCGTGTGTGTCGGTGGCCGGGCCGTTCTCCGGCCTGCCGTTCGGGCCGGGGGACAGCGACGACGTCTCGGAGCTGATCGAGCAGCACCGCGGGCAGGTTCCGATGGCCGAGCACATCACCTCGCAGGATCCGCCGGTCCACAGCCGCACCCGCGGCCTGATGAACAAGCTGATCACCCCCAAGCGCCTCAAGGAAAACGAAGACTTCATGTGGCGGCTGGCCGACCAGCAACTCGACACGTTCATCGACAAGGGCGGCTGCGAATTTCTCGCCGACTACGCAAAACCGTTCTCGCTGCTGGTCATCGCCGACCTGCTGGGTGTCCCCGCCGAGGATCACGAGGAATTCAAGGCGGCGTTCGCACTCGAAACTGTGGGGGAGCTCGGCAAGGAGGCACCGACAACGCACAACCCGCTGCAGTGGCTCAACGACAAGTTCTACGCCTATATCGAGGACCGCAGGCGGGCGCCGCGTGAAGATGTGCTGACCGGACTGGCGCAGGCCAAGTACGAGGACGGTTCGACACCCGAGATCGAGGACGTCATGAACCTGTCGACGTTCCTGTTCGCGGCCGGTACCGAGACCACGACGAAGTTGGTGAGTTCGGCGGTGCGGTTCATCGGCGACAATCTGGGGTTCGAAAAGTTGCTGCGCGAGGACCGCAGCAAGATTCCGGCCTTCCTGGAAGAGACTCTGCGGCTGGAGAGCCCGGTCAAATCGCACTTCCGGATGGCCAGCAAGGCGACCAGCATCGGTGATGTCGAGGTGCCGGCCGGGACGACCGTCATGGTACTTCCCGGTGCGTGCAACCGTGACGAGCGGAAGTTCCCCGACCCCAACTCATTCCAGGCCGACCGTGCCAATGTGCGGGAGCAGATCGCCTTTATTCGCGGTGTCCACTCCTGCCCGGGAGCCCCACTGGCCCGAGCCGAAGGCCGCATTTCGCTGAACAGGATTCTCGATCGGATGAGCGACATCGCGATTTCCGAGGAACACCACGGCCCAGCGGACAACCGCGACTACGCGTACGAGCCAACGTTCATCATGCGTGGTCTCGCCGCACTGCATATCACGTTTACGCCGCTCGGCTGAGCACGCACATCAAGAGGAGCACAACATGACCGGAAAGCTCGACGGCAAGGTCGCTTTCATCACCGGAGCGGCACGTGGGCAGGGCCGCGCGCATGCGGTGGCGATGGCCAAGGAAGGTGCCGACATCATCGCGGCGGACATCTGCCGAGACATCCCGTCCAATCCCTATCCGCTGGCCACACCCGAGGACCTCGCCGAGACCGAACGCAAGATCAAGGAACTCGGCCGCCGCGTCGTCGCACGGGTGGCCGATGTCCGGGAGCGTCATGAGTTGCGCGACGCGGTCGAGGCCGGGATCGCCGATCTCGGCAAGATCGACATCGTCGTCGCCAACGCGGGCATTCTGCCGATGGCGATGGGTAATCCTGATCCGATGGGGTTCGTCGACGCCTCCGACGTCGATCTGCTGGGCGTGATGAACACCGTCGCCGTGGCGATACCGCATCTGCCCGACGGCGCGTCGATCATCGTGACCGGTTCCACCGCGGGCATGATCCGCGGTACCACGACCAGCCCGGATATGGGTCCGGGCGGAGCGGGGTACGGCTGGAGCAAGCGCATCGTCATGGAGTACGTCGACGAGATGTGTCTTCACCTGGCACCGAGGATGATCCGGGTCAACGCCATCCACCCGACCAACTGCAACACCCATCTGCTGCAGAACGAGGGCATGTACGGGGTGTTCCGCCCCGACCTCAAGGCCGCGGGCAAGACGGCCACCCGCGAGGACGCCGAACCCCTGTTCAACCTGTTCCAGGCGATGCCGATCCCGTACATCGAACCGGAGGACATGGCCAATCTCGGGGTATTCCTGGCAAGCGAGGAGAGCCGCTACATCACCGGGCACACATCCGCGTCGATGCCGGTTCCCTGCTCAAGTGGCCCAACGGGCCCCAGTAGTTCTCCGAGGAGGGGCAATGGGCGCAATCATCATGTTGGGCACCCTGTTTGGCCTGATCGTCCTGATCGTCGGCCTGGTGGTGTATTTCGACCCGGAGGCGCGTCGCACACCGCCTGAGCCGCAACCCTCACCGGGGCCGGAGGCGGGTCAGTGAGCGTGCAGGTCTTGATCAACGCCGGAGTGGCGTTCGCATACATCAGCGGGCTGGGTTTCCTGGCCGTCGGTGTCTATTTGAGTGTGCGGCGTGGGCGTCTGCATCCGTTGCTGCTGTTGTGCATCTCGGCGCTCTCGTTCTCCTGGATCGAGGCACCGTACGACTGGGCGGTGTATGCGCAGTTCCCGCCCGAACTACCGCGGATGCCGTCCTGGTGGCCGCTCAACATGACCTGGGGCGGCGGACTGCCCTCGGCAGTTCCGGTGGGCTACATGGGGTACTTCGTACTGCCGGCCATCATCGGTGCGGCACTTGGCCGTTGGGTGTGCGGAAAATGGAACTGGCGCCGACCGCAGACCCTGCTTGTGGTGGGCTTCGCTGTGGGATTCCTCTGGGCCCTGTTCTTCAACGCGATCATCGGCGCGCGGCTCGGCCTGTTCTACTACGGCTATGTGATCGAAGGATTGGGGCTGTGGGAGGGAACCAAGCACCAGTACCCGATCTACGACGCCATCGCCATGGGTCTGCAGATGATGGTGTTCACGTATCTGTTGGGCCGCACCGATTCCCAGGGCCGCAACGTGATCGAGATATGGGCAGACAGGATTTCGGCGACCCGGCTGCAATCGGGTGTGCTGTCGGTGATCGCCGTGATCGTGGTCGGCCATGCCGTCTACGCCTCGGTGTTCGCACCGCACCTGGTCACCAAGCTCGGCGGTTGGGTGACAGCAGGACCCACCGAGCAGTTCTTCCCCGGGGTACCGAATCAGCCCAAGTAACGCCCGGCGGTCAATCATCAGGAACACGGCATGATTGGAAGGTGGAACGACGGTGACGGTCGACCCCGCGGTGGAGTTGTATTACGACCCCTTCGACTTCGCGATTGACGACGACCCGTATCCGATCTGGCGGCGAATGCGTCAAGAAGCTCCGCTGTACTACAACGACAAGTACAACTTCTACGCCCTGAGTCGCTACGACGACGTGGCCAAGGCCCTGCCCGATTGGGAGACCTACCGGTCGGGGCGGGGTACAACGGCGGACATCCTGTTCAGCGGCATCGAGGTGCCGCCGGGCATCCTGCTGTTCGAGGACCCGCCACTGCATGATCTGCACCGGCGTCTGCTGTCCCGGGTCTTCACGCCCCGGCGCATGCTGGCCGTCGAAGACCTGGTGCGTGGATTCTGTTCTCGTGCACTAGATCCACTGATGGACAGCGGCGGATTCGACTTCGTCGCCGACCTCGGCGCGATCATGCCGATGCGTACCATCGGGTACCTGCTCGGGATTCCCGAGGAGGGGCAGGAGAAGATCCGTGACCGCACCGACAAGAGCATTTCGGTCGGGAATGAGGCCGGCGACATCAGCGGGGCGATCTTCGCCGAGTCCCTCGCGGAGTTCGCGGACTACATCGAGTGGCGGGCTACCCATCCTTCCGACGACCTGATGACCGAATTGATCAACGCGGAGGTGGAGGAGCCGGACGGGTCGCGGCGCCGGCTCGACCGCACCGAAGTTCTCGCCTACACGGCCATGATCGCCGGGGCCGGGGGTGAAACCACGGCCCGGCTCATCGGCTTCATGGGACAGCTTCTCGCGGAGCACCCCGACCAACGTCATGAGCTCGCCGCCGATCCGGCGTTGATCCCGATGGCCGTGGAGGAAACACTGCGCTTCGAACCGCCGTCACCGGTACAGGCGCGCTACGTAGCGGCCGATGTCGAACTGTACGGGCACACTGTGACCGAAGGGTCCTACATGCTGCTGCTCAACGGCTCGGCCAACCGGGACGACACCCGGTATATCGATCCGGACCGCTACGACATCCACCGCAAAGGCAGCCATCTGAGCTTCGGCCAGGGGCTGCATTTCTGCCTCGGTTCGGCACTGGCCCGGCTTGAGGCGAGGGTGGCCTTCGAAGAGGTCCTGAAGCGCTGGACCGACTGGACGGTCGACTACGAATGCGCGACCATGGCCCACACCTCAAGCGTGCGGGGATGGGCGCGGATGCCGGTCAAGACCGGCTCAACATGTCAGTAGTTGTTGCAGCTGCCCGCGATCGCATTGATCGGCCCGAAGTACTCCTGAGCGGCCGGGCTGGCCTGCAGCTGGGCCACCGTCTGCTGACGCTGGGCAGGCCCCGAGGCCAGGAAGTTACGCAACGCACCCTGGGCGAACGGGGAAGCATTGAACTGCTGGGCAAGGTCTGGACGCTGCGCGTTGAGCGCCGCCATGACCTGCTCGTAGCTACACGTCGTGTTGACCACGCCGCTGAAATCGGGTTGGGCGGATGCCACCCCCGTCACCAGCGGAACGGACAGGGCCAGCCCACCGAGAGCGGCCGCGATGTACTTGAAAGATTTGATCACCTGTTGGAACCCCCATGTTGTTCGCCCAAGAAGGCGACGCCTTGCACGTTTGCCGGACCCGACCTCATTCGAGGTTAACAGGCGGCAGACGTACAAGGCGTCCTCGCGAAACCGCTGTCGGTTGCGTCAGTCGATGACGGCGGCTTCCTTGCGCTCGGTGATCGGCCGGGCCAACTCCTGCTCATTGCAGATGCGCTGCAGCTTCTCCAAGGTCTCGTCCAGGCCGGGGCCGAGCGGTTTCCCTGGTGTGAAGGTCGCGGGCAGGTTCCGCATGCCCTGGATGACGCCGATCGTGTCGTAGTGAATGGCGCCTTCCGGGTCGCACACGTAATCCGGCATCCGATCCAGGACCGCGGTGAGCATCGACTTGAACACCGTGCGGGCCACGTTCGAACCCACGCAGCGGTGCACGCCGATGCCGAAGCTGAAGTGCCGGTTGCCCTTGCGATCCAGGACGACCTCGTTGGGCCTGTCGAACACCGACGGGTCCCGGTTGGCCATCGCCCACGACAACCACAGCCGCTCGTACTGCTTGAACTGGTGCCCCGCAACCTCGACGTCCTCGGCGAAGGTGCGCCCGTCACCGGGTGCCGGGGTGAAGAACCGAAGGAACTCCTCGGTCGCGGGGTGCAGCAGGCTGTCTCGTTCCCGGCTGAGCCGGTCGCGTTCGTCGGTGTGCTCGCCGAGCCACTCCAGTGCGTGTGCGGTGAGCGCCGTCGTGGTGTCGAAACCTCCACCGATGACCAGGCCGAGGTTGCCCAGGATCTCCATGTCGGGGGCCGGTTCGCCGTCGATCCGCAACTGCAGCAGAGCATTCACCAGACCCGGCCGCGGGGTCTCCCGGATCTCCATCATGTTGTTGATGATGTCGATGCCCATTTCGCGGTGCTGCTCGTTGATCTTCTCCCGGTCGGGGGAGTGTTCGGGCGTGTACACCGACGCATGGGTGGGCTCGCTGTAGACGTTCCACTTCTTCAGCTCGATGCCCATCATGGCCAGCGTGAAGACCGCGGGCACCACGTTGGCCAGGTGCTCGACGAAGTCGATCCGGCCCGACGCGATGTGTTCGTCGAGTGCGGCCCTGGTGATCTCATCGACGAACGGTTCCCAGCGCTTGATCGCCGCGGGAGACAGATACGGGTTCAGCGCACCGCGGTACGCGCTGTGTTCGGGCTCGTCCATTTCGAGGATGCCGCCCCGAACGACGGTGGCACGGCTGGCTTTCGGGATGGTGATGCCCTGAAACGGAGTCTCACCGCTGATGTCGTGGTGATTGGACACCACCGGACAGCGAGCCAGCTCGAACACGTGCTTGCTGTCCGCGGCGATCCAATGCCCGTTGTAGACATCGGTCCAGGCCATCGGGCACTTGGCGTGCATTTCCTCGGTGATGTCCTGGAACTGCTCCCGGTACTCCGGGGTGTGCCGGTCGAACTGGATCTTGTGTTTCTTGCGGTCGTCGTCGGTAACGACATCGACGGCTGCTCCTCGCGCAAGCGGCTCATCGCTACGGCCGATACTCACGGCGTTGTCTCCCTTTGTCATTGGCCGGCCTCATTCCTCGATGAGGATGGCCTGCTCGGGGCAGGACTGCGCTGCCTCCCGGACCGCATCTTCCTGGTCGGCAGGCACCACGTCCGACACCGGAGATGAATGACCGTCGACGTCGTCGAGTTCGAACGAGTCGGGCGCGATCATCGCGCAGAGGGTATGCCCCTGGCAGCGACTGGCATCGACCGAAACCTTCACTACGCCAACTCCTTTCGAATCAATGGCTGAGTAATCACACGTGGTAGTCGTACCACTTGAGGTAGCCACCGGCGTCGACGCGCAGCTGCATACCGGTGACGTAGCGGGACTCGTCGGAAGCCAGCCACAGCACCGCGTTGCTGATGTCCTCGGGCTCGATGAAGTTGACCTTCATCGCCTGCTGCACACCGAACACCGGTTCGGCGTCGGCGCGGGTGGGGTTCTCCAGATCCGGCCGGAACGAGCGGTACATCGGCTCGCTCTGCAGCATGTTCGTGTTGCAGTTGGTCGGGTGGATGACGTTGGCGCGGATACCGCGCACCGCCAATTCGGTGGCCAGCGCATGCACGTACTCGGAGATCAGCCGCTTGGAGATCATGTAGCCCATGCCGCCCGGATCGCCACCCGGGTTGGGCTTGTTGTGGGCGTCCATCAGCGCGGCGGCCGATGCGGTCGCGATGATCGAAGCGCCTTCTTTGAGGTGTGGCAGCGCGACCTGGATGGCGTTGATGGTGCCGACGAAGTTTGTGTTGATGCCGTCGGTCCACGCCTGCATCGCGGGCTGACCCTTCATCGCGGCGATGCCGGCCTGCGCCACGACGATGTCGACCTTGCCGAACTCCGCGAGCCCGGCGTCCAGCGCACCGCGCAATTCGGCCTCGTTGCGGACATCGGCCTGGGCGGTGACGATGCGCCGACCGGTCTTCTCGACGTAGTTCTTGGTCTCTTCGAGATCTTCGGCTGTCGCCATCGCATAGCCGACGGTGTCGTAGTTCTTACAGATGTCGACCGCGATGATGTCGGCGCCCTCTTCGGCCAGCCGGACCGCGTGGCTGCGGCCCTGGCCGCGTGCCGCGCCGGTGATGAATGCGACTTTCCCGGCCACCCGGCCTTCTGCGCTGCTTCCCACTGCATATGTCCTTTCGCTGCTGATGATGTTTCGGGTGCGTCGCGCCCGTCAGGTGTTACGGCCGCCGTTGACGCCGAGGATCTGGCCGGTGATGTAGCTCGCCTCGTCGGAGACGAAGAAGGCGCAGGCCGCGGCGATGTCTTCCGGCTTGCCCATCCGCCGTACCGGGGTCTGTTCGATCTGCCTGTCGGTGTCCCCGAGGAACCCCTTGCCTTCGGCCTTGCGCAGCATGGGGGTGTCGATGAAGCCCGGCGGCACGGCGTTGACTGTGATGCCGCTGGGGCCGAGTTCCAGCGCGAGGCTCTTGGTCAGACCGTTCACCGCGGACTTCGCCGCGACATAGGGCGCCATGAAGGGCTGACCCGAATGTGTGCTCGATGACGAGATGTTGACGATCCGGCCCCAGCCGGCCTCGAGCATGTCGGGCAATACCGCCTGTACACAGTGGAATACGCCGTTGAGGTTGACGTCGATGATCTGCTGCCACTTCTCGAACGAGACGTCGCTGAAACGCTTGAAGCAGTCCAGCCCGGCGGCGTTGACCAAGACCGAGATCGGGCCGAGTTGGGCGCGAACGGCGTTGAGTGCGGAGTCGACGGCGGCGCGGTCGGTCACGTCGGCGACGTGGGCGAACTCATCGTCGGATTGCTGCAGGTCGAGTGTCGCGACATGGAGGCCGTCGGCGCGCAAGCGGGCCGCGACGGCCGCCCCGATGCCTGAACCTCCTCCGGTGACAACGGCATTCTTCATGGCAGATCTCCGGTCGCCGGGCGAGGCCGGACTTTCTCAGGGGTCAAGAATCATCCTTCCGATTATGAGAACCGTACTCTCGGACTGGCCCGCACCGCAAGATCCGGGCCCAACCTCGGTGCCGCCTGCACGGATGGTGGATTCGCAGCGAATAGGGCATGACTAGCTGATCTAGCTTTCACTTGAGTTCTCATCGAGCGAATGTATGATTCGCCGGTGATGAGAATGCAGTTTCCATCACAGTGGGAAACGCCTGAGGAGGATGATGCAGCAGGAAGCGCCGACCATCGCGCAAGAACAGCGTGCTGACCGGAAGTTGTTGATCGGCGGAGAGCTGCGCGAGACGCCGCGGACGTTTCCTTCCGTCAATCCAGCTACCGGTGAGGTATTCGGCCATGCGCCGGACGCAACCGTCGCCGATGCCGAGGCCGCGGTCGCTGCGGCCAGGCACGCGTTCGACAACACCGACTGGTCCACGAACACGGAATTGCGGATCCACTGCCTGGAGCAGCTGCACCAGACACTGGTCGAACATCGCGACGAATTGGCCGCCCTGACCACCACCGAGGTCGGGGCCACGGCTGCGCTGTGCGCCGGCGCGCAGCTCGACGGGCCGATCGACATCGTCCGTTACTACGCGGAGCTGCTCAAGACCTACCCGCTGACCGAGGACCTCGGAAACATCGAGAGCCGCGGCATGCAGCATCACCGGTGGGTTGAGAAGGAAGCGGGCGGCGTGGTGGCCGCGATCATCGCCTACAACTATCCGAACCAGCTGGCCCTGGCCAAGCTGGCGCCGGCCCTGGCTGCCGGCTGCACCGTGGTGCTCAAGTCGGCTCCGGATACCCCGCTCATCACGCTGGCCCTCGGCGAGCTGATTGCCAACCACACCGACATCCCGGCCGGCGTCGTCAACGTGCTCTCGGGTGCGGACCCAGAGGTCGGCGCGGTGCTCACCACGAGTCCCGACGTCGACATGGTCACCTTCACCGGCTCCACGCCCACCGGCCGGCGCATCATGGCCGCGGCGAGTGAGACCTTGAAGAAGGTGTTCCTGGAGCTCGGCGGCAAGTCGGCCGCGATCGTGCTCGACGATGCCGACTTCAATACCGCCGCACTGTTCTCGGCCTTCAGCATGGTCACCCACGCCGGTCAGGGCTGCGCGCTGACTTCGCGGCTGCTCGTGCCCGCCAAGCACAAGGACGAGATCGTCGAACTGATCAAGAACAACTTCGGCCTGGTCCGCTACGGCGATCCGACCGATCCCAAGACCTACATGGGGCCGCTGATCAGCGAGAAGCAGCGGGACAAAGTCGACGGCATGGTCCAGCGGGCCGTCGAGGCCGGCGCGACGCTGGTCACCGGTGGACAGAAGGTCGATCCGGGCTACTTCTATACCCCGACACTCCTGGCTGATGTCGATCCGGACAGTGAGATCGCCCAGGAAGAGGTCTTCGGACCGGTGCTGGCGGTGATCGCCTACGAGGACGACGACGACGCCGTGCGGATCGCCAACAACTCGATCTACGGGCTGTCCGGCGCGGTGTTCGGCAGCGAGGATCGTGCGCTGGGCGTGGCCCGGCGGATCCGGACCGGCACGTTCTCCATCAACGGCGGCAACTACTTCAGCCCCGACAGTCCGTTCGGCGGGTACAAGCAGTCCGGCATCGGCCGCGAGATGGGCACCGCCGGACTCGAGGAGTTCATGGAAGCCAAGACGTTCGCGCGGGTGCTGTCGTGACCGGCCCGTTGCAAGGAGTTCGCATCCTCGAGGTCGCGATGTACGGCTTCGTCCCGTCGGCGGGTGCAGTGCTGGGGGAGTGGGGTGCCGACGTCATCAAGGTCGAGCACGCCGTCACCGGCGACCCGCAACGCGGCCTGCGTCAGACCGGGCCGTTGCGCGTGGAGGGCGACCCGAATCCGAACATCGAGCATGCGAACCGCGGCAAGCGCAGCATCGGGCTGGACATGTCGGTGCCGGAGGGTCGCGAGATCCTGCTGGAACTGGCCAAAAAGGCCGATGTCTTCCTGACCAGTTTCCTGCCGGGGCACCGGCAGAAGTTCGGGATCGACGTCGAGGACATTCGCGCGGTGAACCCGAAGATCATCTATGCCCGCGGCAGCGCGCTGGGGCCCCGCGGTGACGAGTCGGTCAAGGGCGGCTACGACATGACCGCCTTCTGGTGCCGGGCCGGCACGGCCGCGACGATCACTCCCGCCGGGATGGCGGGAATGATCGCACCACCGGGGCCCGCCTACGGTGACACCATCTCGGGCACCAACCTGGCCGGCGGTATTGCCGCGGCATTGTTCAAGCGGGAGCGCACCGGCGAGCCGTCGGTGGTGGACGTCTCGCTACTGGGGAGCGGCCTGTGGTCGATGGGCCACACCGTGGCGTTGACCCAGCACCTGAATGAATTGATGGTGACACCGCCACCCGGTGTACACGGGTCGCCGATCAATCCGCTGGTCGGGTTGTACGCGACCGCGGACGATCGCTACATCTCCTTCGTGATGATGCAGCCGACCAAGTTCTGGGCCGACGTCTGCCGGCACATGGACCTGGAGAGCTACATCGACGATCCGAGGTTCGCCACGGCCGAATCGTTCGCAGAGAACACGCCCGACGCGGTCGAGATCCTCACCGAAGCGATGAAGAAGCGAACTTTGCCAGAGTGGAGCGAGCGATTCGCCACGCTGGCCGGTCCGTGGGCTCCCGTGCAGGACACCCTCCAGGCCGGCAAGGATGCCCAGGTCCGGGCCAACGAGTACCTCGTGCAGGCGGGCGAGCTCGAATTGGTGGCCAATCCGGTGCAGTTCGACGTCACCGCGCCGAGCACCGGGCCCGCGCCGGGCTTCGCCGAACAAACCGACGACATCCTGGGCGAACTCGGACTGGACTGGGATCGCATCATCGAACTCAAGACCGTCGGCGCCGTCACCTAAGCCGCCTCTGTGATGCCCTTCAACGATTCCACCGGAACCCGCCTGTCGTGGGCTGCTGCCAACGCAGCTCACGGCACAAGGGGCCATGCGGTGCAACCGTACGGGCTGGGCCGCGCCAATTGTCAACTACCCGAGCAAGTTCTACGTTATTTGCCTCCGCGACAGATCCCGGGTCCGATAGCATCAGGCACCCGGGGGGAAGTCATACGGACAAGTCTGTCCGGCTTCGCCGCTGGATCCGGTGGAGCGCAGAACATCAGCGGGAAACAGGAGGTGCGTCAGATGCTCGAACGCACCTCGTATTTGCCGGCTGTTGTCGAGTCGCCGGGCCCACACGCGGTCATGGATGTCAAAGATATTGGGGCTGAGTTGAATTCGGATTACAGCCGGATCGGTAAACACCCAACCAGCCGGTTGGCATGTGCTGATTCCGGGGTTGCGGCATGACCCCGGTGGGGCCGCAGGCCGCACCATGCGCACTAGATCTGTTCGAGCACCGGCGCGCTGAACCACTTAACATCGGCGCACCAACGGCGGTGTCGGCAGCCACTTGCCGGGACAGGAGTTCTGATGGCAGATAAATGGTCGACCGGAGTACCTCTGGTACGTAGCCTGTCCGGCCCCATGCAGGCCGTCGGGGCGCTGTTCTCGATGGCGTTGGATGCGGTGCGGTTCGTGTTCGTGCGGCCGTTTCAGTGGCGGGAGTTCCTCGAGCAGTGCTGGTTTGTGGCCCGGGTGTCGATGGCGCCGACGCTCTTGGTGGCGATCCCGTTCACCGTGCTGGTGAGCTTCACCCTCAACATCCTGCTCCGCGAACTCGGTGCGGCCGATCTGTCCGGCGCCGGCGCTGCCTTCGGTGCGGTGACCCAGCTGGGGCCGATGGTGACGGTGCTGATCGTCGCCGGTGCCGGTGCGACGGCGATGTGCGCGGATCTGGGTTCCCGCACGATCCGCGAGGAGATCGACGCCATGGAGGTGCTGGGCATCAACCCGATCCAGCGCCTGGTGACCCCCAGAATGCTGGCCTCGGGGCTCGTGGCATTGCTGCTCAACAGCCTGGTGGTGATCATCGGCATTCTGGGTGGCTACGTGTTCTCGGTATTCATCCAAGATGTGAACCCGGGTGCGTTCGCGGCCGGCATCACGCTGCTGACCGGTGTGCCCGAGGTGATCATCTCGTGCGTCAAGGCTGCGCTGTTCGGACTGATCGCCGGGCTGGTGGCCTGTTACCGCGGGTTGACCATCAGCGGTGGCGGCGCCAAGGCGGTGGGCAACGCGGTGAACGAGACCGTGGTGTACGCCTTCATGGCGCTGTTCGTCATCAACGTGGTCGTCACGGCCATCGGTATCCGCATGACGGCGCACTGAGGCAGGGGAAGCAATGGGAACCATGACGATCCTGCGGTCGACCTATCCGCGGGTGACCCGGCAGTTCAACAAGCCGGTGTCGACGTTGAGCCGCATCGGCGATCACACGCTGTTTTACCTCAAGGCGCTGGCAGGCACTCCGCACGCCGCCATGCACTACCGCAAGGAACTCGTCCGGCTGATCGCCGAGATCTCCATGGGCGCAGGCACATTGGCCATGATCGGCGGCACGGTGGTGATCGTGGGGTTCTTGACCCTGGCTACCGGCGGTGTGCTCGCCATCCAGGGCTATTCCTCGCTGGGCAACATCGGCATCGAAGCGCTGACCGGATTCCTGGCCGCCTTCATCAACGTCCGGATCGCTGCGCCCGTGGTGGCCGGTATCGGGCTGGCCGCGACCTTCGGGGCGGGCGTGACGGCCCAACTCGGGGCGATGCGCATCAACGAGGAGATCGACGCGCTGGAAGCGATGGCGATCCGGCCCGTCGAATACCTGGTGTCCACCCGCATCGTGGCCGGGATGATCGCCATCACCCCGCTGTACGCGATCGCGGTGATCCTGTCGTTCCTGGCCTCCCAGTTCACCACCGTGGTGTTGCTCGGGCAGTCGGGCGGCCTTTACGACCACTACTTCACGACGTTCCTCAACCCGATCGACCTCCTCTGGTCGTTCCTGCAGGCCATCCTGATGGCCATCACCATCCTGTTGATCCACACCTACTTCGGCTACTTCGCCTCCGGCGGGCCATCCGGAGTCGGGGTGGCGGTAGGCAACGCCGTACGTACCTCGCTGATCGTCGTGGTCTCGGTGACCCTGCTGGTGTCACTGTCCGTCTACGGCTCCAACGGCAACTTCAACCTGTCGGGTTAGGGAGAAGAATTGACTCGAAATGTGGGACCGGGTCCAGCCCACCGGTCCGAAACCACAAGTACCGCGGCGCCGGTGGCAGCACGTCCCGGACGCAGCTTCGGTGCGCGCAGTTCCGCGCGGCCACTGGCCGGTCTGGCGACCGTGGTCGCTATAGGCCTGATCTTCGGCCTGGCGGTCGCACTGTTCCGCGGCAGCTTCACCAAGACCGAGCCGATCACCCTGATCTCTGATCGCGCGGGCCTGGTGATGAACCCCGACGCCAAGGTGAAGATGCGCGGTGTGCAGGTCGGCACCGTCAGCTCGATCGAGCAGCGTGCCGACGGCAAGGCCGTGCTGCACCTGGCGATGAACCCGTCCCAGCTGCGCCTGATCCCCGGCAACGTTCAGGCAGACATCGCCTCGACGACCGTGTTCGGCGCCAAGTACGTCCAGCTCGTCGCGCCGGAAAATCCGTCATCGGACAAGCTCCGCCCCGGCCAGACCCTGCAGGGCGACCATGTCACCGTCGAGATGAACACGGTTTTCCAGCAATTGACCAATGTCCTGAACAAGATCGACCCGGCCAAGCTGAACGAGACCCTCGGCGCGTTGTCGTCGGCGTTCTCCGGGCGCGGCGAGGCGATGGGGCAGTCGCTGTCCGACTTCGACGCGGTGCTGAAGAAGATCGAGCCGAGCCTGCCCAACCTGACCGGTGACATCGAGAGTATGGCCGCGGTGTCGCGGGCCTACGGTGACGCCGCACCCGACCTGCTCAAGACCGTCGACAACACCAACCGGATCAGCGACAGCCTCGTGGCCGAGCAACAGAACCTCGACAACTTCCTCGTCAGCTCCATCGGCCTGGCCGACGCCGGCAACGACGTCATCGGCGGTAACCGTGAGGCCCTGAGCAAAACGCTGAACGTGTTGGTACCCACCACCGATCTGCTCAATGAGTACGCTCCCGGACTGGAGTGCGGCCTCAAGGGCATGAATTATCTGCTGAAGGAGCCGCCGCAGCCGGACCCCGGCGTCGTGGTGAACGTCGCATTTACACTCGGGATCGAGCGGTACCGCTACCCGCAGAACCTGCCGAAGGTGGCTGCCAAGGGCGGGCCGCAATGCATGGGCCTGCCGTACCTCGGATTCGGCAACAAGGCCAAGTACCTCGTCACCGATACCAACGCCAACCCGTGGAAGTACGGCAACCAGGGCATCCTGTTCAACTCCGACGGACTCAAGCAGATCCTGTTCGGCCCGCTGGACGGTCCGCCACGTAACACCATGCAGATCGGACAGCCGGGATGAAGCGCGGCAGAAGCACATTCATCAAGTTCGCGTCGTTCGCCGTCGTGATGGTCGTCCTCACGGCCTTCCTGTTCATGACGTTCTCGGAATACCGCGGCGGCTCCTACTCGGGTTACTCGGCCGTGTTCGGTGATGCCTCACGTCTTGAGTCCGGGGACTCGGTGCGCATTGCCGGGGTCCGGGTGGGGACCGTGAAAGGCGTTTCGCTGCAATCGGACAAGTCTGTTCGGGTTGACTTCGACACCGACCGCGATATCGCGCTCACCGCCAGCACCAAGGTTGCGGTCCGCTACCTGAACCTGGTCGGCGACCGCTACCTGGAGTTGATCGACAGCCCCGGCTCGACCAAGTTGCTGCCCGCCGGATCACAGATCCCCAAGGACCGCACCGCCAGTGCGCTGGATCTCGATATGTTGCTGGGCGGCCTGCGTCCGGTGATCCAGGGACTCAACCCCCAGGACGTCAACGCGCTGACGTCGTCGCTCATCCAGATCTTCCAAGGACAGGGCGACACTCTCGATTCACTGATGAGCAAGACGTCGTCGTTCTCGAATACGCTGGCCAACAACGACCAGGTCATTCAGCAGCTGATCGACAACCTGAACGTGGTCGTCGGAACGCTGGCCAAGGACGGCAAGAAGTTCGACGGAACCGTCGACCGTCTCGAACAGTTGATCAGCGGCCTGTCGCAGGATCGTGACCCGCTCGGCACGGCGGTAACCCAACTCGACAACGGAACCGCTTCGCTCGCAAGCCTGCTCACTGAGGCGCGCCCACCGCTCAAGGGGACCGTCGATCAGATGAACCGGCTGGCGCCGCTGCTCGACGACCACCAGATCGTCCTGGACCGGGGCCTGCAGAAGGCCCCCGACAACTTCCGCAAGCTGGCTCGGCTGGGTTCCTACGGCAGCTGGATCATGTACTACATCTGCGGACTTTCCATCCGCGTCACCGATCTGCAGGGGCGCACTGCGCACTTCCCGATGATCAAACAACAAGGCGGGAGGTGCGCGGAGCCCTGATGCTTAAGTACCGCGAATCAAATCTGATCAAGGCGGGCTTCATCGGTGTCGTGCTGATGATGCTCATCATCGCCGTCGGGCTACAGCCCGAGCGGCTGCAGCAGTGGGCCTCCTCGGTCCGTCACCAGGCGCTGTTCAGCGAGGCCGGCGGCATCGCCGCGGGCAACGACGTCACGCTGTCAGGGATCAAGATCGGTGCGGTCACCGACGTGTCGTTGGAGAACGGCGACGCATTGGTCACCTTCACCACCGAGGGCAAGTACCCCCTGGGATCGCTGACCACCGCGCACATCCGCACCGGTTCACTGCTGGGCGAGCGCGTGCTGACGCTGGAGTCCGATGGCAGCGGCACGCTGCGCACCACCGACGTGATCCCGACGTCGCGCACGTCGTCGCCGTACTCGCTGACCGAAGCGGTCAGTGACCTGACCACCAACTCGGCGGGTACCGACACGACATCGCTGAACCAGTCTCTGGATACCCTTTCGGCCACGATCGACCAGGTCGCACCCAAGCTGGGGCCGACGTTCGACGGTCTGAGCCGGCTGTCCAAATCGATCAACGGGCGCAACGAGAGTCTGGCCAGCCTGCTCAAGAGCGCCAGCGACGTCACAGTCGTGCTGTCCCAGCGCAGCGATCAGCTGAACACGTTGATTCTCAACGCCAATGATCTGCTCGGTGTGCTGAACGACCGGCGCCAGGCGCTCGTCGATCTGCTCGCAAACACAGCTGCTGTCTCGCAGCAACTCAGTGGTCTCGTCGCCGACAACGAAGCCGTGTTGGCGCCGACACTCAAGCGACTCAACTCGGTGACCGCGATGCTGGAACGCAACCGCGACAACATCAGCAAGGCCCTCCCGAACATGAACAAGTTCCAGTTGTCCCAGGCCGAGACCCTGGCGAACGGCGCCTACTACAACGCCTACGTTCCCAACCTGCAGCCCGCTCAGTTGCTGCAGCCGTTCTTCGACTACGCGTTCGGATTCCGGCGCGGGACCAACGCCGGCCAGCCGCCGGACAATGCCGGCCCGCGGGCCGAATTGCCGCTGCCCTACAACGGAATTCCCGGAGGTTCACGCTGATGAACCGCAGTCGTCTCGGTAAGTGGCTGGCGGTGGCGCTGGTGGCGCTACTGGTGGTGGGCGGAGCAGTGCTGTTGCGCCAGAAGCTCTTCGGGCAGAAGACCATCTCCGCCATGTTCACCTCGGCCACCGGCGTCTACCCGGGTGACGATGTCCGGGTCTCCGGCGTCAAGGTCGGCACGATCGAGTCCATCAAGCCTGAGGGCACCCAGACCCGGGTGACGCTCAAGGTCGACCACGACGTGCCGGTCCCCGCGGACGCCAAAGCGGTGATCGTGGCCCAGAACCTGGTCGCCGCACGCTATGTGCAGCTCGCGCCTGCCTACCGGTCGAGTGGCCCCACGCTGCCCGACGACGCGGTGATCGGCCTGGACCGCACCGCCGTTCCGGTGGAGTGGGATGAGGTCAAGGAGCAGCTGATGCGGCTCTCCACCGACCTGGGACCACAGAGCGGTGTCGACGGGACGTCGGTGTCGCGGTTCATCAACAGCACGGCCGACGCGATGGCAGGCAACGGCGACAAACTGCGGCAGACCATTTCGCAGTTGTCCGGCGTCGCCCGCATCCTCGCCGAGGGCAGCGGCAACATCGTCGACATCATCAAGAACCTGCAGACATTCATGACCGCGCTGCGGGACAGCAACGAACAGGTGGTGTCGTTCCAGAACCGGTTGGCCACCTTGACCAGCGTCGTCGACGGCAGCCGGTCCGACCTCGACGCGGCGCTGACGAACCTTTCGGTGGCGGTCGTCGACGTGCAGCGGTTCGTCGCGGGATCTCGTGATCAGACCTCTGAGCAGGTGCAGCGGCTGGCCAACGTCACCCAGAATCTCGTCGACAACAAGATGCACATCGAGAATCTCCTGCACGTCGCGCCCAACGCATTCATGAACGGCTACAACATCTACAACCCGGACACGGGCAGCGCCGTCGGTCAGTTCGTGATGAACAACTTCTCCAACCCGGTGGAGTTCGTCTGCGGCGCGATCGGCGCTGTCGAGAACACCACCGCACCGGAGACCGCGAAACTGTGCTCGCAGTATCTCGGCCCGGCGCTGCGGCTGGTCAACTTCAACTACCTTCCGTTCCCGATCGACCCCTACCTGATGCCATCGGCCAAACCCGAGAACATCGTGTACTCCGAGCCGGGCCTGGCACCTGGCGGCAGTGGTGGGGCGCCCTCTGCGCCCGAGACGCCACCAGCGATCTCGGCGTACAACCCGGGTCCCGAGCCGCCCCCGCCGTTCACCGGCCGGGAGCCCGGGGTGCCGCCGCCAGGGGCCCAGCAGATGCTTCCCGGAGGCGACTACTACCCACCCAACATGCCGAACACGGTGTCGGACATGCTCAATCCAGCTGGGGGACAAGCGGGTCCGCCGCCGGGACCTGCGCCAGGTCCTGCGCCCGGTCCGCTGGCCGCCGAAGCCCCGGCGCCTGCGGCACCGTCACCAGCAGAAGGGACGCCACCAGCATGACCAGGGGAAAGCCGGTACGACTGGCGATCGCCGTCGGATCCTGCGTCGCGTTGACCACCAGCGGGTGCGCCTTTCAAGGTGTCAACTCGCTGCCGCTGCCAGGCGCGGTGGGCCGGGGTACGGACTCCAGCGTCTACCACGTCGAGATCGCGAATGTGGCCACGCTGGAACCGAACTCACCGGTGATGATGAACGACGTCGTCGTCGGTAGCGTGCGCAGCCTGTCCGTGAAGGACTGGCACGCCGACGTCGAGTTCTCGGTGAAGCCGGGTGTGGTGGTGCCGGCCAACGTGGTGGCCAGCATCGGGCAGACCAGCCTTCTGGGTTCGATGCATCTGGCCATCAACCCGCCGGCCGGGCAGGCGCCAGATGGGAAACTCCCAGCAGGAGCGACGATTCAGCTGAACAACTCGTCGACGTATCCGACGACCGAGCAGACGCTGTCCTCGCTGGCGGCGGTGGTGAACGGCGGCGGCCTGGGGCAGATGGGCGATGTCATCCACAACTTCAGTGCCGCGATCAACGGTCGGGAAACCGATTTCCGCGACCTGCTCACCCGACTGGATACCTTCGTCGGCGCGTTGGATGCCCAGCGCGACAACATCGTGACGTCCATCCAAGGGCTCAACCAGTTGGCATCGACCTTCGCCGGGCAACGCGATGTGATCACCCGTGCACTGGAGAAGATTCCGCCGGCCCTCGACGTGTTGATCAAGGAGCGGCCGAGATTCACCACGGCGCTGCAGAAGCTGGGGACTTTCAGCAACACCGCCAACCAGTTCGTCAACGAGTCGCAGGCTGATCTCGTCAGGAACCTGAAGAATCTGGAGCCTGCGCTCAAGGCCTTGGCCAATGTCGGGCCGGACCTCGATGCGGTGCTCTCATACGCCCCGCACTTCCCGTTTACCGACAGCTTCATGGACCGGGTCATCCGTGGCGATTACTACAACCTGTTCGCGTACTTCGACATGACGATCCCGCACCTCAAACGCAGCCTGCTGCGTGGGACCCGCTGGGAAGACGGAGACGTCCAAAACGTTCCGGTGCCGGGTGAACCCGGGTATCTGAACTACACCTACGACCCGCTCAAGACCGGAGTCGCCCCACCGCCGCCGGATGTGTTGCCAGGGGAGGAGCCGGCCGTGCCGGACGCCCCGCCCCCACCGGATCTCCCGGCGCCGACTTATTCCGGCCCGGTGCTCCCGGTGGTGCCTCCGGCACCGATGACCATGCCTGGTGGCATGCCGCAGCCGGCTGCAGCGCCGAGTCCGTCTACCTCGGTGTTCGCGGGACCCTATGCGCAGCAAGGCGGTTCGGCTCCAGCTGAACAGCCGGCACCACCGGCACCACCTACTCCAGCGGCGACAGAAGGTGGTGGGTAATGCTCACGCGCTTCATCCGGACTCAGCTGATTCTCTTCACCGTCGCCTCTGTCGTCGGTGTGGCCGTCATGCTGTTCGCCTATATGCAGCTGCCTACGCTGCTCGGTATCGGTCGCATCACGGTGAAGATGGAACTGCCGGCGACGGGGGGCCTGTACCAGTTCGGCAACGTCACCTACCGCGGGTCCCAGATCGGCAAGGTCACCTCGGTGGAATTGACCGACAAGGGTGCCGAGGCGACTCTGTCTCTGGACCGCTCTCCGAAAGTGCCTGCCGACCTGGCTGCTGAGGTCCGGAGCATGTCGGCGGTGGGTGAGCAGTACGTCGAGTTGTTGCCGCGCACCAACTCCGGGCCTTACCTGGACAACGGCTCGGTGATCGCGGTATCGAACACCAAGGTTCCGCAGGCGGTCGGTCCCATGCTCGACCAGCTCAGTGCCCTGGTGGATACCATCCCGAAGGACAAGCTGAGCCAGCTGTTGGACGAGTCCTATAACGCGTTCAACGGCACCGGCTACGACTTCGGCTCGCTGCTGGACTCGGCATCGACGATCACCAGGGATTCCAACGCGATCTCCGACCAGACCCGGGCACTGATCGACGACTCCAAGCCCTTCCTCGATGCGCAGGCCCAAACGACCGATTCGATCCGGACCTGGGCCGCCAGCATGGCCGGTATCACCGGGAAGGTTGCAGAGAAGGATCCCGAGGTTCGATCGTTGCTACGCAACGGTCCGGGTTTCGCGCAGGAGACCACCAAGCTGCTCGAGCAGATCAAGCCGACGTTGCCGGTCTTGCTGGCGAATCTGACCACATTCGGCCAGATCGCGGTTACCTATAACCCGTCGATCGAGCAGTTGCTGGTGTTGTTGCCGCCGTACGTCGCTCAGCTGCAGACCTACGCGCCGACAAACAATACGAGCGGCCTTCCAATGGCCGACTTCTCCCTCGGACTGGGTGATCCGCCGACCTGCACGGTGGGTTTCCTGCCGCCTTCGGCCTGGCGCTCCCCGGCCGACACCACCGTGATCGACACCCCGGACAACATCTACTGCAAGTTGCCGCAGGATTCCCCGATCGGCGTGCGTGGTGCACGGAACTATCCGTGCATGGGCCACCCCGGCAAGCGGGCACCGACGGTCGAATTGTGCAACGACCCAAGGGGATTCCAGCCGCTGGCACAGCGCCAGCATGCTCTCGGGCCGTACCCGCTCGACCCCAACCTGATCGCGCAGGGAGTGCCCCCGGACACCCGGGTGCTGCCGGACGAGAAGATCTTCGGGCCGCTCGGAGGCACCCCGTTGCCGCCCGGGGTGACCGCTCCGCCACCGGGTGCGGCACCTGAGCCCCAGCCGGCGCCGAGCTTCGCCGGGACGGGTCCGGGCCCCCTGCTGCCGGGGCAACCGATGTACCTGGAGCCGCCGGTGCCCGGCGTGCCGCCACCGCCGCCGGGGGATCCGGCCGCGGTTCCGGTGCCCGCGAACGACCAGCCGCGGGCCACCGAGGTTCCGTCCGTCCCGCACGGTCAAGGGGTATTGCCCGACGCGCCTGAGCTTCCCATGCCCGCACAACCCGGCGTGGCGCCGAGCGCATTCAACGGTGGGGCCGGCCATGGGCCGTCGGTGGCGATTGCGAAGTACAACCCGCGCACCGGGGAGTACATGGGCAGCGACGGCAATTTGTACAAGCAGACGGACCTGGTGTCCTCGGCCAAGTCGTGGCAGGACCTGATGCCGACATAGCCGGCCGTGCATAAAAGAACTGGCCACGGGCAACAGCCCGTGGCCAGTTCTTTTGTCTGACTCCGTTTTTCGATTCCAGCTGAAGCCGACAGCAGCTATGCGGGCCTCATATAGAACGGCATCCGGACGGAGGGCCACTGATTGCGTCCGCAGGATCCGCTGGGGCCGGTGGTCACGTCCTCGCCGGCGTATTCGGTTGCGGTCACGTCAACGTGGCCGTCGAAACCCACCGGATAGAACTTGATTATCTGCATGCCCTCAACCGGTGTGCCGTCGGCGCAGAAACGCCAATTGGGTACGACCCGCTTGACGTACCACAGTCCGTTGGTCGTGTAGACCGGGGCGGTCCAGCCCGCGTCGCTGTTCACCGTCCCGTTGCATTCGGTGGGAGAGATGCACTGGGTCGAGATTGTCCAGTTGCCGCGTGTCGAGGGCTGGTTCTCGTAGCGGTCGTTGATCTTGGCCCATTCGCCGTTGGACGACGTGGCGTAGGTGCCGTTGATACCCCACTGTTCGCCGGCGACCGCAGGGGCGGCGCCGCTCAGGCTGACGGCCGCGGCGGCGGCAACGGCCGCCGCAACAGCGCTTACCCGGGAGACTGACATGAACGCTCCTTCTGGCCGACCTGACGAGGCGGTAGCCATCTTCTCAATTCCGGAGAATATCACTATCAAGGGCTGGTTCACGATGGATTGTGGTGGCCTCCGAACCACCGCCCCACGGCGCACGAGAACTGCGGCGGGCCATTCGTAGTAATATTCTCCAAAACCGAGAGTTTGATTTCCAGCTATGCGAAAGTAGCAACGTGCGTGTGACGGTGATGGTGACCGCTTCAATGATTGTCGCCGGGATGCTGGCTGCTCCGCAGGCGAATGCGGGTCCGCAGACATGTAATGACGCGTTTTGCACACCGGGCATCAACCCGAACGCCGTGCTCGGCGCTCCGTGCGACAACACCGCCTACTACGTGTTCGGGGTGGACGCGCGCAACGGGTGGGGCCGGCTGGTGTTCTGCGGCTCGCCGCGGCGCTATGAGCCGAGGTGGTTCCGGTCGCCGCCGATGGTCGGCATCAGGGACGAGAACAGCCTGTGCATCAACGAACAGAACTCGGTGGCCCAGGCCCCGGACGGGCTGTTCTTGAGCTGCGTGCCGATGAACGGTGAGACACGCTGGCTTCGTGGCGACGCCTGAGCTCAACGCTTGAGAAATGCCTGGGGGCGACGCGATTCGCGTCGCCCCCAGGCATTTCGGTCGTGAGTTGGGATCTACCAGTTCCGGATCGAACACACCGCGCCCTTGGGGCCACTGTTCGTCTTGACCACCACGCCGTCGACGGTCAGTTTGCAGTTGAACCCAGGGGTCGGAAGGTTGGGTGACTCACCGCTCTGCACCAGGACCATCGCCCACAGGTCCGGGTCGGCGAGCATGGCATCGAAGACCCACGGCCGGTCCGGTGCGATGTCCACGTCGGCTCTCGGGCTGAACTCGTACGGATTGTGGCTGTAATCCGAGAACTGAACGGGGTCGGTGTCGCGGTAGTAGATGTGGGCCCAGTACGGGGCGTCGGAGGTCACGGTGTATTGCACGTGATGCAGCGGTGGACCGGGCGGTTCTGGATCGTCGGCGAATGCCGGTGCGGCCGTGGCGATTGTGCCGACCGTCAGCACGGTGGCCGTCGTGACGGTCAGGGCTCGGCTCATCAGGTGGCGCATCGATCACATCCTCGTCAGGGTGAACGGGTAGGTGAAGGCGCCGCCGGGAGCGCCGTCGCAACCGGCATCGAACGAGGAAACCATCTCGCCCGCGAGCGTGTTGGCATCCCACGAGTACACGTCATGGGTGGGAATCGTCGGCCCGTAGTAGATGTCTCCGCACCGCAGGCCGAAGGGATCGTCGATCGTCATCGAGAACCGACCGTCCACCAAGTGCGCTTGGACATTGCTGGAGACTGCCTTGGCCACCGGCTGGGGGATGGTCACGACGATGATGCAGTCCTTGAGCTGGATGTCGGTACCCGGGCTTCTGCACGGATTGACGGCCGCCCAGATCCAGGTGTGGAAGTCCCTGCGGTCCGGCATGTTCAGGTTGTAGTTGCCGAAATACATGGCCTGTGACGGCGGTGCCAATGCGACTGCAGTCCCCAATCCCAGCGCGGCGCTCAACGCCATGCGGATCAAACTGGACTTCACACGCACCTCCACGGATCGGCACTGGTCGGCTGACTATAGAACGAGATCAGGCTTCACCGTGCCGAAACCGGAATCTCGTCTTCGCCAGTGAGATTGTCATTCTCTCATTCGGAGAATAACAAATACGACGGAGACGAGATTCGCGGATCGGCAGTCCGGGTCCGGGGTCAGCGCACCGGCTTGAACGTGATGTTCAGCTCGGTCAGGCCGCGCAGGATGAACGTCGGCTCGTAGCTGTAGCGACGATCGTCGGCGGGACCGTGGAACTCCTCGTCGATACCGATATCGGCCATCCGATCCAGGATGCGCTCCAGCGACACCCGGCCCTCGACGCGGGCCAGCGGGCCACCCGGGCAGCTGTGGACGCCTCGGCCGAATGCGATGTGCTCACGCACGTTCTTGCGATCCAGACTGAAGGTGTGCGGGTCCTCGAACCGGACCGGGTCGCGGTTCACCGCGCCCGGGCACACCATCAGGGTGGTACCGGCGGGCACCTCGATGTCGCCGAGCTTGGTGTCCTTCTTGGCCAGCCGGAACTGGCTCTTGACCGGGGCGTCCATCCGCAGGGCTTCCTCGACGAAGGTCGGGATACGGCTACGGTCGTCGCGCAGGGCCTGCTGGATGTCCGGGCGGTCGCCGAGCACGCGCAATGAGGCCGACAGCAGTTTGGTGGTGGTCTCCTGGCCGGCTGCGAACAGGAATGTCGCGGACCGAACGACCTCGATGATGGGCGGTACGGAGCCGTCCGGGTAGTTCGCCGTCGCGAGTGCCGTCAGCACGTCGTCGCGCGGTTCTTTTCGACGGTCTTCGAGGTAACTGCTGAACTTCTCGTCCAGCCATTCCAACGGATTGCTGGCGACGAGGTCGCCATCGAGGGAGCCGACCTGAGCCCCGGGCCGGGGGGCGCCCAGCACCGTGCGGAATTCCTCGTGGTCCTCTTCGGGCACCCCCAGCATGTCGGCGATGACCAGGAGTGAGAAAGGCTTCGCGTAGGCGCTGAGGAACTCACACTTGCCGTCGGCGATGAAGTCGTCGAGGCACTGGTCGGCCAGTCGCCACATGAAGTCCTCGTTCTCCTTCAACCGCCGCGGGGTGAGCAGCCGGTTGAGCAGGGAACGGGCGTTGGTGTGGTCGGGTGGGTCCATGGTGACCATGTGCTCGAACATCGGCATCTGCGCTCGGTGCGCGGCAATCTGCTCGGTGATGTCGTCACCCTCGGGCGTGAAAGGCAGCGGCGGGAACGGGCCGGCCACCGCGATGCACGAGGAGAAGAGATCGGTGTCCTTGAGGACCGTGGTGGCTTCCTCGAACCCGGTGATGGCCATGACGCCGTAATTCGGCTCCTTCACCACCGGACACTTGCTGCGCAGGTGGTCGAAGTACGGGTGCGGGTCAGGTACCAGCGACGGGTCGGTGAAGTAGTCGACAGTGTCGTAATTGGTCTCGGTCATGGTGTGCGCTGCCTCCCGAAATCGATATGCGCTGCGGTGGTTTCGCGACGGGCTGCACCGCGCGAAGAATTTTCGAAAATTGCTGAGCACCTGCTTAGCATGTCGGTAGAGTCGTGGTCAAGGTCACGAGGCTGGGGGAAAGTTACGATCAGCCAGACATTGTCGGGGGCAAGCCGTAAGGAGGGTCGGGTATGGCATCGGCGCGAAGGATCGGGGCGCCGGACGCGAAGAACCGGATCGTGCTGCTCGATGCTGCCGAGCAGCTGATGATCGAGGAAGGGTACGTCGCGGTCACGTCCCGCCGGGTGGCCGAGCGGGCCGGTCTCAAGCCCCAGTTGGTGCACTACTACTTCCGCACCATGGACGACCTGTTTCTGGCGGTGTTCGTGCGGCGTGCCGAAGAGGGATTGGTCGCGCAGGCCGAGGCCCTGAAATCGCCGCAGCCGCTGTGGGCGTTGTGGCGGTTCTCCATCGATCCCAGCGCTACGCGCCTGACGATGGAGATGACCGGGTTGGCCAACCACCGCAAGGTGTTGCGGGCCGAGATCGGCCGTTACGCCGAGATGTTCCGCGACGCCGAGACGAAGGCGATAGAGGGGGCGTTGCGCCGGTACGGCGTCGACGCCTCCGAGGTGCCGCCGATCGTGTGGACATTCATCGCGGCCAGCGTGTCGCGCGTGATGGTCATGGAGCAGGCCCTGGGCATGACGTCGGGGCACACCGAGGTACTGCAGTTCTGTGAGGACTGGCTGCGACGCCTGGAAGGTGAGCCGCAGCCGCTGGAACTGCCGGCCTGACATCCCCGCGAGCAGACGCAAACTTGCCCTGATTCCTCTGGAAATGGGCCAGTTTGCGTCTGCTCGCGCAGGGATCTAGAGCGACAAGATGGTGGCCGAGGCGGTGCCCGGCGCGCCGTAGACCTGGGCCAGGCCGACCCGTGGATTGCCCGGCACCTGACGATCGCCGGCCTCGCCGCGCAACTGACGCACGAGCTCGTGCATCTGGCGCAGGCCCGAGGCGCCGATCGGCTCGCCGTTGGCGATCAGGCCGCCGTCGGTGTTGACCGGCATCGTGCCGTTGATCTCCGTCGCGCCTTCGAGGAGCAGCTTCTCCTGGTCGCCGTCGGCGCACAGTCCCGTTTCGGCCATGTGGATCACCTCGGCGCCGGCGTCGGTGTCCTGCAGTTGAGCGATGTCGACGTCTTCCGGGCCGATGCCTGCGGCTTCGTAGGCGGCCTTGGCCGCGTACACCGTCGGCGAGGGATCCTCGTCGAGCGGAGCGGAGGTGCCGTGCACCTCGTAGGCGCCGAAGGTGCGCGTGCGGATCTCGCTGGCCCGCACGTACACCGGTTTGTCGGTGAATTTGTGCGCGATGTCGGCACGGCACATGATCACTGCAGCGGCGCCCTCGTCCGGTGCGCAGAACATGTACTGCCGCAGCGGATAGTTCAGCACCGGTGAGGCCATGATCTCCTCGACCGAGATCTCCTTGCGCCGGAACGCATTCGGGTTCAGTTCACCGTTGCGGAAGTTCTTGTTGGCCACCCGCGCCAGCGTCTCCTCGGAGATGTTGTGCTTGTGGATGTAATGGTTGGCCTTCATCCCGAAGAACTTGGTGGTGACGAACTGGCCGTTCTCGGCATACCACTGCGGCAGAGCGAGTTTGGCCGGGTCGTCGGTGAACGCGCCACGCGGGTGCTTGTCCAGGCCGATCGCGATCCCGATGTCGTACTTGCCCAACCGGATGGTGTCGGCGGTCTGCTGAATGGCGCTGGCGGCGGTGGCACAGGCGTTGAACACGTTGGTGAACGTGATGCCGGTCAGTCCGACCAGGCGGGTGACCGCATCCGGATTGGACACCTCATAGCTGCCGCCGAACCCGAACTGGATGTCCTTCCATTCCAGGCCCGCATCTTCGAGCGCGAATTGGATTGCCTCGGCACCCATCTGCATCGCGGTCTTGTCGAAGCGGCCGAACGGGTGCAGGCCGACGCCGATGATGGCTACGTCGTTCATCAGGCTCCTACGGGTGCGAAGGCAAAGGTGACGATCTCGTTGCCGTCTTCATCGGTGGTGAACGGGATCATGGTGAGTTCGACGTCCATGCCGAATTGCAATTTGGCCGGGTCGTTTTCGGTGAGGCGGCCTTCGACGCGCAGGACGGGTCCGGTGTCGTCGGCGAGTTCGATCAGACCGACGCCGAAGGGGACGAAGGCTTTTCCGGTGGGTCCCTTGTAGGGGGCGCCGGGTGGGAAGCCCTGGGTGGTCCAGGCGATGACGGTGCCGCGCCGGGGTAGGCGCCTCTCTTCGGTGTTGCCGCCGGAGCATTTGGGGCAGCGGGCCTGGGCCGGGAACGTGGTGGCCGTGCAGTCGGTGCAGCGGCTGCCGATCAGCTGGGGTTCGGCGTCGGGCCATGTCGAAATCTCGGGCGCCAGAGCAATCTGTGTTGACACGTCGCTGACGATAACTGGAAATGCAATTCTCGTCTAGTGAGAACCGACTGTCGATGGGCTCTCGTGGGCAGTTCAGACGGGCTACTGAATGGAGGCGGCGTGAGCGAGGTTCTACCGGGGGAGGTCCGCCAGATCGGGTACGTGGTCACCGACCTGGACGACGCGATATCGGGCTGGCTGAAGATGGGTGTGGGCCCGTGGTTCGTCATCCGCAACCTGCCGCAGCGCGTGACGTACCGGGGCGCGCCCTGCGAGGTGAAACTATCTCTGGCGTTGTCGAACAGCGGTGACCTGCAGGTCGAGCTGATCCAACAACTCGATCACACGCCGAGCATCTTCACCGAGTTTCTCGCCGGCGCCGGCGCAGGCGGGGGATTTCACCAACTTGCTTATTGGACAGACGATTTCGATGCGGCGATGGATAAACTACGCGAAGCCGGCTGGCCGCAGGTGTGGTCCGGCGGGGAAGGTGAGGGCGTTCGATTCGCCTACTTCGAGCCGCCGACGGGTGCCACGATCGTCGAGATCATGGAGTTGACCGAGGCCTCCGCCGGCATGGCTGGCCACGTGCGTGAACAGGCTGCCGGCTGGGACGGCAGTGATCCGATCCGGGAGTTGGGTGGCTGACTCGGCCGGGCGATCTCCCCGCCGCCGAAACAGCATTCCAGCAGGCTGGTACTCGAATTCTTCCTGACGGAATGCCGTTTCGGCGACTGGCGGGGCGGCGCTGCGGCGCTGCGGCGGGGCTACTTGCCTTTGTTCATCACCTTGTCCGCGGCGGCCCAGTGCTCGTCTGAGCACCAGAGCCGGGCGAAGGCGGACACGGCCTCGGTGGTCGGCACCCCGTTGATGACCCGCTTGACCTCACCGGCCTGACGCCTGGCCAGCAACTGCGCCGTCGAGCGCCAGGTCTCGGCGAACTCGGCGCGGGGAACCACCTGGTCGATCAGGCCGAGCTGCTCGGCCTCACGGGCGCCGAGGATGCGACCGGTTCCGGCCAGCAGCAGTGCCCGGCTGCGGCCGACGAGCGTGGCCAGCCGCTCGGCCCCACCCCAGGCCGGCATGATCGCCAGGGCCACCTGGTTGAAGCCGATCTTGATGTCGTCCGCGGCGATTCGGATGTCTGCTGCCACCGCCACCTCGGCCCCGCCGCCCAGGGCATGTCCGTTCAGTGCCGCGATGACGGGTCCGTCGAAACCGGCGATGCGGTCGCAGATCGTGCGCATCCGCCAGGCCATCTCGGAAGCCTCGAGCTCGGTGCGCAGGGCGGCCAGTTCCTTTAGGTCGCCCCCCGAGACGAAGGCACGGTCACCGCCGCCGGTGATCGCCAGGGCGGACGCGCCGGCTGCACCGTCCAACGCCTTGTTGAGCGCATCCATGGTGTCAAGCGAGATGGCATTGCGTGCCTGTGGCCGGTCGATCGTGATGATCGCCAGTTCGCCGTCGATTTCGAGGTCGACCATCAAACGTTCTCCAGTTCCGGGATTGGCATTCTCGTTTGATGAGAATAACATCACCGTTGTGCGCGACATCCCTGTTGAGCTGACCAAACGGTACGTCGAAGAAGGCTGGTGGCGACCGGAAACCCTGGGCCAGATGCTGGCAGACGGGCTGGCCGCCAGCCCGGGGGCCGCGTTCCATGTCCATTCCGCGATACGCCCGTACCAGGGCACCTTCGGCGAGGTCGAGCACATCGCCCGGCGCCTCGCTGCCGGGCTTCGAGAGCGCGGCGTCGGGCCCGGTGACGTCGTGGCATTGCAGTTGCCCAACTGGATGGAGGCCGCGGTCGCGTTCTGGGCCTCGGCCTTCCTCGGTGCGGTGACGGTGCCGATCGTGCACTTCTACGGGCGCAAGGAACTCGGCCACATCATGGCCACGGCCAAGCCGAAGGTGTTCATCACCACCGAGCAATTCGGCCGGATGAAGTTCGAGCCGGATCTGTGCGCCGACGTCCCGATCGTCGGCCTGGTCGGGCAAGATTCATATACCGAACTGCTTGCCGACGAGCCGATGCGGGGCACCCTGACCGCCGATCCGGCTGCGCCGGCCCTGATCGCCTTCACTTCCGGAACCACCCGCGATCCCAAAGGCGTCATCCACAGTCATCAGACGCTGGGCTTCGAGACCCGCCAACTGCTGGAGAACTACCCGCCCAACCGTGGCCGTCAACTCACGGCCACGCCCGTCGGGCACTTCATCGGCATGGTCGGCGCCTTCCTGATCCCCGTGCTGGAGGGCGCACCGATCGACCTGTGCGATGTCTGGGATCCCGGCAAGGTCCTGGAGTTGATCGAACGCGACGAACTGTCCATCGGTGGCGGGCCGCCCTACTTCGTCACCAGCCTGATGGACCATCCGCAGTTCAACGAGCGCCATCTGGCGCGGTTCACCACCGTCGGCCTGGGCGGCTCGACGGTGCCCGCGGCTGTCACCCGGCGGCTTGCCGATCTGGGCCTCTTCGTCTTCCGTTCCTACGGCAGCACCGAACATCCGTCGATCACCGGATCGGGCGCAGGGGCGCCTGAGGCGAAGCGCCTGTACACCGACGGCAATGTGCGTCCCGGTGTGGAGATCCGGCTCGGGCCGGACGGCGAGATCTTCAGCCGTGGACCGGATCTGTGCCTCGGCTATACCGACGACGCCCTCACCGCAAAGCATTTCGACGACGACGGCTGGTATCGCACCGGCGACATCGGCGTGCTGGACGACGATGGGTATCTGACCATCACCGACCGCACCACCGACCTCATCATCCGCGGCGGCGAGAACATCAGCGCACTCGAGGTGGAGGAGGTGCTCCTCGGGCTGCCGGATGTGATCGAGGCGATCGTGGTGGCGGCTCCCGACGCGCGGTTGGGTGAGCGGGTGGCCGCGGCCCTCCGGGTGCGCGACGGCGGCACGATGCCCACCCTCGATCAGGTCCGGGCGCATTTCGAGTCCAGCGGGGTGGCCCGGCAGAAGTGGCCGGAAGAGCTACATCAGGCCGAAGATTTTCCCCGCACGGCCAGCGGCAAGGTCCAGAAGTTCGTCATCCGTCAGCAGATTGCTGAAATCGCCCGCTGAGCAGCCCTTCGGGCGGGCGGGGCATTGCGGCGGCTAACAAGTGAGAATATGATTCTCTCGAATTGCAAAGGAGTTTTCCATGGGACAACTGTCGCACAGGGTCGACATTCCGTTTCCGCTGTTCGACGCGGACAACCACCTCTACGAGCCGCCCGAGGCGCTGACGACGTACCTCCCCAAGGAGTACAAGGACATCGTCCAGTACGTCGAGATCAACGGGCGCACCAAGATCGCCATCAAGGGCCAGATCAGTAACTACATTCCGAACCCCACGTTCTCGCATGTCGCCAAGCCCGGCGCCTGGGAGGAGTACTTCAAGTTCGGCAACCCGGACGGCAAGAGCAAGCGCGAGCTTTTCGGCGAGCCGATGAAGTCCATCCCGGCCTTCTTCGAGCCGGCTCCGCGCCTCGAGTTGATGGATGAGCTGGGCCTCGACCGCAGCCTGATGTTCCCGACGCTGGCCAGCCTGATCGAGGAGCGGCTCCGCGACGACCCGGTCGCCATCCACGTCATCATCCACTCGCTGAACCAGTGGCTGGACGAGGTCTGGGGCTTCAATTACAAGAACCGCATCTTCACCACCCCGGTGATCACCTTGCCCCTCGTCGACAAGGCCATCGAGGAACTGGAGTGGGCGGTCAAGCGCGGTGCGCGGGCCATCCTGGTCCGGCCGGCCCCGGTGCCCGGCTTCCGCGGTCCGCGCTCGTTCGCATTGCCGGAGTTCGATCCGTTCTGGCAGAAGTGCGTCGAGTACGACGTCTTCGTCGGCATGCACTCCAGCGACAGCGGCTACTCGCGCTACACCTCGGAGTGGGACGGCGCGGCGCAGGAGATGCTGCCGTTCCAGACCAACGCGATGTCGATCCTCAACGAGTGGCGCCCGATCCAGGATGCCGTGGCCTCGTGGGTGATTCACGGCGCGCTGTTCCGTTTCCCGACGCTGAAGGTCGGCATTGTCGAGGCCGGCTCGAAGTGGATGTTCCCGCTGCTGGACTCCATGGCCGAGGTCTACAAGAAGGCCCCCGAGGCCTTCCTGGGCAACCCGATCGAGGAGATCAAGAACCGCATCTACGTCAGCCCCTTCTACGAAGAGGGCATCGACGAGCTGATCAACCTGATCGGCGTGGACCAGGTGCTCTACGGTTCCGACTGGCCGCACCCCGAGGGCCTGGCCGAGCCGACCCACTACGTGACCGCGCTTGAGCACCTCGCTGTCGAGGACCAGGCCAAGATCATGGGTGGGAACCTCGGTCGCCTCGTCACGACCTAAGGGGCCGGACGCATCGAACAGCAGCAGACCATCCCCGGGATGGTCTTGAGTGCAGCGGACCGTTTCGGCGACACGGAGGCGGTCGTCGACTATGGCGACAATTCAGCCGGGGTCGACTATGGCGACAATTCGGCTGGTGTCGACGGTCCGCTGCGCCTGTCTTTCACCGAACTCGGCGAGCGCATCCGGAAAGCCTCGGGTGCGTTCGCCGAGTTCGGCGTCGTCAAGGGGGACCGGGTCGCGGTCTGGGCCCCCAATTCGGCCGAGTGGATCATCGCGGCGTTCGGGATCATGGCCGCCGGTGGCATCCTGGTCCCGGTCAACACCCGCTTCAAGGCCGAAGAGGCCGCCGATGTGGTGGCGCGCAGCGGCGCCAAGGCGGTGATGATCCAAAACGGTTTCCTCGGGCAGGATTTCACGTTTTCCGAGACGGCTCTCGATGTCCCCACCATCGATCTGAAGTCGGACTTCCTGAGTAGTGGGAGCCCGTTGAGTCAGGGCCGCGTAGACGAGTTGGAGCCCACCGACATCGCCGACGTCATCTTCACCTCGGGCACCACCGGCAGGCCCAAGGGCGCGATGATGAACCATCGCCAGACGCTGCAGGCTTACGAGGAGTGGGCCACGCTGGCGGATCTGCGCGAGGGTGATCGCTATCTGATGATCAACCCGTACTTCCACACCTTCGGGTTGAAGGCAGGGTTGGTGGCGTCGTTCCTGCGCGGTGCGACCATGCTGCCGGTCGCAGTGTTCGACGTCGACAATGTCGTGGAACTCATTGAGCGTGAACGCATCACGATGCTGCCGGGCCCGCCGACGCTGTATCACTCGCTGCTGGCCGTCGCCGAGCGTGACCGGCTGGCGACGCTGCGCGCGGGGGTTACCGGTGCTGCCGACATCCCGGTGGAGTTGGTGCGACGCATCCGCGAGGAGTTGCCGTTCCAGACGCTGATGACCGGTTACGGCCTTACCGAGGCAGGCAACGTCACGTTGTCACGGCCCGGTGACTCGGCCGAGGAGGTGGCCACCACGGCCGGACTTCCGTGCGAGGACGTCGAGGTGCGCATTGCCGACGACGCCGAGGTGCTGGTGCGCGGCTACAACGTGATGCAGGGCTATCTGGACGATCCGGCGGCCACCGCGGAGGCGATCGACCCCGACGGTTGGCTGCACACCGGAGATCTCGGCGAGTTCACCGAATCCGGCCGGCTACGGATCGTCGGACGCAAGAAGGACATGTTCATCGTCGGCGGCTTCAATGCCTACCCGGCCGAGATCGAGGGATTCCTGCTGGAGCATCCGGCGATAGCGCAGGTTGCCGTCATCGGTGTCGCCGATGAGCGGATGGGACAGGTCGGCAAGGCGTTCGTGGTGCTGCGGGACGAGCCCGGGGTCTCGGCTGTTGTTGCCGAGGATCTCATTGCCTGGAGCCGCGAGCGTATGGCTGGCTACAAAGTGCCCCGGTATGTCGAGTTCCTCGACGAACTGCCGCTCAATGCCACCGGCAAGGTGATGAAGAACCAGCTTGAGGCGCGGATGACTGCCAGTCCGGGCTAAGTGAACGCACAGCACGTAAACATCATTTCCGCAGGTAAATGGCGGTTTAAGCGCCTGCTGTCGATGATGTACTCTCGGGTCACTACCGCAAACTGATAACGTAATTCTCGTTAAGCAGGCTGCTGAACGGACAGGAGGTCGGCATGCCGTCCCGCAAGCCTTCGTCGCCGGTACTCGATACTAGCGAAGATGACGCGTCGCCAGGCGACGCATTGGAATCGGCCGAGCTGGCCGAAGCCGAGGCCGCAGAGGCCGAGGCCGCCGCGGCTGCCGCCCGGGCCCGGGCCCGCGCCATTCGGCTGCGGAACCAGGCGGCCGCTGACAAGGACGCCGCCACCACGACCGCGGCCGACGACCCCGCCGATACCAAAGACTCCGACACCGAAGACTCCGATACCCACGAGGTCACCGACACCACCGGCGCCGATGCAGAGGCGGGGGCCGTCGAGGCCGAGCCGCTCGACGGCTCCGAGCCGGAGACAGCGGGAGAAGTCGGGGCCACGTCGTCCCGCCGGCTACCGCGGGTGCAGGTATCGCGCCTGTTCTGGAAGGTACTGGCGAGCTGTCTGACGATCATCCTCATCGCCGGGCTGCTCACCCTGAGCGGGCTGATGATCTGGCACCACCGGCAGGCCGAGCATCGTCAGCAGTTGGCGGCCGAATACACCGCCGCTGCCCGCCAGACCGTCGTGACGCTCATGTCGCTGGATTTCAACCACGCTCAGGACGCCGTCAAGAACATTCTCGACAACTCGACGGGCGAGTTCCGGGAGGATTTCGAAGGGCAGTCGAAAGACTTCGTCAAGCTGGCCCAGGACGCGAAGGTGGTGACGGAGGCGAAAGTGACCGCCGCTGCCGTGGACACCATGAGCGATGACAACGCCGTCGTTCTGGTCGCCGTCAATACCCAGGTCACCAACACCACAGGCGCCAACAAGCAACCGCGGCCGTGGCGGGTGGCCGTCGACTTGGTCCGTGAAGGCGACCAGATCAAGCTGTCGAAAGTCGAGTTCGTGCCGTGACCGTGGATATCAAGAAGACCGAGAACGAAGAGACCGAGACGGCAGTCGAGATCGAAGGCACCGAGACGGCAGTCGAGATCGACAGCGCCGACGAAGCCGGCGATCAGGACGCCACCGAGGCCGATCTGGCCGAGGACGTCACCGCCACCGCGGCCGACGAGCCCGCAACAGGGTGGCGCCGGAACTTGATGAAGCTGTGGTTCCCGCTGGCACTGGCCGTGGCGCTGATCGCGTCGGCTGCGCTGGCCGGATGGCTGTACTTTGCGCAGTACCGCGACGACCAGGAGACCGGTCAGGCGGCGTCGGCGACGGTGCTCAAGGCTGCGAGCGATGGCACCGTGGCCCTGCTGAGCTATGCGCCGGACAGTCTCGACCGGGACTTCTCGGCAGCCAAGTCGCACCTGACCGGCGATTTCCTGTCGTACTACACCCAGTTCACCCAGGAGATCGTCGCCCCGGCCGCCAAGCAGAAATCGGTCAAGACCAGCGCGGCAGTGGTGCGCTCGGCTGTTTCGGAGATCCATCCCGATTCAGCGGTGGCGCTGGTGTTCGTCAACCAGGCCACGACGAGTGCCGAGAACCCCAACGGGAGCTTCACCGCCAGCGCGGTCAAAGTGGGGATGAGCAAGATCGACGGCAACTGGTTGATCTCGTCATTCGACCCGGTGTAGCTGAGACCTTCAACCGAACCGCGTCAGTCCTGAGCGTGCCGCTCGTACGCCCACCGCTCGAGCCACGTCTGCAGCTGGTGTACCGCAAACGCGGTCGCCGCTGCGCTGACCACTACGAGGCCGAGCAGTAACGTACTCACGGCCGACACCCCGCATTGTCGCTGTGGTGGCGACCCCCGCGAGATGTGGGACGGAGCGCAGAGCCCGGGACCGCGTAGTGCGTCACCTGCCTCGGCACGACACTGTCGGGGGTGTCCAGGACGGCCTGCTGGATGGCGCGGTAGCGGTCACGCTCGGCGACGCACCAGGAATCGGTCCAGCCTTCGAGCAGGTCACCGCTGCGCACCAGCCGGTGCAGGTTCGGATGGGTACCCGCAGGTGCCGGTCGTCCTTCGATCACGGCCATCGCCTCGTGCAAGGCGACCGCCTCATGCCAGTCGACCGTCACGTCGGGCGCCAGGCTGACGTACTGGTGCTGCACCACGAGCAACGCGTCGGCGCCCACCGGTCGCAATCGCCACAGCGCAGAACGCAGCGAGGACACCGCCTTGTCCGCAGGGCTACCCGGCCACAGCAGGTCGCAGACCCAGCTGCGGTGCAGCTCGCGACGCTTCACGGCGGCAAGTGCCACCAACCGGCGACACGAGGGTGGCAACACCAGCGGTTCCATGTCTCGGTACACGGCGAACTCGCCCAGGAGATTCAGCCTGAATTGCTTGTACATATACGCATCCTCGAGGGCGGCCGGAGCCCTGACATCAGTAGTGCACTACTCGTATTTCGGTGAGTTTCTGCCACCACGCCGTCGGCAATCCACGGTCCGGCGTCCCAATGAGATGGAATTGCGGGAAACGAGGCGACAAAGGGGACATACCAGGTTGAACGAGATCACGCCCCGTCCGGTTCAAGCACACCGCCTGAGCCGGATGTCCGGACGCGACCCGCACGAGCAGCACCGGGTGGCGAGTCCGTTGGAATTGCTGTTCGACCTGACGTTCGTGATCGCCTTCGGGGTGGCTGCCGCGCAGTTCGCGCATCTGATGGCCGAGGGCCATATGTCGGCCGGGCTCGTCGCCTTCGCCTTCGCTGCGTTCGCGATCTGGTGGGCATGGATGAACTTCACCTGGTTCGCCTCCGCCTACGACACCGACGACTGGGTCTACCGGGTGATGACGATGCTGCAGATGGTCGGCGTCATCATCCTCTCGCTCGGCATACCGGCGATGTTCGCCTCCGTCGACCACGGTGGGCACGTCGACAACTCGGTGCTGGTGGCCGGCTACGTGGTGATGCGAATTGCATTGGTGGGGCAGTGGTTACGGGCTGCCGCGCAAGATCCGCAACATCGGTCCGCCTGCCTGACGTACGCGTGTGCGGTCGTTGTCGCCCAGATCGGCTGGATAGTCCAGATCTTCGTTCAGGTCTCGGTCCCGGTCTTCTTCGTCACCGCCCTGGGGTTGGTGATAGTGGAGATCAGCGGACCGCTGCTGGCCGAGCGGCGCATGGGAGGCACGCCGTGGCATGCCCACCACGTGGCCGAGCGATACGGGTTGCTCGCGATCATCGCGCTGGGCGAAGGCGTGGTCGGCACCGTGGCGTCTTTGACGGCGGCAGTGGGGGAGCACGGCTGGTCCACCGATGCCATCCTGCTGGTAGCGGCCGGAACCGGCCTGACCTTCGGTATGTGGTGGGTGTATTTCCTGATTCCGGCCGGTGAGTTGCTGCACGCCAGGCGTCAGCTGTCGTTCTGGTACGGCTACCTGCACCTGGCGGTGTTCGGTGCGATCGTGGCCACCGGAGCGGGACTGCACGTGGCGGCCTACTACATCGAGGATCAGTCGAAGCTGGATTCCGTCGGCACCGTGCTGGCGGTGGCGATTCCGGTGGGCATCTACCTGCTCTCGATGTTCGTCATCTACTCATGTCTGGTGGGAGAGGTCGATCTGCTCCACGCACTGTTGCTGGCGCTGGCAGGGGCCGCGCTCGCCGCCGCAGTGGCGCTGGCCGCACACGGGATGTCGATGGCGCTGTGTCTGTTGGTGGTCACCGCGGCTCCGGTGGTGGTCGTCGTCGGGTTCGAGGCCGTCGGCCACCGGCATGCGGCGGCGATCGTCGACCGGCGTCTGGACATTCACCGACCCGGGTGAGTCTCGAAGCTCTCCAACAGCATTCGTTCCTGCTCGGCCGCGAGCAGGCGGCGCGTCTTGTGGCGGGTGATCAGGATTCCGATGGTGGCCAAGATCCACACCGCATACTGCACTGACCAGGCCACGCGGAAGGACGCGAACGAGTAGCTGTCCGTTCCGGACAGGATCAGACCCATGGCCTGCATCACCAGCAGTGCGGCCAGGAAACCGCCCATGTTCACCATGCCCTGCGCGGTACCGAGGGTGTGGCTCGGATTGAAGGTGCGGGCGAAGTCGAAGCCGACCATCGATCCGGGACCGCCCACCGAGATGACGACGATGAGTGCCACCAACAACCACACCGGCGCCGGACCGGGCAAGGCCAGCACCACGGTCCACACCAATGCATTGCTGGCGATGATCCAGAGCACCAGGCGTGACCGGCGGTGTGGATGGCGCCCGGTGAATATGCCGATCATGATCCCAGCCGAGATCGCGGCCACCACCGAGACGGTCAGCAGCGTGCCCGCGGCCGTCTCCGAAAGTCCCTGCGCGACGGTGAGATAGGGCACTCCCCACATCAACGCGAACACCGTCACCGAGAACTGGGTGCCCATGTGCGTGAAGAACCCGAGCCTGGTACCGGGTCGCAGCCAGACGGTCCTGATGCGAGACAGGGTGGTGTGCAGTGAGATCGGCTCGGACGTCATCGCCGACCCGTGTGGCGTGTTGCGGATCAGGGCCAGCGCCAACACGATTACCACAAGCCCGAATGCAGCGACCGACAGATAGGCGGGCGTCCAACCCTTTCCGGTGAGGATCGCCAGGAAAGGGACCGCGGACAGCACCTGGCCGAGCTGACCGCAGATGCCCGTCAACTGAGCCACCAAGGGGACCCGAGCCGGCTCGAACCAATAGGGCACCAGGCGGAGAACCGAGATGAAGGTCAGTGCGTCGCCAAGACCGACGATGGCGCGTGCGCCGATGGCCGCGGGTAGTGACTCGCTGAGCGCGAGCACCAATTGCCCGGCTGTCATCAGCGCCGCACCGCAGACGATGAGCAGGCGGGAACCGAAGCGGTCCAACAGCAGTCCGGCGGGAACCTGGGCCGCGGCGTAGACGATCACTTGCAACACGACGAACGTGGACAGCACACCGGGGCTTGCGGCAAATCTATCGGCGGCCTGCAGCCCCGAGACGCCGAGGGTGGTGCGGTCGAGAACGGCGATGATGTACGCGAGTAGTCCGGTGGCCCAAACGATCCAGGGACGCACGCGGGCACCTTTCGTCAAATGTGATTCGTGGGGCAGAGGTACATGCTCTCTCACCGTAGGCGGCGAAGCGACCAGAGTTCTCTGTGGCGGATGTGAATTTCGCCTCCGGGCCGGCTTTAGAGCGATTCATCGAGTTGGCTGAAACTGCACTCTCATGTATCAGGTAAGGGGAGCAGGTTGGCATATCCGCAGATGATCGCGTTATCGGCCAAATGCGGGGACGGCTGAATGCTGTAGCTGCGAATTCGCTCGCAACATTAACCGGGGAGTAGGGTGTCGGCATGAATCGCTGTTCAAACCGACGCGGGGGACGCCGGCTTGGTTGAGTACCGCCTTGAAGACCTGGCGCGCATTTCCGGCGTCAGCACTCGTAATATCCGCGCCTATCGTGAACGCGGCTTGCTCGATTCGCCGCGCCGCGTCGGGCGCTCGGCGTATTACGGTGAGCGGCACCTTGATCAGCTGACAGCGATCAGCCAGCTACTGGCCAAGGGTTTCAACTCGGCGCATATCGCCGAGTTCTTCGCCGCCTTGCGCGGCGGCAAGGATCTGTCCGACGCCTTGGGGCTCCAGGCCTCGGGCTGGTTCCGGCCGACGGCGCTGGCATTGAACGTCGACCCGGCCGGCGACGACGTCCAAGCGCTCGTCGAGTTCGGGTTGGTGCGCGTCGTGGACGACTCCGTCGAGGTGACAGATCCGGCGTTGGTCGCGCTCGTCGGTGACGCGGAGGACCATCGGCGCGTCGTCCGCAGCATGGCCCATGTCTGCCGGGCCACCGGCGTGGCGATCGATCACCTGGCCGAGTCGGTCGCTGCTGCGGTGGCCGAGTGTCGGGGCGGCGCTCCGGATGCCGGTCTGCCCGAGCTGGCCCGGGCAGTGGTCTCGGCCAGGGTGGACCGGGCCCTGCGTGCCGGCGTGGCCGCCGAGTAGACCGACCGCCAGGGCTGAATAGTTACCGACGGGTAAGATATTCCAGCAAACTTTTGGCTCGGACTGGCAGGATTCGCTAGACAGAATCGGCCCGATTGTCTGCTGGTTCACACTCGGTTCGCGGGCCCGGATGTGGCGAAAAATTTAGATAACGATTCGATAACAATACTGCCTTGATCTGCGCAGTTGTGGCTACTCGACCGTAACCACCTGCCAACAGGACGTTTGTCCCGAATGTCTTCGGGCGCCACTCGACGCGGCGTTACGTTACCGGCGGTTACCCATGCGTAGAACTCGCCAGTAACCAATCTGGACGGAAAAAGCCCACTGCCTCTTATGACACTCTTAGTACGGCGGGAATGTGAGTGGCGCCGTCCGGAGGGCTCCGGCGACACCGCGTTCCTCACCTGATTCGACGCTGAATCGCCGTTGGCTTGTCGCCGGGCAGCCACAACCGCCCAGACATGCAGACAGATACCTGAGACCGCACGCGACAGCCACACGCGACACCATTCACCGCAGAACCGCAGCAGCACCGAGGAGATAGCGCCAGTGACGATCTATGAACACGACCGGGTGTCCGCCGGTCGCAACGACGACTCAGGATCCGACGGTCGGCAGGCTGACTCCACCCACGCCCTGGTCGATCGGCTGAGCGCCGGTGAGCCCTACGCAGTCGCCTTCGGCGGTCAGGGCAGCGCCTGGCTGGAGACTCTCGAGGAGTTGGTGTCCTCGGCCGGTATCGAGGCCGAATTGGCGACCCTGGCCGGAGAGGCCGAGCTGCTGCTCGAGCCGGTCGCCGCCGAGCTCGTGGTCGTCCGGCCCATCGGCTTCGAGCCCCTGCAGTGGGTCCGCGCGCTGGCCGCCGAGGAGCCGGTGCCGTCCGACAAGCAGCTGACCTCCGCCGCTGTCTCGGTCCCGGGCGTCCTCCTCACCCAGATCGCCGCAGTGCGGGCGCTGGCCCGCCAGGGCATGGACCTGGCCGCAACCCCGCCGGTGGCCGTCGCCGGGCATTCTCAGGGCGTACTGGGCGTCGAGACACTGGCCGCCAAGGGTGCCAAGGACGTGCAGCTGCTGGCGCTGGCGCAGCTGATCGGTGCAGCGGGCACCCTGGTCGCGCGTCGCCGCGGGATCACCGTGCTCGGCGACCGCCCGCCGATGGTGTCGGTGACCAATGCCGAGCCCGAGCGCATCTACGAGCTGCTCGAAGAGTTCAGCCAGGACGTGCGCACCGTGCTGCCCCCGGTGCTGTCCATCCGCAACGGACGGCGCTCTGTTGTGATCACCGGCACACCCGAGCAGCTGTCGCGGTTCGAGCTGTACTGCAACCAGATCGCTGAGAAGGAAGAGGCCGAGCGCAAGAGCAAAGTCCGCGGCGGCGCCGTCTTCGCCCCGGTCTTCGACCCGGTGCAGGTCGAGGTCGGTTTCCACACGCCGCGTCTGGCCGACGGGATCGACATCGTCGCCCGTTGGGCAGAGGCCGTCGGCATCGACGTCAAGCTGGCCCGTGAGATGACCGAGGCCATTCTGGTCAGCCAGGTGGACTGGGTCGACGAGATCACCGAGATCAGCGACGCCGGAGCTCGATGGATTCTTGACCTCGGTCCCGGCGACATCCTGACCCGCCTGACCGCCCCGGTGGTCCGCGGACTCGGCATCGGAATCGTTCCCGCTGCAACCCGCGGTGGCCAGCGCAACCTGTTCACCATCGGCGCGGTGCCGGAGGTGGCCCGTCCGTGGTCCAGCTACGCCCCGACGGTCGTCAGCCTGCCGGACGGATCGGTCAAGCTCTCGACCAAGTTCACCCGGCTCACCGGACGCTCGCCGATCCTGCTGGCCGGTATGACCCCCACCACAGTGGACGCCAAGATCGTCGCGGCCGCAGCAAACGCCGGCCATTGGGCCGAACTCGCCGGTGGCGGACAGGTCACCGAGCCGATCTTCAACGATCGCATCGCCGAGTTGGGTGAGCTGCTGGAGCCCGGCCGGGCCATCCAGTTCAATACTTTGTTCCTCGATCCCTACCTGTGGAAGCTTCAGGTCGGTGGCAAGCGCCTGGTGCAGCGCGCCCGCCAGTCCGGTGCGCCGATCGACGGCGTCATCGTCAGCGCCGGTATCCCGGACCTCGAAGAGGCCGTCGAGCTGATCGGTGAACTCAACGATCTCGGTATCAGCCACGTGGTGTTCAAGCCGGGCACTGTCGAGCAGATCCGCTCGGTCATCCGAATCGCGGCCGAGGTGCCCACCAAGCCGGTGATCGTCCACATCGAAGGCGGCCGCGCCGGTGGCCACCACTCGTGGGAAGACCTCGACGACCTCCTGCTGGCCACCTATTCGGAGCTGCGCAGCCGGTCCAACATCACCATCTGCGTCGGCGGCGGCATCGGCACCCCCGAACGTTCGGCCGAGTACCTGTCCGGCCGCTGGTCGGCCGCCCACGGTTACCCGCTGATGCCGATCGACGGCATCCTGGTGGGCACCGCCGCGATGGCCACCCTCGAGGCCACCACGAGCCCGCAGGTCAAGCAGCTGCTGGTGGACACCAAGGGCACCGACACCTGGGTGGGTGCCGGCAAGGCCTCGGGCGGCATGGCGTCCGGACGCAGCCAGCTCGGCGCCGACATCCACGAGATCGACAACGCCGCATCGCGTTGTGGCCGGCTGCTCGACGAGGTGGCCGGCGACGCCGACGCCGTCGCCGCGCGCCGCGACGAGATCATCGCCGCGATGGCCAACACCGCCAAGCCGTACTTCGGTGATGTCGCCGACATGACCTACCTGCAGTGGTTGCGCCGCTACATCGAACTGTCCATCGGCGAGGGCAACAGCACCGCCGACACCAAGCGCGACCACTCACCGTGGCTCGACGTCACCTGGCGCGACCGCTTCGAGCAGATGCTCAAGCGTGCCGAAGCACGTTTGCACGCAAAGGATTTCGGCGCCATCGAGACGCTGTTCGACGCCTCCGGCGACGGCGAGGCGCTGCTGGAGGACCCGAAGGCCGCGCTGGCCGCGCTGGTCTCGGCCTACCCGGACGCCGCATCGGTGCAGCTGCACCCGGCCGATGTGCCGTTCTTCGTCGAGCTGTGCAAGACGCTGGGCAAGCCCGTCAACTTCGTTCCGGTGATCGACAAGGACGTGCGCCGCTGGTGGCGCAGCGATTCGCTGTGGCAGGCCCACGACGCGCGCTACGACGCCGATCAGGTCTGCGTCATCCCCGGCACCGAGGCCGTCGCCGGCATCACGCGCGTCGACGAGCCCGTCGGTGAGCTGCTGGACCGCTTCGAACAGACCGCCGTCGACCAGGCGTTGGCTGCCGGCGCTCAGCCGCAGGCCGTGCTGTCACGCCGCCAGGGCCGCGACGACGTGACCGGTCCGCTGGCCGTTCTGCTCGATGCCCCTGACGTGTTGTGGGCCGGTCGCACCTCGGTCAACCCGGTGCACCGGATCGCCCCTGCCAACGAGTGGTTGGTCCGCGAAGGATCGGCGAAGCGTTCCGCTTCCCATCCGTCCACCGGGGCCCGGCTTGAGGTTGCCGACGACCAGCATGTGCTGCTGTCGGTGCCACTGTCGGGGACCTGGATCGAGATCCGGTTCACCCTGACGGAGGCCATCCGCAGCGGTGGCGCACCGGTCGTCGAGGTCGCCGATGCCGCGACCGCCATGCGGTCGGTGCTCGCCATCGCCGCGGGTGTGGACGGTCCCGACGCACTGCCGTCGGTCGTCGACGGGACCGCCAAGGTCACCGTCGCCTGGAACCCCGAGCAGGTCGCCGACCACACCGGTGTCACTGCCACCTTCGGTGCCCCGCTGGCGCCGACCCTCACCGTCGTCCCCGACGCGCTCGTCGGTCGCTGCTGGCCCGCGGTGTTCGCCGCGATCGGCTCCGCCGCCACCGACTCCGGATTCCCGGTCGTCGAAGGTCTGCTGAGCCTGGTGCATCTGGACCACGCCGCTCACCTGTTGGCTGCTTTGCCGACCGAGCCTGCCGAATTGACCGTCACCGCAACAGCTTCGGCTGCCACCGACACCGAGGTGGGCCGGGTTGTCCCGGTCAACGTAACGGTGCGTGCCTCCGACGGCACCGAGTTGGCCAAGCTGGAGGAGCGGTTCGCGATCCGCGGCCGTACCGGCGAGGCCGAGCTGACCGATCCGGTTCGCGCCGGCGGCGCGATCTCGGACAACGCCACCGACACCCCGCGTCGCCGCCGGCGCGACATCACCGTCGGCGCACCCGTGGACATGCGGCCGTTCGCCGTGGTGTCCGGTGACCACAACCCGATCCACACCGACCGGGCGGCCGCGCTGCTGGCCGGTCTGGAATCGCCGATCGTGCACGGCATGTGGCTGTCGGCCGCAGCGCAGCACGTCGTGACCGCCACCGACGGCAAGCCGGTTCCGCCGGCCAAGCTGGTCGGCTGGACCGCCCGCTTCCTGGGCATGGTCAAGCCGGGCGATGAGGTGGACTTCCGCGTCGACCGAGTCGGAATCGATGTCGGCGCAGAGGTTGTCGAGGTTCAGGCCCGCATCGGCACCGAGCTGGTGATGGCCGCCACCGCACGCCTCGCGGCACCCAAGACCGTCTACGCGTTCCCCGGCCAGGGCATCCAGTCCAAGGGCATGGGCATGGAGGTACGGGCCCGGTCCAAGGCCGCGCGCAAGGTGTGGGACAAGGCCGACAAGTTCACCCGCGAGACGCTGGGCTTCTCGGTGCTGCACGTGGTTCGCGACAACCCGACGTCGCTGATCGCCTCCGGTGTGCACTACGAGCACCCCGAGGGCGTGCTGTACCTGACCCAGTTCACCCAGGTCGCCATGGCCACCACAGCTGCGGCCCAGGTTGCCGAGATGCGTGAGCAGGGCGCGTTCGTCGAGGGCGCGATCGCTTGCGGTCACTCCGTCGGTGAGTACACCGCGCTGGCCTGTGTGTCCGGCGTCATCGAACTCGAAGGTCTGCTGGAGGCGGTGTTCCACCGCGGCTCCAAGATGCACGACATCGTGCCGCGCGACGAGCGGGGTCGGTCCAATTACCGGCTCGCCGCCATCCGGCCGTCGCAGATCGACCTCGCCGACGACGACGTCGAGGACTTCGTCGCCGAAATCGCCGAGCGCACAGGTGAATTCCTGCAGATCGTCAACTTCAACCTGCGCGGTTCGCAGTACGCGATCGCCGGAACCGTGCGCGGCCTGGAAGCGCTGGAGGAAGAGGTCGAGCGTCGTCGCGAGATCAGCGGCGGCAAGCGCTCGTTCATCCTGGTGCCCGGCATCGACGTGCCGTTCCACTCCAGCGTGCTGCGGGTGGGTGTCGACGACTTCCGGCGCAGCCTCGAGCGGGTTCTGCCCCGCGACCGGGACCCGGAGCTCGTCGTCGGGCGCTATGTCCCGAACCTGGTGCCCCGGCCCTTCACACTGGACCGCGACTTCATTCAGGAGATCCGCGACCTGGTGCCGGCCGAGCCGCTCGACGAAATTCTCGCCGACTACGACACCTGGCGTAACGAGAAGCCCAGGGAGTTGATGCGCAAGGTCGTCATCGAGTTGCTGGCTTGGCAGTTCGCCAGCCCGGTGCGCTGGATCGAGACCCAGGACCTGCTGTTCATCGAGGAGGCCGCCGGCGGACTCGGCGTGGAGCGGTTCGTCGAGATCGGCGTGAAGAACGCGCCGACGGTCGCCGGCCTGGCCACCAACACGCTCAAGCTCCCCGAATTCGCCCACAGCACCGTCGAGGTGCTCAACGCCGAGCGCGATGCCGCGGTGCTCTTCGCCAGCGACACCGATCCGGAGCCTGAGCCTGATATCGAGGAAAGCCCAGCACCGGCTTCCGCAGAATCCGAGGCCGCTCCGGCTGCCGCGGCAGCCCCCGCCCCGGCCGCTCCTTCCGGCGGGCCCCGCCCCGACGACCTGGCTTTCGACGCAGCGGATGCCACCGTCGGCCTGATCGCATTGAGCGCCAAGATGCGCATCGACCAGATCGAGGGGCTGGACTCCATCGAGTCGATCACCGACGGTGCGTCCTCACGCCGCAACCAGCTGCTGGTAGACCTCGGCTCCGAGCTGAACCTCGGCGCCATCGATGGTGCCGCCGAAGCAGATCTGGGTGCGCTCAAGGGACAGGTCAGCAAGCTGGCCCGCACCTACAAGCCGTTCGGCCCGGTGCTCTCGGACGCCATCAACGATCAGCTGCGCACCGTGTTCGGTCCGTCGGGTAAGCGCCCGGCCTACATCGCCGAGCGCGTCACCAAGACCTGGGAGCTGGGTCCGGGCTGGGCCAAGCACGTCACCGTCGAGGTGGCACTGGGCACCCGTGAGGGCAGCAGCGTGCGTGGCGGCGACCTGGGTGCCCTGCACCCAGGCGCGCTGGCGAGTGCCGCCGACGTCGACAAGGTCATCGATGCTGCGGTGGTCGCGGTGGGCGCCCGCCAGGGTGTGCCGGTGAGCCTGCCCTCGGCCGGCGGTGCCGGGGCCGGCGGCGTGGTGGATTCGGCCGCGCTGAACGAGTTCGCCGAGAAGGTCACCGGTCCCGACGGCGTGCTGGCCTCGGCCGCGCGCCTGGTGCTGGGCCAGCTCGGCCTGGACGCTCCGGTCGGTGCCCCCGAGGCTGCGACCGACGCCGAGCTGATCGACCTGGTCACCACCGAACTCGGTTCGGACTGGCCGCGATTGGTGGCTCCGGCGTTCGACGCCAAGAAGGCCGTCGTGTTCGACGACCGCTGGGCCAGCGCCCGTGAGGACCTGGTCAAGCTGTGGCTGGCCGACGAGGGCGAGATCGACGCCGATTGGCAGCGCCTGTCGGAGCGGTTCGAAGGTGCCGGACATGTCGTTGCCACGCAGGCGAATTGGTGGCAAGGCAAGGCTCTGGCCGCCGGGCGCACCATCCATGCCTCGCTGTTCGGTCGCATCGCGGCCGGTGCGGAGAACCCTGGCAAGGGCCGCTACAGCAACGAGGTCGCAGTGGTGACCGGTGCGTCGAAGGGCTCCATCGCCTCGTCGGTCGTCGGGCAGCTGCTCGACGGCGGTGCCACCGTCGTCGCCACCACCTCGCGTCTGGACGACGACCGGCTCGCGTTCTACAAGAAGCTGTACCGCGAGAACGCCCGTTTCGGCGCCACCCTGTGGGTGGTCCCGGCCAACATGGCGTCCTACTCCGACATCGACAAGCTGGTCGAATGGGTCGGTAGTGAGCAGATCGAAAGCCTTGGGCCGCAATCGATCCACCTCAAGGATGCGCAGACCCCGACGCTGCTGTTCCCGTTCGCCGCACCGCGTGTGGCCGGGGACCTCTCGGAGGCGGGTTCACGCTCCGAGATGGAGATGAAGGTCCTGCTGTGGGCCGTGCAGCGGCTCATCGGTGGCCTGTCGACGATCGGCGCCGAGCGTGACATCGCCTCGCGCCTGCACGTGGTGCTGCCGGGCTCGCCCAACCGCGGCATGTTCGGTGGCGACGGTGCCTACGGCGAAGCGAAGTCGGCGCTCGACGCGTTGGTGACCCGCTGGAGCGCGGAGTCCTCATGGGCCGAGCGGGTCAGCTTGGCGCACGCACTCATCGGCTGGACCAAGGGCACCGGGCTGATGGGGCACAACGATGCCATCGTCAGCGCGGTGGAAGAGGCCGGTGTCACCACCTACAGCACCGCGGAGATGGCGGCCATGCTGCTGAACCTCTGCACGGTGGAGTCGAAGGTGGCTGCGGCTAGTTCTCCGATCAAGGTGGATCTGACCGGTGGTCTCGGCGACGTCAAGATCGACATGGCCGAGCTGGCCGCCAAGGCTCGCGAGGACATGTCAAGTGCGGCAGCCGAGTCCGAGGAGGAGGACGAGACTGGTGTCCTGGCGGCCCTGCCGTCCCCGCCGCGCGGACACAATCCGGCGCCCGCGCCGGAGTGGGCCGACCTCGATGTCGATCCGGCCGATCTGGTGGTCATCGTCGGTGGTGCCGAGCTCGGGCCGTACGGCTCGTCGCGCACCCGCTTCGAGATGGAGGTCTCCGGCGAGTTGTCGGCGGCCGGCGTGCTGGAGCTGGCCTGGACGACCGGTCTGGTCAAGTGGGAAGACGATCCCAAGGCCGGCTGGTACGACACCGAGACCGGTGAGCTGGTGCCCGAATCGGAGATCGTAGAGCGCTACCACGACGCTGTCGTAGAGCGTTGCGGCATCCGCGAATTCGTGGACGACGGCGCGATCGACCCCGATCACGCCTCGCCGCTGCTGGTCAGCGTGTTCCTGGACAAGGACTTCAGCTTCGTCGTGTCCAGCGAGGCCGACGCCCGGGCGTTCGTGTCCTTCGACCCCGAGCACACGGTGGCCCTGCCGGTACCGGATTCCGGCGACTGGCAGGTGATCCGTAAGGCGGGCACCGAGATTCGGGTTCCGCGCAAGACCAAGCTATCGCGCACGGTCGGCGCCCAGATCCCCACCGGGTTCGACCCGACGGTGTGGGGCATCACCCCGGACATGGCCAATTCCATCGACCGGGTGGCGCTGTGGAACATCGTCGCGACCGTGGATGCGTTCCTGTCCTCGGGCTTCACCCCGACCGAGCTGATGCGTTGGGTGCACCCGAGCCTCGTGGCCTCCACACAGGGCACCGGCATGGGCGGCATGACCTCGATGCAGACCATGTACCACGGCAACCTGCTGGGTAAGGCCAAGCCGAACGACATCCTGCAGGAGGTGCTGCCGAACGTTGTTGCGGCACACGTCATGCAGTCCTACGTCGGCGGCTACGGCGCCATGGTCCACCCGGTGGGTGCCTGCGCCACCGCGGCCGTCTCGGTCGAGGAGGGGGTCGACAAGATCCGTCTCGGTAAGGCCGACCTGGTGGTGGCCGGCGGCTTCGACGACCTGACCCTGGAAGCCATCATCGGCTTCGGTGACATGGCGGCCACCGCCGACACCGAGATGATGCGTGCCAAGGGCATCAGCGATTCGAAGTTCTCCCGCGCCAACGACCGTCGTCGTCTCGGCTTCCTGGAGGCACAGGGCGGTGGCACCATCCTGCTGGCCCGCGGTGACCTGGCCGTCAAGATGGGCCTGCCGGTGCTGGCTGTCGTCGGTTACGCGCAGAGCTTCGCCGACGGTGTGCACACCTCGATCCCGGCTCCCGGACTCGGTGCTCTCGGCGCCGGCCGTGGCGGCAAGGATTCGCAGCTGGCCCGTTCGCTGGCCAAGCTGGGTGTGGGCGCCGACGACATCGCGGTGATCTCCAAGCACGACACCTCGACACTGGCCAACGATCCCAACGAGACCGAGCTGCACGAGCGGCTGGCGGACTCGATGGGCCGCTCGCAGGGCGCGCCGCTCTTCATCGTCAGCCAGAAGACGCTGACCGGTCACGCCAAGGGTGGCGCGGCGGTGTTCCAGATGATGGGCCTGTGCCAGATCCTGCGCGACGGCGTCATCCCGCCGAACCGCAGCCTGGACTGCGTGGACGACGAGCTGGCCACCTCAGGCCACTTCGTCTGGGTGCGCGAGGCTCTCGACCTGCGCGGGAAGTTCCCGCTCAAGGCCGGTCTGGTCACCAGCCTCGGGTTCGGCCACGTGTCGGGTCTGGTTGCCCTGGTGCACCCGGAGGCGTTCATCGCGGCGCTGGATCCGGCCGAGCGCGACGATTACCGCAAGCGTGCCGAGCAGCGCACGCTGGCTGGTCAGCGCCGGTTGGCCGGGGCGATCGCCGGTGGGCGTCCGATGTACGAGAAGCCCGCCGATCGCCGGTTCGACCACGATGTACCGGAGAAGCGTCAGGAAGCCGCGATGTTGCTGAATGCCGACGCCCGACTCGGTGACGACGATCTGTATGTGCGGTGACGGCGTGCACGGAGAGGTGAGCTAGGTTCGCTTGCATGGCGATTGTGGGAGTAGGCATCGATCTGGTTTCCATACCCGATTTCGCCGAGCAGGTGGACCGGCCGGGAACTGTATTCGCCGAGACGTTCACGCCTGGTGAGCGCCGGGACGCCGCGGACAAGAGTTCGTCGGCGGCCCGGCACCTGGCGGCCCGGTGGGCAGCCAAGGAGGCTGTGATCAAGGCCTGGTCGAGTTCACGGTTCTCGAAGCGACCGGCCCTGCCGGAGGGGATCCACCGCGACATCGAGGTGGTCACCGACATGTGGGGTCGTCCCAAGGTGCGGCTGTCCGGTGAGATCGCCAAGCACCTTGAGAGCGTGACGATTCACGTGTCGCTCACCCATGAGGCCGACACCGCCGCCGCGGTGGCGATCATCGAGGAGCCCTAACCTTTCTCCGGCGAGCAACTACGCTCGTCAGCATGAGTGACGTGGTGGCGCGGGTGCAGCAGGTGTTGCCGTCGGTACGGTCCGATCTGGAGGATCTGGTCCGCATCCAATCGGTATGGGCCGATCCGGCGCGCCGGGACGAGGTGCACCGCAGCGCCGAGGCGGTCGCAAAGCTGTTGTCCGACGCAGGTTTCCCCGACGTTCGTATCGTCAGCGAGGGCGGTGCGCCTGCCGTCATCGCGCACTACCCGCCCCCTGCAGGGGCGCCGACGGTGCTGCTGTACGCCCACCACGACGTGCAGCCCGAAGGGGATCCAGCCCAGTGGAACTCCGCGCCGTTCGAGCCGACCGAGCGTGACGGCCGGCTCTACGGTCGTGGCACCGCCGACGACAAGGCCGGGATCGCAACACATCTGGCCGCGATACGCGCCTTCGACGGCAAACCGCCGGTGGGCGTGACGGTGTTCGTCGAGGGCGAGGAGGAATCCGGATCGCCGTCATTGGCAGCACTGCTCGGTGCTCATCATGAGGCGCTGGCGGCCGACGTCATCGTCATCGCCGACTCCGACAACTGGAGCACCGAGATCCCCGCCTTGACCGTGACCCTGCGTGGCCTGGCGGACTGTGTCGTCGAAGTGGCCACCCTGGACCACGGCCTGCATTCGGGCCTGTGGGGCGGGGTGGTGCCGGATGCGTTGAGCGTGTTGGTACGACTGCTCGCGAGCCTGCACGACGACGACGGCAATGTCGCGGTCGCCGGTTTGCACGAGGGTCCGCGGCCGGCCGCCGGGGACAATGGGGCGGACCGCGGTCCCGACTGGGTCCGGCAAGAATCCGGCCTGCTGGACGGCGTGTCCGAAATCGGTTCCGGCTCAGTGGTGCAACGCATGTGGGCCAAACCCGCCGTCACCGTCATCGGCATCGACACCACACCCATCGACAAGTCGTCGAACACCCTTATCCCACGCGCCCGCGCCAAGATCAGCATGCGGGTCGCGCCCGGCGGCGACGCGCACGCGCATCTGGACGCGTTGACCCGTCACCTCGAAGCCCATGCGCCCTGGGGTGCCCAGGTCACCGTCACCCCGGGCGACGTCGGTCAGCCCTATGCGATCGACGCCTCGGGGTCGGTGTACGACGCGGCGCGCACGGCGTTCCGCACCGCCTGGGGCACCGATCCGGTGGACATGGGCATGGGCGGATCGATTCCGTTCATCGCCGAATTCGCCGAAGCCTTCCCGGCCGCGACGATTCTGGTGACCGGTGTCGAGGACCCCGGAACCCAGGCGCACAGCGTGAACGAAAGCCTGCACCTGGGCGTGCTGCACAAAGCGGCGACGGCCGAAGCGCTCCTGCTCGAAGCGCTGGCCCCCTAGACCGAGAGGTCGCGGCGCAACTTGGCGACGTGACCGGTGGCCCGCACGTTGTACTGCGCGACGGCGATCTTGCCCTTCTCGTCGACGAGGAAGGTGGAACGGATCACGCCCTGAACGGTCTTGCCGTACATGGTCTTTTCGCCGAACGCACCCCAGGCTGTCAGTACCTCGCGGGAGGGATCGGACAGCAACGGGAAGGTGAGCTCCTCCTTGTCGCGGAACTTGGCAAGCTTTTCCGGCTTGTCGGGGGAGATGCCCACGACGTCGAGGCCGGCGCCATTGAGTTCGGCGAGGCTGTCACGGAAATCGCACGCCTGCTTGGTGCATCCGGGCGTGGACGCAGCGGGGTAGAAGTACACGATGACCTTGCGGCCCTTGTAGTCGGAGAGTTTGACGACGTTGCCGTCGGCGTCGGGCAGGCTGAAAGCGGGGGCGGTGTCTCCAACCTCGAGGCGCGGGGTTGCCGGCATGTGTAGGTATCCCTTCTTGTCGACCGGTTCCGTCGTCACGGTGCCGGCTGATCTAGGGTAGTGCGGCAGGGCAGCACGACATGGAGCGGCTTGGAGGAGCAAACAGTGGCGAACCGGGACCCGGAGAGCATCAAGCGGGACATCGATCAGGCTCGCGATCAGCTGGCGGTGACTGTCGACTCCCTGGCAGAGCGGGCCAACCCCCAGCGTCTGGCCGACGATTTCAAGTCGGCAGTGGTCGGCTTCATCAAGAAGCCTGCGGTGACGGCGTCATTGGCCGGTGCAGGACTACTGGTGGTGGTCGTCGTCGTGCGACGGATCAAGCGGCGCTGAGCAGATCCGCAGGGCACGTCGTGTGCCCTGCGGTGATTCGCCGCTCAGCGGCTCGCGCTGAATACGCCGCTCAGCGGCGGCGGAACAGGAGCCAGTCCGCCAACGAGAAACTCGGGGGATTGGCGACGCGACCTAGGCGGCTGCAGGTGTACACCATGACGGGCTGGTTCGCAGCAACAAACGCGGCGGTTGATACAGCTGTGAGATCGGCGCCATCTGCGGTAGCCATCAGCTAACACCCCTCATCTTGACGCAATCGTCACGCGGTACCGGATCACAATAAATCAGCTAACTTGAGATTAACACGGTTTCTGCCGTCTGACCAGCGGAAGTGCTGGAGTCTGATACTCAGCAGTAACTTACGACTACGTCAACAATTCAGCCTCGTCAATAATTGCCAAGTTGCGTGACGGCTATCAGCACACCATCGTGATATGTCGTCGACGGGCTGCGGGCTGTTACAGGGACCGCTCACCGCAAATTCGACGGGCGCCGCTGGTGGCGGATGGAAGCGCGCGCGGGTGAAATTCTTTCTTGCAGTGAGAAGTTTGCTGCGTTGTTGGCGTCACGCGACGCGCCGACGGCCTCTCTGCCCTGATCCACGCTGATTTCGTGGGGAAAACGATTGGCAAACACGGGTCCGTCTGGTAATCGCCGGTCCTCTGCGCAACTCGGCGCCGAATGGGCGCGGTAGCTGAAATCTGCTGCATAGCAGGGCGGGAACGGCTCTTTCTCGCCGAACCGGTTGCTAGTGCATAGGTGTCCAGCTAAGGTCGAGGTCGGGTCAGGATCGGGGAGGCGGGCCTGGGTCTCGATCCAGACCGCAACACGGGACGATCGCGTGACAAGGGGGTATTGCGTTGCAGCTAACTTATTTTCCGTTTGCCAGGATTGCTGCATGGGCTATCGCCGGTAGAGCGAATCCCGACGGACTCGTCGTCGGGATTCGCTGATAACACCCGATGGCTCATGTCGAACCTCCAAATGGCGATGTGGGCCGTGGTCACACCGACTGGAGGTAGCCATATGGCGCATGTGAGTGATGAAACCCTGGGAGACCTACGCAGGGAGCTCGACCGATTCAAGAGCGAGCAGTACCGGGATCACGGCTACGCTGCCGCGCATCTGGCGGGTGCCGTGGAGATGTTGTTGGAAGAGGCTGAATCCAGTGTCGGTGACCGGCTGGCCGAGAGGTACCGAGCCTGATAGATGCACGGTCCCAGTAACTCTGAAACGCTGAAACGCAAAAACCCTGCCGAGGCAGGGTTTTTGGTTGGTGCGCCGTCAGGGTTTCGAACCCCGGACCCGCTGATTAAGAGTCAGCTGCTCTACCAACTGAGCTAACGGCGCGCGTGAGAGACAATAACAGGAGTTTCACTCAACAGTGAAATCCGCTGGTGGCGGCCTTGGAGCCAGGTTCAGGTCGGCCCGATCCCGTCGGAACCCTTAGACTATTGCCAAGATTTGCTATCGACCGTTCGAGGGGTGGGACGAACATGGGGCAGGCCCAGACGCTGACCCGTCCGTATCGGGGTGTGTTCCGGCGGGCGGTGGTTGCCATGGTGCCGGCGATGATGTTGGGCCTGACGGCATGCGGGGGCGAAAACCCACAGGGGCCTCCGCCGGTGATCACTGACAAGGGCACGCCTTATGGCGACTTGTTGGTGCCCAGGGTGAATGCGTCGGTGACAGACGGCGCCGTCGGGGTGACCGTCGACGCGCCGGTCACGGTGAGCGCTGAGAACGGCGTGCTCGGTGGGGTCACCATGACCAATGAAGAGGGCGCCAGCGTCGCGGGGAAGTTCAGTGCCGACGGGCTGACGTGGTCGACCACCGATCCGCTCGACTACAACGAGCAGTACACCCTCAACGCGCAGTCACTGGGACTCGGTGGCGTCGCCAACCGCCGGCTGCGGTTCGAGACGCATTCGCCGGCCAATCTGACGATGCCTTACCTCCTGCCGAACGACGGGGAAGTGGTCGGGGTTGGTCAGCCGGTGGCAATCCGCTTCGACGAGAACATCTCCGACCGCCTGGCCGCCCAGCGCGCCGTCACCGTCAAGACCAATCCGCCGGTCGAGGGTGCGTTCTACTGGCTCAACAACCGCGAAGTGCGCTGGCGCCCAGCCAAATATTGGAAGCCCGGCACCTCGGTGGACGTGACTGTCAACACTTACGGCGTCGCGTTGGGTGACGGGCTGTTCGGCCAAGGGAACGTCACGACCCACTTCACGGTCGGCGACGAGGTGATCGCGTCCGCCGACGACACCACCAAGACCCTGACCGTCAGGCGCAACGGCGAGGTCGTCAAGGCGATGCCGATCTCCATGGGCAAGAACAGTTCTCCGACCAACAACGGGGTCTACATCGTCGGTGAGCGCTTCGACCATCTGGTGATGGATTCGTCGACCTACGGGGTGCCGGTCAACTCGCCCAACGGTTATCGCACCGAGGTCGACTTCGCGACCCAGATGTCTTACAGCGGTATCTATGTGCACGGCGCCCCGTGGTCGGTCGGCAGCCAGGGGTACAGCAATGTAAGCCACGGATGTCTGAATGTCAGTACGTCCAACGCCCGCTGGTTCTACGAGAACACCAAACGCGGCGACATCGTCGAGGTCGTCAACACGGTGGGCCCGGTGTTGCCGGGCACCGAGGGCCTGGGGGACTGGAACATCCCGTGGGACCAGTGGCGCACCGGCAACGCCGCCACCTGAGCCGATTACCCCTGCGGTAATCGACACCCCGCCGCGAATCGGTGAATCTGACTGAGTCCCAGTCAATTACCGTGAAAGAGGCGATATGGCCGAGCACAACGACACCGTTACCGCGTACCTCGACACCTGGAATGCCACCGATTCTGGCCATCGGCGGGCCCTGTTGGAACGGCACTGGTCACAGGGCGTCACGTACACCGATCCGCTGGCCGAGGTGAGTGGACACGACGGGCTTTCCGCTGCCATCGACGCGGTCCACTCCCAGTTCCCGGGATTCGTGTTCTCACTCGTCAGCGGGCCCGACACCCACCACCGGCAGGCGCGATTCCAGTGGGGGCTGGGGCCGAGCGACGCCGATCCCGTGGTCGTCGGATTCGATGTGCTCGCCACTGACGGCGACGGCCGGATCCAGACCGTGCTGGGCTTCCTGGACCAGGTGCCCGCGGAGACTATTCCGCCGCGCGCCCAAGCGCCGCAAGCGATTCAGCGATGAAGTCGGTGCCGAACGGTGGCATCCCGCCGATCTGGTCGCGGAAGCTCTGCGGGGTGTCGGTCCAGTCGTAGGTGATGGTGACGTCGGTCTGTTCGCCGTTCGGGGCCAGGTCGTAGCGCCAGGACCAACCCCCCGGGGCGTGGTGGCCGTCTTCGTCCAGCTGACCGGGCAACCATTCGATGGTGCGATCCCGGTCGAAGACGGTCACCAGGTTGTGCATGACGTAGTGGCCGCCGGCGGCCGGCAGGAACATGTTGATCGCGAAGATCTGGCCGGTCCCGGTGATCGGCTGGGGATCGATCGCGTCGCGCACCCAGTCGCCGGGCTCGGTCTCGCAGTGGCGGGCCGGGTCGGCCAGGACGGCGAACACCTCCGCCGGCGAGGCCGAGATGGTGCGGGTGAGAACGTAGCGCTGTTGGTCGGTGGATGCGGTCATCAGGAGTCCTTTCCATACAGGCGGGCGATGTCAGGGCTGTCCAACCAGCCCGAGTATGTGGGGCGCGACGGCCACCCTTCCGGCGAATCCAGCCATTCCTCTTGGCGGCCGTAGGGCAGCAGGTCGATCAGGGCGAAGGAGTGGCTGAGTTGCTCGGTGCCACGGCCATTTGTGTGCCAGGTGCGATACACGGTCTCCCCGTCGCGCAGAAACACGTTGACGGCGAAACCGTCGTTCGGTGCGGCGTCGACGTCGGTGCCGAACGAACTCTCCGACGACGAGTACCACTCCATCCGGTTACCCACCTTGTCGCGATAGGTCAGCGCCTCCTCGATCGGACCGTTGGTGACGATCACGAAGCGGGCGTCATAGTTGTCCAGGAAGTCGAGTCGCGTGAACTGCGAGGTGAAGCCCGTGCAACCGCCGCACTGCCATTCCGCGCCGTCGGTCCACATGTGGTGGTAGGTGATCAGCTGCGTGCGGCCGTCGAACACGTCGGCCAGCCGCACCGGGCCGTCCGCGCCGATCAGCGTGTAGTCGGGCAACTCCACCATCGGCAGTCTCCGTCGCGCTGCGGCGATCGCGTCCAACTCCCGGGTGGCGGCCTTCTCCCGGCGCCGCAACTCGCCGAGCGCGGTCTGCCAGGTCTGCGGGTCGACTATCGGAGGCTTTCCTGTCGTCATCTCGGTCGTCATTGTGGGCTCCTCGACTGGCATCTGGTGAAAACACGGTCTCTCAAGTGGACCCACCGCGCGGCCGGAACTCATCGCACCCGGTAATGTCCGACGAGCGAAGGGTGACCTAACACCTCGAGATGAACCATGGAGGTTGATCCAGAATGAGCGGTCAGCGAGCCGATGCAGCTGGGCTGCGTCTCCTCGTCGTCGGTGCCTCGTCGGGCATCGGCCACGCTGTTGCGGTCAGTGCCACCGAACGCGGTGCCAAGGTTGCCGTGGCCGCGCGACGTATCGACCTGCTGAATTCCCTGGCCGATGCCATCGGTGGCTTCGCCTACGAACTTGACGTCGAGGACTCCGCAGCCATCGGTCGCGTGGTCAACGAGGCGGCGGATGCGCTGGGCGGTCTGGATGCCGTGGTGTTCACCAGCACGGTGATCCCCTTCGCCCACATCGAGGACACCGACGTCGCTACCTGGTTGCACGCATTCAGCGTCAACACCGTCGGTGCCAACAACGTGCTGCGTGCCGCGGAGCCCCGACTGACCGAGAACGGCGTGGTCCTGGTCGCCTCCAGTCATGACGTGGGCCGGCCACGAGCCGGCGTAGCGGCCTACAGCGCGAGCAAGGCCGCTCTCGACGAGATCCTGCATTCCTGGCGCAGTGAGCATCCGGAACTGTCGTTGATTCGGGTGGGCATCGGTCCGACCGACGACACCGAGATCCTGCGTGGCGCCGACCGTGACCTGCTGGATCAACTGCTCAAGACGTGGGTGGCCCAGGGCGCACTGCCGGCCCGGATGTCGGCCCTGCGCGATGTCGCCAACACTTTGGTGTCATTGGTGACCACTGCTTACGAGAATCCGACTGTGGTGCCCGAGATCGTGCAACTCGCCCCGCGGATCAAGAAGGGCACAGGGCGCGCGTCGAAGTAGCGCTCAGCCGGGCTGTCCCGTTGGATTACTTCTCGGCCGTCGTAGTGGATGGGCCGGTATTCGGGCAAACACATTTTGCACTGCCCGACTGTTGGCGGTGAACCGTTGGTGACCGCTGTGGTCGGCCGTATGCCTATCGGGCGAGGCTGACGCCTGGGGGCTCCTTGCCTCACGACTCCGCGTCCATAGCCAGATGCCTTGAACCGCAGCAACTGTCACTGCTCCTTCTGGGTGCGGAGCTGTGGCGATCTCGCAGAATTTGAACCTGCTTCCGGCCGGCGTTTCTATGAGTTTCGCCAGATTCATTGATAATGACAATCATATTCAATAATTTGGACGCTTCGGGTAGACGGTTACAAGGAGGGTTCTGATGGCCGCGGTATGGATGGCGTCGCCGCCGGAGGTGCACTCAGCCTTGCTGACCAGCGGCCCGGGCCCGGGTCCGATATTGGCTGCCGCCGGCGCTTGGTCCTCGTTGAGCGTCGAATATTCCACGGTGGCAACAGAACTCGCCGTGATTCTGGGCGGGGTACAGGCGGGTGCGTGGCAAGGCCCGAGTGCCGAACGATACGTCGCCGCACATTTTCCCTACCTGGCGTGGTTGCGCCAGGCCGGCACCGACACAGCGGCGATCGCCGCCCGGCACGAAACCGCAGCCGCGGCGTACGCCAGCGCATTGGCGACGATGCCCACCCTGGCCGAACTGGCCGCCAATCATGCCCGGCAGGCAGTCCTGTTGTCCACCAACTTCTTTGGTATAAACACGATCCCGATCGCGGTGAACGAGGCCGACTACGTGCGGATGTGGATTCAGGCGGCAACCACGATGACCGTCTATCAAGGGGTGTCAGAAGCGGCGGTGGCATCCACCCCGTCGACGCCGATGGCGCCGCGGATCCTGCACGGCGAGGACGACCACGATCACGACGATCATGACGACCACGACCACGACCACGACCACGACCACGACCACGACCACGACCACGACGACGACCATGGGCATGGAGACTTGAGCCCACTCGACCCGCAGTGGTGGCTGGAAGTCGGCCAAGAGCAGATTGAGAACATCCACCTCCTGATCGACAATCTGCTCAACGATCCCGCTGCGCTGCTGACCAATCTGCCGATGGTATTGGCCGACATGGCTTTCCATGCGGCACAGCTGTTGCAGGTCGTTGTTCAATTGTCCCCGGCGCTGATCCAGCCGGCCCTGAGTGTCGTGATTGCCAACCTGGGGTGGGCGATCACCGGTCTGGCCGCAATTCAGCCGCCTGCATCCGGTGTCGCGGAGATTCCGGCCGGCACCGACTCCGGATCCTGGCCGGCGGCCGGGAGCTCATCGACGGTGTCGAGCAGCTCACCGGCTCCGACTGCGCCGACGGCTCCCGCGGCGCCTTCGGCCGGGGTGGCGGCGAACGCAACGGGCGCCGCCGGACCGGCGCCCTCGGCTGCCCCGGGCGGTGGACCAGGTTTCTTCCCGCCCTACTTGATCGGTGCGCCCGGCGTCGGCGTCCCTGCCGCGGCGCGGGCCAACGCCGCGGCCGCCGCCAAGAAGAAAGCCGCAGAACCCGATATCGCTGTGGCGGCGGCCGGCGAATCAGCCCGCGAGGCGCGGGCCCGCCGTCGTCGGCGCGCAGCGATCCGGGAGCGCGGACACGGCAACGAATACATGGACCTCCAAGCCGATCCGCCGGGGGATGCCGCTCCGGACATATCGCCGACGGCCTCGGACCGCGGTGCGGGGCCGGTGGGCTTTTCCGGCGTACTCGACAAGGCGGATGCGACGACGGCGGGATTGACGACGTTGGGCGGTGCCGGGTTTGATGCCGGCTCGGCAGTGCCGCTGTTGCCGTCGACCTGGGATCCAGACCACGAGGACTGAGCGGCAGATCCCCGCCTGAAAGCCTGGGATGGAGCTGACACCCATACTGCTGGCGGAGGTTACGACGGTCCGTCTTCGGCGGGGGAGATGTCGTCTTTGGCCAGGTGGTGCAGGACTCGTTCGTTGAGGGTGGCGAGCGTGTCGAGTTCAGCCGGGGTGAACAGGTCGATGAAGTTCCGGCGGACGTCCTCGACGTGCCTCGGTGCCGCCTTCTTGATGGCGGCGAGGCCGGCCGGCAGCAGGCGGACGACGGTGCTGCGGGCGTCGTCGGGATTGGGCTCACGGCTGACCAGCCCGTCCTTCTGCATGCGCCGCACCTGATGTGAGAGGCGGCTTTTCTCCCAGCCCAGTGCGTTGCACAGGGCGTGGGAGGGTAAGCGGTTTTCGTCGACCGCCGAAAGCGCCGCCAAGACCTCGTAGTCGGTCCCGGACAGGTCCGATTTCTGCAGACGTCGGCTGAGGTGGACCTCGATCTGTTGATGCGCGTGTATGAAGGCCCGCCAGGCGCGGTCCTCGCGGGAGTTCAGCCAGTTCGCTTCCATCGGCCTCCATGCTACCTCGATTGGTTGACGCGTCACCAATAATCGGCATATGGTTGATGTATCAACCTTTCCATTCGTCAGCCAAGACGGGACACCACATGAACAGCATCAGCATCGTCGGCCTGGGAAACATGGCCAGCGCACTGGCCGAGCGAGCACTCGCCGGCGGCAACGCAGTCGAGATCGTCGGTCGCGACCCGGTCAGAGCCAAGGAGTTGGCCACCGCGCTCGGTGGCGCCACTTTCGGGACGCTGGGCACCACCCCGGTGGGGGACATCGTCATCCTCGCCGTGCCGTATGCCAACGCGGCGGCGGTGGTCAGTCAGTACGGGGAGGCATTACACGGCAAGGTCGTCGTCGATATCACCAACCCGGTCTCCCCGGATTTCATGGGATTCGTTACCCCCGAGGGTAGTTCCGGCGCGCAGGAGATCGCCAAGGCTGCCCCCAGCGGCGTGCATGTCGTCAAGGCGTTCAACACCCTGTTCGCCAATGTTCTGGCAGCGGGCTCAGGCGAGGGTCACCCATTGGACGTGTTCATCGCCGGCGACGACGCGCAGGTAAAGGCACGGGTGTCGGCGTTCATCGAGAGCCTGGGACTGCGCCCGATGGACGCCGGGCCGCTGCCGATGGCACGGGCACTGGAGAACGCGGGTCTGCTGCAGCTCGGCCTGATGACCCACACGGTCAACCACACCAACTTTGCCCTCGGCGTCAACATTCTCAGCTGAGTAAGCCCCCACCTACCTCCAAAAGGACAGTCACATGCACGTTTTCATCACTGGCGGGACCGGCCATTCCGGTTCATGCATCATCCCCGAGCTCATCGCTGCCGGGCACGAGGTGACCGGCCTGGCCCGCTCGGACGCCTCCGCAGCGGCCTTGTCCACCCTCGGCGCGAGTGTGCGTCGCGGCAGCCTCGAAGATCTCGACGGGCTCAAGGAGGCAGCCCGGGACTCCGACGGCGTCATCCACCTCGCGCACCGGCAGGACCTGCTTCCGTCCGGCGGAATGGACGCCGTGGCCGCCGCGGAACTGCCGATCATGCTTGCCTACGGCGAGGCGCTCGCGGGAACCGGAAAGCCACTGGTTGCGGCGGGCAGCATCGGCTCGCCGGGAAACCTGGGCCGGCCGGCCACCGAGGAAGACCCGGCCCTTCCCGGCGGGGAGGAGCACAAGGGGACGCTGCGGGCTCGTAACATCGTGGAAAGGACGGTAATTGGCCTCGCCGAGCAGGGAGTGCGGTCGTCGATCGTACGGCTTCCGCTCATCGCCCACGACATGACGGACCACGCTGGCTTCCTGCCGGGGCTGATCGGGCTCGCCAAGGAGAAGGGTTTCGCCGGCTACCCCGGAGATGGCATGAATGCGTGGAACGCCGTCCACATTCGCGATGTCGCCTCCCTGTTCCGCCTGGCGTTGGAGAAGGGTCCGGCGGGTAGATATTGGCACGCGGTTCAGGATGGGGCCATCCCATTCCGCGACATCGCCGAGGCCATCGGCAGCCGCCTGGGCCTGCCCGCCGTGAGTGTTCCCGTGGATGTCCTGATGCTGCCGGGATATTTCGGGATGTTCACGAATCTGGTCACGATGGACCTTCCGGTCTCCACTCTGATCACTCGCCAGACCCTCGGCTGGGAACCCATCCAGCCCAACCTTTTTGCTGATTTGGACAACGGCCATTACTTCTCCGGGCAGCTGACGGCCTAGGCGCACCAATCGAATTCACACTACGAAATTCACACTACGAGGAGTAGGCATGGCCATGTTCGCCCCGCACCGCGGCACCTTGGAGTCCTTCGTCGACTGCATCAACAGCGGCGCAGACAAAGACACCCTCACCCGTTTGCTCGCACGCTGCCGTCCGGCGTCGCGCTGCAAAGGAACCTTGCGGATGTAATCGGCATGCAGCCCTGGGAACTTCGTACAGATGGGGAGTGACATGGAAGGCGCATGGCGGATTAGCTCCCGCCTGTGCCGGACAGTGTCGCTGTCGCGGGGATGGCGTTGTCGATGAGGACGGCCGCGATGGCGGCGGCGGTGGCGGTGGCGTAGGTGTCGGCGTCGAGGACTCGGTTGCGGGCCGAGGCGCCGTCGAGGAGCAGTGCCAGTTGTTCGCCGAGCTGTTCGGGGTCGGCGGCGCCGGCCTCGCGCGCGGTCTCGGTGAGTCGTGCGGCAAAGGCCTGCTTGTAGTCGCGGGCGTGTACGCGTGCCGGGTGGTCCGAGTCGTGGAGTTCGACGGCCGCCGCGATGAACGGGCACAGCGGTCCCTGAATGTCGAAGACGGCGAGGAGCCGCTCACGGGGCGTGAGGTCGGTGCAGTCGAACACCTCGGGAAGGACCTCGGGATCGAATCTGCGTAGGTGTTCGGCGATCAGCTCGTCCTTGCTGGAAAAGTGTTGGTAGAACGTGCGTTTGGACACCTGCGCCTCGGCGCAGAGCTGGTCCAGGCCGGTGCTGTTGATGCCCTGATCGCGGAACAGTCGTCGTGAAGCGCCGAGGATGCGCTCGCGCGCGCCCCGGCCGCGGCGCAGGCCTTGCGGCCCCTTCTCCAACTCCGTCATATGTCCAGCGTAGCCCAGTTTGGTACGGATCGGTGTACATAGCTTGCGCATTGCCCGGTCACGGGCTACGTTAAGTACTCAGATCGGTGTGCTTAACATCGACATCAATGAATGAATGGAGCGATCATGGGAAAGCTCGATGGGAAGGTCGCGGTAATCACCGGCGCGACCAGTGGTCTGGCACTGGCAGGTGCCAAGTTGTTCGTTGACGAGGGAGCTCACGTTTTCATCTCGGGTCGACGGAAGGACGCGCTGGACGAAGCCGTCGAACTGATCGGGCGGAACGTCACCGGCGTACAGGGCGATTCAGCCGATCTCGACGATCTGGACCGCTTGTTCGACACCGTCAAGCAGGAAAAAGGCGCGATCGACGTGTTGTGGACAAGCGCCGGGATGGGCAAGCAGGGCAGGCTCGGCGAGATCACCGAGGAGGACTTCGATGCCACCTTCTCGCTGAACGCGCGCGGCACACTGTTCACGGTCCAGAAGGCACTGCCGTTGTTCAACGACGGTGGCTCGATCTTCATGACGGGGTCGAACGCGTCGCTCAAGGGCTACCCCGAGTGGAGTGTGTACGCGGCGAGCAAGGCAGTCCTCCTCGCTTACGCACGGGTGTGGGTATCCGAGTTGAAGGACAGGAACATCCGGGTCAACGTGCTGACCCCCGGCCAGGTCGCCACTCCCATCCAGGAGGAACTGTTCGACGAGGCGACGAAGGCGCAGTTCGAATCCCTGATCCCGCGGGGAAAGATGGGCCGCCCCGAGGAGATCGCGTCGGTCGCGTTGTTCCTCGCCTCGGACGACTCGAGCTATGTCAACGGCATGGAGTTGGTTGTCGACGGCGGCGTCGCGGCGATCTGAAGGAGCCAGCCATGACTACCTTCGCCCCGCACCGCAACACCGTGGAGTCCTTTGTCGACTGCATGCACGGCGGCGCAGGCAAAGCCGCTCTTGCCGGAATCCTCGCCGAAGACGTGGTGCTGTACGGCCCGCTCGGCGATGAGCCGCTCACCGGCCGTGAGGCAGTCCTGGAAGCCATCCGGGCGGTCGGCACGGTGGCGACCGACCTCACCTACACAGAAGTCCTGAGCGGCGAAACGCACCACGCCGCGCACTTCCGGCTGCAGATCGAAGACACCGTGGTCAACGGGATGGACTACATCCGGCTCGATGCTGACGGCAAGATCGCCGAGGTGACCATCTGGTGGCGCCCATTGCCGTCCGGCGTCCAGATGCAGGGTCACCTTGCCGGTCTCCTCGGCATGCAGCCCTGGCAACTTCTCACGAACGGGCAGTAACGACGAAGGTCGTGCCCGCCGAGCGTACGGCCCGGTTCCATCGACCTCCACATTGCCGGATTGGTTGATGCACAGACCAATCCGCACATGGCGGAGCCGTCAACCCTTTATTCAAACGAAAACATGGGACACCTTATGAGCAACATCAGCATCATCGGCACCGGGAACATGGCCCGCGCGATCGGCGCGCTGGCCGTAGCGGGCGGCAACACCGTTGAGATCATCGGCCGCGATGAGTCCAAGGCTGCCGACCTGGCCAAAGCGCTCGGCGGCAGCGCCACGACAGGAGAGTTCGGCGCAGTCCCGGCCGGGGACATCGTCATCGTGGCCCTGAGGTGCGCCGATGTAGTTCCGGTCGTCACTCGGTACGGAAACGCTTTGGCGGACAAAGTCATCGTCGATATCAGCAACCCCTTCAATGCCGCGGCCGACGGGCTCGCCATTGCCGATGACACCTCGATCGCACAGGAAGTCGCCAAGGCAGCTCCGGCCGGCGCCCGCGTGGTGAAGGCGTTCAACACCGTCTTCGGTCATGTCCTGGAGAAGGGCCGGACGCCGGATGTGTTCTTCGCCGGCGACGATGCGCAGGCCAAGGCACGCGTAGCGGAGTTCATCACGAGTCTCGAGCTGCGTCCGTTGGACGTCGGCGGCTTGAACATGGCGCACTGGCTGGAGGGAACGGGCCTGGTCCTCATGGGTCTCGCCCGTCATGGGGTGGGGAACTTCGACGTCGCCCTCGGCGCCACCGAATTTCCCGACTGAGCCGCACCCCTGGACTGAAGTAGTCGCAGGTCAACCCGGCGGCTGGTAATCCCAGCCGCCGCGGTGCCGGTTGAAACTCATGCGCAACAACGTTCCGGCGGGATGGTGTGTGGCCGCGTCGCACATGTCGGTGACGAGGTCCTCAGCGATGAGGTCCAGTTCAGCAGGTTCATTGACGACCCCGGCCCATGCGCTGGCCGCCAGATGCGTCCGGCAGGCCGTGATCAGGTCGTCTGGTGCGGCCGTGACCTCACGGACGACAGTCAGGGTCGAGTAGCCGTGCGATGTGATGCCCTGGTGGACGATGTCGCATCCGCACGTCACGTCATCGCAGACCAGTGGCGCGACGACGATCTCGCCCTCGGTGGCAGACCAGCGGTCGGTCGTGGCCAGGGGGCGTGAGGGACGCTTGGCCACAAGCACTTTCATGTTTGCGACGGTAAGGCTCGGAAGCTCCGTGGGCAACGCCCGGTGCGGGGGAGTACGCATATGACGGGCCGAAACCAGAAACGCCGCCTGCTTGCGCAGACGGCGTTCCCGATATCGGGGTGGCTGACGGGACTCGAACCCGCGACAGCCAGGATCACAACCTGGTGCTCTACCAACTGAACTACAGCCACCATCGCCGCGCTGCCTTTCGGCATATGCGGCTCGTAGATACTAACTGCTCGGGTGCTGTAGTGCCGAATCGGTTTCGGTCGGGTCGTTGCTCGGCGGGCCGAGCTCGGCGGCGATCGCAGCGATATCGCTGGTAGACGGGCCGGGCTGCGCGACGAACGCCGTCGAGCGGTAGTACTTGAGCTCGCGGATCGACTCGTGGATATCGGCCAGGGCGCGGTGTGCCAGACCCTTCTCCGGCTGGCCGAAGTAGATCCGCGGGTACCAGCGGCGGCACAGCTCCTTGATCGAGCTGACGTCGATCATCCGGTAGTGCAGGTATTCGTCGAGTTTGGGCATGTCGCGGGCGATGAAGCCGCGGTCGGTCGCGATCGAGTTGCCGGCCAGGGGAGCGGACTTGGCGGTCTTGACGTGTTCGCGGATGTAGTCGAGCACCATCTGTTCGGCGGTGGCCACATCGACGGTCGACGCCCGGACTTCTTCTGTCAACCCGGACCGGCTGTGCATCTGTTTGACCACGTCGACCATGGAGGACAGCGCGTCGTCGTCGGTGTGAATGACCACGTCCAGGCCGTCACCGAGGATGTTCAGGTCAGCGTCGGTGACCAGAACCGCGATCTCGATCAGCCGATCGGACTTGAGGTCCAGGCCGGTCATCTCGCAGTCGATCCATACCAGTTCGTCTCGCACGAAGATCCACATTATTCCCATACCGGTCGACGAGCCGCGACACCCACCGCTCGCGCCGCCTGACAAGTAGTGTCAGACCCCGATTGGCTCGTTCGCGCAAACTGGGAGGACCGCGGCAATGACCACCGAATCGACAGCCACCCCCGCGCAGCAGATCGCTGCCGGCTACGCAGTCGAAGGCCAGGCACTGGAATTGGGAACGGTCGTCGTAGACGGCGCTGTCGACCCGACCGCGCAGGTCCGTATCCCGTTGGCCACGGTCAACCGGCACGGGTTGATCGCGGGCGCCACCGGTACCGGCAAGACCAAGACGCTGCAAGTGATCGCCGAGCAGCTCTCGGCTGCCGGCGTTCCAGTGGTGATGGCCGATGTGAAGGGTGACCTGTCGGGGTTGTCGAAGCCCGGCGAGGCCAATGACAAGACCGAGCAGCGCGCCAAGGACACCGGTGACACCTGGACGCCGACGGCGTTCCCGGTGGAGTTCCTGTCACTGGGCACCGAGGGCATCGGTGTTCCGGTGCGGGCCACGATCACCAGCTTCGGCCCGATCTTGCTGTCGAAGGTGTTGGGTCTGAATGCAACCCAGGAGTCCACGCTCGGCCTGATCTTCCACTGGGCCGACCAGAAGGGCCTGCCCCTGCTGGATATCAAGGACCTGCGCTCGGTGATCCAGTTCCTCACCGGCGATGAGGGCAAGCCCGAACTCAAGGCGCTGGGCGCGGTGTCGACCACGACAGCGGGCGTCATCCTTCGCGCCTTGGTCAACCTTGAGGGCGAGGGCGCTGATTCGTTCTTCGGCGAACCGGAGCTGGAGCCCAAGGATCTGCTGCGCACCGACGCCGAGGGTCGCGGCATCATCAGCCTGCTGGAGTTGGGTTCGCAGGCCGCGCGGCCGGTGATGTTCTCGACGTTCCTGATGTGGGTGCTGGCTGATCTGTTCACGTCCCTGCCTGAGGTCGGCGACATCGACAAGCCCAAGTTGGTCTTCATCTTCGACGAGGCTCATCTGCTTTTCACCGATGCGTCCAAGGCGTTCCTGGAACAGGTCGAGCAGACCGTCAAGCTGATCCGCTCGAAGGGCGTCGGCGTGTTCTTCTGCACGCAGCTGCCCACCGATGTGCCCAACGCGGTGCTGTCGCAGCTGGGTGCCCGGGTGCAGCATGCGTTGCGCGCGTTCACCCCGGACGACCAGAAGGCGTTGTCGAAGACGGTGCGCACCTACCCGAAGACCGATGTCTACGACCTGGAGAAGGCGTTGACGTCGTTGGGGATCGGCGAGGCTGTGGTCACGGTGCTCTCGGAGAAGGGCGCGCCGACGCCGGTGGCCTGGACGAGGATGCGGGCGCCGCGGTCGTTGATGGACACCATCGGGACCGACGCGATCACCGCGGTCGCCAAGGCCAGCCCGCTGCAGGCGACGTATGGCCAGACCATCGACGGGGATTCGGCCTATGAGCGGCTTGCCGCGAAACTGGCGCCGGCGCCGTCGCCCGAGGACCCAGGTGGTTTCGGCGGCGTCGAGGCCTCGGGTGAGATCGAGGCGATGCCCGCCCCGGCGCAACCGGCAGAACCGGGGATGCTTGAGCAGGTGCTCAAGAGCTCGGCGTTCAAGAGCGCGATGCGCTCGGCGGGCACCGTTCTCGGCCGTGAGATAACCCGCAGTATTTTCGGGACGGGCCGCCGCCGCTGAGCGGCGAATCAGGCTTGCGCCGCTGAGCGACTAGTCCACGAATCCGCCGAAACGGCATTCCGGCAGGGCGTTACTCGATGTTTCGCTGCTGGAATGCCGTTTCGCCGCAGAGGGCCGCAGAGGGCCGCAGATGGGTGCCGAGAAATTAGCCGCCGCCGAGCTTCTTGTAGACGGCGCCCACAATCGGGGTGACGATGGCCCGCGGCGCGTAGCCGCTGGCCATCGACATGGCCTTGGAGGTCACCCCGGGCACCACCCGCATCTTGTTCTTCTCCAGGCCGTCGAGCGACAGCTTGGCGGTGTATTCGGTTGAGATCCACAGGAAGTCGGGGATCAACCGCTCCACCAGGGATTGGTCGGACGTGTCGGGCAGGTCGGTGCGCACCGGTCCCGGCGCCAGCACGGTGACGTGCACGCCTGCGCCTTTGAGCTCGCCGCGCAACGACTCGCTGAACGTGTTGGCGAACGCCTTGGACGCCGCGTACGTGGAGTTGTTGGGGATCGGTGAGTTGCCTGCCGCCGATCCGGAGGTCAGGATCCCGCCGGATCCGCGTTTGACCATCCCCGGCAGTACGGCCAACACCAGATCGTGCACGCCGAGAACGTTGAGCTGTACCTGTGCCTTCTCGCCGGCCGGATCGAGATCGATGACCGGACCGAACGTGGCGGTGCCCGCGTTGGCGCACAGGATCGAGATCTCGCGCTGGGCCAGTTCGTCGCACAGGACGCCTCTGGCGGTGGGATCGGTGAGGTCGACGGCGCGCACCTCGACGGTTACGCCGTAGCGCTCGGTGAGGCGCTGGGCCAGTGACGTCAGCACGTCCTCGCGTCGCGCAGTGATGATCAGGTGGTGGCCGCGGGCAGCGAGTTCGGTGGCCAACGCTTCGCCGATGTTCTGTGAGGCGCCGGTCACGACGGCACGGGCATCCGGACTGGGTGCGGGTACTGGCATGCGGCCAATCCTAGAAGGCGCCCGAACCCATAAGGTGTCGGTCATGACTAACCCCCGGCGGGCGAGTGTGCTCGCGTGGGCACTGTGGGACTGCGGCGCGACTGGGCTGAACGCCATCGTCATCACGTTTGTGTTCTCGGTGTATCTGACGAAAGGTGTCGGATCGGACCTGCCCGGCGACACCTCGCCGGCCAGTTGGCTGGGCTGGGCCATGTTCGCCGTCGGTCTCGCGGTGGCTCTGCTGGCGCCCGCCGTCGGGATCTGGGTCGACGCGCCGCAGCGGCGGCGTCGGGTACTGGCGGTGATGACGGGTGCCGCCGTGGCGTTCACCGCGGCGATGAGCCTGATCCGCGACGACCACCGTTACCTGCTGCCGGGGTTGATCCTGTTGGCCTGCACGGCGGCCTGCAACGAGCTGGCCACCGTGCCCTACAACGCCATGCTGCGACAGCTGTCCACCCCTGAGACGTCAGGGCGGATCTCCGGGCTCGGCCTGGCGATGGGCTACGGGGGCAGCGTTGTGCTGTTGCTGCTGGCCTACGTCGGATTCATGGCCGGTGACGGGGGGGTGCTGGGCATCCAGACCGAAGACGGGCAGAACGTGCGAGCGGTGATGCTGCTCACCGCGGTCTGGTTCGCATTGTTCGCGCTGCCGATGTTCGTGATGGTGCCGCCGGTGACCGATGCGCCCCCTGTTGAGCGGGTCGGCTTCTTCGGCGCCTACCGCAAGTTGTGGTCCGAGATCCGCAGCGAGTGGCAACGCGACCACAACGTGGTCTACTACCTGCTGGCCAGCGCGGTGTTCCGCGATGGGCTGGCCGGGGTGTTCACCTTCGGCGCGGTGCTGGGGGTCAGCGTCTACGGCATCTCCGAGGCAGACGTGCTGTTGTTCGGTATGAGCGCCTGTGTGATCGCGGCGGTCGGTGCGGTGGTGGGGGGCATGCTCGATGACCGGGTCGGTTCCAAACCCGTCATCGTCGGATCGCTGGTCTCCCTGATCGCGGTGGGGCTGGCCTTGCTGGTGCTGTCAGGACCGGTGGCCTTCTGGGTGTGCGGCCTGTTGCTGTGTCTGTTCATCGGGCCGACGCTGGCCTCGTCCCGCAACCTGATGCTGCGGATCACCGCGGACGGCAAGGAAGGCGTGGCGTTCGGGCTCTACACCACCGTCGGACGCGCAGCGTCCCCCCTGGCGCCGTTGCTGTTCTCCATTTTCATCAATGTGTTCGGCGCCGACCGCGCCGGGATGGGCGGATTGGTGTTGGTGCTGGCGCTGGGATTGGCCGGCATGTTGGCCGTGCGGGTGCCCGCCCGGCATCCCGGTACCGCCGTCACAACGAGCTGACGGCGTCGCGCGTCGTCAGCTCAGGCCGTACCGACGCAGATGGTGATCCCCGAGCCGGTGCGATGTTGGGTCTGTACGCCGTTGACGGTCACGGTGCAGGCCACCTCGGGGCCGAAGTTCACGACGCTCACGCTGGCGGTTTCCGTTGCCGGCTGAGCCAGTTCGACCTGCTTGCTCCACGGCAGCATGACGTTGAACTCGGTCTGGAGCATGTTGCCGGTGTCCAGGTAGGTGATGTTGATGGCCCGGCCCTCGCCGGTGACCTCGTAGGTGACGGATTCGGTGGGCCCAGGCGTGGTCTCACCGGGCGGCGCGGTGGTGGGCGGCGGCATCGGCCTCGGTGCGCGCGAGGTCGTGGTGGTGGGCTTCGGCGACGTGCTGAAGCTGGGCTGCGGCGTGATCGGTTGCGGCGCGACCACGGTCTCCTGGCTCGACCCGTTGGCGATCACCAACGCGATGACCAGGCCGAGGGCCACCAGCACCGCCACCGCGGCCAGGACCCACAGCCACAGCCGGGGCCCGTTGCCATCGGGTTCCGGCGGAATGGGTGCGCCCGGCGGATGCCAGGGTGCGCCTGCGTCGTACCCGTGGGGAGGGTAGGGCGGCAGCTGTTGGGTGGGATTCGGGGACGCCTGTGACGTCGAACCGGGCACGGCCGGGTACACGCCCTGATACGGCGGCTGGTTCGAGTACGCCGGATCCGGATAGTCCACGGGGTAGCCGCTACCGAAAGATTGGGTCGGTTCGGACCCGTCGCGGCGTGGTGAATCGGTCATGCCCACCTCATGGCTGCGAGGGTACCTGTGCGGATGCTCAGTCCGCTGCGGCCGAGGTCCCAGCGTTCGAGCGGGAGTGAGAGATGCTTCAGTGGACTGCGGAAGTGACGGGAGGACACGAGGTGGCCGCAGACCGGCATGTGCGGGTGAACTACGGGGCGTCGTTGTCACCGGATGCGACGGCCTTTGCCCACTTGGTCGACGATGGCGGCTATCCGCGCGCGGTGCAGCGCTTCCTGCGCGGATGGCGGGCCAGTTCCTCGCGCGACGTCGAGCTGCCCGTGGTGGGCCCAGTGACGAAGGTCATCCATTCCGCCGACGGCCATTGGCTGGCCTGCGAGGTGGCTCCCGAGGGCAGGACCCGCAGCCAGATCTGGGTGGTGACGACCGATCCCGACGACCGTGATGCGCGTCGGATCGACTATTGGCCGGGCGACGCGGAGGGCACCGCGGAACTGATCAGTTGGGACGGCACCCAGGTCGCGGCGATCCTCACCGGGGAGGACGGCGTCGGCAGCTCCTGTCTGATCGATCCGGCCACCGGGGAGACAGTTGTGCTCGACCGGCGCTCGGGCGGCCGGCTGGTGGACGCATGGGCGGGAGCCTCGCTCGTGCGGGTCGGCCCGCGGGGGTACCAGGAGCTCATCATGCTGTGGGGGCTCACCGAAATCGCGCTGCTGCCATCGGATCCCGGATCGGTCACCGATTTCGGGGTGATCCTCGACGATCACACCCCGCGCCGGCTCCGTAGCGGCTTCGAAGGCGAGACCACGCTGTACCACCCGGCCAGTACATACGGGCCCGGCAGCACCGAAGGCTTTGTGCGGGCATTGATCCGCAGTGACAACGGCGCGGCCCACGCCCGGCTCCTGGAGGTCACGGTCACCGCCGAGGGCGTGACCTATCACGTGGTCGCCGAGCGGGCCGGTTACGAGCTCGACGAGTTCGTGGTCAGTGACGATCTGTCCGCTGTCGCGTTGTTGTGGAACATCGACGGCCGCAGCGAGTTGCAGATCCTGGAGTATGCCGACGAGACGCTGTCCGTGCCGATTCCGCTGCCCGGCCCGGTCGCCGGCGAGCTGAGCATCAGCGCGGGCGGGTCCATGGTGGCGGTGACCGTGCAGGGGCCGTCACTGCCGCGCACCGTCGAACTCGTGGATCCGCGCTCGCTGGAGTGGGAGCGCATCGACCGGGAGCCGAGCCGCGGTCCGCTCACCTCGATGCCGACGCTGGAACGGATCACCGCGCGCGACGGTTTGGAGCTCACCGGGTGGCTGTACCGGCCGCCGGTCGAAGTGGTGGGCGCGGTGATGTTCCTGCACGGCGGGCCCGAGGGGCAGGCGCGGCCCGGATACAACGAGATCTTCCCGGCCCTGCTGGATGCGGGTTTCGCGGTGCTGACGCCGAATGTGCGTGGTTCGGGTGGATTCGGCCGGGCGTTCGTGCACGCCGACAACAAGGAGTTGCGGTTCGCCGCGATCGACGACGTCGCCGATTGTGCGAAGTATCTGGTCGACCGGGGCATTGCGCCGGCCGACCGGCTGGCTTGCACGGGCTGGTCGTACGGTGGCTACCTGACCCAGGCGGCGCTGGCTTTCCATCCGAAGCTGTTCGTGGCCGGCATCAGTATCTGCGGGATGAGCGACCTGAACAGCTTCTATCACACCACTGAGCCGTGGATCGCAGCGGCGTCCTATCCCGAATACGGTCATCCGGTGGCGGATCGTGATCTGCTGGAACAGCTTTCGCCGTTGCCGAAGGCAGATGCGGTGATCGCCCCGTTGCTGCTGGTGCACGGTGGAAACGACACCAACGTGCCGCCCGACGAATCGCGTCAGATGTACGAAGCGCTGGTGGCGCTCGGGCGCACCGTCGAACTGCTGATCTTCGACGATGACGGCCACGAGATCGTCAAACGGGAGAACCGCGCGGTGTTGGTCGATGCCGCGACCCGTTGGCTGTCCAAGGCGTTCGGTGCCTAGTCCGCGGTGAGCGCCGCCAGCGTCATCCGGCGCAGAAGAGCGCGTGAATGTGTTTTGGGGACAGCAGGTCTCACGCTGTAAGGCGTGGAGTTCAGCAGGCCGAATGCGGCGTGTGCCATCACGCGGGCGTCGTCTTCGGACAGATCGGGGTTGAGCTGGGTCAGGACCGCCACCCAGATCTCCACGTACTGCCGCTGAGAACGCCGCACCTGACGCCTGGCGGCGTCCGGCAGATGGGCCAGATCGCGGTCCTGGATGCGGATCAGGTCGGGTTCGCCGAAGACGAAGTCGAGGTGGAAGTCCACCAGGCCGTTCAGGGTGTCTGCGGGCGGGGCGTCCCGGGCGGCGACCTCCTGTGCGCCGGCGAGCAGGCGGGTACTGATCCCGACGAGCAGTTCGACCAGTAGCGCCTCCTTGTTGGGGAAGTGCCGATAGATGGCCGGTCCGGAGATCCCGACAGCCGAGCAGATGTCCTCCAGGCGCACGGCGAGGTAACCGCGTTCGGCCACAAGCCGTTCGGCGGCAGCGATCAGCTGGCTGCGGCGGTCGGACTTGGCCTGACTGCGACGGGTGACGGCGCTGTCGGACATGGCGTCTCCGGGGGTAGACAACTCAGTTAATGGAAACTAACCTACCATGAGTTAGTTGTCATTAACCGAAATGAGGGCTGCCTTGTCATCGCACCGCGACGACCATCTGGCGCTGGTTGGGCAGTTGCGCGCCAAGCTCGCCACCGCTGCCCTCGGCGGCCCCGAGCGGGCCCGTCAACGCCACGTCGACCGGGGTAAATTGCTGCCTCGCGACCGGGTCGACGGCCTGCTGGACCCGGGCAGTCCGTTCCTGGAGATCGCCGCACTGGCCGCCGACGGGATGTACGACGACGAATGTCCCGGCGCCGGGATGATCGCGGGCGTAGGTCGGGTCTCGGGCCGCGAATGTCTGATCATCGCCAACGACGCGACCGTCAAGGGCGGCACCTATTACCCGGTCACCGTCAAGAAGCATCTGCGCGCACAGGAGATCGCGTTGCAGAACAAGCTGCCGTGCATCTACCTCGTGGACTCCGGCGGGGCCTTCCTGCCGCGTCAGGACGAGGTGTTTCCCGACCGTGAGCACTTCGGCCGGATCTTCTACAACCAGGCCACGATGAGTGCGCAGGGGATTGCCCAGATCGCCGCGGTGCTCGGCTCGTGTACCGCCGGCGGGGCCTACGTTCCGGCGATGAGCGACGAGGCGGTCATCGTGCGCAACCAGGGCACGATCTTCCTGGGTGGCCCGCCGCTGGTGAAGGCTGCCACCGGTGAGGTCGTGACCGCCGAGGACCTCGGCGGCGGGGATCTGCATTCCAAGACCTCCGGCGTCACCGACCACCTGGCCCACGACGACCGTGACGCGCTGCGGATCGTGCGCAACATCGTCGCCACCCTGGGGCCGGCCGAAGCCCCGCCGTGGGCTGTGACGCCCACCGTGGACGCCGTCGCCGACCAGAGCGAGCTCTACGACGTGGTTCCGGTCGACGCCCGCGTCCCCTATGACGTGCACGAGGTGATCACCCGTATCGTCGACGGCGGCGAATTCAGCGAATTCAAGGCCGAGTACGGCACCACGCTGGTCACCGGGTTCGCCCGCATCCACGGCCACCCCGTCGGCATCGTCGCGAACAACGGTGTGCTGTTCGGCGAATCCGCGCTCAAGGGAGCACATTTCATCGAGCTGTGCGACAAACGCAAGACGCCGCTGTTGTTCCTGCAGAACATCGCCGGTTTCATGGTCGGCCGCGACTACGAGGCCTCGGGCATCGCCAAGCACGGCGCCAAAATGGTCACTGCGGTGGCCTGCGCCCGGGTGCCGAAGCTGACCGTGGTGATCGGCGGCTCCTATGGCGCGGGCAACTACTCGATGTGCGGTCGCGCGTATTCGCCGCGGTTCCTGTGGATGTGGCCCAACGCCCGCATCTCGGTGATGGGCGGCGAGCAGGCCGCCTCGGTGCTGGCCACCGTGCGCGGCGAGATGAGCGCCGAGGAGGAAGAACAGTTCAAGGCGCCGATCCGCGCCCAGTACGAGCACCAGGGCAACCCGTACTATTCGACCGCCCGGCTCTGGGATGACGGCGTGATCGATCCGGCGGATACCAGAACCGTGCTCGGACTTGCTCTTTCGGTTGTCGGCCAGGCTCCGCTGGAGCCGGTCTCCTACGGCGTATTCCGGATGTGATGATGAGCTCAACGATGTTCGACAGTCAGGGCGAGCGGAGCGACGGGATGTTCGATACAGTCCTCGTCGCCAACCGTGGCGAGATCGCGGTACGGGTCATCCGCACCCTGCGCGCCATGGGCATCCGGTCGGTCGCGATCTTCAGCGATGCCGACGCCGGCGCGCGTCATGTCGCAGAGGCGGACGTGGCGGTCCGTATCGGACCCGCCGCGGCCCGGCAGAGCTACCTCGATATCGGCGCAGTGGTCGCAGCCGCACAGCGCACCGGAGCGCAGGCCGTGCACCCGGGGTACGGATTCCTTTCCGAGAACGCAGAATTCGCCGCCGCGCTACAGGCCGCAGACATCGTGTTCATCGGCCCGCCGGCTACGGCAATCGCCACGATGGGCGACAAGATCGCGGCCAAGGCCGCGGTGTCGGCGTTCGGTGTCCCTGTCGTACCCGGCATCTCGCGTCCGGGTCTGACCGACGAGGACCTGATCGCGGGGGCGCCCGAGGTGGGTTTCCCGGTACTGGTCAAGCCGTCTGCGGGCGGCGGGGGGAAGGGCATGCGGGTGGTCGAGCAGGCCACTGATCTGCCTGCCGCACTGATGAGTGCGCGCCGCGAGGCCGCCTCCGCCTTCGGCGACGACACCCTGTTCCTGGAACGATTTGTGTTGCGGCCCCGCCATATCGAGGTGCAGGTGCTCGCCGACGGACATGGCAATGTGATCCACCTGGGCGAGCGGGAATGCAGCCTGCAGCGCCGGCACCAGAAGGTCATCGAGGAGGCGCCCTCGCCGCTGTTGGACCCGGCCACCCGGGCCCGCATCGGAGCGGCCGCGTGCGATACCGCGCGTAGTGTCGATTACACGGGTGCCGGCACGGTGGAGTTCATCGTGTCCGCCGATGCGCCCGACGAGTTCTTCTTCATGGAGATGAACACCCGGCTTCAGGTGGAACACCCGGTCACCGAGATGGTGACCGGTGTCGACCTGGTGGAACAACAGGTCCGCATCGCGGCCGGGGAGAAGCTCGCGATCGGCCAGGACGACATCGTCATGACCGGGCATGCGGTGGAGGCTCGGGTCTATGCCGAAGATCCCTCCAACGGCTTCCTGCCTACGGGCGGGCCCGTGCTCGGACTGCGTGAGCCCAATGGACCAGGTGTTCGGGTGGATTCCGGTCTGACTACGGGCACGGTCATCGGCAGCGACTACGACCCGATGTTGTCGAAGGTCATCGCCCACGGCGCCGACCGCGCGGCGGCGCTGCACAAGCTGGACCGGGCGCTGGCCGATACCGCGGTACTGGGCCTGACCACCAATACCGAGTTCCTGCGCTTCCTGCTGGCCGATCCCGATGTGGCCGCGGGACGGCTCGATACCGGCCTGTTGGACCGTCGGGCCCCGGATTTCACACCCCAGGCAATCGACGATGCGGAGTTGATCGCGGCGGCGGCCTACCAGTGGATCAGCAACTGGACGGAGGCTGGCGACGACCTCTGGGCCCGTCCGACGGGATGGCGGGTGGGGGAGCGTGCCCCGGCGGCCTTCCGGCTCCGGGCCGGCGACCGCACCGATCACGTCTACCTCACCGGCACTCCCGACCAGGCCACCGCGGCGGTGGAGAACGGTGAAACCCACACCGTCAGCGCGTCTTTCGTCGCGGATCGGTTCATCCTCACGCTCGACGGAATGCGTGCCGAGTACCTGGTCGCCACCCAGCTGAGCGGTGGGACCGGCCAACTCTGGCTCTCCGGTGCCGGGCGCAGTTACGTCGTCGAGGAGGTACGAGAGGCTCCGGTGCGGCCCGACGACGAGCACAGCGGCGACGCCGAACTGGTCAGCCCCATGCCGGGATCGATTGTCGCCGTGGGTGTTGCGAGCGGCGCCGAGGTGGCTGCCGGAACCATGGTGGTCACCGTGGAGGCGATGAAGATGGAGCATGCCCTGACGGCACCCACCGCCGGTGTGGCCGAACTACTTGTCGCCGTCGGCGACCAGGTCAAGGTGGGCCAGCCGTTGGCCCGGATTACCGCTGCAACACAGGAGAACGAGCAATGACGGACTTTCTGTCCACCGGCACTCTGCCGGATCACTACGCGGAACTGGCCAAGACCGTCCGCGACTTCGCCCAGAGCGTCGTCGCTCCGGTGGCCGCCAAACACGACGAAGAACACTCGTTCCCGTACGAGGTCGTCTCCGGCATGGCCGACATGGGATTGTTCGGCCTGCCGTTTCCCGAGGAATACGGCGGCATGGGCGGCGACTACTTCGCGCTGTGCCTGGCCCTGGAGGAACTCGGCAAGGTCGACCAGAGCGTGGCCATCACCCTGGAGGCCGGGGTTTCGCTGGGCGCCATGCCGATCTACCGCTTCGGAAACGACGCCCAGAAGCAGGAGTGGCTGCCGCTGCTGGCCAGCGGCAAGGCCCTCGGTGCCTTCGGGCTGACCGAGGCGGGCGGTGGCAGCGACGCCGGCGCCACCAAGACCACCGCCCGAACGGATGGATCAACTTGGATAATCAACGGCTCCAAGCAGTTCATCACCAACTCCGGTACCGACATCACCAAGCTCGTCACCGTCACCGCGGTCACCGGGGAGGCGGGCGGCAAGAAGGAGATCTCGTCGATCCTGGTGCCGGTTCCCACCGAGGGATTCACCGCCGAACCCGCCTACAACAAGGTCGGCTGGAATGCGTCGGACACCCACCCACTGAGCTTCGACGATGTGCGCGTACCCGCCGAGAACCTGCTCGGTGAGCGGGGACGCGGCTACGCCAACTTCCTGCGCATCCTCGACGAGGGCCGCATCGCCATCGCGGCGCTGTCGGTCGGTGTCGCGCAGGGCTGCGTGGACGAATGTGTCAAGTACGCCAAGGAGCGTCAGGCCTTCGGTGCGGCCATCGGCACCTATCAGGCCATCGCCTTCAAGATCGCCCGCATGGAGGCCCGCGCCCACACGGCCCGCGCCGCCTACTACGACGCGGCCGCGCTGATGCTGTCCGGCAAGCCCTTCAAGAAAGCCGCCTCGGTGGCCAAGCTGGTCTCCAGCGAGGCCGCGATGGACAACGCCCGCGATGCCACCCAGATCTTCGGCGGCTACGGATTCATGAACGAATACCCGGTGGCCCGTCACTACCGCGACAGCAAGATTCTCGAAATCGGCGAGGGGACAACGGAAGTGCAGCTGATGCTGATCGCGCGGGAGGCGGGCCTGTGAGAGGATCAGAACAGTCGGAGAAAGTTGTTGTGCAACGGGGGCTCTGGTTCGAGGAGTTCGAGATCGGGGTGCGCTACCTGCACCGCCCCGGCCGCACCATCACCGAGGCCGACAACGTGCTGTTCACCACGCTGACCATGAACACCCAGGCGCTGCACCTGGATGCGGCGTTCGCCGATGCTTTGCCGCCGTTCAACGCCCGCCTGGTCAACTCGATGTTCACCCTGTCGACGCTCGTCGGTCTGTCGGTGGCGCAGCTGACCCAGGGCACCATCGTCGGTAACCTCGGATTCTCCGACATCGCCTTCCCCAAACCGCTTTTCCACGGTGACACGCTGTACGCCGAAACCGAGATCACCGAGAAGCGGGTGTCGAAGAGCCGGCCGGGTGAGGGCATCGTGACGTTCGCCCACACCGGCCGCAATCAGCACGGCGACATCGTGGCGACGGCCTCGCGCAAGACGATGGTGCGGATGCGCCCGGAGGGGGAAGCCTGATGGCTTTACAGACAACCGGCCCGGGCTGGCTGTTCTGCCCGGCCGACCGCCCCGAGCGGTTCGAAAAGGCCGCGGCGGCAGCCGATGTGGTGATCCTCGACCTCGAGGACGGGTGCGCGGCCAAGGACCGTCCCGCGGCACGGCAGGCCCTGATCGACACCCCGCTCGATCCGGCCCGCACCGTGGTGCGGGTCAACCCGACCGACAGCGCAGATCATGAGCTGGACCTGAAGGCGGTCGCGGCCACCGACTACACCACCGTGATGCTGGCGAAGACCGAACATGCCGACCAGGTACGCGCGCTGGCGCCCCTGGCTGTCGTGGTGCTGATCGAAACGCCGCTGGCCGCACTGAACGTGGTGGAGCTGGCGCAGCCGGCTAACGCCTTCGCGGTGATGTGGGGAGCCGAGGATCTGTTCGCCGTCACCGGTGGCACCGCCAACCGCTGGCCCGACGGCACCTATCGCGACGTCGCTCAGCATGTGCGGTCACAGACCCTGCTGGCGGCCAAGGCCTACGGGAAGCTCGCGTTGGATTCGGTGTATCTCGACATCAAGGATCTCGACGGGTTGCGGGCGGAGTCCGACGACGCTGTCGCCGTCGGTTTCGACGCCAAAGTGGCGATCCACCCGACGCAGGTCGCGGTCATCCGGTCGGCCTATGCGCCGACCGATGAGCAGATCGCCTGGGCGCGCGCGGTGCTCGATCGGGTGGCAGGTGAACGTGGCGTATTCCAGCACGACGGCCTGATGGTCGACGCTCCGGTGCTGCGCCGTGCCGAACGGATCGTCGCCCTGGCTCCACGGGGCTGACCTGGTCCGCGGGCCGGCCGCATCCGACACGCCTCCATTCCGTTATCTGTGATGGCGGTAGCTGCCGCCGGTTCGGGCGCATAATGGCGATATGCCCCAGTGCTGCGACGGGCCGAGCGGATCGTCCGGCTAGCGCCATACCCAGGCACCTAGCCGGAGGCCTCTCACCAGGGGTTTTGCACGTACCGCCGCTGCCCTGAGCACCTCGTGGAATGGCGGCGCAACATGCCGTCACCAGAGAAGGAGGCGGTATGGCTGAGTCATTTGCAGGGCCGGCCCCGGCACATCTCAGTGTCGATCTCGAGCCGGTGTGCTTGGTGGACGCCGACGGGTCACCCACCACAGAGACTCGCTACAGCCGCGATCTGCCTCAGGAGACTCTGGCTTGGCTGTACGAGTCCATGGTGGTCACCCGTGATCTGGACACGGAGTTCATCAACCTGCAACGCCAGGGTGAGCTGGCGTTGTACGCGTCGTGTCGCGGCCAGGAGGCCGCGCAGATCGGGGCGACGGCCTGTCTGCGCAAGACCGACTGGCTGTTCCCGCAGTACCGGGAGATCGGCGCTTTCCTGCTGCGCGGGATCACCCCGGGTCAGATGGGTGCGGTGTGGCGGGGCAAATGGCACGGGGGCGTGGAGTTCGTCAGCCGTTGCGTCGCCCCGATCGCGATTCCGATCGGCACCCACGGGCTGCATGCGGTCGGCGCGGCGATGGCCGCCCAACGCCTCGGTGAGGATTCGGTGACCGTCGCCTTTCTCGGTGACGGCGCAACCAGCGAGGGCGACGCGCACGAAGCGCTCAATCTGGCATCGGTGTTCCACACGCCATGCGTGTTCTTCGTGCAGAACAATCAGTGGGCGATCTCCGTGCCGGTGAGCCGGCAACAGGCCGGCCCGTCGATCGCACATCGGGCGATCGGGTACGGCATGCCGGGGATCCGCGTCGACGGCAACGATGTGCTGGCCTGCTTTGCCGTGATGGCCGAGGCGGCCGAACGGGCGCGCCGCGGCGGCGGTCCCACGCTCATCGAGGCGGTCACCTACCGGATGGGTCCGCACACCACGTCCGACGATCCCACCCGCTATCGGTCGGCGAGCGAGCTCGACGACTGGCTGGCCCGCGATCCGATCGCGCGTTACCGCACCTACCTGCAGACTGTCGGCGTGCTCGACGACCGCCTGGACCAACGTGTGGCGGCGCGGTCACACCGGCTGTGCACCGAGCTCCGCGACACCATCGTCGGTGCCGCCGACGCCGATCCGGCCGAGCTGTTCGACTCCGTTTATGCCGAGATCACCCCGGATTTGGCACGCCAACGCGATCAGTTGTTGGCCGAACTGGCGAAGGAGGCGTGAGACCCATGACTCAGATCATCGATCGTCCTGCCGCTCAGGGTGATTCACCGGAACCGTGGGAGCCTGCCCTGACTCCGCTCAAGATGCCCCCGTCGGCGGGGTCCATGCCGGTGGCCGCCGAACTGACGATGGCCGCCGCGATCAACCGGGCGCTGCGCGACGCCATGGCGGCCGATGAGCATGTGCTGGTGTTCGGCGAGGACGTCGCCACCCTCGGCGGAGTCTTCCGGGTCACCGAGGGACTGGCCGAAACATTCGGTCCCGACCGGTGCTTCGACACTCCACTGGCCGAATCGGCGATCATCGGTGCCTCCATCGGCCTGGCCATCCGCGGTTTCATCCCGGTGCCGGAGATGCAGTTCGACGGATTCAGCTACCCGGCCTTCGACCAGATCGCCAGCCACCTGGCGAAGTACCACATGCGTACCCACGGCGATGTGAACATGCCGGTGACGGTGCGAATTCCGTCGTTCGGCGGCATCGGTGCAGTTGAGCATCACTCAGAGTCCACCGAGTCGTACTGGCTGCACACCGCCGGCCTGAAGGTGGTCGTGCCGTCCACCCCGTCGGATGCCTACTGGCTGCTGCGGTACGCGATCAGCAGCCCGGATCCGGTGATCTTCCTGGAGCCCAAGCGGCGCTACTGGTCCCGCGAACTCGTCGACACCAGCGCGCCGGCGCCGCCGATCGGCCGGGCCGCGGTGCGGCGCAACGGAACCGATGTCACGGTGATCACATATGGCGGGCTGGTGGGCACCGCGCTCAACGCCGCGGACCTGGCAGCCGATCGGGGCTGGAGCCTCGAGGTGGTGGATCTGCGCTCGCTCAACCCGCTCGACTTCGATACCGTCGCGGCCTCGGTGCAGTGCACCGGGCGCGCCGTGGTGATGCACGAGGGGCCTCGGACCTTGGGCTTCGGGTCCGAGCTCGCCGCCCGGATCTCCGAGGAGTGTTTCTACGACCTTGAGGCACCCGTGTTGCGCGCCACCGGGTTTGACACGCCGTACCCGCCGGCCCGGCTGGAGAAGGCGTGGCTGCCCGGCGTCGACCGGTTGCTTGACTGCGTCGAGCGTGCGCTGGAACAGCCGTGAACCGGGAGTTCCTGGTCCCTGATCTCGGCGAGGGGCTGCAGGACGCCACCATCACCAGTTGGAGTGTCGCGGTGGGCGATACGGTCGAGCTCAATCAGACGTTGTGCACCGTCGAGACCAACAAGGCCGAGGTGGAGATCCCCAGCCCGTTCGCCGGGCAGGTGCTCGAACTCGGCGGTGCAGCGGGGGATACCTTGACCGTCGGCTCGCTGCTGGTCCGGATCGAGGCCGGTGAGTCGGCCGCCGTACCCACCGATACCGCGAAAAATGGTGCGACACCACGCAAATCGGTACTGGTCGGGTACGGCGCCGACGACAGCATGGATGCCAGCAGACGCACGCCGGCGCCGGGTAGCTCCCGGGCCCGTGCCAAACCACCGGTGCGCAAGCTGGCGGCCGACCTGCACGTGGACCTCGACGCGCTCACCCCCGGGTCCGGGCCCGAGGGCATCGTCACCCGCGACGACGTCTTGGCCGCCGCGGGCAGTTCGGAGATTCTGGACGTCGGTGGGGTGCAGGCCGCCATGGCGCGGCGGATGTCTCTGTCACACAAGGAAATTCCCGATGCCCACGCCCGTGTAGACGTCGACTGCACTGCATTGTTGGAGCTGCGCGACCGAATCCGGATCGTCGATGCGGAGTTGCCCGTCACGCCGTTCGTCCTGACATTGCGGCTGCTGGTGCTGGCGCTGAGACGGCATCAGCTACTGAACTCCACGTGGCTGGAGACCACGGAAGGCGCTCAGATTCACCGGCATCCGGCCGTGCATCTGGGCTTCGGGGTGGCTGCACCGCGCGGCCTGCTGGTCCCCGTGGTCCGCGACGCGCAAGCGATGACGACCCGGCAGTTGGCCGGCACGGTGGCCGGCCTGGTGGAGCAGGCCAGAGCGGGAACGCTCAGCCCGGCCGAGCTGAGTGGATCGACATTCACCGTGTCGAACTTCGGCGCTCTCGGGCTGGACGACGGTGTGCCGGTGATCAACTATCCGGAGGCGGCGATTCTGGGCATGGGCTCGATCAAACCGCGCCCGGTCGTGGTGGACGGCGCGGTGGTGGCCCGCCCGACCATGTCGTTGACCTGTGTCTTCGACCACCGCGTCGTCGACGGTGCTCAGGCCGCCGCGTTCCTGGGCGACCTGCGCGCGCTGCTCGAAGCGCCCGAGCTGGCCGTGATCGACCTCTGAGGCGGAGGCTACTTGCGCTTGGCGGCAGCCAAACGCGCTGCGAATTCCGGGGACTCGATGGAGCGGGCCTGCGGACCGAGTTCGATGTCGACGGCGGCCCCATGTTGGTCGATGTCGACTGTCCCGGGATTGGTGGTTGCCCGCATCGAAGCTTTCGTGGCGATCACCACGTCGCGTGGAGCGCCGGCAGGGCCTGCGGCGAGTATGCGTGCAGCGCCCACCGGATCCTCGGCGATCGACAGCGCCAGCCCGTGGCGCACCGCGGATTCGGCGTCGAAGCGCATCCCGAACAACAGCGCTGCCCGGGCTACCTGCGGGCCGACGCCGCGCTGCAGCATCCAGGTGGCGCCGCCGCCGGGATGGATGCCCAGCTTCTGGAATCGTGGATCGAACAATGCCGCCGGGCCGGCGATACGCACATCGGCAGCCAGCGCGAGGTTCAGGCCCGCGCCCACCGCTGCGCCGTTGACCGCGGCGATCGTCGGCAGGGTGCAGTGCGCGACCGCCAGAAACCCGTCGTAGATCTTGCGCAGCCCGTCCTCGGTGGCTTCGCCGAGAGCGGTCAGATCGGCGCCGGCGCAGAACGCCTTGCCGGCGCCCGTGACGATGACCGCGTGCACGTCGGGGTTGGCCTCGGCGGCCTCGACCGCGGCGCGCAGGGCCGCCGACATCTCGAATGTCACCGCGTTGCGGCGATCGGGATCGTTGACGGTGATGACTGCGATGTGATCGTCGACGCTGACCAACACGGAATCCGACACCAGGTCACCCTAGCGCGCCCCTGCCGGGGGTGGTGACCACCGATGTTCATCGAAATGTCAGCCGTGTGGTCCGGCGGTCCGGTCGGTGCGAGCGGACAATGATTCGATGACGGCTGACATTGCCGGTATTTCTGGCGCCCGGTCGACGCAGCCGACGCGGCGCCGATTGCTGTTGCTGGCGGCCGGATCGATCTTTGCGGTCGACGTGGGGACCAAGACGCTGGCCGTGGGCCTGCTCGAACCCGGTCGCGCGGTGCCGTTGCTCGGCGACTGGTTGACGGTCGAGCTCACCCGCAATTCTGGTGCCGCGTTGTCGATGGCTGCCGACCGCACCGTGATGCTGACCATCGTGGTCCTTGCGGTTGCCGCGGTCATTGCCTGGATCGGCGTGAATGTCCGCTCACCGTGGTGGGCGCTGGGCCTCGGAACGATCCTCGGCGGTGCCGCGGGCAACCTCATCGACCGCTTCTTCCGAGCCCCAGGACCATTGCGCGGTCAGGTGATCGACTTCTTGGCAGTCGGCCCGATGCCGGTGTTCAACGTGGCGGACCTGGCTGTGTTGGCGGGCGTGGTGTGGCTGATCGCGTTGTCGCTGTCTGGTTTTCCGTTCAACGGTGCCGCCCGGACCTCGGGGTCGCATGCCGGACGTTGATCGAGACCACCGGGTCGGTTCAATCGAGGACCCGCCGAGTACGCCGTGGCACGAGACCCCCGCGGCGATGGTCGTTGCGGGCATCGGCGGCGTGGTGGCCGTCGGCGCGTTGGTTTTCGCGATCCTGATGACGTCGCACCACTCGGTACTGCCTCCTCAACCTGATCGACTCACCCCGGTGACACCCCTCAAGCCATCGTCGCGGTCGTTCACAACCAGCACGAGCACTTCGCCACGGACGCCGGTGAGCACCAGCGAAGACATCGGAACATCAAGCGCGCCAACGCCACCGCAGGAAGCTCCGGTGGAGACCACCACACCGGCGACCACGACCATGTCGAATCCCTACGCCACCACCTCGGCGCCCAATGCCGGGGCATTCTGAAGTAAGCCGACCGGATGGCCCGAGTCGAGGTTCAGCCGGATCCGGTTCCGGCCACCGTGACTGGCGGCAGAGTCACGAATTCGAGCTCTCGTCTGGGCATTGCACATCCACGTAGACCGTTACCGCTGACTTGGGCAAGGCCGGTATTCCCCGGTTCGGATTGTGGATCGCATTGACCCGGCATCTGTCCAGCGGCAATGTGCTGGTGCCGCCCACCCAGTTGATCGCGACGGTGTAGCCCTCGGCACTCAGGGCCGAGATGGTCTCGTCGGCCCGCTGACTGCCGGGAGTCGGGTCGGCCGCGGCCAACGGGATGCCCCCCATCCCAATGACGGGGATGAGCACGGCCATACCGGCGGCTTTCGAACATCGAGCATGAGTCAGCATCTCGATCCTCCCGGCGGTCGGATCTCATGCTGTCGCTCTCACCGGTAGCCCCGACCGTTGCCAGTCAGTGTATTCCCGATGTATGCAAAGTTAACGGAAAGTTACGAAAATTCGTCCAACTGGCGGCACCGGGCTCGAGTTCGGCTGACCGGGTGACGGGTGGGTCAGAAAGCAGACGGGCAGCGTCCGGCATAGCCGGACGCTGCCCGAATGTCTTACGGAGCAGGCGCTGGCGGAACCGGATCCGCCGGGGGGAGCGGTGTTCCCGGTGCCGGCGGGGGAGCTGCCGGGTCGGGGAGGTTCTCGCCGAGACCCTGCGGCATGTTGGTCCCGGGCGGCGGGGCGGTGCCCGGAAGTGGTTCACCCAGTTGCTCTTTGGGCATCTGGCCAAGCGCTGCGCCACGGAGGTTCCCGTTGCGGTACATCGTGTGCATCTGTCGCATCCAGTCGAGCCCGGAGATGTCCGCATTCTCCTGACCCGGTGCGACGCCCACCATGGTGCCCTGTCCGGGCGCCGCCGGCTCCTCGTTCTGCGGGAAGAAGTTTCCGTTGTTGAACGCCCGGAGGTTGGGCGCCTGGGTTGGTGGCGGCCCTCCCGGCGCCGACGGAGCTTCATACTGGCCCAGCAGCGCGCCGGGGCTCATGTCAACCCCGTTCGGGACGCCGAGTCTGCCGGGTGCCGTGTCGTTGCCGGTCTGGCCCAGAACCGACAGGCCGTTCGGCCCGAGCGGTGCCCCCATGATGGGTACCGTCGGTCCGGGCGGTGCCGGTTCAGGAGCCGGGGCGGCCACCGCGGGCGCACCTGGAACCTCCGGCGGTGCCGGGTCGGCGGCGGCGGTTGCCGAGCACGCAACCGCCGCGCCGACCACGAACAATCCGGCTGCGGCGAGGGTGGCCATCGCGTTCTTGACCGCGAATGTGCTGTCCGGGTTCTCGCTCATGCCTTCGTGTTTCGCTCTCACGTCCAGTCCGTCAGACTGCCTTGGTGACGCCGTAGTAAGCCACCACATCGTCGGTGTCGGTGGTGGAGCTGGTCAGCGTCGCGTACGAGCGCAGGAAGGACTGGCCCACGCAGCCGTCGATCTTGATGTGGACGTCCTTCACCGTGACGCGCACCGGTGCCGCCTTGAACGACTTCTTGTTCACCGAGACGTTGGTGACGGTGCCGGGCTTGGCGTGGATCTCGATGGTGCCCGACATCGGCATGCTGACACCGGTCGGAATGATGCCGGCCAGCGTCGAGCCCGATGTACTCAGGCCGATCGAACCGATGAGGCGGACCTGACCGAGTTCGATCCCGCAGCCGATCTGGTAGCCGGTGTCGAGTGTGCCGCCGTTCAGCGACGTCGACCCGCCGCCGGTGACGGTGCCGGTGAACGTGGCCGCGACGAGGTATTCGCGAGACGATGCGGCGGTGGTCAGCGGCGCCACGGGCAGCTGGCTCTCGTCTTTCGCCGAGACCGTGAGTTTCCAGCCGTCCGGGGTGGTGACGACGCCCGGCTCGGCGGAGGCGACGAGTCCGTTGTCCGGCGGTGGGCCGGCATCCACCGGTGCCGCGGGGTCCGGCGGCGGCGGTGGCGGGTCGGCGGACGCCAGCGGCGCCCACGCTACCGGGGCCAACAGGCAGACAGCAGCCAGGGTGGCGAAACGATTCAACATGCGGGAACTTGTGCCTCTCATGGGTTTCGAATCAGAGGGATCGACGTCGTGATCAGTGCGATACATGGTCGGTGTCGTCGCCGGGCCGCGGTCAGACGGCCTTGGTGACGCCGAGGTACGTGATGACGTCGTCGGTGTTGTCGGTGGAGCTGGTCAGGGTCGCGTAGGTGCGAATGAACGACTGCCCCGCGCACTGATCGAACTTGATCCGAACGCCCGTGATGGTCACGCGGGTACCCGTGCCCTTGAACGACTTCTTGTCGATCGGGACGATCGTGACCGTTCCCGGCTTCAGATACACCTTGCCCTGCAAGCTGATACCGGTGCCGCCGCCGACATCGCCCGCGGACCCGGTGAACGGAATCTTGAGGCTCGGGGTGAAGCTGAGACCGGGGTTGATCTCGGCCTCGTCGCTGATGATGCCGCAACCGATCTGAGCCCCGGCCTCAAGCGTGCCGCCGGTCAGTTTCGTCTTGCCACCGCCGGAGACCTTGCCGTTGAAGGTGCCACCGACGAGATACTCGCGTGACGAGATCGCGGTGGTCAGCGGTGCGACCGGCAGCAGGGTCTCGTTGGAGCCGACCACGGTCACGTGCCAGCCGTCCGGGGTGTCCAGGACGCCGGGAGGTGAGGACGGCACCGCGCCGGTGTCCGGTGGGGGTGGGGCAGGCGCGGCGGCAACCGCGGGGTCCGGCGGGGGCGGGGGATCCGCTGATGCAAGGGGCGCAATCGCTACAGGGGCCAACATGCAGACTGCAGCCAGGGGGGCAAAACGACTCAACATGCGTGAACTTGCGCCTCTCGTGGTTCTGGACCCAGTCCTTCTGCGACGCGCCGTGGTCGTCAGAAGCCAATGGGCCCAAGGAATCTGTCGCGACGAATCATTAACCGGTTGCGTTTCGATTCGGTGAACAACGCCCCAACAACTGCCGCCGCGTTTCCGTCCAGCTGAAGTTCTCGAACCTGTGAGGTTGCTGGGAAACGCCCTGCGCCGCAGCGCATTACATATATGAGGCATCGGCGACGGCGGCCGACGCACAATGGACGACCGCCAGGGGGAACGGGTTGGCCGGGTGTTCACCTTTTGGACATGTGAACCCTCGACCGTGTGGTGATCCGGGGGGACGGCAGATGCGTCGGTGAGACGCAGACGTCAACTGTGGCGCTCGGCGCCGAACTGCTATCCGACTGACGGAGGAATCGTTGAGGTGGTCTCAGGTGTACGAACGAGGGATTGCATCGCTGCTCATTGCCTTCAGCGTTGGGTTCGGCGCCATGCCCATGGCACTCGCCGAACCTGGTGACGAGGCCGGCACGCCGGGGCCGGCGGCGCCCGGGGTGCCCGAGCTACCTCCGGTGACGGCGGGTGCGCCGGTGGCAGGTCCGGTCCCGGTACCGGTTGCGAGCACGGATGACGCCGGCGTGCCTGCGGTTACGGCGTGCTCGACGTTTGCCGATGCTCTCGATTCGGCATCGACCTTCTACGGCGATTTCGCGGATTCCATCGAAGGTGTGGAGCGCCCCGACTATGGGGATCCGACCATCAGCACCACGAACACGAGTGGCCGGACGGCGCTGCGTGAAGCTGCCTCGTCGGCGATGAATGCCGCGGGCACGCCGGGGCTCTCGCCCGATATTGCCAACCCGATGCGGTCGTGGTCTTTCGGTGCCACGAAGCTGCTGCTGAAGATGGGCCTGCGGACCGGTGGTCAATCGCTCAACGACACGGCCACCCAGCTCAACACCGACGCCAACAACGCTCAGATGGCTTGCGCCGCCGCGGGCACGCACGCCTGACGGAAACTCAATCGTGTTGGAATGCGCGGTGCGCCGTGCCTTCAGTAAAGGAATGCCCGTGATCCGGCTTGTGATCTCGTTGGTTGCGCTCGTGCTCGTGGCAACCAGCTGTACCGGAAACGGTGACGAGGCCCAGGGGCCGCCGAGCGACGTACCCAGGTCGGCACTAGAGGGACTGCTGCTCAGCACTGAAGAGGTCAACACCCTGATGGGGACCGATGGGATGACGGCGCATCCCGCGGTCACCCAGATGAACGACCACCGCAACCTGCTGCCCAATCTGAATTGCCTGGGGGCGTGGCAGGTCGACGAGGCCGCCATCTACGGGGATCACTGGGCCGCGATGCGTCAGGTCTTGCTCAGGGCTCCGGACAACGACAACTGGGACAACCTGCTGGTGCAGTCGGTGGTGATCTTCCCGTCCGCGCAGGACGCCACCGACTTCCTCAATCAGTCGGCCGACCGCTGGTCCAAGTGCACCAACCACCACGTGAACATCACTCTCAACGGGGAACGGTTGCCCAAGTGGACGAGCGGCGATCTCACGAAGACCGAGTCCGAGCTCACGCTGCCGTTCACCCGCGTCGATGGGGATCAGACGCGCGACTGCCAGCGTGCGTTGGCCGTTGCCGCCAATCTCGTCATGGACATCCAGGCGTGCAAGCCGGACGGTTCATCCGTGACCCAGGCCGCTGATGTGGTGGACAAGATCAAGGCCGCGATGCCGCGCTGACCGGTGCCCGCCGGCGTGCTGCGGGTAGTCTCAGGCTCGCAGCTGGTTTGTCGGTGCCGGGGTGTTTGCGGTGCCGACATCGAGCGCCGCAGGCTGGTTCAGATGCGACGTGAGAGGGAACCCGGTGAGAATCCGGGACTGTCCCGCAGCGGTATGCAGGAACGACCGCCGTCATCAGCACTGGCACGCAGGGATCTGCAGCTGGGAAGCGACGGCCAGTAGGTGCACGGTCTCCGTGCGTGCCTGTGAGTCCGAAGACCTGCCAGCCGTACCGGGCGCGCCGCGCCCGGTGGTTCATCGCCTCGCGGAATAGGCAGTGGCCGAAGGCGGGTCACTCGTGGCGGGTGGCTGCGTTCGGTTCGACGTCTCTTGGCGGTGGCCATCCCCCGCACGCTGAAGGACGTCGTCATGAGCACAACCGCAACACCTTTCGTCGCCACGATTCTGGGGTCGCCCCGCATCGGTCCCAACCGGGAACTCAAGCGCGCCGTCGAGAAATACTGGGCCGGACGGATCGATCGCGATGAACTCGAGTCCGTCGCTGCCACGCTGCGCCGCGACACGTGGGCATCGCTGGTCGCGGCCGGGCTGGACTCGGTCCCGGTCAACACCTTCTCGTACTACGACCACGTGCTCGACACCGCAGTGCTGGTCGGTGCACTGCCGTCCCGGGTCCACGGCATCGCCAATGATCTCGAGCGCTATTTCGCTGCCGCGCGTGGAAACGACGACATCGCGCCACTGGAAATGACCAAGTGGTTCGACACCAACTACCACTACCTGGTGCCGGAGATCGGACCGGACACCAACTTCGCGCTCAACCCGGCGAAAGTGCTCGGCGAGCTGGAAGAAGCTGCAGCCCAGGGTGTCCCGGCTCGACCGGTGATCGTCGGCCCGATCACCTTCCTGGCGCTGGCCAAGGCGGTCGAGGGGGCCGACGCGCCGATCGGACGGTTGGACGTACTCGTCGATGTCTATGCCGAACTGCTGGGACTGCTGGCTGACCACGGAGTGGAGTGGGTCCAGTTCGACGAGCCCGTGTTGGTGACCGACATCCTGGACAACGCTGCCGAGCTTGCCGAGCAGACGTACTCGCGACTCGGTGCGCTGAACAAGCGGCCTTCGGTGTTCGTCGCGACCTACTTCGGCGAGCTGACGGACGCGCTGCCTGCCCTGGCCGGGACTCCGGTCGAGGCCATCGGTATCGATCTGGTGGCCGGCACTGCCGAGAGCTTGGCAGCGGTTCCAGAGCTGAAGGACAAGCTCCTCGTGGCCGGTGTGGTCGACGGCCGCAACATCTGGCGCACCGACTTGGCGGGGACGCTGGGAACCCTGGCCACGCTGCGGGAATCAGCCGCGGCGATCGCAGTTTCCACGGCGTGCTCGACGCTGCATGTGCCTTATACGCTTGACGCGGAGTCGGATATGGATGGGGCGCTGCGCAGTTGGCTGGCTTTCGGGTCCGAGAAGGTTGACGAGGTCGCGGCCCTGGCGCGCGGTCTCAGTGAGGGGCAGGACGCGATCGCGGCCGAAGTGGCCGCCTCCGACGCGGCCATCGCTTCACGCAAGTCCGATCCACGACTCGACAACGGAGAAGTCCGGGCGCGGATCTCGGCGATCGTCGCCTCGGGCTCCACACGCGGACCGGCCGACCAGCGTCGTGCTGTACAGCAGGACCGCCTGAAGCTGCCGTCCCTGCCGACCACCACGATCGGGTCCTACCCGCAGACCTCGGCCATTCGTATCGCCCGTGCGGACTTTCGATCCGGCAAGATCGATGCCGCCGAATACGAACGCCGGATGAAGTCGGAGATCGCCGATGTCATCGGATTGCAGGAGCAGCTGGGCCTCGACGTGCTGGTCCACGGTGAGCCCGAGCGCAACGACATGGTGCAGTACTTCGCCGAACAACTCGACGGGTTCTTCGCCACGCAGAATGGCTGGGTGCAGTCCTACGGCAGTCGGTGCGTGCGCCCGCCGATCCTCTACGGGGATGTGGCGCGACTCGAGCCCATGACCGTTGAGTGGATCACCTATGCCCAGTCGTTGACCGACAAGCCGGTCAAGGGCATGCTCACCGGCCCGGTCACCATCTTGGCTTGGTCCTTCGTCCGGGATGATCAACCATTGTCCGACACCGCTTTTCAGGTGGCCCTGGCCATCCGAGACGAGACCGTGGACCTGCAGTCGGCGGGCATCGCCATCATCCAGGTCGACGAGCCCGCGTTGCGCGAACTGCTCCCGCTGCGCACCAAGGACAAGGCGGCGTACCTACGCTGGGCCGTCGATGCGTTCCGGCTGTCCACCTCCGGCGTCACCGACTCCACGCAGATCCACACCCACCTCTGCTACTCGGAGTTCGGTGAGGTGATCGGGTCGATCGCCGACCTGGATGCCGACGTGACCTCCATCGAGGCGGCCCGGTCTCACATGGAGGTGCTCGCCGACCTCAATGCGGCCGGGTTCTCGAACAGCGTCGGTCCGGGTGTCTACGACATCCACTCACCCCGGGTGCCAGGCGTGGAGGAGATTGCCATATCTCTGCGTGAAGCACTCAAAGCGGTTCCTGCCGAACGACTCTGGGTCAACCCCGACTGTGGCTTGAAGACCCGCACCACTGATGAGGTTACTGCGGCGCTCAGGCACGTGGTCAGTGCTGCAGCGGAAGTTCGCGCGGGATAGCGGCGTTCAGGTCGCCGAGCGTGGGTCTCATGCGCGCGATGGGTTCGATCCCGTGCGCAAGACCCACGCTCGGTGCCGCCTACCCTTCCGGGTATCAGCCGAACTCGATGACGTTGGTTGGTGCGCGGAAACGTTCGAGTGTGCGCGATCGGTAGACGAGTGCCGCGGCGCGCGACAAGACCTTGCCCCGCCCTCCTGGCATCGCAAGCTCGTGTACCGCGAGAACTCCTGGTAGAGAACGGAGCTCGCCGTACCGGTCGGCGGTGAATGAGAATGGCATCGGCGGAGCGGTGTACTGCTTGCTGAGTCTGATGCCGCGTCTTTGCGAGTACCAGCTCAGAAAGCGGGGAACGCTGTCGAAGATCAGCTGTCCGCCCGGAAATCTGTTGGCGCAGATGGCAATGAGATCGAACACCGCATCGTGGTCGAGGTACTGGAACAGGCCCTCGGCAGTGATGAGCACACCGTTGGCGGTGTCCACCTGATCCATCCAGGAGTAGTCGAGGGCGGACTGCGCCAGGTGGCGGAGTCTGTCGGGTGACGGCAGCAATTCTTGACGCAGACGCACAATCGGATCCAGATCCACTGAAAGCCAGATCATCTCGCCATTGTCGAGACGCCAGAAGCTGGTTTGCAGTCCCTCGGCGAGCGCGACCACGGTGGCACGCGGGTGCGTCTGGAGATATCGGCGAGAAGCGTTGTCGAATGCCAGGGACCGCAGCGCGGTGGCTTGATGGGTGTGGCCGAAATGCTGATAGTCGTACCCGAGGCCATCCCGCAACGTGATCGCCATCGGGTCGTCGATGATGCCGTCGGGCCGGGCCGCCTCGGTAGCTCGCTGGTGCAGTGTCAGTAGCGCGGTCTCTGAGATCGCGGTCAGGTGACGAGCGTCGATGACTGGCATGCGCCGACCGTACCCGGCAACGCACAAGCAGCGGCACACGTGTCATGCCGTCGAGAGTCATTGCCCCGGTTGACCGGTCATTGCCGACATCTCGGGAACTTTCCGGCACTCCTGCCCGACTAGCTGAATTACGAGGCAACGCGTACCGGCCTGTGTGGCCGCAATCAACGCTCATGCGAGGAGGTGATGACGTGACCGCACCGCTCTGGTTTGCGGTGCCTCCGGAGGTGCATTCGGCGTTGTTGACTGCCGGACCGGGCCCCGGATCACTGATCGCGGCAGCTGCCGAGTGGCAGGGCTTGAGCGCGCAGTACAGTGCAGCGGCTGCCGAACTCACGCAGATCATGGCCGAAGTTCAGGCCGGGAGTTGGGAAGGTCCGAGCGCCGCAAGGTATGTGGCAGCCCACGGCCCTTACCTGACGTGGCTCGAGCAGGCCTCGGCCGACAGTGCGGTCACCGCCGCGCAGCATGAGACCGTCGCGGCCGCGTACAGCAGCGCCCTGGCGACCATGCCTACCCTGGCCGAGCTCGCTGCCAACCACGTCACCCAAGGCGTTCTGTTGGCCACCAACTTCTTCGGAATCAACACCATCCCCATCGCACTCAACGAAGCCGATTACGTGCGAATGTGGCTACAGGCCGCCGAAGTGATGATGATCTACGAAGCGGTGGCGGCGAGCGCGTACTCGGTGGTTCCGCCGACCCGGCCGGCTCCGTCGATCCTGGCGCCGGGCGGTCAAGGGCGAAGCGAGCAGCAGGATGCCTCCGGCACAACCTCGGGCAACCTGCAACTGAGCGACATCTGGAAACTGATTTCTGAGCTCATTTCGGGAGCCGGAAATCCCCAGCAGCTCCTCGAGACGTTCCAACAGTTTTTCGGGCAACTGGGATTCAACCCGGCCGAGACCGCCATACTCGCCGCAATCGCGCTGGTGCTCTACGACATGCTCTGGTACCCGTACTACGCCTCGTATTCGCTACTTCTCCTACCGTTCTTCGCGCCGGCGCTCAGTGCTCTCAGCGCGCTCAGCGCACTGGCGCTGCTGCAGAACCAGGTTCCAGCATCTGGGCTGATACCAGGACCCGCCGCGGTCCACGTGGGTCATCGCGCCGGCGGGTCAGCCGATATCGGCGTGCCACCGCCCCTGTCCACTGCCTCGACAGCAGTTCCGCAGACCGGTACGGGGTCAGGTGTGCCCACCCCGAGCAGTCCGGGCGCCGCGGGCGGGCCGCCAGGCCCATCCGTCGTCGGCTACGCCGTACCGGGTTTGGATCCGCCGGCGGTGGCCGCAGGGCCCAGGGTGGGCGCGAAATCACCTGATGGAATGGCAGATACCGTCACCGCCGTTGCGGCGGCCAGGGCAGCGGTCGTCGCGCGTAGCCGTCGAAAGCAGGCTGGGCGCAACCGAGACCGCGCCAGGAGCTACCGCTACGAATTTCTGGACGACCCCGACCCGGTGGAGCGCGCCGAGAGCGGCCGGCCCGCGTCACCGGCATCCAGTGAGCACGGGACAACCAGTCTCGGGTTCTCCGGGGTCGCTGCGGTCGCCACGAGTGCGCCCGCGGCGGGGATGGTCCAGTGCGCGTCCGACGGCGCCGGGGAATCCGTTCCCATGCTGCCCGCCACCTGGGCGGGCAGTTCGCCGGAGACCCGCGAATAGCGGGAACTTTCAACCGGTTTGATTCGACCAATCCGATAGTCGCACCACCGGCGCTGTGCAGTGCCGAACGAGGGAGAAGAGTTGACGCTGAATGTGTTGGGGGAGGGGCTCGGGGCGCAAGTCACGGGAATCGACCCCAAGAACCTCGGTGACGTCACCAGGGACGAGATCCGCGAGATCGTCTACCAGAACAAGCTGGTGATTCTGAAGGATGTCCATCCGACTCCTGAGGAATTCCTTCGACTGGGCCGCATCGTCGGTGATGTCGTCACGTATTACGAGCCGATCTATCACCACAAAGACCACCCAGAGATCTTCGTCTCCTCGACGGAGGAGGGGCACGGAGTACCCAGGACCGGTGCGTTCTGGCACATCGACTACATGTTCATGCCCGAGCCATTCGCTTTCTCGATGGTGGTGCCACTTGCGGTGCCCGGGAGTGACCGCGGGACTTACTTCATCGACCTCAACAAGGTGTGGGAGTCCCTTCCCGACGCTGTGCGCGACCCGGTGCGTGGCACGTTCGCGACTCATGATCCGCGGCGCCACATCAAGATTCGCCCGCACGATGTGTACAAGCCGATCGGCGAGGTGTGGGACGAGATCTCCGGCACCACGCCTCCGATCGCCTGGCCGACGGTGATCAGACACCCGCAGACCGGGCAGGAGATTCTCTACATCTGCGCGTCGGGCACCACGAAGATCGAGGACGGGAACGGGCGTGTCTTGGATCCCACCGTGCTGCAGGAACTCATGACTGCCACCGGACAACTCGATCCGGATTTCACCTCGCCGTTCATCCATGCCCAGCACTACGAGGTCGGCGATGTCGTGTTGTGGGACAACCGGGTTCTGATGCACCGGGCAAAACACGGCACGACACCAGGCACTGTGACGACACATCGGCTGACCATGCTGGACGGCCTCACAACACCGGGATATGGGGTATGAGCATGAGCACCGCCGAAACACTGTCTGTGGTCACGAGTGGGTACGACATCGCCCGCATGACGCCGATCCCCGAAGATCTGCTGGTGAAGGTGCTGGAGCCGTACTCCTACAAGGGGTGCCGCTATCTTCTCGACGCGGAATACGAGGCTACCGAGAGCTCGGTATCCGCCGTCGGGAACTTCAGCATCAAAGAGCCCGCATACATTCGGGATACCGGCCACTTCAACGCCGCCGAGTGGGTGCTGTGCTTCAACCAACTCGCCTACAGTGCATTCGCACCGGCCATCCTCAACGAGGTGATACCCGAATTCCGGGGTTGGTCGATCGAGGACTACTTCAACTACCAACTCCCCAGCATGTTGATCAAGACGACCAAATCGCGGTTCAAGCGTCCGATCAAGTCGCAGAGATTCTCGGCGCGGTTGCTGTGCAAGGACTTCGAGGTTGTCGACCGAACGATTCGCTATCTCAAGATTCCGTGCACGGTCGAATTCTGGGATGAGGACGGCGGCGCCGCATCCGGCGAAGTCGAACTGGCAGCCCTCAACATCCCCTGATTCCCGTACAAGAGCGGTATGGCTATGACACCCCCACCATCCACGGTGCTGGAACGTATCGTCGAGCGGGCACGGCAACATCCCGAGACGATCGCCCTACGCCGCTGCGACGGAACCAGTTCCATTCGCTACCGAGACCTCATGGTCGAAGTGGACAGGCTCGCAGCCGATCTCGTCTCCCGATCGGTCGCTCCGGGAAGTCGTGTATTCGTCATCTCGGACAACGGGCCCGAGACGTACCTGGCGGTGCTGGCCTGTGCGGCAGTGGGCGCCGTCGCGGTCATGGTGGACGGCACCCTGCCCGCCGCAACCATTGACCGGTTCGGTGAGATCACGACGCCCAGTGCGATGCTGATCGCGGCGCGCTGCCGGCTGCGCACCGCCGACCTCGGGACTCTCCGGTCGATCCCTGCCATCAACGTCGCCATCACGGCCGGAGCAGCTGTCCGCGCCGACCGTCCGGTCTCAGGACCATTACCCAGCACTCCTGTTGGAGGAGCAGAACACCCGCTGGCAATGATCTTCACCAGTGGTACGACCGGTATGCCGAAAGCCGTCCTGCTCCCGAATCGGACCTTCTACTCCGTTGCCGACATTCTGCGGCGCGAGCAGCTGAACTGGATCGACTGGATCGTCGGCGAGACCACGTACTCGCCGCTGCCCGCGACGCACATCGGTGGGCTGTGGTGGATCCTCAATTGTCTGATGCAGGGCGGGTCGTGCATCACCGGTGGCGAGAACACGTCGTCCATCGCCGAGATCCTCACCGTGAATGAGGTAGCGACAACATGTCTGGTTCCCACGCTACTGACCCGGCTGGTGTCCGAACTGCGGTCCACCGGAACTCCGGTCCCGCCGTCGCTACGCATGGTGGGTTATGGCGGATCTCGCGCGGTCGCCTCCGACGTCAGCTTTGTCGAAGGGGCGGGGGTTCATACCGCGCAGGTCTACGGCCTCAGCGAAACAGGGTGCACCGCACTGTGCCTCCCCACCGATGACGGGTCGATCGCCAGAATTGCGGCGGGTGCGGTGGGACGGCCGTATCCCGGCGTGGAAGTTCACCTGGATGATGACGGCAGCGGCCCGCCGCCTCGGTCCGGCCGTGGTTCGGCTTCCTCGGGCACGCTGTGGATCAAGTCCCCGGCGAACATGTTGGGGTATTGGGGCAATCCCGACCGTACCGCGGAAGCTCTGGTTGACGGGTGGGTGAACACCGGGGATCTTCTCGACCGCCACGACGACGGCTTCTTCTATATCCGGGGAAGATCGTCAGAGATGATCATCTCGGGTGGGGTGAACATCGTGCCCGATGAGGTTGATCGGATCGCGGAGAGTGTCGCCGGCGTCGACGAGGCAGCCTGCTACGAAATCCCCGACGACGAGTTCGGTGCGCTGGTAGGTCTGGCGGTGGTCACGTCGACGATGCGGGATGAGTCAGCGGCAAGGAAGCTCAAACACGCTATTGCGGCACGGTTCCGGCAGGAGTCGGAACCGATCGCCAGGCCCTCGACGATCAGGTTCGTGCAGGAGATTCCGCGAACCAGGTCGGGCAAGGTCATGCGGGCATCACTGGGCGTGACGACCGGTGGATGAGTGTCTGAGGGGCAGACTGCTCGCGGCCCTCTCGGAGGTGCTCTACGTCGATGAATCGGATTTCGTCGACGGCGATGCGACAGACCTGCGAGATCTCGGGCTGGACTCGGTCCGGTTCGTTCTGTTGATGAAGCGGCTCGGCATCGATCGGGAGTCAGACCTACCGCGGCGACTGGCGGAGAACCTGTCGATCACCGGCTGGGTCCAGGAGTTGGAGAAGCTGGGTGAACCTGTCTGAAGGTCCTCAGGCACTGCGTATTCCGCTGAGCCGGTCACAACAGAACATCTACAACGGAGTGTTGCGGGACGATGATCCCCACCTGTACCTGATCGGTAGGCGCTACCGGTTGCGGCCGATGGTGCAAGCCGAATTCCTGGCCGCTCTGCGGAAGACCGTCCTCGCCAACCCCGTTCAGCTGTGTGTTCTGGTGCCGCCCCCCGATGACGGCGGATATCCCGTCCTCGTGCCCCAGTTGGATGTGGATGACATCGTGTACGTGTCGGACGATGACCACAGCACAGCGCTGACCCAGGAGTGGCGATCGGGCATCGTCGCAAAGCCGTTGGCGCGCTACACCGTGCATCTCGACGGCAACGGCCTGGTGTGTGGCCTCGATGCCCAAGCGCATCACCTCCTGCTCGATGGGGGAGCGATCGGCATCATCGAGGCCCACCTCGGGCGCGCGCTCGCGCACGGCGGCCCGGCTGATACCGCCGGTGTCCGTGATGGCCTGACCGGTGTCGCCACCGCGCATCGTCGGGAGTCGAGCCGTATCGACGAATCACTTGAGCGGCTCACCATCGCTGTGCAACAGGAGCTCACCGCGGCCGCAGCGGAGGGTGGCCACGGACATGCGGATGGCGAGGCCCCGGTGTTCGCGACCAGGGGGACCCTCATCGAAACCTCGGTGATCCTCGGCGAAGATTACGACCGGATCCTTGAACTGTCCGACCGCGAGAACATTCCGCTGAACGTGCTCGTCGCGGCGGCGGCAACGGCAGTGGACGCGAGTATTCGTCGCACCACCGAGTGCCTTCTGGTGCACGCGGTGGACAACCGGTTCGGCGACCCCGATCTCGATGTCGCGACGTGCCTGGTCAACTCGGTGGCGCAGCCGGTCCGGTTCCTGCCGTATGCATCGGTGGCGGACGTGGTGCGCGCGGTGGACCGGGGCTACGTCAAGGCCGGTCGGCGCCGCTGGCTGCGCGAAGAGCACTACCGTCGAATGTATCTGGCGATCAATCGGACAACCTCCGTAGGGACGTTGGCGCTCAATTTTCTCCGTGAGCCCTGTGCTTCTGAGCTGGCGCCGTTCTTGTGTGACGCACCCGTGACGTCGGATATCGGCCCGATCGAGGGCGTCACCGTTGCTGCGGTGCTCGATGAGCAACGACGCACGCTCACCCTCAACATCTGGACTCGGCCCGATCTGCCGCGCCTGAATGCTCCGAACGTGGCGTTGCGGGTCGCGGCTGCGCTGAAATCGATGACAGCGATGTGGGATTCCCCGATCGCGATGACGGTCGGGGCATGGCGGCCGATCGCGAGTGACGGGACGCCGCGTCCGATATCGGAAGCGCCAAAGCCGGAGCATCCGGTGCCTCTCGCGTGGTTCCTCGGCCGCGCCGGGGCCGTCGGCGAGTGTCGTCGACAGCGTCTCCATGTCGACTCCTGGATCACCTGGCTGCTCGAAAACGATGTGACACCAGGAGATGTGGTGGTTCTCACCGATGATGGCACCGACAAGACGATCGATCTCTTGATCGCGTGCCACTTGGCGGGCTGCGGCTACAGCGTCTGCGACAGCAAGGATCAGCTGGGAGTGCGGGCTCGTCGGATCGACGAGTACGGCAACGGCATCTCAACGCACATCGTCGATGTCTACTCGGCTCCCGTCCGGCAACTTCTCGACGACGGTCATCGGCGGCGGGTCGAGGCGCGTATCGACGAGGCGACAACTGACCCGCACCTCGCGGCCAGGACTGCATACTTCATGCCCACGTCCGGATCGACCGGGGAACCCAAACTCGTGCAGGTCAGCCATGGTTCGCTGGCGGTGTTCTGCGCTGGAGTGACCCGCTCGTACGGCTGGGGGCCGGATGACACCATCCTTGAATGCGCGCCGCTGACATCCGATATCAGCGTCGAAGAAATCTTCGGTGCAGCTTTCAGCGGCGCGGCAATCGTGCGTTCCGCTGCTCTGAAAGCCGGTGATCTGCAGGCACTCTGCACCGATCTGGTGGCGGCCGGGGCCACCATCGTCGATCTGCCCACCGCGGTGTGGCAGCTATGGTGCGACGACGTCGACGCGATGTCGGTTGTTCGCGAATCTGGTCTGCGACAGATCGTGATCGGCGGTGAGCCCGTCCGTGCGACTGCCGTCGACAAGTGGATCAAGACCGCCGGCGCCGAGAACATCTCACTGGTGTCGAGCTATGGTCCGACAGAAACCACGGTCGTGGTGACCTACCTGCCGATCGTTGAGGGCGGTGAGGTGCTCGCGCACGGTGCGCGACTTCGACTGGGACGACCGCTCGTTCCGAATACGGTGGTGATCGCCTTCGGCGAAGTCGTGGTGATGGGGCAGATGGTGGCCGACGGCTATCTCGGCGTGGACAGTGCCGGTTTCGGATTGGTCACCACGCCCGGCGGGCGGCAGCAGCGTGTCTTTGCGACCGCCGACCGGGTAACGATCGACGGCGACGGATACCCGATCTTCGCGGGCCGTAAGGATGCGCTCGTCAAGATCTCCGGCAAGCGGGTGGACACCGCCGAGATCACCCGACGGATCGTGGCCGACCCGACGGTGGTGGACATCGCCGTTGAGCTTCACAACGGCGGTCTGGGCATCTGGTTCGAGACTCGGCGGACCCGCGATGGTGGCGAAGACCCCGCGGCGGCAGCACGGATCAGGCGCATCCTGGTCGATGCGCGGGTCCCGTCGTTCGCAGTTACCAGCGTCGCCGCCGTTCCGCGAAAGCCCGGTGGGAAGATCGACACCGCAAGGCTGCCGGCATCTGCCGCATCCGGACAAGGAACCCACGCCGACGAACCCGGAGAGTCGGCGGCCGGTCTCGCCACTCTGTGGAGCGTCCGCCTCGACCGGCCCATCACGCCGCACGGTTCGCTCCTGCAGGGAGGCGTCGGGTCGCTGGATCTCGCCCGGATCCTGCCCGATACGCGCAGATATCTCGGCCGGCAGGTGTCGATTTTGGACCTGATCAGCGCCGACACCGCGGCAAACCTGGTGCACGACATGTCGACCACAGACAGCTGGATGGACGCCGACACCGCGGCAGAGATCGAATGTGACGTCACCACACTGTCGATGCGGCGTGCCCGTGCGGTGTCGAACCCACCGCAATCCTCAGCTCATGGAGCTGAGCCAATCCTGGTGGTGGGTGCGTCGGGAGTGCTGGGCACCGGATTCGCCGAGGCGATTCTGGAGCTGACGCGTTCGGGGGTACCGCGTCCTGACGTGGTGCTGGCGATGAGGTCGGCCCCACCTGATACCCGGATCTGGACGGAGCTGCGCGGCATGCCGGGTATCCGGATCGAGCCCCTCGTCCCCGGTTTCGGTCCGGTCGAGTTGGAGGCGCTCATCCGCGAGACCGGCACCCGGACCGTTGTCAACTGCATCGGGAACACCAACGTGGTGGTTCCGTACCGTGAACTTCGTTCGGCCAATGTGGAATTGGTGGCGGCCATGGCGCGGGCGTGCGTTGCTTCGGGTGCCCGGCTGGCCCACCTGTCGACGTACGTCGTCAATGCGGACGTCGACGCGCCTCACGTGGTCGACCCGCGTCAGGCTCCGTACCCGTACGCAGCGTCCAAGGCACTCGCGGAATTGGCGGTGGCCGGGGCGGGCCGAGAACTCGACTTCACGATCGTGCGCTTGCCCCGGGTACTGGGGACCCCCGAACAGGTACGCGGGTCCGCCGACATCCTGGTGTCCGTAGTCGATGCCTGCCATGCGCTGAAGGCCTACCCGGCGGTGGAGTTGACCGAGGATGTGACGACCGGCCGCGCGGCGGCGGAGAGCATCCTTCGCAGGTTGTCGCAGTTCGGTGGACCCGACGAGCTGGGATCGGGGATCGATGTGATGCGCGGGCAGACCGTGGCGTACCGGGAATTACTCGGCGCGGTTGCTTCCGAAGATATCGACAGTCACGAGTGGAAGCGCCGGCTGGATGAAAGTGACTGGGCGAGGGCCAATCCGCGGCGTTGGTCGGTGATCGACGCATGGATCGGCCTGGGCCGCAAGCTCGATGGACGTTCCTACGCGGAATACCTGGCCGAGTATCCGACACTTCCATTGGACATCGACACCGTCGGCCAAATCGTGGCGAGATCGCCGTCGTTGCAGAATCTGCTCGCCCAGGGATGTTCTCGGGAACTGAACACCCGTGCCCAACGACTTATCAACCAGACGCCGTTAGACAGTGAGGGATGGCAGTGACAGACGTAGCCGCACACCGTACCGAGGCAACAGGTACCCGATGGATCCGACTCGATGTGACCGGAATGTCCTGCGGAGCGTGCTCGCGCCGGGTCGAGAACGCGCTTAACAAGATCGACGGAGTGCGCGCCTCGGTGGCCATCTCCACCAAGATCGCGACCATCGATGCCCGTCACGACGTCAGCATCGCTGACCTGTGTGCCGCGGTCGAACAGGCCGGTTACCACGCCGAAGAGCGCACCGCCGTCGACGACGACGCGGCATCCCCGTCTGAAGCGCCGCCCCAGGAACCCTCCTCGCTGGTGTCGAGGGCCATCCGCTGGGTGACCGTGGGACACATGGGGGGCTGAATTACTGAATGTCCATCGGGAACTGTGGACGCGGTCCGAACGACCACTCTTATCGAGGACCGTTCGACCGCTGAGGAGCCATGGGCGAGAACCCGTCGACAACCACAGATGAAACCCCGACGCCAACGGGGCCAGCGGCGTCGAATCCGCCACCGGTGGGGACCGCGCCCTACCGTGCGTTCTTGCTGCGCCTGCACTTCTACGCGGGGATCTTCGTCGGGCCCTTCCTGCTGATTGCCGCGATCAGCGGTGGGCTGTACGCAATCGCACCCACCATCGAGCAGTTCGCCTATCGCGATCAGCTTCAATCGGCCAGCATCGGTGACATGCTGCCGGTCGCCGATCAGGTTCGGGCCGCGCAGGCCGAACGGCCCGACCTTCCGGTTACCGCGGTACGTCCAGCGACCGGGCCCGGCGAGACCACCCGGGTGATGTTCGATGATCCGTCATTGGCTGAGTCCGAGCGTCATGCCGTCTTCATCGACCCGGTGACAGCGGCCTCGCGCGGGGAACTGACGGTCTACGGAAGCAGCGGTGCGCTGCCGCTGCGGACCTGGATCGATCAGTTGCACCGAAGCCTGCACCTGGGCGAACCGGGTCGGTTGTACAGCGAACTCGCGGCGTCGTGGCTGTGGTTGATCGCGCTCGCCGGGGTGTTCCTGTGGTGGGGCCGATACCGGCGAAGGCCGCGGCAGGATGACTCGAAGCCCAGACTGCTGACGCTCGACCGCTCTGCCCGGGGCCGGGTGCGGATACTGAACTGGCATGGGGCGGTGGGGATCTGGATCGCCGTCGGGCTGCTGTTCCTGTCGGCGACGGGCCTGACGTGGTCCCGGTTCGCCGGTGACAACGTCACCGCTGTGCGCGCCGCACTGTCATGGACGACACCGTCCGTGTCGACAGCCATTCACGGCCCGCCTGCAGAAATGTCCGGTCATGAAGGGCATCAGAGTGCCCCCGCTGCGGCTGCGGCTCCCCAGGACACCGCACCCATGGTGGGTGACCTCGACCGGGTGCTGGAGGCTGCCCGCGATGCCGGTGTCGGCGGCAAGGTCGAGGTCGGCATTCCCGCCCGCGCCGATACCGCATTCACCGTGGCGCAGACGCGACAGCCGTGGGTGATGTCCAACAACGCGGTGGCTGTCGACGGCGCAACCGGGCGAATCACCGACACTTCGTGGTTCGCCGACTGGCCGTTGGCGGCAAAGCTTTCCGCGTGGGGCATCCAGCTGCACATGGGACTTTTGTTCGGGGTGGCCAACCAGCTCCTGCTGCTGGGCCTTGCGGTCGCGTTGGTCACCGTGATTGTTCGCGGCTACCTGCTGTGGTGGCATCGCCGCCCCATTGCCGGGGGCCGCCCGGTGGGTAGTGCGGCACGTCGTGGTGTCCTGACCGGACTGCCGCCCGGCGCGGCAGTGGCCGTGGTTCTCGTGGCGGCCGCCGTCGGCTGGTTCATCCCGTTGCTGGGGGCAAGCCTGGTCGCGTTCGTGGTCGTCGACGCCATGATCGGGTGGCGGCAACATCGCAGACAGGAGCAGCGGCCCTAGCCGGTCAGATCGTCCCGTTCGGATGCTGCAATCAGATCTTCGCGGGCTCGTGCCACGCGTGAACGAATGGTGCCGACAGGGCAGCCACAGACCTCGGCCGCTTCGGCATAGGACAGGCCGAGGACCTGGGTCAGCAACAGCGCGTGTCGACGGTCGGGGTCCAGTCCGTCCAAAAGGAGACGAATCTCCACCATCTTCTCGAAGCCACCGACCGGGCGGTAGCTGTCGAGGACCTGCTCGACGTCGACTCCGTGCTGGGTGCGCGGCCGGCTCTGCTTGTGGCGAATCTGGTCGACCACGACGCGCCGAGCTATCGACAGCAGCCAGGTACGGGCCGATGACCGGCCACTGAACCGGGGCAGCGCCGTGATGGCGCGCATGAATGTCTCTTGCGTCAGGTCGTCGGCCGACCCGGAATCGCCCAGGTAGGCGACGGTTCGCCAGACATCGGTCTGAGTGGCCCGGATGAATTGCTCGAGCGCCGCCGAATCACCGCGGCCGGCGGCGAAGGCCAACCGCGTAACGTGATCCTCGCTGCGTTCGGTAGTCACAGCCATCGACATTATTCGATGACGCCCGGGAACTCGGCATCGGCCCGGACCGACTAGATATCTGGTGACGTATGTCGCTGACGTAGGCCACCGACGTGGTGAGTGAGCAATTGGGAGTAGTGGTGACAACAGCAACTGTCCCCGACAAAGAGGCGACTCAGCGCATTGCGCTCGACGTCACCGGAATGTCGTGCGGGGCCTGCGCTGCCCGCGTGGAGAACAAACTCAACAAGGTCGACGGGGTGCGGGCGTCAGTGAACTTCGCCACACGCGTCGCCAGCGTCGAAGCCACCGCGGACGTCGGAGTCGAGCAGCTGTGTGCCGTCATCGAGCGGGCCGGCTATCAAGCGGCCCCCCGGACCGAGCGCTCCACGACCGACGTCGACCCCGATGCCGACCATGCCCGCAGCCTGCTCCGCCGGCTGGCGATCGCCGCCGTGCTGTTCATCCCCCTCGCCGATCTGTCGGTGATGTTTGCGGTGGTGCCCGACACCAGATTCGCCGGGTGGCAGTGGGTGCTCACCGCGTTGGCGGCGCCGATCGTGACGTGGGCGGCATGGCCGTTCCACCGCAGCGCGCTTCGCAACGCCCGGCACGGAACCTCCACCATGGAGACGTTGATCTCCATCGGCGTCACGGCCGCCACCGTGTGGTCCATGTACACGATCTTCTTCGACCACCAGACCTATCACGCTGCGGGCATCTGGCAGGCACTGCTCGGAAGCGACGCGATTTACCTCGAAGTCGCCGCGGGTGTCACGGTTTTCGTGCTTGCCGGCCGCTACTTCGAGGCCCGGGCTCGCTCGCGCGCCGGGGGAGCGCTGCGGGCGCTCGCAGCGCTCGGCGCCAAGTCGGTGACCGTGCTGCTTGCGGATGGCAGTGAACTCGTGCTGCCCGCCGACGAGCTCAAGGAGGGCCAGCGTTTCGTCGTTCGCCCCGGTGAGGCCATCGCCGCCGACGGTCTTGTGGTGAGCGGGGCGGCCGCGGTCGATGTCAGCGCGATGACCGGAGAGTCGAAACCGCTACAGACACGCGAAGGTTCGAGCGTCGTGGGCGGCACCGTGGTGCTCGATGGCCGCCTGATCGTCGAGGCTGCCGCGGTGGGACCCGACACCCGGTTCGCCGGGATGGTCCGCCTGGTCGAGCAGGCGCAGGCGCAGAAGGCTGACGCGCAGCGACTGGCCGACCGCATCGCCGCGGTGTTCGTGCCGTGTGTGCTGGTGATCGCGGCAGTCACCGCGATCGGTTGGCTGTTGGTCGATGGCGATGTCAACCGAGCGGTATCGGCCGCCTTGGCCGTCCTGGTGATCGCGTGCCCGTGCGCACTGGGACTGGCGACCCCGACCGCGATGATGGTGGCCTCCGGCCGAGGCGCTCAGCTCGGGATCTTCCTCAAGGGACACCGCGCCCTGGAGGCGATTCGCGCAGTCGACACCGTCGTATTCGACAAGACGGGCACCCTGACCACCGGACAGCCGCAGGTCATCACCGTCGTCGCGGCCGACGGCTGGAGCCAGGACGAGGTTCTCGGGCATGCGGCGGCGGTCGAGTCGGCATCCGAACACCCCGTGGCCCATGCGATCGTCACCGCCATCGGGGAACGTGAGGTCGCCGCGGTGCAGGACTTCCGAGCGTTCGCCGGCCACGGCGTGGCGGGTTCCGTGGACGGTGTGGCGGTCGTCGTCGGCCGCCCGGCCTGGGTGTCCCGGGATCGGGTGATTCCCGCCGATCTTGCCGCGGCCCGCAAAGTGGGCGAGTCACAAGGTCAGACAGTCGTATTCGTCGCCGCCGGCGACACGGTCTGCGGTGCCATCTGCGTCGCCGACGCCGTCAAGGAGTCGGCGGCCGGTGCCATCGCGCAACTTCATGCCGAGGGCATGAAGACCATGCTGTTGACGGGTGACAACGCCGCGACCGCCGCCGCGATCGGCGCAGCGGTCGGCATCGACGATGTGGTCGCCGAGGTACTGCCGGAGGACAAGGTCGGCGCGATCGAGAAGCTGCGCGATCAGGGCCGGGTGGTGGCCATGGTCGGCGACGGGATCAACGACGGCCCCGCGTTGGCTTGTGCTGACCTGGGCCTGGCCATCGGCCGGGGGACCGATGTGGCCATCGGCGCGGCCGACATCATCCTGGTCCGTGACAATCTCGATTCGGTTCCGCAGGCGTTGGGCCTGGCCCGGGCGACAATGCGCACCATCCGGGTCAACATGATCTGGGCCTTCGGATACAACATCGCGGCTATTCCGATCGCCGCGGCGGGCCTGCTGAATCCGTTGATCGCCGGCGCGGCGATGGCGGTGTCATCTTTCCTGGTCGTGTCGAACAGCCTGCGGTTACGCAATTACGGGACGGTCCAACCGAACACGTTCGGTGATGCTCAGTTGCCGGCCGCGCGCATATCCGGCTGAGACGAGGCCAGTGGCGCCAGGCACACGCCCAGCCAGCCGGCAGTCAGTGCCGCAACGGTGAGCGTGCCCAGAGCCGCCGGAATCCAGGAAGCGGTATGTGCGGTGTGATGCCACCAGAACGCTCCGGCGCCGTCCACGGTGGCCAGAGCTGACGCACACATCGCCATACAGCACCATCGAAATCGGCGACGCAGCAGAGCGAATGCCGATACCGATGCCGCGAAAGCAAACAGCGAAACAGCGACCAGAGATATCCAGTGCCCGTTGCGGGTAACGCCGGCAGCGGCTTCGCCGGTCGCCCGCAGCGTCAGGGCCAGCACCGCCAGCACTGCGGCAAGTGCGGCCAGGGCACGGGCGCGCGTGGTGCTGATCCAGACGTCTTCGAACACTCGGCGCTCAATAGCCCGCAGTTCGGTCTCGACAGTGCCGGTGATCTGCCTCGAAGTCACCGAGATACCTCGCTCATCAATGTATTTGACCGCCTGACATCGACCGTTGGGGTGTCCACTGATTGGTCGGGAACACAGCGGGATTAGTTCCGTTGCGGCCTGATCAGCAACCCTTGGGCGTAATCTCACATGCATGACCAGCAATGAAACAGCCGAGTCGACGAAGTGCGACAACCCGAACTGTACGTGCGAGAACTGCAACTGCGGGAGCAACTGCACGTGCGGTTCTGACACCGCCGAATAACCCAGCCATCGCCGCAATCCGGGTCGGATCGGTCCGGACGCGCTTCACCGACGGTTACGGGCGAGCTCGCTGAGCATCGCGTTGTAGGCGTCGAGTTCGTCGTCGTACCCGCGGTCGCTGTGGCGGTCCTCCCGCTCTCCGGCTCGGCGGTCCTGGCGGGCCCATTGGGTCACCAGGGCGATCACCACGATGATCACCGGCAGCTCGCTCGAACCCCACGCGATGGCGCCGCCCAGGTGTTGGTCATCCGAGATGCTCTGCAACCAAGGCAGATTGACGGATCGGTAGAAGCTCTCGCCCAGAGATGATGTCATCGTCATGGTGGCGATGCCGAAGAAGGCGTGGAACGGCATCACGGCGAACAGGAGCCCGAGACGCCCCAGGAAGGGGAGGCGCCGCGGTCCCGGGTCGATGCCGATGATTCCCCAGTAGTACAGGTAGCCGGTCAGCAGGAAATGCACGCTCATGAACTCGTGGCCCCAGTGATACCGGATCAAGGTGTCGAAAAGCGGCGTGAAGTAGACGAGGTACAGAGAGCCGACGAACAGTATGAACGCCGTCACCGGGTGCGACACGAACCGTGTCACCGGTGCATGCACGAGCCACACCAGCCACTCGCGGGGCCCCGGTGCCCCGCCTTTCGGTGCGGCGGGCAGGACCCGTAGAGCGAGGGTGACGGGTGCGCCGAGTACCAGCAGTACCGGTACGAACATGTTCAGGGCCATGTGTTCACCCATGTGCACGCTGAACATCGCCGATCCGTAGGCACGCACACCCGAACTCGTGGTGATCAACAGGGCCGCGCAACCCAGTGACCAGGCGATCGTGCGTCCCACCGGCCAGTGGTCGCCACGTCGCCGCAGCAGTGTCGCGGCGAGGAGATAGCCGAGTGCGAGCACGATGGCTGCCGTTCCGATCAGCGGGTCGAACCGCCACGCCGTCATCAGGCTGACCACATTCGGCGGTGAATCGAGCTGGTAGCCCAAAAAGACGTCCCACGTTGAGAATTCGTGGACCGTGAATCGTGGCGGGACACTGCTCGCGGCGAGCGCCACCGCGGCGGTGACGATGACCATCGCGGCCGCGGACACAGTATTGAGCAGCCGCGACCGGGCACCGCGCGTCACCAGCAGCACCCCGTCGCCAACCCAGACCAGTGCCAGCAGCACCCCCGCGACCACCACGGCCCGCCCGTAGGCCGATCCCAGGATCGGCAACCCGCCCAACATCAGCGTGGCGAGGAGGGCGCCGTAGATGATGGCTACTGACCCACATGCCAGCTGTAGCACCTGGACCCGGCGTCGAAACACGACGTCCGGCAATCCGGCGGACACGATTTTCGTTCCGGCCCAAACCGCGACGGCCACCGAGAAGACGATCACCGCGCTGGTGGCGATGTCATGGTCCGGCCCCTGCCCGGCATTGCCGGTCACAGGCACTGCGACCACTCCGACCAACGCCGGCAGGAGGGCCACGCAATGCCCGACCCAGCGGAGAGTGAAACGGACGCCGACGGCCAGTGCCAGCGCACACAACGTCGCTACGCACCACCCGCGAGCGGCCTCAGAGGCGGCGATGGTGCTGCCGAGGCCGGGACCGGAGACGAGGCGGCCGACGGGAATACCCGCGTCGGCCGACGCCGAGACGACGACCATCGCCGCGGCGCAGCAGGCCCAGACGATGGCGATGCGTTCGACGAGCAGATGCGCTGAAAAGGACGCCGCGTCGATTCGCCCGTCGTCGCGAGGTGTCGCCGTCGTCACAATCCAGACGAGAGCCCCGACGCACACCGCGCCCGCCAGGATGCCGGCCCAGTGTCCGAGCAAGCGAGCTGCGCTGGTGACGGTTCCCGGATCGGCGATCCCCGCCGCGTCCAGCCGCTGTGCACCCAGCTGCGAGGCGCACATGAACAGCACCACAGTGCAACCTGCGACGATGCCGAGCAGTGTCAGGCGTTCCCGCCACACCCCGGCCGCAGCGGACATGCGCACACGCGCCATAGTCGAACCGGCCTTCCGCCGCGGAAACGAACGAAACGTCGCGGCCATGCGATTCTACGACAACGTGTCGTAGTGCTGACGGGTGCGGGAACTTTGGCGCCCGCATCTGCGACCAACAGAGGATGACCGCACCCCGACACTCTTGTAGACAGGACCCGGAATGATCGCCGATCTTGCACTCCGCTGGGTGGTGACGGGTTTGTTCGCCCTGAGTGCGTTCGAGTGCACCTACGCGTTGGCGGGTTCTCGTGGCCGTCCGAGCGCTGCGGTGAGCCGGCTGCTCCACTTGGCGATGGCCATCGCAATGGTGGTGATGGCCTGGCCGCGTGGGGCCGAGCTGCCGACGCAGGGGCCGATGTTCTTCTTCGTCGCCGCGGCGGTCTGGTTCGTGGCCGGATCGGTGAGGTCCGGGACGAAACATGACCACCTGGTCGACGGTTATCACGCCGCGATGATGCTGGCGATGGCCTGGATGTATGCCGTCATGGACGGCAATGTGATTGGGCGCCATACCGAAACGGTCGGCGAGGGCAGCCACGACATGTCTGCGATGCATCCGGCCGGGCACCATGGCGGCACGGCGATGGCCGTGGAACATGTCTCGGTGCAGCCGCCGCTCTGGATCCCTGCGATCAACTGGTTGTTGACAATCGGTTTCGTGATCGCCGCCGCCGTGTGGCTGTACCGCTACTTCGCGGGCCGCCAGCGGTCCGAAACTCCGGCGTCCTCGCATTTCGGAACGTTGTGCCGGGCGATGATGGCCGCAGGGATGGCGATCATGTTCGGCGTGATGTTGTAAGCCGCTCAGGCGGCTGGGTCATCGGCTGCGCGGAGATGACGACGGTTCGGCTCGGCCGGGCCCGATTCGTCATCCGCACCGTGTGCCCTGGGCGACGGGTCGTGCGGACGCGTGGTGCGCGAAGCCCACATCGAGACGACGGCAGCCAACGCCACGGGAACATGACTCAGGACGCGCACCGGTGTCACCTGCCCCGCCAGCGCATCCGACACCACGTAATAGGTCAGGAATCCGCAGTAGATCACGAGCACGCAGGCCAGACCGGGCGCGATGCGCCGGCGGAACGCCATGGCAACCGTCGCGATCCCCAGCGCCGCCGACCACGCCGTGGACTCGTTGAGCAAATGAGCCCCGCTGGCCGAGCCGTGATGTGCGCCGACCATCCCGAAATTGATGCCTGCCGCTTGAACGATCGCCAAACCCACTTGGGCTACCCCGATGACGACGATCGCGATGGTCCGCAGGTGGGGGCTCAGCCGTTGCCACAGCCCGCTCACGGCGCCCGCCCCGCGGTGAGGGTGTCCGCCCACGGCGCCGATCAGCCCGGTGTTGGCCAGATCGCGTAATTGCAGGGCTTGAACTCCGGCCCGCTCGTACCAGGTGGCGCACTCCGGGCAATCGCTGAGATGCTCGTCTACGCGTGCAGAGGGGACCGGCTCACGCTCCCCATCGAGGCGTGCCGAAAGCGCCTCACGTGCCACAACGCAGTCCACCGGACCATTCTCCCGCATTGACCTCGGGGATTGCACACCCGCTCGGCTCCGCGCGCAACGCGGCTGCGTCGACCCCTACGTGGTCGGGGAGTAGGGCAGATTGCTGCTGGTCTGTGGGTCGACATGGACCGGCCGCCCCATATATGGGAATGCCCGCTGTGGGCAGGCCGGTCGGTCGCATATCCGGCAACCCGCTCCGATGGGCACTGTGGCTTCGGGATCGGCCAGATCGATGCCCACCGAATAGACGAGCTTGTCGGCATGGCTCAGATCGCAGCCGAGCCCGATGGCGAAACTCTTGGGGGTACCCAGGTGCCGGCTCGGTGCCGACGCGGAGGTTCTCGCGATCCAGAAATAGCTCCGGCCGTCAGGCATCTGAGCGACCTGGGTCAGGAACTCGCCGGGACGGGAGAACGCCTGATGCACCACCCATAGCGGACAGTTTCCGCCCACCCGGGAAAAGTGAAAGGCCGTGGCGGACTGACGCTTCGAAATGTTTCCTGCGCTGTCGGTACGGACGAAGATGAACGGGACGCCGCGGGCCTCCGGCCGCTGCAGAGTGGACAGCCGATGGCAGATCGTCTCGAATCCCATCTCGAAACGCCGGGCAAGTTGGTCGATGTCGTAGCGCAACTCCTCGGCGGCGGACAGGAACATCCGGTAGGGGAGCAGCAGGGCGCCGGCGAAATAATTGGCCAGCCCGATCCGTGCGACATCCCTTGCTTCCGAGCTCAATTGGTCATCGGTGGACACGATGGAGTTGATCAGTTCAGAGTGCAGCAACAAAGCGATCTGGGTGGCGAGTTGGAATGCGCGCTGGCCGGGCAGCAACCATCGCGCCACGTGGAGCGTGCCGGCTTCGGGCTGGTACCGGCGTTTCACGCTGGAACCCAACACATCTCCGTCGTCTACTACGACGGAGATGCCGAACTCGCCTGCCAGCAAGTCGGCCAGTTGCCGGTCGAGCCCGCCAATCTGGAGGCGGTGACGGGCGAACAGCTCCTCGGCGGCGCGGTCGAGCGCGTCGATGTAGTTTCGTCGGTCGTAGAAGAAGTCGCGCACCTCCTCGAAAGGCATGGGCTGCTGCGCGCCCGCCTGCGCATCCAGGTTGGCCCGACCGTGCACGGCCTCCAGTTCGGCGGTGGCATCGTGCAGACGGCGATGCATGTTCACCATGGTCTGACCGACCTCGGGCATCCGTGCGACAAGCTCCTCGATCTGCGCGGTGGTGGCGCTGTCCGTCAGGATTTCGCGCAAGTCCGATACCAGCCGCGCGTCGGCATCGGGGGCGAAGTAGTGAGTCGGCAGATCGAAGCGGTCGGACAGGGCCAACAACACCGGGACCGTGATCGGGCGCTGATCGTTCTCCAGCTGGTTGACGTAGCTGGTCGACAGTCCCAGGGCGCGCGCGAGCGCGACCTGCGTCAGGCCTCTCTCGTCGCGTAGCCGTCGCAGACGGGCGCCGGCGAATGTCTTGGTCACCGCTGACGAGGCTACCTCGATCGGGTTTCACAACATTCGCAAAAGTGGGGTTCAAAGGACACAAAAATACGCATTTACAGGTGGTTTCCCCGGTGGTCGCATCTGCGTACCGTGCGGATCATGCTTGAACATGACGTCAGAACACGGCGCAGCGCCGAGGACTTCCCGCGTAGCGAACACTTGGCCTGGAAGATCGCCGAGATCGCCGCCGACCCGGTACCGGTACCGCCCGAGACCGAGGCGATGGTGATCAACCGGATCATCGACAACGCCGCCGTGTCGGCCGCGTCGGTGATTCGCCGGCCGGTGACGGTGGCCCGTGCCCAGGCGCTCGCGCACAAGACACCGAGGGGCGCAGGAGTGTTCGGCGTCGACGGCGCGGTCTCACCCGAATGGGCGGCGTGGGCCAACGGCGTCGCCGTCCGCGAACTGGACTTCCACGACACCTTCCTGGCCGCCGAGTACTCCCATCCGGGTGACAACATCCCCGCACTGGTCGCCGTGGCCCAGCAGCTCGGGGTGAACGGTGCCGACCTGATCCGCGGTATCGCCACCGCCTACGAGGTACAGGTCGACCTGGTCAAGGGAATCTGCCTGCACGAGCACAAGATCGACCACGTTGCCCACCTGGGACCGTCGGTGGCCGCCGGTTTGGGCACCATGCTGCGGCTGGACCCCGAAACCATCTACGCCGCAATCGGTCAGGCCCTGCACCTGACCACCGCCACCCGCCAATCGCGGAAGGGGCTGATCTCGAGCTGGAAGGCCTACGCCCCGGCATGGGCAGGCAAGGTGGCCATCGAGGCCGTCGACCGTGCGATGCGCGGTGAGGGATCGCCCGCCCCGATCTGGGAAGGCGAGGACGGGGTGATCGCCTGGCTGCTGTCGGGCCCGGACCACACCTACCAGGTGCCGCTGCCGGCACCGGGCGAGCCCAAGCGCGCCATCCTGGACACCTACACCAAGGAACACTCGGCGGAGTACCAGAGTCAGGCGCCGATCGACCTGGCCCGCCGGATGCGGGGGCGAATCGGTGACCTGGACCAGATCGCCACCATCGTGCTGCACACCAGCCACCACACCCACGTCGTGATCGGTACCGGATCCAATGATCCGCAGAAGTTCGATCCCGATGCTTCCCGCGAAACGCTCGATCACTCGGTGATGTACATCTTCGCCGTCGCGCTGCAGGACGGAACATGGCACCACGAAACGTCTTACGCGCCGGAGCGGGCGCACCGGCCCGACACCGTCGAGCTGTGGCGCAAGATCTCCACTGTCGAAGACCCGGAGTGGACGCGGCGCTACCACTCGAACGACCCGGCCCAAAAAGCATTCGGCGCCAAGGCCGTCATCACCCTCAAGAGCGGTGAGACCATCGTCGACGAGCTCGCGGTCGCCGACGCTCATCCGCTCGGAGCGCGTCCCTTCGAGCGTGCGCAATATGTCGCCAAGTTCGCCGAGCTGGCCGAAGGTGTCGTGGAAGCCGAAGAACAGCAACGGTTCCTGTCTGCCGTGGAGAACGTCTCGGCGACCAAGTCGGGTGGGCTCGGTGCGCTCAATGTCCGGGTCGATCCGCGGGTGTTGGACAAGGCGCCGACGGTCCCCTCGGGGATTTTCCGATGAGCGCTTGCGCGAAGAGAGGACAGCACCGATGAGCGGGTTGCTCGGCTCGGCCACACCGGCCTCGGAGAAGCGCCAAAAGTTCCGCCGCGGGTTGGAGTCTGGTCGTCTCCTGCGCTTTCCCGGCGCGTTCTCACCACTGGTCGCCAAGCTCGTCGCCGAGATCGGCTTCGACGGCGTCTATGTATCCGGTGCGGTGCTGTCCGCCGACCTGGGCCTGCCGGACATCGGCTTGACCACGCTGACCGAAGTGGCGAGTCGAGGCGCCCAGATCGCCTCGGCCACCGAACTTCCGACCTTCATCGACGCCGACACCGGGTTCGGGGAGCCGATGAGTGCGGCCCGCACCGTGACGCTACTCGAGGATGCCGGCGTGGCCGGTCTTCACCTCGAAGACCAGGTGAACCCCAAGCGGTGCGGCCATCTCGACGGTAAGGCCGTGGTCGAGACCTCGGAGATGGTCAAGCGTCTGCGGGCGGCCGTCGCGGCGCGCAGAGATCCGAACTTCATCATCTGTGCCCGTACCGACGCCGCGGGTATCGAAGGAATCTCCGCGGCCATCGACCGGGCCAAGGCCTACGCCGACGCCGGTGCGGACCTGATCTTCACCGAGGCACTGCACACCCCGGCAGATTTCGAGCAGTTCCGTGAGGCGGTCGATGTGCCCCTGTTGGCGAACATGACCGAGTTCGGCAAATCCGAGCTACTCACTGCGGGGCAGTTGTCCGAGATCGGCTACAACATCGTGATCTACCCGGTCACCACCCTGCGGTTGGCCATGCACGCGGTCGAGGTCGGGCTCCGCGAGATTTCCTCGGCAGGAACACAATCCGGCCTTGTGGATCAGATGCAACATCGCAGCCGGCTCTACGAGTTGCTGCGTTACACCGACTACAACCAGTTCGACTCCGATATCTACAACTTCTCGCTGCAAGGGGCGACGCAGTGACTATTACCGCGAACGGCGCCGCCGACACGCCGAAGATCCACAAGGGCCTGGCGGGGGTGGTGGTCGACACCACCGCCATCTCCAAGGTGGTGCCCGAGACGAACACGCTGACCTACCGCGGGTACCCGGTGCAGGCCCTTGCCGCCCACTGCAGCTTCGAGCAGGTGGCCTACCTGCTGTGGCACGGCGAACTGCCTAGCGATCAGGAACTGGCATTGTTCACCCAGCGGGAGCGCGCCTCGCGCCGCATCGACCGCTCGATGCAGTCACTGTTGGCCAAGCTGCCGGACAACTGCCATCCGATGGATGTGGTACGTACCGCGATCAGCTACCTGGGTGCCGAGGACCCGGAAGAGGACGACAGCAGCCCCTCGGCCAACTTCGCCAAGTCGCTGCGGATGTTCGCGGTTCTGCCCACCATCGTCGCGGCCGATATGCGCAGGCGTCGCGGGCTGGAACCGATTGCCCCGCACAGCCACATGGGCTACTCGGAGAACTTCCTCAACATGTGCTTCGGCGACGTGCCGGACCCGGCGATCGTCAACGCTTTCGAGCAGTCGATGGTTCTCTACGCCGAGCACAGCTTCAACGCGTCCACGTTCGCGGCACGGGTCGTCACCTCGACCCAATCGGACATCTACAGCGCGGTGACGGCTGCCATCGGCGCCTTGAAGGGGTCGCTGCACGGTGGTGCCAACGAGGCGGTGATGCACGACATGCTCGAGATCGGCTCGGCCGACCGCGCTGCGGAGTGGCTGCACGGCAAGCTGTCCCGCAAAGACAAGGTGATGGGATTCGGGCATCGGGTGTACAAGAACGGTGACTCCCGGGTCCCCACCATGAAGGCCGCGCTGCAGCACATTGCGGCGGTGCGCGATGGCCAGCGGTGGCTGGACATCTACAGCGTGCTGGAGAGCGCGATGTTCGCGGCCACCAAGATCAAGCCGAACCTGGACTTCCCAACCGGGCCGGCCTATTACCTGATGGGCTTCGACATCCCAAGCTTCACGCCGCTTTTCGTGATGAGTCGGATCACCGGCTGGACTGCCCACATCATGGAGCAGGCCGCGTCGAACGCCTTGATCCGGCCGCTCAGTGACTACAGCGGACAGCCGCAGCGCGCGCTCTCGTGATCTCCAAGGTTCTGGTCGCCAATCGTGGCGAGATCGCGATCCGTGCGTTTCGCGCTGCCTACGAGATGGGCATCGCGACGGTGGCGGTGTATCCGTATGAGGATCGCAATTCATTGCATCGGCTGAAGGCCGACGAGTCGTATCAGATCGGCGAGATCGGCCATCCGGTACGGGCGTACCTGTCGGTGGACGAGATCGTCCGCGTGGCAAAGTATTCGGGCGCGGACGCGGTGTATCCGGGCTACGGGTTCTTGTCGGAGAACCCGGAACTGGCGGCCGCCTGCGCGGAGGCCGGGATAACTTTTGTCGGTCCGCCGTCACGGGTTCTGGAGTTGACGGGCAACAAGGCGCGCGCGATTGCGGCAGCTCGGGCCGCGGGTCTACCGGTCTTGGCGTCGTCGGAGCCGTCTGCTTCGGTGGACGAACTGGTTGCAGCGGCGAGCGGCATGGAATTTCCGTTGTTCGTCAAGGCGGTTGCCGGTGGCGGTGGGCGTGGCATGCGGCGGGTCGCCGAGCCGCAGGTGCTGCCCGAGGCCATCGAAGCCGCGTCACGGGAAGCCGAGTCAGCGTTCGGGGATCCGACGGTATTCCTCGAGCAGGCTGTGCTCGATCCGCGCCATATCGAGGTGCAGATCCTGGCCGATACGCAGGGCAATGTGATGCACCTGTTCGAGCGGGATTGCAGTGTGCAGCGGCGGCATCAGAAGGTGATCGAGCTGGCGCCGGCGCCGAACCTGGATCCTGCTCTACGGGAACGGATCTGCACCGATGCGGTGGCGTTCGCCCGTGAGATCGGCTACTCGTGCGCCGGCACCGTGGAGTTCCTGCTCGACGCGCGCGGGCGCCACGTGTTCATCGAGATGAACCCGCGCATCCAGGTGGAGCACACGGTGACCGAAGAGATCACCGATGTCGACCTGGTGGCGAGTCAGCTGCGAATCGCCGGTGGCGAAACGCTTTCGGAATTGGGTTTGGCTCAGGACGAGTTGACGGTGCGCGGGTTTGCTATGCAATGCCGGATCACCACCGAGGACCCGGCAAACGGCTTTCGGCCGGACACCGGGCGGATCGCCGGCTATCGCTCGCCCGGGGGAGCTGGTGTACGTCTGGACGGCGGCACCAATGTCGGTGCTGAGATCTCGGCGCATTTCGACTCCATGTTGGTGAAGCTCACCTGCCGGGGCCGGGACTTCGGTGTGGCCGTGCGGCGCGCACGTCGCGCCTTGGCAGAGTTCCGCATTCGCGGCGTATCGACGAACATTCCGTTCCTGCAGGCCGTGTTGGAGGACGTCGATTTCGCCGCTGGTCGGGTCACCACCTCGTTCATCGACGACCGTCCGCAGCTTCTGACCGCGCACACGCCGGCGGATCGGGGTACCAAGATCTTGAATTATCTGGCCGATGTCACGGTGAACAAGCCCAATGGCGAGCGGCCGTCGACGGTGTACCC